>NZ_AP043808.1:1372500-1909391 GCF_055382915.1 Rhabdothermus arcticus
CCCTTGGCCAAGTACGCGGCGCGGATCGCGGTCGGCGAGACCCTCGCCGAGATCGGCCTCACCGAGGACCCCACCCCGCCCCTCTTCGCCGCCAAGGAGGTGGTCATCCCCTGGCTCAAGTTCCCCGGCGTCCTACCCCTCTTGGGGCCGGAGATGCGCTCCACCGGCGAAAGCATGGGGATCGACCATGACCCCTACCTGGCCTACTACAAGGCCCAGCTCGGCGCCGGTCAGGTCCTGCCGCTCTGGGGTCGGGTGCGCTTCATCGAGGCCGATGCCGCGACCCGGGCGGCCTACCTGGAGGCCGGTTTTCAGGCCAGCGAGGACGACTACGACCTGCTCATCGCCTTCGCCCCTCACCCCGAGCTGCGCCGGGCGGTGGAGCGCGGCAAGCCCTTCATCACCACCCGGGAAGCCGCGGTCTGGAGCCTCAAGGCGATCCTCGCCGCGCGCAGCCAGGCGCCGACGATCCAGCCCCTGCAGGCCTGGCACCAAAGGGCGCGGGCGGCCAGCTAAGGCCGCCCGCAAGGCACGTCAGGCGCTTATCGCTTGTTGCCGCGCAGCATGCGCCGGTGGTCCGGCTTGATCCGGGCCGCCTTGCCCCGGCGCTCGCGCAGGTAGTAGAGCTTGGCGCGGCGCACCTTGCCGCGGAAGGTGACCTCGACCTTGTCGATCAACGGCGAGTGCATGGGGAAGATCCGCTCCACGCCGATCCCGTGGGAGATCTTGCGCACGGTGAAGGTGGTGTTGAGCCCGTTGCGCTTGATCTTGATGACCGTGCCCTCGAAGGCCTGGATCCGGGTGCGGTTGCCCTCCTTGACCTTGTAGTGCACGCGAACGGTGTCGCCGGGGCGGAACTCGGGGATGTCGGAGCGAATGTGCGGCTGCTCCACGACCTTTAAAAGCGCGCCTTTGTTGAGCTTCATCATGTCTCCCTTCCAAGCGGAGCCTCTTGGCTCATTGGCAAGCGGGCCCTTCGGGCCGACCTGAGTGAGTATAGCAAAGAAAAAGGGCCCCGGAAACCCGGGGCCCGCAGAATGCCTTCCTTAGAACTCGACGGTGTAGCTGATCTTGAAGGCGTCGGCGTAGTTGCCGCTGTTGTCGATGTAGCTGCCGAGGCTGGCGGTGAGGTCCCAGTAGGTCCAGGAGAGCTCGAAGCCGGTCAGCGTGCCGCCAGCGCCAGCGGTATCGGTGTAGATGTAGTTGGTCGAGGGATCGAAGGCCTTGTCGGCGCTGCCCACCATGAGGTTAAGGCCGGTGGCGGTGTAGCTGCCGTACTGGGCCTTGAAGGTGGAGTGCGGGCTGAAGAGGAACTCGTCGAAGCTAATGCCCGCGAACCACTTGGTCTCGGCGGTGCCACCGGTGGTGGTACGCGCGACGTAGCCGCCCATCAAGCTGGGCTTGAGGGGCAGCGCGAAGGGATCGGTCTCGACCTTCACGCCGTACTTCATGGTGCTGGTGGAAGCGGTGAGGTCGGCGAAGTACCCGCCCAGCACCTTGACGCTCATGAAACCGAGCTTGCCGCTGTAGTCGCCGTACGCATCGAGGTTGGTCTGCGAGGCGACGTAGTCGGTCTTGTAGGAGACGGTGAAGTTCAGCCCCTTGACGAAGGCCTTGTCGGCGCCACCATCGTGGGACAACTGGCCGCCGTAAGCGCTCTCGTACGTCCCGGTGCCGGGGGCAGGATCGGGAATCGAGGACTGGGGCGTGCCGCTCTGGGCCGCGGCCTTGTAGTACCCCTTCAGCGAGAAGGCGCCGAGGCCCAGGGTCGCGGTGACCCCGTAGGCGCTGTAGTTGTTGCTGGTCAGGGTGTAGGCGTCGTAGTAACCGGAGAGGCCAAACGCGCCGAAGCTCGCGTCCAGGGTAACGCCGTAGCCCTGCTGGTCGGCGGCGAAGGGCGCAGCGTTGTTGCTGGTGAAGAGGTCGTTCGACGCCAGGTTGGTATTGGTGACGGTAGCCGCGATGTTGCGGTAGTTGCCGCCCAGGGTGAAGGCGCCGAAGGTGGCCTTGGCCTTGACGTAGTAGCTGGTCGCGGCGGTGGCGTCGCTGAAGTACTCACCCATCAGCTCGATGGGCCCGAGGCCAAGGCTGGCGTCGACGCCGTAGATGGGGTTCGCCAGGCTGTCCTGGGCCACGTAGGAGCCGCCGATGGAGAAGTTCTTCATCGGCGCGAGGGTGAGGCGGGCGCCGTAGAAGTAGTCGTAGTTGCTGGGGGCAGCGTTGTTCCCGTAGACGCCGGTCAGGGTCGCGCCGAGCGGCAGGCCGGTGACGGTGGCCACGATGCCCGGGCCGTAGGAGTTGGCGTCGTTGTCGAAGACGTACTCGGTGAACTTGGCGGTGGGCGCCTGGCCGAACTGCAGGCTGAGCTGCTGGCCCTTGGCGATGCCCAGGGTGGTCTTCACGGCGTCCACGTTGAAGGAAAGGTTGGTGGAAGAGCCTCCCGCAGAGATGCTGCTCCAAGCCGAGCTACTGAAGCTGAACTGGAAGAGCTCGTCGTAGGTGTTGACGCCCTCGCCCTTGGAGGTGCCGGTCAGCTTCTGGGTCTGGAGCTTGACGGAGAGGCTAGCGCTGGTGTTGCCGGCGGTGCTGGCGAGGTTCTCGGCCTCGTCCACGACCTCACCGTTGTTGTTACTGTCCCCAGTGCTGAAGGCGCTGCCCTCGATGACGCGGTCGATGTCGTAGCCAGCAAAGCCCATCGCGTCGATCGCCTTGTAGGTCAGGCCGAGCGAGCCGGAGATGGTGAAGGCGTTGCGCTCGAGGGTCGCGACCTTGGCCTCGGTGGCCTTCTGCTTCTCGGCCAGGCTGGCGACGTCACCTGCGAGGGCCTGGACGTACTCGGTCAGCGCCTTGAGGTCGCTCTCCTTGGCGAAGCCCTTGGGCTGGGCGTTCTTGAGCGCGGCCACCTGCTTCTCCAGCGCGCCAACGCGGTCCTGCAGGCTGAGTACGTCCTGGTTGAGGAGGACCGCCAGCTCGTTCAGGGCCTTAATGCTCTCGGCGTTGGCCTCGACCTTGCTGGTCAGCGCGGCGAGGTCGGCGGCGACCGCCTCGGCCTGGGCGCGGGCGGTGTCGGCGGCGACGGCCGCGGCCTCAACCTTGGCCTCGAGCTCCTTGAGCGCGGCGGTGTCCATGCCCGCCGGCTTGACCTGAGACAGGGCCTTCTCCAGGTCGGCCTTGGTCACCGCGTTGTCCTCGAGCGCGCTCACCCGCACGCCCAGCGAGGCCACCTCGGCGGCGAGCTCCTGGAGCGCGTTGCGCAGCGCGGTCAGGGTCTCCTGATCCACGCCCGCCTTCATCTCGGAGCGAATCCGCTCCAGAAGACGGTAGATCAAGAGCGCCGCCTGGTAGCGGGTGAGGTACTCGTTGCCGCGGTAGGTGCCATCCGGGAAGCCCAGGATGATGCCCTCGTCGGCGAGCTTGTAGACGGCCTCCTCAGCCCAGTGGCCGGGGGGCACGTCGGTGAACTTAACGGCCCCGGCCACGCTCAGGCTGAGCACGGCCAGTAGCCCTGCAAACAGTAGGCCTACTCTCTTCATACTTCCTCACACCTCCTCGGTGTCAGGAAACGACGCTGGGGCGAGTTTCCGCGTTTCCTCTCCCAGCCCCGCTCCTGGGGCGCACTCAAGATGGTCTCATGCACGCCCGAAGCCCAGGTTACGCCGCGCCTTCGCCGGGTGTCAAGGTCGAACGCGGCCCTTTGACCTTGTCTTTCGCGCGGCCTGGGGTAGACTCTCTAGTTGCGGGAAGCGCAGGGGGAGGCGCGTCCTCCTCACGAGGTGGCGGACCCGAAACGGGATAACCGGCAGCGCCGGGAAAGGTCGAAGGATTCCGCGGATGCCGCCAGGGTGAGGCCCCACCCTCCCGCCAGCGAAGCCCAAGGGGAAAGCCCACGCCGCGAGGCGGGGACAACCCGCGGGCAGGGCCAAGGCAACGGGGCACGGCGTGCCCCGATGGGAGGCGTGATGTGCGGAATCGTGGGTTACGTGGGATTTAGGAACGCGACCGACGTCCTCATCGAGGGGTTGAGGCGGCTCGAGTACCGGGGCTACGACTCGGCCGGGGTGGCGGTCAAGACCCCGGAGGGGCTGCGGGCCGAAAAGCGCGCGGGCAAGCTCTCGGTGCTCGAGGCCGCGCTCCAGGAGCGTCCCCTTACAGGGAACGCGGGGATCGGCCACACCCGCTGGGCCACCCACGGCCCCCCCACCGACCGCAACGCCCATCCCCACCGCTCGGGGAAGCTGGCGCTGGTGCACAACGGGATCATCGAGAACTACCTGGAGCTCAAGGAGGCGCTGGCCCAAAAGGGCTATGTCTTCGAAAGCGACACCGACACCGAGGTCCTCGCCCACCTGATCGCCGACGCCTACACCGGCGACCTGGAGGCCGCGGTGCGACGCGCGCTGCAACAGGCCAGGGGGGCCTACGCGGTGGTGGTGCTCCACGAGGACCACGACGCGCTGATCGCCGCCCGCACCGTCAGCCCGCTGGTGGTGGGGCTCGGGGACGGCGAGCAGTTCGTGGCCTCGGACGTCCCCGCGCTGCTGCCCTTCACCCGCAAGGTCGTCTATCTGGAGGACGGCGAGCTCGCGGTCGTCCACCGCGACGGGGTGCGCGTCACCGCCCTCGACGGCGCGCCGCGACCGCTGCGGGTGCACACCGTCGAGTGGACCCTGGAGCAGGCGGAGAAGGGCGGCTTCCCCCACTACATGAAGAAGGAAATCTTCGAGCAGCCCTGGGCGCTGGAGAACACCCTGGGCGGGCGGATCCACGAGGAGGACGGCGAGGTACGGCTGGACTTGGACCTCGACCTCTCCCGCTTCGACCGCCTGCACATCGTCGCCGCCGGGACCGCGTTCTACGCCGGCTGGGTGGGCAAGTACCTGATTGAGCGGCTGGCCCGCGTCCCGGTCGAGGTCGACGTGGCCAGCGAGTACCGCTACCGCGACCCCCTGGCCGACGCCCGGACCCTCTTCGTTGCGGTGAGCCAGTCCGGCGAGACGATCGACACCCTGGAGGCCCTGCGCGAAGCCAGGCGCAAGGGCGCGGCGACCCTGGGCGTGATCAACGTCAAGGGCTCGACGATCACCCGGGAGGCCGACGACACCCTCTACATCCACGCCGGGCCGGAGATCGGGGTGGCCTCGACCAAGGTCTACACCGCGATGGTCGCGGCGCTCTTCTTGCTCGCGGTGCGGCTGGGGCGGCTGCGGGGAACGCTCGACGCCGCCACCGCGAAGACCCTCTTGCACGAGGCCAAGAAGCTGCCGCGCCTGGTGGAGGCGGCGCTCGAGCGCGCCGAGGACTACGCCCGGGTCGCGGCCAAGTACCACCAGGCCAGCGACTTCCTCTTCCTCGGCCGCAACCTCCACGCCCCCACCGCCTACGAAGGGGCCCTCAAGCTCAAGGAGATCAGCTACATCCACGCCGAGGCCTACCCCGCCGGGGAGATGAAGCACGGCCCGATCGCCCTGATCGACGAGCGCCTCCCGGTGGTGGTGGTCAACCCCAAGGGACCCTGGTACGAGAAGACCCGCGCCAACGTCCAGGAGGTCAAGGCCCGGGGCGGCCGGGTGATCGCGGTGATCACCGAGGGGGATACGGCGATGGCCGACGAGGCCGACGAGGTCATGCCCATCCCCGCGGTACACCCCCTGCTCTCCCCGGTGCTCGCGGTCATCCCCTTGCAGATCCTGGCCTACGAGACCGCGGTGCTGCTCGGCCACGACCCGGACAAGCCGCGCAACCTGGCCAAGAGCGTGACCGTGGAATGAACCGCGCCTGACGCGCCGGTGCTGGGTCAAACGCACCCTCCCCGAAACCGCTCTCGCGGTAGGCTGAGCCCATGCTCGCAAGGGCCCGGACCTTCGCCCTTTGGGGGCTCGAGGCGGTGCCGGTGATGGTCGAGGTCGACGTCAGCCCCGGCCTTCCCTCGTACACCGTGGTGGGGCTTCCGGACGCCGCGGTCAACGAGTCCCGCGACCGGGTGCGGGCGGCGATCAAGAACGCCGGGCTCCCCTACCCCCAGGCCCGGGTCGTCGTAAACCTGGCCCCCGCTGACCTGAAAAAGGAGGGGCCGCGCTTCGATCTGCCGATCGCCCTGGCCCTGCTCGCGGCCCAGGGGGTGCTGCCGCCAGCGGCCCTCGAGGCCCACTGGATCGCCGGCGAGCTGGGGCTTGGGGGGCTGCTTAGGCCGGTCGCGGGCGGCGTGAACATGGCCTTTGCCGCGCTGCGGGACGGCCCCCACGCGCTGCTCCTCCCCCCCGAGACCGCCCGGGAAGCGGCCCTGGTCGAGGGGGTCGAGGTCGTTGCCCCCCGCAACCTGGAGGAAGCCCTGGCCTTCCTTAAAAAGGAACGGGCCCTCGATCCGGTCATGCCTGGAGAAGCCGACGAGGACGCGCCCTCCTACCCCGACTTCGCCGAGGTCAAGGGCCAGGCCAAGGCCAAGCGGGCCGCGGAGATCGCTGCCGCCGGGTTTCACCACCTCCTGATGAGCGGCACCCCCGGCTCGGGGAAGACGATGATCGCCCGTCGGCTTCCCGGCCTCCTTCCGAGGCTCACCCGGGAGGAGGCGATGGAGGTCCTCAAGGTGCGTTCGGCGGCCGGACTGCTGGCCCGGGGGCTGCCCCTGAGGCCGCCCTTTCGCGCCCCCCACCACACGGTCTCCGACGCCGGGCTGGTGGGGGGCGGGGCCGTGCCCCGACCGGGCGAGGTCAGCCTAGCCCACCACGGGGTGCTGTTCTTGGACGAGCTGCCGGAGTTCTCCCGGCGGGCGCTGGAGGTCTTGCGCCAGCCGCTCGAGGACGGAACGGTCACCATCGCCCGGGCCCGGGCCAGCTTCTCCTTTCCCGCGCGCTTTTTGCTGGTGGCGGCGATGAACCCCTGCCCCTGCGGCTGGCACGGGGACCCCGAGCGGGCCTGCACCTGCAGCCCCCACCAGATCCGCCGCTACCGGGCCAAGATCTCCGGCCCCCTGCTCGACCGGTTCGACCTTTTGGTCGAGGTCCCCAGGCTCCTTCCCGAGGAGCTGGCCCGTGCCCCCGAGGGGGAAGCGAGCGCGCGCATCGCCGAGCGGGTGGCCGCTGCCCGCGAACGGATGCAGGCGCGCCAGGGCAAACCGAACGGCCTCTTGACGCCGAGGGAGCTGGCCCGGGTGGCCGGCCTCACCCCCAACGCGGAGGGGCTCTTGCTCGCCGCGGCGAAAAAGCTCCTCCTCACCGGCCGGGCCTACGACCGGGTGCTCCGGGTGGCCCGCACCGTGGCCGACCTTTCGGCGAGCGAACGGGTGGAGGAGGTCCACATCGCCGAGGCCCTCACCTACCGGGACGCGGGGTTTGCCCTCGAGGTCTAACGGTCATAGACCCAGACCCGAAGCTCCAGGTTGTAGCCGTAGCGCACCACCTCGACGATGGCCAGATGCCCCGCGCTGGTCAGGGCACAGAGGAAGCTGCCGCTGGGGATCTTGTTGCCGGGGCCGTCGCTGCCGTCGATCGGATCGCCGGACAGCGGCGTGTTGCGGCAGGTGGCCGCATCGGGGCGCGTCTTGCCCATGGCCGCGAAGCGCGCCCCGTTCTTCGGAACCCAGTAGCGCTCGGTCGCGTCGACCTGCTCCCACCAGACGTCGATCTCCGGTCCGGTCGCGACCTCCTTGGCGGTGTCCAGGTCGGCGTTCCAGGTGCCGTGAAGGACGAAGGACGCGCCGTCGAGGAGCAGGCGGGGCGAGGCTTGCAGCGCGCAGGCCGCGAGCACCCCGGCCAGAACGATAAGAAGGACGCTGAAAGCCCTCATGGGACGAGGGTAGCCAGGGGGGCGTGGCGAAAGCGTGGCCAGTCCTTAGGTGTTCGCGGGTTGCGTTTTCGCGTGCTAGAATAAACCTTTGCATGCAGGACGTCCTCGAGGCCCTCGACTTCGCCGCGGTGCGCGAGGCCCTGGCCGAGCGGGCCCAGACCCTGGCCGGCCAGGCCGCGGCCCGGCACCTGGCCCCGGTGGACCGGGCCACGGCCGAGACCCGCCTACGGCGGATCGCCGAGGCGAAGGTTTTCCCGATCGACCTCGGGGGCGTTCAGGACCTCACCCCGCAGCTCGAGGCCCTGGCCAAGGGGGAGGGGCTCGAGGGCCCGGAGCTGCTCGCCGCCGCCACGACCCTGGAGCGGGCGATGGCCCTCAAGGCGGCGCTCTTCGAGACCGACCTCGAAGCGCTCCGGGCGGTCGCCGAAAGGATCGGCGACCACCGCGCCTTCACCCGGGCGGTGCGCCGTGCCCTCGACGAGACCGGGCAGGTCAAGGACGAAGCCTCGGAGACGCTCAAGCGCCTGCGCCGCAGGATCGCCCCCCTGCGCCGGCGCATCCAGGAACGCGTCTACGCCCTGATGGAGCGTCATCAAGCGGCGCTCAGCGACCGCTTCGTCACCCTCCGCCGGGGGCGCTACGCCCTTCCGGTCAAGGCCGAGCGGGTGCACGAGGTGCCGGGGATCGTGCTCGACCGCTCCAGCTCGGGGGCCACCCTGTTCGTCGAGCCCGCCGAGCTCGTTCCCCTGAACAACGCCCTGGCCGAGCTGATCCTGGCCGAGGAGGCCGAGGTGCGGCGGATCCTCGCCGAGCTCTCCGCCCGCCTGGGCCAGGACCCGGGGGTGCGGGCGACGCTTTCCGCCCTGGTCGAGCTGGACCTAGCCGAGGCCGGCCGCCGCCTCGCCGAGGACTGGGGGCTCAGCACCCCGAGCTTCACCGAGGACGGCCACCTCGTCCTCGAGGCCGCCTTTCACCCGCTCATTCAAGATCCGGTCAAGAACGACCTGCGCCTGGACCCCGCGCGCCGCTTGCTGCTGATCTCCGGCCCCAACATGGGGGGCAAGACCGCGGTCTTGAAGACCGTTGGCGTCGCGGTGCTGATGGCCCAGACCGGCCTCTTCGTCCCCGCCAAACAGGCCATCCTCCCCTTCTTCGAGCGGGTCTTCGTGGACATCGGGGACCGGCAGGACCTCTTCGCCAGCCTCTCCACCTTCGCCGCCCATCTCCTGCGCCTCAAGGACGCGGTGGAGGCCGCGGACCCCCGCACCCTGGTCCTCCTCGACGAGCTGGGCACCGGCACCGACCCCGAGGAGGGGGCGGCGCTGGCCCAGGCGGTTCTCGAGGCCCTGCTCGAGCGCGGCGCTTTGGGCGTCGCCACCACCCACCTCACCCCGCTCAAGGTCTTCGCCAGCGAGGCCGAGGGCATCGAGAACGCGAGCATGCAGTTCGACCCCGAGACGCTGGCCCCGACCTATCGGCTGCTGGTCGGGGTCCCGGGGCGCAGCTACGCCCTGGCCATCGCCGAGCGGCTGGGCTTCCCCGCGCCCCTGCTGGCCCGGGCCCGCGCGCTGGCTGGGGAGGAGGGACGGCGGCTCGAGGCCCTGCTCGCGGAGATGGAGGCGGAAAAAGCGGCGCTGGACGAAGCCCTGGCCGAGGCCGAGGCCCGCGAGCAGGCGGCCCGGGCCAAGGCCGCTGCGCTCGAGGCCCGCCTCGGGGCCCTCGAGGCCGAACGCCAGCGCGTCCTCGACGCGGCCCGAGCCGAAGCCGACCGCCTCCTCAAGGCCGCCGAGCAGCAGATCAAGCAGCTCAAGGCCAAGGCCAAAACCGCGGAGGGAAAACGGGACGCCCTCAGGGAGGTCATGGCCCTGAGGCAGAAGGTCCGCCCCCGCCCCCAGCCCAACCCCTACCCCACGCTCGCCGCCGGGACCCTGGTCGAGGTCCCCGACTACCGCCAAAAGGGGCGCGTCCTCAGGGTCAAGGACGGCGTGGCCCTGGTCCAGATCGGGCCCTTGAAGGTCGAGGTCCCGGTGGCCCGGCTCAAGCCCCGTGACCCCGGCGCCCCCCGTCCCAAGGAGGCGGTGGTGGTCAAGTCCGGCTTCGAGCCCGAGCTCAACCTGCGCGGCCTCACCCAGGCAGAGGCGCTTTTGGCGCTCGACGAGTTCCTCACCGAGGCCCACGCGCTCAAAGAGAGCCCGGTGCGCATCCTGCACGGCAAGGGCACCGGGGCGCTGCGCACCGCGGTGCGCCAGGCCTTAAAGCGCGACAAGCGGGTGGCCTCCTTCCACGACGCGATGCCGTATGAAGGCGGCCACGGGGTCACCGTGGTGCACCTTAAGATTTAAGTTTGTTGAGCCTTTTGCTATAATCCTTTGAAGGAGGTGGCGATGACCCACGAGGAGCTCTTTCAAAAAGCCCTGGAGGACGTGAAGAAGTACGACCCCAACCCCGACGAGGCCCTTTTGCGGGCGCTGGTGGAGACCTACGCGGTGGTCTTCCGCAACGCCGACAGCGCCTACGTCGCCTGCAGCCAGCCCGACGAGCTGGAACGGGTGAAAAAGCGCTTCCTCCTGGACAAGCTGCACGTCGACCTCAGCGACGAAGAGATGGACCGGCTGCTCCAGGAGGTCTGCCAGACGATCCAGGGGCGCAAGTTGCGCTCGACCTTCTACTACCTGCTGGTGAAGCGCCTGGGCAAGGAGGAGAAGTTTCTCTAGCATGGACTGGCCGAGCGAGTTCGTCTGGGGCGAGCCCCTAAGCCCCCCGAGCGCCTGGGAAAAGCCCGGGATCGTGATGTTCTTCAACCTCGAGTGCCCGGGCTGCATCGCGCGGGGCATCCCCTTTTTGAAGGGGCTGGTTCGCGAGCACGGGGACCGGCTCCACTACCTCGCCGTGCACACCAGCTACGGCCATAAGCGCTACGACAAGGCCGACGT
The DNA here is from genome assembly GCF_055382915.1 of Rhabdothermus arcticus. NCBI lineage: Bacteria > Thermotogati > Deinococcota > Deinococci > Thermales > Thermaceae > Rhabdothermus > Rhabdothermus arcticus. The sequence continues at coordinate 1,383,216 of NZ_AP043808.1, forward strand.
CGTCGAGAAGGTGCGCTACTTCGCCAGCGACTACGCCAAGCTCCCCTTTCCCGTGGCGCTGGACCACAGCGGCGAGCTGGCCGAGCGGCTCGGGGTCGAGGGCACGCCCCACTGGCTGGTCTACGCCCCCGGCGGCGAGCTGGTGCGCAGCATCTACGGCTCCCAGGACAACGCCCGCACCCGGCTGGAATACCTGATGCTCGAGCTCACCCAGTCCCAGGCATGAAGCGCTCGATCCTCGCCCCCAGGCCCCCCGAAGGCCTCCCGGGGGAAGGCTACCGCAAGGGCCAGATCGCGAGCTGGCTCTACAAGAAGGGGGCGCGCAGCTTCGAGGAGATGACCGACCTCCCGCGGGCGCTCAGGGAGGCCCTCGAGGCCGAGTGGCGGGTCTCGGAGTTCGAGCTGGTCCAGGCCTTCCCCTCCAGGGACGGCTCGACCAAGTACCTCTTCACCCTCCTCGACGGCCGCCAGACCGAGGCCGTCTACCTGCCCTACAAGGACCGCAAGACCGTCTGCCTCTCCAGCCAGGTGGGCTGCCCCGCGGGTTGCGTCTTCTGCGCCACCGGGGCGCTGGGCTTCGGTCGCAACCTCACCCCCTGGGAGATCCTGGACCAGCTCCTGGCCATCGCCCACCACCAGCAGCTGAGCCCCCGCGAGATCCGCAACGTGGTGCTGATGGGGATGGGCGAGCCGCTCTTGAACCTGGACGCGGTCGCCCAGGCGGTGCGCCGGATGATCGACAAGCAGGCGCTGGCGATGAGCCCCAGGCGCATCACCCTCTCCACCGTCGGCATCCCCAAGGGGATCCGCCGGCTGGGGGAGGAGGACCTGGGGGTCAAGCTGGCCCTCAGCCTCCACGCCCCCGACGACGCCACCCGGAAGCAGATCATCCCCACCGCCAAGGCCTACCCGGTGGAGGCGATCATGGACGCGGTCGGGGACTACTTTGCCCGCACCCGGCGCCGGGTGACCTTCGAGTACGTGATGCTCAAGGGGATCAACGATGCGCCCTGGCAGGCCCGGGAGGTGGCGCGGCTGATCAAGCAAAGGCGCATCGTGGCCCACGTCAACCTCATTCCCTTCAACCCCTGGGAGGGGGCCCCGGTCGAGGGCACCCCGCCGGAGGGGATCCGCCGCTTCGCGGGGGTGCTCGAGGCCGAGGGCCTCCCGGTCACCGTCCGCTGGAGCCGGGGAGCGGACGTGGGCGCGGCCTGCGGCCAGCTGGCGCTCAAAGAGGCCGGCCCCCTCAGCTTTCGGCCAGAGCGCCCTTGACTTGGCCTTCGCTTTCCTGTAGTCTTAGGAAGTTTTAGGGGTTTTAAGCGGTTTTCCTTTTCGGAGCGCTGAAAAAGCCCCGGAAAGGAAACCACATGAACTTTCACGACCTTGAACTAAGCCCGAACACCGTCGCCCGTCTCGCCGAGCGGGGGATCGAAACCCCGACCCCGGTGCAGCAGGCCGCCCTGCCCGCGGCGCTCGCCGGCCAGGACGTCCTGGGCATCGCCCGCACCGGAACCGGGAAGACCCTGGCCTTCGGCCTCCCCATCGCCGAGCGCCTGCCGGCGGACCCGACCCGGGGCCGCGCGCCCCGGGCCCTGGTCCTCGCCCCCACCCGTGAGCTCGCGCTGCAGGTGGCCAAGGAGCTGGCCTGGGTGGCCCCCCACCTCAAGGTGGTGACGGTCTACGGTGGCACCGGCTACCAGGCCCAGGCCCGGGCCCTCAAGGAGGGTGCGGACGTCGTCGTCGCCACCCCCGGGCGGGCCCTCGACTACCTCAAGCGCGGGGTCTTGGACCTCGCCCGGGTCGAGATCGCCGTCCTCGACGAGGCCGACGAGATGCTCTCGATGGGCTTCGAAGAGGACGTCGAGGCCCTCCTCAAGGCCACCCCGGAGGCGCGCCAGACGCTGCTCTTTTCCGCCACCCTGCCCCGCTGGGCGGAGCGGCTCGTCAAACGCCACCTCACGCGCCCGAAGACGGTCAACGTGGTCACCGACGAGGCGGTGCGCTACACCGAGGAGGTCTACAAGACCAGCAGCACGTCCCGCGAGGCGGCGCTGGCCCAGCTGATCTTCGCCAAGGGGCCGGAGCGGGCGATCGTCTTCACCCGCACCAAGGCCGAGGCCGACACGGTCGCCGAGGCGTTGCGCCACGCGGGCCTGCCCGCCGAGGCGGTCCACGGGGACCTCGGCCAGCGCGAGCGCGAGCGGGTGATCCGGGCCTTTCGCAACGGCCAGGCGCGCACCCTGGTGGCCACCGACGTCGCCGCCCGCGGCCTGGACATCCCCGAGGTGGACCTCGTCGTCCACTACCGCCTCCCGGACAAGGCGGAGAGCTACCAGCACCGCTCCGGGCGCACCGCGCGGGCCGGTCGTGAGGGGACGGTGGCGATCCTCGAGGGCCACCGCGAGGGCTTCTTGGTGCGGCGGCTGGAAAAGGCCGTGGGACGCCGTTTTCAACGCCTCGACCTGCCCAGCCCCGAGGCCGCCCGCACCGCCCGGCTGCGCGCCCTGGTCGAGGCCGCGCGCAACCAGCCGGAGGCCAAGAAGGCGGCCATGCGGCCGATCGCCGAGGCCTGGATCAAGGCCGGCGACACCGAGGCCCTGGCCGGCCTCCTGGCGCTGCTCCTCGGCCCCGAGCAGGGCGAAGGCGCGGCGCGGCCCAAGCGCCGCCGCGTGCGCCGCTAGGTCGCGATCCGCGCGTCCCCCAACCCTGACCCACGGGTCAGGGTTTTTGGTAGCCTAGGGACCATGACCCCCGAGATCCTCTATCGGCTTCGCTTCCTCGGCGGGCTGAGCGAGGGGCCCAGCGGCCGCCCGCTCTTCACCCTGACCGAGATCGAACGCGAAAAGAACGCGCCTCCCCGCTACCGCACCCGGCTCATGACGCTCGACGGCGGCCGGCCCCGCGCCCTCACCCAGGGCGAGGCCAGCCGTCCGGTCTGGCGCGGCCGCTGGATCTACTTCACCCGACGGGTGGCCGAGGTCCCCCAGCTCTTCCGCCTGCCGCTGGACGGCGGCGAACCGGAGCAGGTCACCCGCCACCCGGGCGGCGTGCTGGGGTTCGAGATCGGGCCCCGGGGCGAGGTCTTGACCTGGACCCGGCCCAAGGAGGAGGCCCCTGGAACCCCCAGGGTCTACGAAGCCTGGCCCTTCAAGTTCGACGGGGCGGGGCTCGCCTCGGAGGCACCGGTCCAGGTCTACCTGGGCAGGAAGCAGCTCTTTTCGCGCTTTCCCCCGATCGAGGCCGCGGCCTTCGGCGCCGACGGCGCCCTCTACGTCGTCGCCGCCCCCGACGCCCGGGCCAAGGCCCACTGGCAGGGGGCGATCTGGCGCTACCGGGACGGGGAGCTCCGCCTGTTCCACGACCCCAAGGGAGCAGTCTACGGCCTCGCCGCCGGCCCCCAGGGGCTGGCCTACGTCTACCAGAGCTACAAGGAGGGGGGCCTTTTCGACGAGCTCCGGCTTTTGACCTACGACGGCCAGGACCGAACGCTCTTTGCCGCTCACCTCGGCAACTCGGTGAACTCAGACGTGCGCTACGGCAGCTACGAGGCCGGCCCCCGCTGGGGCCGGGACGGGCGGATCTACATCCTGGCCACCGAGGCCGGAAAAGGGGTGCTCTACGCCGTCTCCCCGGACGGGAAGGCCGAGCGGACCGCCCACGAGGCGTCGATCGTGGCCTTTGCCATGGAGGGCCGGGCGCTCCTCGTCGAGGACTTCACCCACGGGCCGCGGCTGGTCGTGGAGGGGCGCGAGGTCTACGACCCCAACGCCCGCCGCCTGCCGGGCCTCCGGCCGCCCCAGCCCCTCGTCCATACCGCGCCCGAGGACCACGAGGTCCCGGGCTGGGTCCTGCTCCCCGAGGGCGAGGGGCCGCACCCGGTGATCCTCTACATCCACGGCGGCCCCCACACCGCCTTCGGGCAGGCGCTGATGCTCGAGCTCGAGCTCTTCCGCCAGGCGGGCTTCGCCGTGGTCTACGGCAACCCCCGGGGCTCCACCGGCTACGGCGAGGCCTTCGCCAAGCTCGAGGGCCGCTGGGGGGAGATCGACGCCGCCGACCTGCTCGGCCTGCTCGACGCCGCCCTGGCACGCTTTCCCCTGGACCGGGAGCGGGTCGGGGTCGCCGGGGGCAGCTACGGCGGCTACATGACGAACTGGCTCACCGCCCGCTATCCCGAGCGCTTCAAGGCCGCGGTCACCGACCGCTCGATCGCCAACTGGATCAGCTTCTTCGGCGCCAGCGACATCGGCCCGATGTTCACCCGCATCCAGCTCTTCGCCGATCCCTGGAACCGTCCCGAGGTGCTCTGGGAAAAGAGCCCCCTGGCCTACGCCGACCGGGTGAAGGCCCCCACGCTGGTGGTCCACGCCGAGGCCGACCACCGCTGCCCGATCGACCAGGGGGAGACCTGGTACACCGCGCTCTTCGACCGCGGCGTCAAGGCCCGCTTCTTCCGCGTCCCCGAGGAGGGGCACAACCTCTCGCGAAGCGGCCGTCCGGACCGCCGGGTGGCCCGGCTCAAGGCCTACCTCGACTGGTGGAGGGAACACCTATGAACCTGGAAGCCACGCTCGCCGAACTCGCGGTCAGGGTCGGGCTGAACCTGCAGCCCGGGCAGCCGGTCCTGCTGACCGCGCACATCGACCAGCGCCCCCTGGTCCAGGCCCTGGCCCGCGCCGTCTACCGCGCCGGGGGCGTGCACTTGCTGCCCTTCTTCTTCGACGACGCCCTGCTCCTCGCCAAGCTCAACGAGGGCGGCCCCGAGGCCTGGACCTACGCCCCGGGTTGGCTCTACGAGGCGATCGGCGCCGCGTTGGAGGCGGGGACCGCGCGCCTGGCGCTGACCGGAGAGGACCCCAACCTCCTGGCCAAGGCGCCCCCGGAGCGGGTGCGGGCCTACGTGCAAAGCCAGTCCGCGGCGCGCAAACCGATGCTCAAGCCGATCTCCGAGTTCAAGACCAACTGGACGATCGTCGGCTACCCCACCCCGGCCTGGGCCAGGGCGGTCTTCCCCGACCTGCCCGAGGCCGAGGCCCTGGCCCGGCTCACCGAGGCCGTGCGCGTCGCGACCCGGCTCGACGCCGACGACCCCCTGCAGGCCTGGTCCGAGCGCGCCGACGCGCTCAGCGCCCGCGCCCAGCGGCTGACCGCGTGGGCCTTCGACGCGCTGCACTTCGAGGGGCCGGGGACGGACCTCGTCGTGGGGCTCGCCGAGGGCCACGTCTGGAAGGGGGGCTGGGGGGAGGCCAAGAACGGCGTGCGCTGCCTGCCCAACCTCCCCACCGAGGAGGTCTTCACCATGCCCCACAAGGACCGGGTCGAGGGGGTGGCGACGGCCACGATGCCCTTCTCCCTGAACGGGGTGCTGGTCGAGGGGCTCAGGGTGCGCTTCGAAAAGGGCGTGGCCGTCGAGGTCGAGGCCGAGACCGGCCGGGAGGCCGTCTTGGCCCTCTTGGAGACCGACCCCGGCGCGCGGCGGCTCGGCGAGGTGGCCCTGGTCCCCGCCGACTCCGGGGTGCGGCGGGCCGGAGTGCTCTTTTTAAACACCCTCTTCGACGAGAACGCCGCCAGCCACATCGCCTTCGGCCAGGCCTACAGCGAGAACCTGCGGGATGCGGACCGGCTCTCCGAAACCGAGCGGGCCCGGCGGGGGATGAACGAGAGCCTGGTGCACCAGGACTGGATGATCGGCTCCGAGGCGATGCGCGTCACCGGCCTCAAGGGGAACGCGCGCGTCCCCTTGATGGAGGAGGGGATGTGGACCTTCGAGATCTAGTCCAGACCGCCTACGCCAAGGGCTTCGAGCTCGGGTTCAAGGACGGCTACGACCGCCTCGAGCCGCCCGAGCTCGAGGCCCTCTTCGTCCGCCACATGGAGCGCGCCCCCGACGCCCGGCTGCTCGCCGCCTTCAAGGAGGGCTACCGAGCGGGCCGGGCGATGGGGGCGCGGGCGCGGCGGCGCCACGAGGGCGCCGACCCCTAGCGCAGCAGCTTCCCCAGGGGGTCGCTGGTCAGGGTGAGGTCCAGCTGGCCGGCGGTCAGACGGGCCCGGTCGCCGTTGAGCTCGAGCTTCACCCCCACGCGAAAACGCCCGTTGCTCTGCCGGATCCGGTCGAAGGCGTCGGCGTGCTCGCTGGAGGAAAGCGTCAAGCTCAGCGTCAGGGTGCCGGTCTCTCCCGGGGCCAGGGTGAGGGGATCGCTTCCATCCACCCGGTACTGGGGTTGGTAGATGTTCGTGCTTTCGCTCTCGGGGGCCAGGTAGAAGGCCATCCGGGCCGTGAGGGCTACGCTTCCGGTGTTCTTTAGATCGAGGCCGAGGGTGAGCGCGGCCTCGCTCAGGTGGGCGGCCACCGCCTCCGGCACCGAGGCCAGGTAGCCGCCGTCGGGGGTGGTGGGATCGCCGTCGGCGTCCGGAAGGTAGAGGGTGAGCGTACCCGGGATCGGCACGTCCTGCGGATCCCCGATTAGCTGGAACCCGGACAGCGCGACGCTATAGCGGGTTTGCATGCTGCACCCGGCGAAGGCCAGCACGCCCACAAGGAGCAGGATCCATCGCTTCATACGCACCTCCTAAAACCCCACGCTGGCCGCCAGGCCGAAGACCTGCTGGCCGGTGAAGGCCCCGGTGTGGCTGGTGAGGGCGAGGTCCAGCCGGACCCCGGAAAGCGCCATGCCCGCGCCCAGTCCCAGCCGCACGCCCTGGTCGTAGCCGATCCCCGCCCGGAGCGCGGTGGGCCCCAGCGGGTACTCGAGGCCGAGGTGCCCGAACACCGCCCCGTCGTAGCCGAGGTCCCCGGCCAGAAGGAGCCTCGTCCCCGGCGCTGCCTCGACGTAGCTGGCGCCGTTGGCGTAGACCGCGGGGCTGAAACCGAAGGCGTTCTTCTCCGCCGCCCGCTCGGTCGTGCCGCTATCGTTTCGGATCACCTCGGTGCCGCTCCAGTGGCTGTAGCCGAGGACGTTGTTCACGCCCAGCCCAAAGATCCCAAGCTCGTTCTGGTAGGCGACCCCGAGGTCCAGGCGCAGCCCGTAGCCGAGCCCCCCGGCCCCGGGGTAGCTGTAGAAGACGGTGGTCTCGGTCTCGGTCGTCTGGACGTTGGCCTGGGCGTCGGTGGTCAAGGCCGTCTTGAGCGCCGCGTCCACCCGGGCCAGGCCCAAAAAGCCCGCGCCCCGGGCGCCCAGAAAGACCCGGCCCTCGAGCTCGGGAAGCGCGGGCAGGGGCACGGCGTAGGCGAAGTCCAGGCGCAGCCCGGTGCTGGCGTGGGCCTCGGCGGTGGCCGCGTAGCGGGTGTTGGGCGAAAGCTGTCCACCGGAGAGCAGCTCCGCGAGCTTCGCGTCCGGGCGGACACCCGCCCCCTCGACGCCGCCGAAGGCGGAGACCGCGAGGCTCAACCCGCCTCCCAGGGAGAAGGGGTAGGCCACGAGCGGCGGCGGGGTCAGGCTTGGCGCGCCCCCGCCGGCGCCGCCCGCGCCGACCCGGGCCGAGAGCCGGAGCGGCCGGCCCTCGCCGTCGGTGAGCGCGATGCGGTCTGGAGAGACCTCGAGCCGCACCTCCTTCGGGCTGGCCTCGGGGTTGATCAGAAAGCTATCCAGGTGGCTGAGCTGATCGTAAAAGCGAAGCCCATCGAAGCTCTTATAGAAGACGTCCGGCGCAGCCACGTAGTAGAGCGGGCTGCGATCGGGGAGCAAAAGGCCCAAGAGCCCGAGGGGGAGCGTCCACCCACCCTGGTCGAAGGGGCTCTCGACCGCGAAGTAGGCGGGGTTATGTAGACTGGCTCCGGCCCCCGGCAGGCGCACGCCCGCCATCCCCGCCTCGCGGACGCTCTGGCCCCAGGCTAGGGCGAGGAGCAGGCCCAACCACACCACATAACGCTTCATCGTCTCACCTCTTTCCTCCCTCTCTTCATCCAACGTTAACAAACGAGCGCCGCACGCGAAAGCGCACGCGCACCGGCAAGCCATGGTGTATACTGCATACAGCATGCGCCTGGAACGTCCTGCCCTGGTCCGTGAGGCCGCCTACGCCCGGCTCAAGGCCGCGCTGGCGCGGCGGGAGTTCGCCCCCGGGGCCCGCCTCACCGAGGCCGAGCTGGCCTCGCGCCTCGGGGTGTCGCGCACCCCCGTGCGCGAGGCCCTTTTGCGCCTGGCCCAGGAGGGGCTGGTCGAGCTCCTCCCCGGGCGCGGCGCGCGGGTGCGGCGGCTCAGCGCCGAGGAGGTCGACGAGGTCTACGAGGTGCGGGCAGCGCTCGAGGCCGAGGCCGCCCGGCTCGCCGCGCTGCGGCGCGACGCGCGGGACCTGGCCGCGCTGCGCGAGGCGCTCGCCCACCTCGAACGCCTCCCTCGGCGGGCGCTCGCCGCCCAGACCGAGGCCGACACCCGTTTCCACGCCCTCCTCTTCTCCGCGGCCAAGAACAAGGAGCTCGAGCAGCTCTTTCACCAGCTGGACGCCAAGCTCACCCTGGCCCGGGGGTTGTCCAGCGACGAAAACCAAAGCCCCAAGACCCTCGCCGAGCACCGGGCGATCCTCGAGGCCATCGAGGCCAAAGACCCCGAGCGGGCGGCGGCCGCGGCCCGGGCCCACGTCGAGCGGTTCAAGGCGCTGGTGCGTGCGCGTCTGGAGGAGGCCCGATGAACCTCTGGCGGCAAGGAGTGCTGGCCATCGCCGGCCACCCCGTCGTCGAGCGGCTGGTGCGGCGCCACGGCTGGCGGCTGGCTCGGCGCTTCATCGCCGGGGAGACGCTTGAGGAGGCGCTTGAGGCCGTGCACCGGCTGGAGGCCGAAGGCATCCACGCGATCCTCGACGTGCTCGGGGAGATGGTCGAGGACGAGGCGATGGCCCGGGCCTTCGCCGAGGAGATCAAGGCCACCGTCCGGGCCTTCGCGACCCTCCCTTACCCTCGCTACGTCTCGGTCAAGCTCACCCAGCTGGGGCTGGACCTAAGCGAAGCCCTGGCGAGGTCGCTCCTTGAGGAGATCCTCACCCTCGCCGAAGAAGGCGGGGTCTTCCTCCGCATCGACATGGAGGATTCCCCCCGGGTGGACAAGACCCTCGATATCTACCGGGCGATGCGCGAGGCCGGGTTCGAGAACGTGGGCATCGTCCTCCAGGCCTACTTGAAGCGCAGCGAAGACGACCTCAAGGCCCTCCTTTCCTACCGGCCGAACGTGCGGGTGGTCAAGGGCGCCTACGCCGAACCCTCCGAGGTCGCCTACCAGGACCTTGCCACCATCCGCGAGGCGTTCAAGAGCCTGGTGCAAACCAACCTCGAGGCGGGCAACCCCACCGCGATCGCCACCCACGACGACCGGCTGATCCGCTGGGCCAAGGGCTGGACGGCCGAGCACCGCATTCCCAGGCAGCGCTTAGAGTTCCAGTTCCTCTACGGGGTGCGCCCGGCGCTGCAAAGACGAACCGCCCGCGAGGGCTACACGACGCGGGCCTACGTGCCCTTTGGCCGCGCCTGGTACCCCTACTTTTCCCGCCGGATCGCCGAGCGTCCGGAGAACGCCCTCTTCGTCCTCCGGGGGCTCTTGAAGTCTTAGGAAAGGGAGTGAGAAGATGACCGTCGAACCCTTCAGGAACGAACCCATCGAGCGCTTCACCACCGAGGAGCGCCAAAAGGCGATGCGGGCCGCGCTGGCCGAGGTCAAGGCGCAGTTCGGCCGGGAGTACCCGTTGGTGATCGGCGGGGAGCGCGTCGATCCCGGCGCGTTCATCGACTCGATCGACCCCTCGGACCCCTCCCGCGTCGTCGGCCGGGTGGCTAAGGCCAGAAAAGAAGACGCCGAGGCCGCGCTGGAGGCCGCCTGGAAGGCCTTCGACGCCTGGAAGCGCTGGGACCAGGCGGCGCGGAGCCGGGTGCTGCTCAAGGCCGCCCACCTGATGCGGCGAAGGAAAACCGAGCTCACCGCCTGGATGGTCTACGAGGTGGGCAAGAACTGGATCGAGGCCAGCGCCGACGTCGCCGAGGCGATCGACTTCCTCGAGTACTACGCCCGGGCGGCGCTGCGCTTTAAGGGCCCGGAGGCCGTCGAGATCGTCCCCTTCCCCGGCGAGGACAACGAGTCCTTTTACATCCCGCTCGGCGCCGGGGTTTCGATCAGCCCCTGGAACTTCCCCGTCGCCATCTACACCGGAATGTTCGCCGGGCCGATCGCCGTGGGCAACACGGTGGTGGCCAAGCCCGCCGAGGACAGCTCGGTCGTCGCCTACAAGGTCTTCGAGATCATGGAGGAGGCCGGCCTCCCCCCCGGGGTGCTGAACTTCCTCCCCGGGATCGGCGAGGAGGTCGGGGCCTACCTGGTCGAACACCCCAGGACCCGGTTCATCAACTTCACCGGTAGCCTCGAGGTCGGCACCTGGATCAACAAGGCCGCCGGCGAGGTGCGCCCCGGCCAGCGCTTTTTGAAGCGGGTGATCACCGAGATGGGCGGCAAGGACGCGATCATCGTGGACGAGAGCGCCGATCTGGACCTCACCGCCGAAGGGATCATCCAGAGCGCCTACGGCTTCTCCGGGCAAAAGTGCTCGGCGGCGAGCCGGCTGATCGTTTTGGAAGCGGTCCACGACGCCCTGATGGAGAAGGTCGAGGCCAAGACCCGGGCGCTCACGGTCGGCCCGGCCGAGGAGAACCCCGACATGGGGCCGGTGATCAACGCCGCCCAGGAGAAGAAGATCCTCCACTACATCGCCCTTGGCAAGAACGAGGGGCAGCTCGTCCTGGGCGGGGAAAAGCTCGAGGGCCCGGGGTTCTTCATCGCGCCCACGATCTTCACCAATGTGCCGCCCAAGGCGAAGATCGCCCAGGAGGAGATCTTCGGACCGGTCCTCAGCGTGATCAAGGCCCATGACTTCGACGAGGCCCTGGAGATCGCCAACGACACCGTCTACGGCCTGACCGGCGGCGTCTACGCCAGAAACCGCGAGGTGCTGGAAAAGGCCCGGCGCGCGTTCCACGTCGGCAACCTCTACTTCAACCGCAAGATCACCGGGGCGCTCGTCGGCGTCCAGCCGTTTGGCGGCTTCAACCTCTCGGGCACCGGGGCCAAGACCGGCAGCCACGACTACCTCAGGCTCTTCCTGCAGATGAAGAGCGTCACCGAGCGGTTTTAGTCTTCCACCGCGCCGGCCTCACGGGAACGCTGGAGCCTGCCCCGGTACCAGTGGGCGCTTTGCTTGGGCACGCGCCTTTGCGTGGGATAGTCCACGTAGAAAAGGCCAAAGCGCTGGGTGTAGCCGTGCGCCCACTCGAAGTTGTCGAGCAGGCTCCAGACGAAATAGCCCCTCAGGTCCACCCCTTCCCTGCGCGCCCGCAAGGCCGCGTCCAAGTGGGCCTCGAGGTAGGCGACCCGCGCCCCGTCCACCACCACCGCCTCCCCCTGCCAGCGATCGGGATAGGCAGCCCCGTTCTCGGTAACGTAGAGCGGCCAGGGGACCTCGCGGGCCAAACGCCAAAGGAGGTCGTAAAGCCCTTCCGGATACACCTCCCAGCCCATGCTGGTGGGCTCTCCCTGCGGAGGAAGGTAGGCCACCGGGTACACCCCTTCCCCGCGGTCCACCCGGGCCAGGGTGTAGTAGTTGACGCCGAGAAAGTCCAAAGGTTGCGCGATCGTCTCCAAATCCCCGGGGCGTACCGGAAGCGCAAGGGGACGGCGAAAAGGGCTCTCCGGGTAGCCGCGCCCCAACAGGGGATCCAGGAAGAAGCGGTTGTGGTAGCGATCGGCAAGGCGCACCGCGACCTCGTCGTCGCCCCGAACGGGGGTAAAGTTCAGCACGATTCCCACGTGCTTGACGCCCACCGCGCGCAGCGCCTCCACCGCCAAACCGTGGGCCAGGAGGAGGTGGTGGGCGGCCTTCAGCGCGGCTTCCAGATCTCGGAGCCCGGGGGCGTGCTCACCCGTCCAGTGCCCTAAAAAGGCGCTGCACCAGGGTTCGTTGAGGGTAGCGAAGAAGGGGACCCGGTCCGCAAAGGCGTGCGCCACGATCTCCGCGTAGTCCGCGAACGCGTGGGCCGTCTCCCGGTTGCGCCATCCCCCCAGCCTCTCCAGGGCCAGGGGCAGGTCCCAGTGGTAGAGGGTCAGGAAGGGCTGGATGCCCTTTTCCAGCAAGGCATCGATCAGGCGGTCGTAGAAAGCCAGCCCCTTGGGGTTGATCCGGCCCCGCCCTTCCGGCAGGATTCGCGGCCAGGCCACCGAGAAACGGTAGGCGTCGACCCCCAGCCAGGCCAGGCGATCCACGTCCTCCCGGTAGCGATGGTAGTGATCGCAGGCCGGCTCGCCCGAACTTCCGTCCCGAATCTTTCCCGGTTGCGTGGAGAACGCGTCCCAAATGCTGGGCCCCCGGCCATCCTCCCGGGTCGCCCCCTCGATCTGGTAGGCGCTCGTCGCCACACCGAAGAGAAACTCCACCGGTAGCACCTCCTATGCACGCTTCACGTCGTACGCACGCCTGGGGCCTGTCCAAGGGGGGACAACCCTCATCCCTTGACCGCTCCGGCCGTCAGGCCCCGAATGAGGTGGCGCTGCACCAGGAAGAAGAGCAAGAGCACGGGAACGGTCGCCACCGTGGCCGCCGCCATGAGAAGGTCGTAACGGTTTTGGAAGTTGCCGACGAAGTTGCGGATGCCCACGGGAATGGTGGCGGTGGCCTCATTGGTCAAGACCTGGGCAAAGAGCAGCTCGTCCCAGGCGGTCAGGAAGATATACACCGCGGTGGCCGCCAGTCCCGGGCGTGCCAGAGGAAGCACCACCTTATAAAAGGCCTGAAAGGGCGTGGCCCCGTCCACCATGGCGGCCTCTTCCAGCTCTCTGGGGATGGACGCGAAGAACCCGCGCAAGATCCAGATGCTGATGGGAACGAAGAACGCCGTGTAGGTCAGGATGAGCCCCCCATAGCTGCCCACCAGACGCACCTCGATGCCCAGGGTTGATCGGGTCCAGTTCTGAAAGGCGATGTACATGATGTAGACCGGAATGAGGAAGAGGATCCCGGGGATGACCTGGGTCAGCAGGACGCTGCCGCCGAAGAGTTCCGCGCCGGGAAACCGGAAGCGGGCCAAGGCGTAACCCGACAGGGTGGCCACCCACAGGGCCATCAGGGTGGTCACCGAGCACACCAAAAGCGAGTTGCCAAGGTAGTGAAAGAACGGTAAGGCCTGCCAGAACTCCAGGTAGTTCCGCCACTGGGGCACCTTGGGCCAGAGGCTGCCCGTCGCCGCTTCCAGCTGGGTCATCAACGAGGTGTTCACCATCCAGAAGATGGGGGCCAGCTGAAGGACGAGGCCCAGGACGATGAGCACGTTCGAGGCCCAGCGGACACCGCGCTCCTGCTTCACGGCTCACCTCGCTTTCAGGTCCTCCCGGAAGGCCCGGTACCAGAAGAGAATGAGCGCCAGGCTGAGCAACATGTAAAGGGTGCTGGCCGCCGCGCCCAGGCCGAAGTCCCAAAGGCCAAAAGTGTTGCGGAAGAGGTTGGTCATCAAGAGATCACCCCACGCTCCCGGATAACCGGCCCCGTGACCAAACATCATGTAGACGATGTTGAAGCTAAAGAGCGTGCCCAAAAGCCCGTAGAGAAGGAGGATCGCGGTCACCGGCCGCAAGAGCGGCCAGGTCACGTGGCGAAAGCGCTGCCAGGGGGTGGCCCCGTCCACCCGGGCCGCCTCGTAGAGCTCATCGGGGATGTTCCTCAGCGCGGCCAGGTAGGTCACCATCACGAATGGCCAGCTGCGCCACACCGTGGGGATGACGATGGCAACGAAGGTCAAGGGGCCGGTGAGCCAGTGCGGCTTGTCCGGAAGCAGGTGGAAGACGTCCACCAAAAGGTGATTGATGACGCCGTTCTTGAGCCACATGAAGCCCCAAAGGAGGCCGACGACGTAGCTCGGCACCACCCAGGGCAGGAGGAAGAGGCTCCGCACCACCCCGCGGAGCCAGAGCGGGCGGTTCAACGCGTGGGCGAACAGAAGGCCGAGACTGAGCGTGAACGCGTTGACCACCAGGACATAGAGGAGGGTGGTGCGGACCGCGTAGAGGAACCCGCTGCGGAAGGTGGAGGCCGGATCGACGAGGATCTCGCGGTAGTTCTCAAGCCCAACGAAGGGCGCGCTCAGGTAGAGGCGGAGCGTCTGCAGCCGCAAGTCCAAAAAGCTCATGTAAAGGCCCTGGAGCATGGGCCCGTAATGGACCAAGAGCATGCCCAGCAGGGCCGGGGCGATGAAGAGGTAAGCGAGGCCGTAACGTCTCCAAAAGGCGCGCATGGCAAGCCCGGGGGACCCCTCCGGATCCCTTAGCGCAGGGCCTGGTCAATGGCCCGCGAAGCCTTATCCATCAAATCCTTGAGGGCGTCGCGGCTCAAGCGTCGTTGGGCCACCAGGTCCCAGGCCATGCCGATGTGCTGCACGGCCAGGTTCTCCACCACGCCCCACCCGGCGAGGCTGGGATAGCTCCGGCCGTATTGCGCGGCGTCCACGAAGGTGCGCATGAGGGGATTTTGCTGCAGTTCCGGGGCGTCCCAAGCGGCGCGCAGGGCGGGCAGCATGCCCGTCATCTCGGCGTACCTCAGCTGCGCCTCGCGGCTGCCCAGATAGACGAGCAGCTTCTTCGCCAGGTCCTTGTGCTTGGAGAAGTTAAAGAGCGCCAGGTTGGAGCCTCCGAAGAAGGTGTAACGCCCCTGGGGACCCGCGGGATAGGGGGCCACGCCCATATGCTTCGCCGCCACCCGCTCGGCGAACCCGCCTTCGTCCTCCGGCGTCGCCGCCCGTTTGATCAGCCAGGGGCCGCTGGCGATCAGGGCGCAGCGCCCGGCTGCGAAGTCGGCCTCGATCTGGGCGGTGTTCTTTTCCAGGCTCTCGTCGGGAATGAACCCCTTTTGCGCGAGGTTCAAGAAGAAGTAAAGCCCATCCAGGCTGGCCGGGGCGTTCAGGGCGCTCTTCCAGACCCCTCCCTCCTTGCGCACGATCGCGCCGCCCGCTCCCCAGATCCAGGGCGCGGCGTTGTGCAAGACGTCCCAGGAATTCTTCCCCGCGGTGAAGAACGGCGCCAGGCGCTGACGGGTCTCGGGGTCCTTGAAATCGGAACGCGCCAGAGCGGAAAGCCCGGCCTCGAAGGTCTGCCAGTTCTGGAACATCTTCCCCGGGTCAACCCCGGCGGCGTCGAGCGCGTCGGTACGGTAGTAAAAGGCCCTGAGCTCCGAGAACCAGGGGAGCGCGGTCGCTTGCTTGGCGCCCTCTAAGCGGGTCGTCTTCCACACCGCGGGAAGGTACGAGGCCTCGCCCCCCAGCGTCGCAAGCACGTCGTCCAGGGGTTCCAGGACGCCCATCGCGCTGATCGAACCCACCCAGGTGGTGCCGAGCTGGGTGATGTCGGGCCCGACCCCACTGGTGGCCGCGGTGGTGATCTTGGTCCAGGCGACGCCCCAGTCCAGCACCGTCACCTTGACCTTGACGTCGTTGGCCTTCTCGAACGGCGCGACCAGCGCCTTGAAGTCCTTGGCCGGCTGGCCGCTGTTGGGCATGATCCAGACTTCCAGGGTGCCCTGTGCCAGGGCAAGCGAAACCAGCAGCATCCAGGCTGAAAGCGCTTTCTTAAATATGCGAACAACCTCCCATTTCCGCCATTCCGGCGGAGCGAGCACCTTTACCCCTCGAACACCGAAACCGACGTTCGCTTCAGCCTCTCACCTCCCCGACCGAACGCCGCTCGATCAGGGCCAGCCTGGGGCGGATAAGCTCGGGCGTCTGCCCCGACAGCACCGCCTTTAGCGCCCGGGCCAAGGACGCCCCCACCTCCTCCGCCGGCTGGCGCACCGTGGTCAAGGGCGGGGTCAGGTAGCGGGCCACCGGGATGTCGTCGAACCCGATCAGGGAAACGTCGTCCGGCACGTCCAGCCCCGCCTCGTACAGGTAGCGCCTGGCCCCGATCGCGG
Organism: Rhabdothermus arcticus; assembly: GCF_055382915.1. Classification (NCBI taxonomy): domain Bacteria; kingdom Thermotogati; phylum Deinococcota; class Deinococci; order Thermales; family Thermaceae; genus Rhabdothermus; species Rhabdothermus arcticus. The sequence continues at coordinate 1,399,137 of NZ_AP043808.1, forward strand.
TCTGGTCGTTGACCGCGAAGATCGCGGTGGTGTCCGGAAAGCGGCGGAAGAGCATGCGCGCCGCCCGGTAGCCTCCCTCCTCCAAGAGGTCGCCGTAGACCACCCGGGGCTCGAGCCCAGCCTCGCGCATCGCCTTGCGGTAACCCAAGAGACGCTCGCGAATGTCGTCGCCTCCCCGGTTGCTGGAGATGTGGGCGATTCGCCGGTGCCCCCGCTCGATGAAGTGACGCGTGGCCCGGTAGGCCGCGTCCCGGTTGTCCAGGAGGAGGGACCAGCGCCCCGGCCCCTCCAGGGGCTGGCCGAACCCCAACACGGGCACCTCGACATCGCGCAGGGCCGTGCCGTCGAGGGAGGTGCCCAGAAGGATCAGGGCTTCCACCCGGTGGGCCTTCAAAAACTCCAGGGCCTCCAGCTCCCGCACCAGGCTCCAGTGGCCGGGCACCGCGATGGGGCGGAAGGGGGTGGCCCCCAGCTCGAGGGTCAGGGCCTCGAGGATCGGGCCGTAAAAGGCGCTGGAGAAATCCGGAAGCAGGATCCCCACCCCGTACGACCGCCCGCGGGCCAGGCTCTGGGCCAGGGGGCTCGGCGTGTACCCCAGCGCCTCGACGGCCTCCAAGACCCGCCGCGCCTTTTCCTGGGAGACCCGAGCGGTACCGTTCAGTACCCGTGAAACCGTCGATGGGGAGACCCCCGCGCGACGGGCGACCTCGTCAATCGTCGGACGGCCTCGGACCATGGTTTGAGGCCAACTTAACACACTTAGGAAAGCGCTTGCAAGAAGGGCGAGGCAACGGGGGCCGCGCCGGTGACCAGCGCCGTGCGCGTCCCCGGTTCCCTTTGTCCCATGGCCCTGAGCTTACCCGCGATCAGCCCCCGGAAAGCTTTCGCGCCACCGAGCGCACCTTGGCCTCGATCCGCCCCATCGGGCCCTTGCGCACGTCGAACTTGGCGACCGCGTAGACCCGGTTCGTGTCCGGGGCCAGGACCGCGTAGGCCGCGTTGAGGAGGGCGGTGGCCTCGGGCATCGTCTCGGTCTCGACGATCGTGCCCATCGCGGTGAGCTGGTAGGGATGGCCGCGCTCCTCGACCACCCGGATCACCCGGGCCACGTAGGCGCTGACGCTCTCCCCTTTGTCCGTGGGAAAGATCGCGAACTCCATCAACACCGACACCGCCAACCTCCTTCCCGCTCGGCCTCCTCGGCCCAGGTGTGGATGGGCTCGGGCTTTTTCAGGCCGCGGGGGTGGAAGCCGAGCTTCAAGGCCTGCTCCCCCTTCGAACCGAAGCGAAACACCGTAATCCCCTTGAGCCCGAGGTGCCAGGCCTCGAGGTGGATCCCGGCGACCGTCTCGGGCGGCGCTTTGGAGCGGAGGTGGATCGTCTTGGAGACCGCATTGTCCAGGTACCGCTGCCAGCCGGCCTGCATCTGGCGATGGGCCTTTGGAGGGACCTCCAGGGCCGAGCGGAAGGTTCGCTTGACTTCCTCGATCGGCGCCCCGGCCGCGTCCTTAAGCAGGTGGCGCGTCCTTAGGACGCGGAGGGCGTGGGGGGTGAGCGACGCCTTCACCTTGGCCCCAGTTTAGGGGCTAGAGCTCCTCGTCGATGAAGAGCTCGGCCTTGAGCTCGGACTCCTCCTCGAGGTTTCCGCCCATCGCCGCGGCCACCACGCCGATCATCGCCGAAAACAGGCTGAAAGGAACGCGCGGGGTGCCCCCGGCCCAGGCCTCGACGAGCCGATCGGGCAGCGTCAGGGCGATCAGGAAGGTGAGGCCGAGGACGACGCCCCAGAGCGAGACCAGGCCCATGAACAGCACCCCAAAGAGCACCATCCGGGTGCGGGCGAGCTGCTCCCGCCAGGTGCGCTCGTGCCCCAAAAGACCCACGTCCTGCCCCCAAAAGAGGAAGAAGGCGGCGGCCAAGAGCGCGATCAAGGAGCCAAAGAGCAAGGGCACCGGTCGCAGGTGCATGGCCAGCGCCCAGGCGTCGGAGCTGATCAAGAGGTAGACGGTGGAGACTGCGGCGGCGGCGGTGAGCCGCCCCAAGAAGAGCGGAAGCCGCCAGGGACGGTGCTCCAGGATCGCGCTGAGGACCGCCTTGGGGTCTTGCATGAAGGTTTCCAGGTAAAAGCTGACCACGCTCCAGCGGGTGCGGATCTCCTCCAGGCGCACCAGGACCACGTCCTCGATGTAGCGCCGAATCACCGCCTTTTCCTCGGAGTCGAAGGGGCGGACCTCGAGCGCCTCGGGGTCCCGCAGGGCGTGCATCGGGGTGCCCTCCTTGTGGGGCAGGCCGAAGAAGTGGCCGAAGAGGTGCAAGGCCAGCGCGACGATCCGCTCGATCAGGGCCTCGCCGGAACCCAGGCGGGAGGTAGAGATCACCCCCGCCTCAAGCGCCTGGGAGGCCACCCCCATCGCCGCCGGCTGATGGTGCGGCAAGAGCGCGTTGGGAACGATGGTGAAGGCGAAGTCCCAGTGGCGGTGGAGCTTTTCGTCCACCGCCATCTCCAAGAGCGGCACCGGGTCCAGCCCGCCGCGGGGCAAGAAGACCCGGCGCTCGGTGTAGGCGATCCGCCAACGAAACTCCGGGAACTCGGCCTCGAGGACCCGCAGAAACCGCGCCCGGGCCTCGGCGTAGGCCGCGAGCAGCTCGGGGTCACGCAGATCCGAGCCCAGCACCCAGCCGACGACGACCTCGGCCATCTCCGGGGCCCAGCCTATCACCGGGGCAGCCAGTCCGGCCCGTAGCGGATGGGCACCGCGCCCAGCGGCACGCTGACCAGCACCAAGAGGACCGCGAGCTGCCCCACCAGCAGCGCGCCCCAGGGCACCAGGTAGAAGGTGGCCAAGAGCCCGCGCCGGTGGGGGAGCCCGGCAGCGCGGCCAGGTAGCGGATCGGGAGCTTGAGCCCGATGGCCAGCGCAGCCCGTCTGCTCGAAGCGGCCGATCGCGGTGCGGGAGCCGGCCACGATCGAGACGCCCCCTGGCCCCAGCACCCGGTCCTTGGGACTTGGGGTAGAACGCCTGGTCTTCCCGGAGCACCCCGAGCACGCGCACCTCCGGGGCCCGGGCCAGCCAGGCCTCGAGGGGGCGGCGCGCACAGCAACGCCCGGGCTCGCCCCCGTCCTTGGGGCAGAGTGCCCGGTCTGGTGGACGCTCACCACCCGCCGGTCGCTAGGGGGTGAACGTGGGCCCTACGCCGGGGAGCACCGCTTCCTCAACGCGCATGCTTGGGCCCCTCCGGTTGCACCTTGAGCGCCAGCGTGCGGGCCGCGACCAGGATCAGCACCCCCAGCGTCCAAAAGAGCACGCCCGTGGCGTCGAGGGCGGCGTTGTGCACCCCGATGAAGAGCTCGCGCAAGACGAAGACCGCGCCCGCGTCCAAGAGCACGTGGATGCGCACCCGCTCCCACTCGAAGTAGTCGACGAAGGTGCGCACCAGCTCGATCACCACCACCAACGTCAGGGCGTCGGTGATCAGGGTGTGGTACGCCTCGGCGAGGTGGCCCGGCCGGAGCACCTCCCCGAGGCCCAAAAGCAGCCGCGCCACCCCGACGAAGAGCCCCAGCACCAGCACCAGCACGACGGCGTTGAAGGCCAGCTGGACGCTGAGGCGGTAAAAGCGGGTGACCGCGGCCTGCATGGCTAGATCAGGTAGTTGAAGATCCGCTCGGCGCGCTCCCAGTGTTCGGTCTGCGGGTTCTTCAGCTTGGGGTCGAGCTCCTTCAGGACCCGGGCCAGGGCCACGACCAACGCGCCTGCGACCTTGGGCAGGATCTCCTCGACGTCGCTGCCGATCTCCAGGTCGAGGGGCGGGAGCTTGGCGAGCTGTTCCAGCACCGGCTCCAGCTTCAAGGCCACGTCCATGCGCTCGAAGGCGTGGATCGTCTCCTCAAGCCCCTTGGTGATGGGCAGGTCCGGCCGGTAGATGATGTCCCGGGCGTTGTACTTGGCCGCCTTTTCAGCCACCACCAAAAGGTCGTGGATCTTCTGGGTCAGAAAGTCGGAGACGCGCTTGAGGTCGTTCTTGTCGACATCCAGCGACGCCGCTTCGCGAAAGAGCCGTTCGAACTCGGAAACCGCCATCAACATCGTTCCCACCTCCACGGCATGAGCCTACCGGAAAGCCAACGGCCGGGGAGGCCCCGGCCGTCCGGCAGCTACTGCTCGACCTGGATCGAGATCTTCTTGGGCTTGGCCTCCTCGGCCCGCGGCACGTCGAGGTAGAGCACGCCGTGCTTGAAGCGCGCCGAAACCTTGCTCAGATCGTAGGTCGGGGGCACCGAGAAGCTACGCACGAAGATGCCGTAAGGCCCCTCCACCCGGTGCCAGGTCACGCCCTCCTTGGTCTCGAAGGGGCGCTCGGCCTTCACCGTGAGGACCTCGTCCTCCGCGGTGACCTCGACCTTCTCCGGATCCACCCCGGGGAGGTAGACCGCGAAATGCAGCCCCTCCGCGTCCTCGTAGACGTCGACCAGAGGGGCGAAGGTGCGGGCCTCGCCGCGCTCGGTGCCCACCGGGCCCATCACCCGCTGCAACCGCTCCTGAAGCTCCTCGATCTCCTTAAAGGGATCCCAACGCATCATCCTCACTCACCTCCTCTTACCAACGCACGAGCCCGGCCATGCCGCCGAACTCGGTGGTAAGCCGTTTCTCCGCCTCGCCGCGGACGAACTCCAGCGCCGCGCCGTAGGCGGCGGCGAGCTCGTCGACGAGGTCTTTCAAGGGGCGCCGCTCGGGGGCGGCGCAGACCGCCTTGGCCGCGTTCTCATCGAAGGCGACGAAGGCCTCCTCGGGACAGTGGTAGACCTCGAGGTCCAGGTGCCAGGGCAGCACCCAGACGTAGACCCGGCCCACCTGCAGGGCGTCGAGCACCTTGTCCACGCCCCAGATCCCCTTCTCCCGTACCTCGTCGAGCAGGCGCGACTCCTCGGCGCGCTCGACAGCCTCGATCAGGGGGCGGACGGCCTCGAGCACCGCGCTCGGGGGCACCCGGCCGCCGCCCGGCGCCCCGGCGCGGGCCACCACCCGGGGGCGGACGGCCTTGGAAAGGAAGGTCTCGAAGTGCTGCACGTCGGCCTCGGGACCGAGCAGGATCACCCGCTGGATCCCGCGCGCGTTCAAAAAGCGCTCCAGCTCGCCGGCCAGCTTGCGATAGAAGCGGCTCGTCCACACCAGGAGGCGGCGGTTGAACTTGTCCTTGGCCGCCCCGCCGCGCGCGGCCGCGGCGTAGGCGGTGCCCCGGGGTACGGCGGGGGCGGTGGTCTTAAGCTCCCGCCACGCCTCGGGGGCCACCGCGCGGAAGGCGTCCTGGACCTCCTCGATCTCGTTCATGAAGACCTCGAAAAGCCGCCAGCGCTCTTGGTCCAAGAGCACCACCGCGTAGGGCTCGAACTCGTCGCGGGCAAAGAGCAGCGGGGCGACGTAGGGCGCGCCCCAGCGAGCCTCGACCAGCCCGGTGCGCAGGTCCATCACCGGCAGCTCGACGTTCAGGTCGAAGACCTCGAACAGGTCCTCGTTGGCGAAGATCGCCCGGGTCACCGCCTGGGGGACGTCGTGCTCCAGACGCTCGAGCACCCGGTCCTGGATCGCCTTCGGCACGCCGAGGGCCTTCAGGGTGTCCTTGGCGCGGATCACGTAGGGCTTCTTCTTGAAGTCGAAGGTGTGCTCGGCGACGTTGGGGTCGGCGGGGTTGGTGAGCACGTAGAGCGAGAGCACCGGGGGCTTGGCCTCGATCAGGGCCTCAACCTGGGCAAAATCCGCTTTCCTGAGCACGCCTCCCCCTTTCCGGGCCTAGGCCCCTTCCGCGTAGGGATCGAGCCGGGTGATGACCTCGAGGAGTTCCTTGTAGTTCTGCTCTTCGTCCTCCTTGATGCGGGTAAAGAGCGCTTCGATCTCCGGATCCCCGGTCCCGAAGGCCTCCTCGATGTAGGCCACGCGGTCCGCCTTCTCCGACTCCAGCGCGTTCAAGAGCTCGCGCCAGGTGGCGTCTTCGGGGACCTCGGGCGGCGGTGGCGGGGTTCCCCCCAGCGCCTCGATCTTTTGGGCCAAGAGCTCCGCGTGCCGGCGCTCACGGGCGGCGATCTCCTTGAGCTTTTGTCGCAGGTGCTCGTAAGGGATACCTTCCGCGGCCTTCTCCGCGAGCTGGCTATCGCGCACCTCGTCCTGGTAGCGCTCCTCGAGCACCTTGAGCAGCATCCGTTTGCGCGCTTCGGACAGGCGGGAAAGGAACTCCTCCAACACGGCCGCCTCCTTTCACCCCTAGGCTAATACCTGATATAACTATTGTCAAGTAGATTGCGCTAGAAATCGATAATCGTCCCAGCGTAGACTGGAGGCGATATAAGGAGGCGAACAAACGTGATGCGATGGCTTGCCCTTGGACTATTGCTGCTCTTAGGAAGCGCGCTCGCCAACCCCGAGGCCCTGCTCCACGAGGGGCGCTTTGCCGCCGCCTACCAGGAGGCCACGGCCGCGGGAACCTGGGTGCTGGCCGCCAAGGCGGCGAGCTTTTACGCGATGTACCGGGCCGAGGACAACGCCGAAAAGGCCCGCTGGTTCAGCCTTGCCGAGGCCGCAGCGCGGAAGGCGATCGCGGAGAACCCCAACGACCCCGAGGCCCACTTCGAGCTGGCCCGGGCCCTGGGGCGGCTGGCCCAGTTTCGCGGCATCTTGCAAAGCCTCTCCCTGGCCTCGGCGGTGCGCGACGAGCTAACGACGACCCTCGACCTGGACCCCAACCACGCCGGGGCGATGGTGGCGCTGGCGCTCTGGCACCTGGAGCTCGCGCAAAAGGGCGTGGGCTGGCTCTACGGGGCGAGCACGGGCCAGGTCATCCCGCTGTTTGAAAAGGCCATCGCCCTCGAACCCGACGAGATCATCCACCGGGTGGAGTACGGCCAGGCCCTGCTCCGGCTGGGCAAGAAGGACGCGGCCCGGGCCCAGCTCTCCAAGGCCCTCGAGCTCACGCCTAAGGACGCCCGCGACCGGCTCGAGCAGGCGCGGGCCCAGCGGCTTCTAGCGCAAAACTAGCCCGAGGCCCTGGGTTTGACTTGTTAGACTGAGCCCATGTTCCAGGCCGAAGCCCTCTGGCAGCAAAGCTATTGGCGGATGATCGCGCTCGCCGGGGGGCTGGCCCTGGTCATCAGCCTTTTCTCGCCCTCTCCCCGCGATTTCGGCTACGCCGTCGCCTTCGTGTTCCTCAGCGCGATCTTTGCCGCGCTCTCCCGACGCCTTCCCGACGTCGTGGTGCCCCACATGCTCGGCGTCCTCGTGCTCGGCCTGGTCTACGTCACGGACCCCGGCGCGCTGGCCCACGTCGCCCCCTATTGGACCTACCTGTTCATCGGGTTCATCGCCCTCTACCTCACGGCAAGCGAACAAGGGCTTTACTGGGGCCTCGGCTTGCTCTTGGTAGCCTTCTTCATACTTTTGACGCTGGCCCAATCCCCCGGGGACGTGATCGGCGCCCTCTTTTTCTGGGGCCTGGCCCTGGGGATCGGCAGCGAGTACTACCGGATGCGCCGCGCGCTGCTCGCGCACCAGCAGCGCCTGGCCACGACGGCCTTTACGGACGAGCTCACTGGGGTCGGCAACCGCCACGCCCTCGCCGCCGAATACCCCCGGATGCAGCAGATCGCCCAGCGCACCGGCCAGCCGCTCTGGCTCACCTTCTGGGATATCGACGGCTTGAAGGCGGTCAACGATAAAAAGGGGCACGAGGTCGGGGATCGCTTCCTGCGCGCCTTCGCCTACGCCTTGCGCAAGAGCAGCCGCGGGACCGACGGGATCTACCGCATCGGGGGCGACGAGTTCGTGGGGCTGCACCTGGGCCTTGCCCACCCCCGGCAGATCCGCGAGCGGGTCGCCACCTGCTTTCGCAAGTTCTCGATGGGCTACGCTCGGGCCGACGCGCAGCCCCTCAACGAGGCGCTCAAGGAGGCCGACGCGATGCTCTACGCGGAAAAGCGCCAAAAGGGCGAGCGAACGCGCCAGGAAGTGCTCACCCGCGAGCTATTCCTGCCCGATGGCGCGGGCGAAACGGGCTAGGCGCCGGCGCTCGGCGGCGAGCGCCTCACCCCCGGCCAGGGAGCCGCGGTAGAGCCGTGCCGCGAGGCGGCGAAGCGGCTTGAGGGCGAGGTGGCGCCGGAGCGCTAGAAAGAGCCCGGCGTCCCACCAGACCCCGGGCAGGGGGCGAGAGCGGTAGCCCTCGCCCACCCGCCGCACCCAGTCCTCCCCGAGGGCCTTACGCAGGTAGTGCACCGCGAGGTGGAGGCGCTTCTCCGGACGCTTGGCGTCGGCGAAGAGGGCGACGGGGTCGGCCTCCGGGCGGAGCCAAAGCCAGAGCAAGAGGGCGAACTCGCGCTGGGTAGGCAGCGGCACCGGCGCCTCGCGAAGGATCTCCGCCCGGCCCAGACTGTAGACCCGGACCGGCCCGAGGCCTTCGGCCAGGGCCTCCAAGAGCGCCGCGCCCGCCTCCCCCGCCTGGGGCCAGAGGGGGAGGTAGCGGGGGGTGAGGGCGAGCACGGGGTCCTCCTCCAGGGCGTAGCACGCCGCGGCCTGGAGGGCCTCCGCGTCCTTGTCCCCGAGCCGGGCCAGCTCGAGCCGAACGCGGTGCAAAGCGTGCAGGTTCCCCGCCGCTTCGGCCAGCCGAAGGGCTACCTGGAGGTAGCGCCGGGCCCAGCGGGGAACGAACCGGGCCTTGAGCAGGTGGACCTCGGCGAGCTCCGCCGCGCTTCCCCCGTGCTCGAGGGCGGCCTCCGCCCGGGTCAGCGCGAGCCGGGCCCGGGCGGGCTCGCCCCGCGCCCCAAAAAGCCGGGCCCGTCCCAGCCATAAAAGCCCCTCCCCGTACGGGTCGGCCACCCCCTCCAGCACCTGGGCCGCGGCCCCATAGGCCGCGGCCGCGAGGTCCAGCCAACCGGCGTCGAGGTAGAGGTCGCCGAGGTTGAGCTCGGCGTACCCCTCGGCGCGGTAATCGCCGGCCCGCCGGGCCTCCTCCCGGGCCTGCTTGAGCACCCGGTGGGCCTCCTCCCAGCGCCCCGAAAGCCGCAAGGCCTCGCCCCAGGAGAGCAGGGTGTTGGCCCGGGAGATCGCGGGCAGCCCCTGCTTTCGCTCCCAGGCCTCCCGGTAGGCGGAAAGGGCTGCCCTGAAGGCCCCCTGGTGGTGCAGCGCCACCCCCAGGTTGTGCAGGGCCTTGGCCGCGGTCAGGGCGTCGCCGGCGCGCGCGGCCGCCCGTTTGGCGAGGTCCGCCGCCTGGCCAAACGCCCCGCGGCGGATCAAAGCCGCGGAGAGGGCGACCTCGAGCGGGGCGCGTTGGGCCTCAGGGGTGATGTTCAGGGCCTCCTTGAGGGAGGCCTCGGCCTCGGCGTAGCGCCCGAGGTGCAAAAAGAGCGTCCCCGAAAGCGCCCGGGCCTCGGCCCGCAACTCGGGGTCCTGGCTAGCCCAGTCCGCGAGCCCCAAGGCCTCCTCGAAGCGGCCCAGGCTGCGCAGGGCCTGGCCCACCAAGAGCGCTCCCCGCGGCGTGCGCGCGGCCTTTGGGAGCGCCGTCCAGCGGGCCACCACCGCCGCGGTCTCCCCCGCTTCCAACGCACCCTTGGCCCAGCGCTCGAAGGCCGCCCCGGCCGCGGGGTCCTCGTAGGCCAAGAAGGCCGCGAGCGCCCCCGCCGGATCCACCGCCAGCGCCGTCTGGAGCACCCCGCCCAGGTCCTCGCGCGGGGGCAGGCCCCGGGTGGCCCAAAGAAAACGATCGAGCGGCGGGCGGGGGCGGACCCGGCCCTCCCGCAACCGCACCCAGCCCCCGGCGATCAGTCCTTCGAGCACCGCCCCCCAACCGGATCGGTGCCAGACCGGCTCCAAGAGCTCGAGCAGGCTCCACCACAAAAACCGCCGCTCCTCCCGCGAAAGGCACCCGAGCAGCGCCTCGACGCGGTCGCGAAGGGGCGGGCTCAACGGGTCGGCGACGCCGGCCTCGAGCCCCCAGCGGGAGAGCTCCGGCCAGCCCTCGAAGGCCTCCCAGACGGCCTCGAAAAGCCGCGGCTGCCCCAGCCTTCGGGCGAGCTCGCGCACCTCCTCCCGGGTGAAGGCGAGCGCCCAGGGGCCGAGCACCAGCCCGGGGAACGGCCCCTCGGGGCGCCGGGGCAGGGCGAAGAGCTGGCCCGGTTCGGGGTGCGCGGGGAGGGTCGTGACGTCGTAGGCCCCGGGGCCGCTTTCGGGCCGGGTGCGGTAGGGGAGCTCGAGCTCCCGGGCGATCTCCTTCAAAAGCAGCGTCTTGCCAAACCCCGGCGGCCCCCACAGCACCACCGGGCCCTCCTCGAGCGCCGCGCGCACCTGCCGCGTCAAGCGCGGGCGGTACAGGTAGCCGGTCGCCATTTACTTAACCTCAGTTTAACCGTAGCAGGGCTATCATGAAAGGCGCTGGTTCAGCATGGCGGCCGGCCGCTGTCCGCAGACGGTATGCGGACGGTCCGCGAGGCGGTGTGTGGCATGAAGGCGAAGTTCGTAGTGGTTGCGCTTTTGGGTTTTCTGGCCACGCTGCTTGCGGGATGCAATCAAAGCGCGACATCGCCGGGAGGAGAAACGGGCGAAAACGCCACGCCACAAGAAGTCGGGACCGTACTGACCGCCGCCAACGCCCAGCTTTACCGGATCGAAAGCCCCCTGCTGCTAGCCGGGCTTCCGGTTCCAATCTTGGAGATCACCCCGTTTAGCGCGGGACTGAGCCCTCAGGATACGGCCAGCTGGAGCTGCACCGGGGTCACGACTCCAGCGATCCCGACGGCGACGGGATCCCCGCCAACGCCACCTACAACGGCCGGTGCACCTGGAGCTATAGCGGAAGCGGCGGGAGCGCTTCGGGCTACTGGGAGTATCGAAATGTGAACGTGCAAGACCCCGACGACGCCGATCCCGCGGCGGGGGTCAAGGTAAGCGGCGAGGTCGAATGGGGCGTGAGCGGCGATGGTGGATCGGCCACCGTCACCTGGACGATCCAGAAACACGATCTGGTGAAGTCTGGGGGAAGCTATCGCTTCACCTACCAAGGAAGCTGGGATGCCAAGACGCGCGACGGCGAAACGTACACCTTCGATTATGACCTTGGCGGCACCTGGACCCCCGATGACCCCAACCAGCCCTGGTACGCCGGCACCATGAACGCCACCGGATCGTTTAGCGGCACCGGGCCCGGCTGCAACGGCTGGAGCCTGAACGCGACCCTCACCGACGTCCATGACAACGGCACCAAGATTGTTAGCGGCACCGCCGAACTCCAAGGGACCGACTGCGACGGGACCACGTGCACCCTTACGATCACCTGGCAAAACGGCAACCCGAGTGTAAACGGAAGCTGTCGGTAAAGTCGGGCCTGGCCCATCCTAAGGGGGCGGTACCCGCCCCCTTAACCCATGTTTAACCAACCCTTTGGTAGGCCTGGAGGTGCCAGGAGGTGAGGGAGATGAGTTTGCGAAGCATATGGCTTGGTGTTGCCTCGCTCTTTTTCCTCGCGGCCTGCGCGCCGCAGCCGACGGTCGAGGTTCGTCCGGTGCCCGGGGTCAAGGTCGCGGTGCCGGTCAAAGCACCACAGACCGCTCCCCAGGGGGCCAAAGAGGCGGCGGGCGGGGTCTCTGCTCCGGCAATCAAGGTCCTCCCCGGAAACCCGCTCCCTGAGCCGGGCGCCGTCTTCACCGACGACTTCGGCGCCTACCCCACGGGGGCGGTGCTGCCGGTGGTGGCGCCGGATCGCTACGGGATGCTCCGGCAAAGCAAAGACTGGCAGAAGATCACGATCGTCGAGGCCTTCGACCCCAGCGGCAAGCTGGATAAGGCGGTGCGCCTCGAGGGCGGCTACGGCGAGGGCTACCTCACCACCGGGGCCGAGGACTGGCGCGACTACGAGGTGCGCGCTTCCATCAAGGTGGAAGAAGCGCCCAGCACCGATAGCGCGGTGCGCTTTTTGCTCTTCTTGAACGGGGCCGGGAACCGGGCGCTCGAGCTCAGGGTCGGCTACGAGGGCGTGCGCCTCGACAAGCTCGCCGGGGACCAGCGCTTCACCCTGATCGACCGGCGCGAGCTGGCGAAGACCGGTCGCAGCTTCCTTTTTGATCAGAACTGGCACGACGTCCGCTTTGCCCTGGAGAAGAGCGGTCGGGTCCGCTTCTGGCTGGACGGCAGCCTGCTCCTCGACTGGACCGACCCCGACTACCGCGCCGGTGGCTTTGGCGTCGGCCCCAAGGCCACGACCTTCTTCCTCGACGACCTGGCGATCCGCCGCCTCGGCGAGGCCGCACCTCCGCCCACCGAGGGAAGCAGCACCCCGCGCCCCGGAACCTTCTGCGGCTACCAAGCCGGGGCGCCCCTTCCCGCGGGCATCTTCCAGCCCCGCGCGGACGAAGTCGAGCTTAGGTTGCTGGGCGGGCATAGCGCCGCCCGGAACTACCGGATCGGCTACTTTCCCGAGGGCAAGCCGGAGGCCGCTACCTTCGTGCTCGCCTACGAGGGAGCCTTCGACCCCGCGACCTGCCTCAACCCGCCCCGGATCGCCCGCTTTTCCCCGGGCGGGCCCTTCGGCATCGTGCACGCCTACGAGCACTACGGGGATAAGCGCGTCTACAGCGTGGCGGGGCTCAACGAACCCCCCCGAGGCATCAAGGCCTACCGGGCCCTCGATGATCAAGGCAAGCCGGCCGGCATCCTGCTGCTCATCGAGGACTGGGTCGACGCCGACTACGACGACGTTGGCCTCCTGCTCCTGGGGGCCGAGCCGATCGGCGACTGAAGCACGGCGGCGCTCTGCGTCTACCGACCCCGGTTGGGTTCCGATGCCCCGGGGCGGCCCGCGGGCCGCCCCGTTTTTCACGTGCATCCCCGCAAACGGGGGGCCCCAAAGGGGGGATCTCAGGCCGTCCGGTCCAGAGGTAGGGTCAAATGGCCGGGGATGGATCCGGCCAGAGCATAGATTGGAGTGGGCGTATGAAACCGGGGGGGCGTCCGATCGATGGCTACTGGGACCGCTACTACTGGGAAGTGGCGGGCCTGGCCCTGGTCCTCGCCCTCATCAGCCAGCTTCCCCTGGTCCACGCCGGCGACCTGCTGGCCGACGGCCTCTACCTCGTTTGGACCCTGGCCTGCCTGCTCGCCAACCGGCGCTGGCGCTATTGGCCGCGCCTGGTGCATGCCTTCGGGGTCATCGTGCTCCTCGCCTTCTACGCCTACCAGACCGAGACCAAGCTCCCCGTCGAGCTGCACCCCCAGGTCTTCGTCTTCCTCGCCTTCTTCCCGATCTACGCGATCACCGCGATGGCCGGCATCTGGGGGTTCTTCGCCTCGATCCTGAGCGCCGCCGCGCTGGGCTTTCCCCTGCTCAAGGGACCGGAGATGCTCTCGGTGGCCCTCTTCTTCTGGCCGATGTCCGGCTTTCTCGGCTTCAGCTACCACCGGCTGCTCAAACGCCTCGACGACAAGCACCGGCAGCTCTTGACCCAGGCCCTGACCGACCCCCTCACGGGGTTCAGAAACCGCCGCGCGCTCGAGGACGACTACCGCCGCCTGCAGGCCCTGGCCCGGCGGCAGGGCACCAACCTCCTGCTCTCCCTTTGGGACCTCAACGACCTCAAGGGGGTCAACGACCGCTACGGGCACCAGGCCGGCGACCGCTTGATCCAGCGCTTCGCCCAGGTGCTGCGCGACGCCTTACGGCAAAACGACGCCCTCTACCGCATCGGGGGCGACGAGTTCATCGGGCTGCACCTCGGCCTAAAGGCCCCAGAGGCGCTCGAGCGCCGGGTCAAGCGCCGCTTTCCCTGGGTCTCGTTCGGCTGGATCGACGCCAGCACGCTGAGCCTCGAAGAGGCGCTGGCGACCGCCGACAAACACCTCTACCGGGACAAGGAGAACAAGTTCACCGATCCGCTGGACGGCTGAGGCAGACCTCCCACCCCCGCTGCCGGGCCCGGCGCATGAGCCCGGGTTCGGGGTCCACCGCCACCGGGTGCCGGGCCAGCTCGAGCAGGGGCAGGTCGGCGAGCGTGTCCCCGTAGGCGACGTCCGGCGCGCCCCCCAGATGGGCGCGCACCCGCTCGGCCTTGGCCCGCCCGACGTTCATCGGGCCCGCAAGCCGCCCGGTGGCGACGCCTGCCACCACCTCCAAGGGGGTCCCCAGCGCCTCGACCCCAAGCCGCCGGGCGAAGGCCGCGAGCACCGGCTGGTAGGTGCCGGAGGCCAGGATCACCCGGTCCCCCCGCGCGAGGTGCGCTTCGAGCCGGGCCAGGACCGGGGCCTTTCGCTTGGGCCAGAGCTCGACCTCCACCACGAAGGCCCCCATCTCCGCCAGGGCCGCCTCGGGCATGCCGGCGAAGAGGCGGGCCAGGTCACGCATCCAGCGGTTCTGATAGGGGCGCTTGGGGATCAGGCGGGCCTTGGCCAGGAGCGCCCCCGGCAGGTGGGCGAGGAAGAAGCGCCGGTAGGCCGCGGCCTTTCCGTGCGCCCTCAGGTATTCGCCGACGCCCTTCCAGGTCTCGCCGGCGGTCAGCGTGCCCTCGAGGTCGAAGACCGCGGTGCTCAAGCGCCGATCGCCTCCGGGTGGTGCTTTTGCCAGTAGCGCACCAGGCCGAAGACCGAGTACGCGCTGGGGTTCGCGGCCTCGTAGGCCTGGATCGCCGCCTCGGAAAGCCCGGTGGCGGCCAGCTCCGCGGCCACCTTCTCGGCGAAACGGGGCACCATCGCCTCGGTGTCGAGCCCCGCCCGGAGCTGGTCCAGCACCCAGTCCGCCCAATCCTGCAAGCGCGCCTCGAGGTCGGCGAGGTGGGCCTCGACGTCGTCGTAGGGCCCGTAGTGGGTCAGGTAGAGCCACTCCGGCGCAAGGGCCCGGATGCGCGCGATCGAGGCCCGCCAGGCCTCCACCTGGATGTCCGGCGGCGGGCAGGGCGGGAGGACCGGCCCACCGCTCAGGCGCACCCCGGCGACGTCGCCGGTAAAGAGCACCTCCTCGAGCTGCCAGGCGTGGTGGTGCTTGGCGTGGCCCAGGGTTTCGTGGGCGACGAAGACCTTCTCCCCCACCCGCACCGCCTCGCCGTCGGCGACGGCCTTGAGCTGGGACGAAGGAATCGCCTCCATGCGGCCCCAGAGCGCGTCCATCTTGTCCTTGTAGATCTGCTTTGCGCTGGCCATCAGCCGGCTCGGGTCCAGGAGGTGGTCGTAGCCCCGGGGGTGGACGTGGACCCGGGCCCCGGCCTCGGCGAAGCGCCACGCTGCCCCGGCGTGGTCCAGGTGGATGTGGGTGAGGAGCACGTCGGTGACGTCTCCGGGCGCGTAGCCGAGCGCCTTCAGCCCCGAGGCCACGGCCTCGAAGGTACTCTCCGGCCCGCTCTCGACGAGGGCCACGCCTCCCTCGTGGGGCACCGCGAAGACCGCGATCACCCCCCTCTGGCCCTGGAATCCGGTGTCCAAAACGTGGACCATCACACCGCCTCCACTTGGTTTTTCAACGTGCCCACGCCCTCGACCGAGACCTCGACGACGTCGCCCGGCGAGAGCGGCCCCACCCCCTCGGGGGTCCCGGTGATCACCACGTCCCCCGGGTAGAGGGTCATGAACTCGGAGATGTAGGCGAGGATCTCGGCGACGGAGAAGAGCATGTCCCCGGTGTGCCCCTCCTGACGCAACTTGCCGTTGACGTAGGTGCGCACCCAGGTGTCCTGGGGATCGAGCTCGGTCTCCAGCCAGGGGCCGAGCGGGAGGAAGCCGTCGGCGGACTTGGCCCGCACCCACTGCAGGTCGGTGCGCTGCTTGTCGCGGGCGGTGACGTCGTTGGCCGCGGTGTAGCCAAGGACGTGATAGAGCGCGGAGTCGGCGCCCACGCGGCGCATCGTCTGCCCGATCACCACCGCGAGCTCCCCCTCGTAGTGCAGCTCCTGGGTCCAGGCCGGGTAGGGGATCGGCGCCTCGGGCCCGGAGAGCGCGTTCGGCGCGATCAGGAAGAGCCCCGGCTCGGCGGGAGGCTCGGAGCCCATCTCCCGGGCGTGGGCCGCGTAGTTCTTCCCCACGCCAACGATCTTGGTCGGCGTCGCCGGAGGCTCGATCGCCACCGAGGCCAGCGCCAACCGCTCGCCGGTGGGCTTGCCCCCGGGCCCCTCGGTGACGAAGACGTAGGGGCCCTCAAGCACCCCCCACCGCCCCTGATTGAAGCGCAGGAGTTTCATGCCCCAAGTCTATCGCCCGCGGAGAAGCATCCAAAGCGCCCGCGCGGCGATCGCCAGGGCCACCAGCAGCGCCGCCCAAAACCGCTCCGGACCGGCTGCGTAGGCCCCCCAGACGAGGTAGACCAGGCCAAAGGCCCCGCCCACAGGGATGGGATAGGGCAGGTGCCGGTGGCGGCGCCAGAACGGGGCGTAGAGTCCGGCCACCAGCAGCGCCAAGGCCACCGCCCGCAGCGTCAGCCCCGGCGCGACCACGAGGAAGAACCCGACCGCCGGGGCCAGACCCCCACCGCCGCGAAACCCGAAGAAGACCGGCCAGTTGTGGCCGGCGACCACCGCCCCCGCCATCCAGGGCAGGGCCTCCGGGCAGCGCAGCGCGAGCGCCGCGGCCAGCGCCCCCTTGGCGATGTCCAAGAGGGCCACCGCCACCCCCCAGGCCGGCCCCAGCTGGCGAAACGCCCCCGAGCCGCCGGGGAGGTCCCGCCGCCGGATGTCGTCGCCGAGCAGAAGGTAGCCCAGGATGACCCCAAAGGTCAGCGAACCCAGCAGGTAGGCGGCGAGCACGCAAAGCAGCGTCACGGCCAAAGTCTAAAAGAAAATGCCCCGTCCATCGGACGGGGGCTAGGGTGGCGGGCCCGAGAGGACTCGAACCCCTGACCTGCTGATCCGTAGTCAGCCGCTCTATCCAACTGAGCTACGGGCCCGCACAACGCCGGTCACCCGGCATCCCCTAATGTAGCGAATGCCAGGGGTTTTGTAAAGCGCCCCCGGCGTGCAAGAATGCCCCTGATGGACCAAGAAGACATCCTCGGCCTCGAAAAGCGCATCGTCGTCGTCACCCAGGCCGGGCGCGGGTTCGGACGCCTCATCGCCCACGCTTACGGGCGCAGCCGGGCCACGGTGGTCGTCGTGGACCCCGACGCCGAGCGGGCCACCGAGGTGGCCAGCGAGGTCGAGGCCCTGGGCGCGGAGGCGATCCCCATCCGGGGGGACCTCTCGGTCTCCCTGGACGTCGTCCAGACCTTCCAGAAGATCGAGGAGTTCTTCGGCGCGGTCGACGGGATCGTCCACCTCACCAGCGCCGAAAGCCAGACCCCCTTCACCGAGCTCTCCGAGACCGAGTGGTACGAGCTGATGGGGCACGACGTGAAGTCCAGCCTCTTCGTCCTGCAGCACGGCCTCAAGTACCTGGCCGGGGGCGGGTTCGTGGTGCTAATCCTGCCTCCCTTGAAGCGCCAGGAGCCCCACGTGGCCTCGGTGCGCGGCGCCCTGCGCGGCCTGATCGAGGGCGCGAGCGCGGTCTTCCCCGAAGAGGTGCGGGTCAACGGGGTCGTGCCCAGCCGCGACCCCGCCGGGGAGGCCTACGACCTGCCCCTGGTGCGGGCGGTGGTGGGGCTGGGCTCGATGGTCTCCGACGGCGTGCACGGCGAGGTGCTCACGGTGCGCCTGCCCGAGCCCCCGAGCCCCCCGGAGCTCTACGACCTCCTCGCCGACCTGCCATGAAGTGCCCCTACTGCGGCAACGCCGACACCCGGGTGGTGGACTCCCGGCCGGTGGACGGCGGCCTGGCGATCCGCCGCCGCCGCGAGTGCGCCGCCTGCGGCCGGCGCTTCACCACCTACGAGCGCCCCCAGCTCGAGCCCCTCATGGTGGTCAAGCGCTCGGGAAAGCGCGAAGCCTTCAACCCAGACAAGCTCTTGCGGGGGCTGAGGCTGGCCTGCGAGAAACGCCCGGTGGCCGACGAGGACCTGAAGAAGTTCGCCTACACCTTCGAGGACCAGGTCACCGCGCCGGAGATCACCGCCGAGGAGATCGGCCGCCGGGCGATGGCCTTCTTGAAGCGGCTGGACCCAGTCGCCTACATCCGCTTCGCCAGCGTGTACCGGGAGTTCGACTCGGTCGAGCGCTTCATCGAGGAAATCCGGGCGCTGGAGCAGGACGAGGAGTAAGGCCAAAAACCAGCGCACGAAAAACGACCCGGAGGAAGCTTCCTCCGGGTCGCGGTGTTTCAAACCCTTACAGGGCTGATCGCGGTTGCAACCAGTGGGTCACCCGGGTATCGCAGAAGCGTTGGGTGTCCCCATGAAGTTTCAAACCCTTACAGGGCTGATCGCGGTTGCAACCCCGGGAGGCCTTGCGCCTCCTCCCGGGCCCGCTGGAGTTTCAAACCCTTACAGGGCTGATCGCGGTTGCAACCCCAGACCCGCTTCCCGGCGGGATCGACCCTGTATGTAGTGGTTTCAAACCCTTACAGGGCTGATCGCGGTTGCAACTGCTTTTTCGCTCAACATGATGGAGCCCGCCTTGAAGAAGTTTCAAACCCTTACAGGGCTGATCGCGGTTGCAACCTCGGCTGGGGGCCTGCACCTGGCCCCTACCACAGGTTGGAGTTTCAAACCCTTACAGGGCTGATCGCGGTTGCAACGACCCGAAAGGTCTTGCGGCAAACCTATCCGAAGTACCTCAAGTTTCAAACCCTTACAGGGCTGATCGCGGTTGCAACCCCTGAGTGTCGCGACCCGGAACCCCGAGGCCTCGAGGATCGTGTTTCAAACCCTTACAGGGCTGATCGCGGTTGCAACCCTTCGCCATTTTACGCGCGTCCAGGACGGGGCAAAGAGGGCCAAAAGCGACAAAAGGGGCGTTTTCTGGAACCATTCCACCACCTCTCGGGGGTGGCGAATCGCGACTTGGCCGATGCGCATCGCACGCAACAAAGGAATACTCCCCATATCACAATTTGCCTCACCGAAACCCCGGGTTTTCAAGGTCCCCGCCGGGCTTTTCCGGCCCTGCCCCAGTCTACACGATCTGGCCTTCCGGGCACGCCCCATCAGGCGTAGACCGCGTACCCGTAGGGCCCGAGGGTGGGACCCTCGCCGAGGAGGGGGGTTCCGGTTTCGGGAAGGCGGATCGGATCGGCGGAGACGTTGACGTAGACGCGGTAGCCGTCGCGCTCGGCGGCGAAGATCCGGGGGTCGAGCTGGCGGACCCGGTGCGGGGCGAGGGCTTGCGGCCGCACCCTGGAAAAGAGTGCGTGCATCGAGGAGAACACCCGGGCAAAGCGGTGGTTCGGGTCGGCGAGGCGGGCCTCGAGCTCGGCCTCGCCGAACTTCTGCCGGTTGAGCCGGCGCTTTTGCCCGCTTTCGAGGTAGCCCTCACGCCAGGACGGGGCCCCCAGCCAGGAGAGGAAGTAGACCGCGGGCAGGCCGCTGAGGGCGAGCATGATCAGGTGGCTGCCGAGGTGCCGCCGGAGCCCCAGGGCCTCGTCCTCCCCCGGCGGGTTCAGCGCGTCCCACCAGGTCAGGTTGAGCTCGTAGGGGCGCGGGCCCTCCGGGGTGGCGCGGTAGGAGACCTCGCCGCCGTGCGCCCGGGCCCGGGCGACCAGGCGCGCCAGGTCCGCCTCCGGGATGAGCCCCTCGCCGGGGCGCAGGCCGATGCCGTCGTGGGAGGCGAGGAAGTTCAAGAAGGCAGCGCGCGGGCCCGGTGCCGCGAGGGTGCCCGCCCAGGCCGAGAGCCGCCGCGCGTCCATGCGCGCGTAGGCGTCGAGGACCAGCGGCGGCAGGGCGAAGTTGTAGACGAGCTGGGCCTCGTCGTCCCCCTCGCCGAAGTAGGCGACGTTCTCCACGTGGGGCACGTTGGTCTCGGTGACCAGCTTAACCGCCGGGGCCACCAGGTCCAGCGCGGCGCGGAAGGCCTTGATCAGAGCGTGGGTCTCGGGCTCGTGGAGCGAGGGCCGGCCCGGGGCCTTCCAGAGGAACCCCACCGCGTCCAGGCGGATCAGGTCCGCCCCCTGCTCGACGTAGAAAAGGAGCAGCCGCAAGACCTCGAGGAAGACCCGGGGCTCGCGGTAGTTGAGGTCCACCTGATCGGGGCCGAAGGTCGTCCAGACCCGGCGGCCGGCGATCTCGGTAAAGAGCGGGGTGGTGCGGGGCCGGACCACCCTCGAGGTGTCCCAGCCCTGATCGGTGAGGAAAGCCCGCTCCCACCCCGCCTCGCCGCGCAGAAAGCGCCGGAACCAGACGCTTTCGGCGGAGGCGTGGTTGATCACCGCGTCCAGCATCAACCGCCGCGACCGGGCGAGGGCCCGGACGTCCTCCCAGCCGCCGAGGTCGGGGCGCACGGCGTAGTAGTCGATCACCGCGAAGCCGTCGTCGGAGGAGTAGGGATAGATGGGCAAGAGGTGGACGCCAAACCCCTCTGGCAAGCGCCCGAGGAAGCGCTCCATGACCCGCAGCGCGGGCTCGCCGGGGCGGGTCACCTGGTCGCCGTAGGCGATCAAGAGCCCCTCGCCGGCGCCGAGGTCCAGCCGGTCCAGGGGGCCGGGCCGGGGGGCGGTCCGCATCGCAAGGGCCAGGGCCTCCCGGGCCAGGTCCTCGCCGAGCGATCCGTAGACGAAGCTGAGGTGCTCAATCAGGCGTTCCTTGGCGGGCTTCACGCAAGGCCTCCTTTAGCACCGAGGTCAACCGGCGGTAGCCGAAGTGGCGTTGGGCCAGGCGGTGGTTGTGCTCGAGGTCCGGCCGCACCCGATCCGGATCGGCGAGCGCGGCCTCGATCCGCGCATAGGGGTCTCCGACCTCAAAGAAGCGAAAGCCAAGCGGCTTGATCTCCTCCAGATACACCGGGTACCGCCCCACCCAGAGCGGCTTCTTGGCGTAGACCGCCTCCAAGAGCGCGTTGCCGAACCCCTCGTAGGCGCTGGGATAGGTGACGAGGTCGGCGTTTTGGTAGACGTCCATCAGCGCGTAGATCCCCTTTCGGGGATCGCGGCGGGGGCCCACCCGCGCGCCGATCTCGTAGAGCGGGACGCCGAGCGCCGCTGCCAGGGCGCGGATCCGCTCGGGGTAGGCCTGGCCCTCGTCGGCCCCGGGGTGGCTGATCACCAAGACCGCGTCCCACCCCCGCCGCCGGAGCCAGGCGGCGAGCTCGAGGCTCCGCTCAATCCGCTTTCTGGGCACGATCCGGGTGGGCTGCAAGAGGAGGGTCTTCCCCTCCAGCCCAAAGGCCCGGCGGAAGCTTCGCGCGTAGGCGTCGGGCGGAGGCAGGGGGCGCTCGAAGGGCATGACGTTCGGAAGGTAGAGGCTCTTGAGCCCGCGCCGGGCCAAGAGCGCGCGCACCGCTTGGTGGTTGATGGAAAGCTGCACCGGGCCCCTCGGGGGGAAGTAGCGCTCGAGCACACGGGGGATGCGGTGCTTCAAAAACCGCGGCCGTTCCCAGTAGTAGTCGTGGTTGTGGGCGAGCGCCGCCAGGCCGCGCGCCCGCCAGAGGCGAACCAGCGCCACCGCCAGGGGCAGCTGCATCGGGATCGCCCAGGCGTTCTCCACCACCATCGCGTCGAAGGCCTGGCCCGAAAGCGCGGCCGCGATCGCTTGGTAGAGCCGGGCCCCCGCGGCCTCGATCCGGGCCTCGAGGGCCGGGTCCTGACCCTCGCCGGAGAAGGCCTCGGCCTTGAGCGCCAGCGCCTCGGGGTCGAAGAGCCCCATCGCCTCGACGACCGCGCCGCGGTGCCAGGGCTCGAGCGCCCCGGCGAGCCAGAAGACCTCGTGGCCCAGCGCCTCGAGGCCTTCGGCGACCTTCTCGGCCTCGAGGCTCACCCCGTCCAGGCCCTGAAAGCGGGCCCCGGCGAGCAGCACCCGCATCAGCCCTTGACCCCTCCCGCGGTCAACCCCCCGACCAGGTAGCGCTCGAACCAGAAGAAGAGCAGCATCACCGGCACGGTGACGATCACCGCCCCGGCCATCAGGTACTGGTAGGGGACCTCCTGGCTGTTGAGGGCGACCATCCCCCGGGAGAGGGTGAAGATCTCCGGGGAGTCGAGGAACATGAACGCGAAGAGGAACTCGTTCCAGGCGATCATGAAGACGTAGAGCCCGACCGAGGCCAGCGCCGGCAGCGAGAGCGGCAGGGTGATGCGCCAGATCACCTCGAAGCGGCTGCAGCCGTCGATCAACCCCGCCTCCTCCAGGCTCGCGGGGATGGTCTCGAAGTAGCTGCGCAGCATGTAGAGGGCGACCGGGAGGGTCTGCGCGAGGTAGACGATGATCAGCCCGGAGAGGGTGTTGCGCAACCCGATGAGGGTAAAGATCGCATAAAGGGGGATCGCCAGCACGATCGCCGGGAACATGTAGGTGAGGAGGACCGCGCGCTCCATCCAGGACCGCCCCGGGAAGTCCAGCCGGGCCACCGCGTACGCCCCGAGGACCGAGAGGGCCAGGGTCAAGAGCATCGTGGTGATCGAAACGTAGGCGGTGTTGGCGATGTAGCGGAGGAAGTTGTAGTCGAAGAGCACCGCCCGGTAGCCCTCGAGGAGCTGGCCAAGGGGCCTGTCCAGGGGCAGGGCCAGGCTCGCGGGGTTGGCCAGGAACTCCGCCCGCGGCTTGAGCGAGGCCGCGAACATCGCCCAGAAGGGAAAGACCACCGCGAAGACGAAGACCAGAACGCCAACCGCGCGCAGAAAGCGCAGCCCCAGCACCTCGTAGACCTCGCTCGTCTCCGGGGGCAGCTCGCGCAGGCCGTAGACCGCAAGGGCCCCGCTCAAGGCCCCGAGCGCCGCCGACCAGAACGGCCCGAGCCCGACCAGGTCGAGCGGCAGGGCCAGGACCGCCCCGAGCAGGGCCAGGCCGAGGTAGGCGCCAAGCCGGGGCCGGGCGGCCACGAAGCGCGCCAGCCCGCCCAGGAGGGCGCCGAGCAGAAGCGCCCGGCCCAGGTGCGGGGCGCTGTCCAGCCCGAAGAAGAGCGCCAGCGAGAAGGCCGCGGCGAACACCGCCATCAGAGCCCCGACGGCGCCGGTGACCAGCCCGATCAGAACCCGCATCCTAGACCTCCCCCTTCGGCGCGTAGCGGAAGTAGACGGTCAAAAAGAGCGCCAGGATGAAGAAGAGGACCACCGCGAGCGCCGCCCCCTGCCCCAGGTCGGCGCGGGCGAAGGCGTAGTCGTAGACCTTGATGGTGATCGTCTCGGTGCCCGCGGCCCCGCCGGTGAGGAGGAAGATGTCGTCGAACTTGTTGAAGGTCCAGATGAAGCGCAGCAAGAAGAGCGTGGCCAAAATACCCGCCAGCTGGGGCAGGGTGACGAAGCGGAAGGTGGCCCAGATCCCCGCCCCGTCGACCTTCGCCGCCTCGTAGAGCTCGCGCGGGATGGCCTGCAGACGGGCCAGGATGAAGAGGAAGGCGAAGGGGAAGTAGCGCCAGCCCTCGAAGAGGATGACCATGGTCAGCGCCAGCGGCAGCTTCAGGGTAAGGCCGAAGAAATGGACCGGCCAGAACCGCTGGGAGAGGAAGGGGATCGGCTGATCGACGAGGCCGTACTTGAGCAAGAGGGCGTTCAGCGTGCCGGAAAAGGGGTCCAGGAGGAAGACCCAGACGAAGGCCACCGCGATCACCGGGGCCACGTAGGGAAAGAGGAAGAGACCGCGCAGCAGGTTGCGCCCCGAAAAGCGCACCGCGAGCAGCTGGGCGGCGAAGAGGCCGAGCAGAATGGAGAGCCCGGTGCCGAAGAGGGTGTAGGCCAGGGTGACCTCGAGCATCGGCCAGAACTCCGGGTCCTTGAAGACGCGCACGAAGTTGTCGAGGACGAAGGGCTTGGCGATCAACGGGTTGGGGGCCTCGCTTTCGACCTCGGGCCGGGTCTTGCGCGGATCCGGCCGGCCGGCAGCGAAGTAGGCCGCCTCGGCGCGAAAGGTTACGGTGAACTCGGCGCGCTCGCCCGGCGCCAGGCCGCCGAAGGCGCAGGCCAGGGCGCGGTCCTCGATCCGGCAGGCCCGGGGCAGGTCGAGGGGAACCAGGCCTGGGGGCAGGGGGTCGGTAAACCGGGTCTTGGTTATCGGGTTCTTGGTGCGGTTTTGCACCCGGTAGCGGACGACGAGGGCGTCCCCCGGCGCGTTCGGGCGGGCCTTCACCCGCTCGATGACCACCGGTTTGGGCACCCGCAGATCGCCCAGCTTGACCGGCTTAAACGCGATCCAAACATCGGCGATGACGGGAAAGATCACGATCAAAAGCACGATGGCGAAGGTGGGAAAGAGCATGAAGAACGCCAGCCTCGCCTCGCGCGCCTTTAAACCCCCACGTCGCATCACGTGCCCCCAAAAAGCAAAAAAAGAAAGCGTGGGGGGCAAGCGCCCCCCCACGCGGCTAACGCATCAGGGCCTCGACCGCGCGCTGCATCTCCGCGGCGGCCGCTTCGGCGGTGAGCTCGCCGTCCAGGTAGCGGCGGACGATCTTGGGGATCACCTTCTCACCGTAGAGCTTGGCCACCAGCGCGCCGTAGCCCGCCTTGAAGCCCCAGCGGTCGGCGACCTCGAGACCGGCCAGGATCTTCTGCACGACCTCCGGCGGGTAGATGTCCGAGATCGGCCGCTTGCGATCCACGCCGATGGGCAGCTTCGACCAGCCCTCGATGAACTTGTTGGGCGCGTCCATCGTGCCCTTACGCACCGGGAACTTGCCCTCCGGGGCCATCGAGAGCCAGTCCAGGTAGCCGTCGGTCATGAGGAACTCGACGAACTGCTTCGCGGCCTCGGTGTCGGCGTCGGTGGTGATGCCCATGTAGCTGATCTGGGCGTAGGACGCGCCCTTGGGGTTGTTCGGGCCCACCAGCCGCGCCACGAAGCCAGTGCGCTTGGCCAGCTCGTCGGTCGTGGGGTCGTCGAACGCGGTCACCGGCACCGAGTTCCGCAGCCCGGCGAGCTCATCGAGGATGAACGGCGACCAGATGATCTGGGCCGCCTTGCCCGCCATGTAGAGCTCGCGGGACTGCTTCCAGTAGAGGTTCCCCGGGGGGCTGGCCTCGGCCAGGCGCTTGTAGAACTTCAGGGTGTCGATCATCTCCGGGGTGTTGAGCGCGACCTTGCCGTCCTTGATCAGGCGCACCCCGTTGGCCAGGGCGATGTGCTCGAAGACCTGCTGGAAGTAGACCTGGCTGGGGTCGGTCGCGGCCACGAAGCCGTACATGTTGGGCGGGTCGTGGAGCGCCTCGATCGCCCCCAGGATGGCGGCGAAGGTCTTGGGCTCGGCCAGGTGGCGGGCCTTGAAGAGGTCCTTGCGGTAGAGCAGCAGCTGGGTCCAGCCGTCGGTGGGGACCGCGGTGTAGTTGCCCTGGTACTTGGCGAGCTCGAGCGCCCCCTTGAAGAAGGTCTTCTCTCCGAGCTTCTCGATGACCTCGGTCGCGGCCTCGGTGTCCAGGATGCCCTGGTCCGCCCAGCCCACCGTGTAGTCGACGGGGTGGAAGACCAGATCCGGCAGCTGGCCGGCGGCGAAGGCCGCGGTGATGCGCTCGGCGAGCTGGTTCTCGGTGACCGGAACGACGTTGACCTTGATCCCGGTCTTGGCCTCGAACGCCTTCGCGATCTGGCGCTGGATCTCCATCCGCTTCGGCTGTTCCTCGGTGGTCCAAAGCGTCAGCGTCTGCGCCAGCGCGAATCCCAACACCAACAACAACCCTGCCAAAATCCTTCTCATACGAACCCTCCTTCGTGCTTCACCGACGCGCGAGCCACGAGCTCGCACGGGAGCACCCAGCGTCTGGGCCGCTGGCCGGCAAGCCGGGCCAGCAGCGCGTTTCCCGCCCGCCGACCGAGCTGCTCGGCCGGCTGGCGCATCGTGGTCAGGGGCGGGGTGAGGTGGGCGGCAAAGCGCAGGTCGTCGAACCCCACCACGCTCACCTCCTCGGGGATGGCCACGCCCAGCTCCCAGGCGGCGTGGTAAAAGCCCAGGGCCATGCGATCGTTGGCGGCGAAGACGGCATCCGGGCGGCCCTCCCTCAAAAGGCGCTTGCCCAGGGCGTAGCCGCTGTCCTCGGAAAAGTCGCCCCTAAGCACCGCCTCCGGGACCAGCCCCGCGGCCTTCAGGGCCTGTGAGAAGCCCTCTCGGCGCTCGCGCCCGGCGCGCCGGGGGCCGGCGAGGTGGGCGATCCGCCGCCGTCCCGCCCGGATCAGGTGGCGGGTGGCCTCGATCGCGCCCCGGGTGTGGTCCACCCGCAGGCCGGGGGCGTGGTCCGGGCCCTCGCGCTCGACCAGCACCACCGGGGGGAGCGGCCCGAGCCGCTTTGTAAGCGCTTCCAGCGTGGCCCCGGTGCCCACCAGGACCAGGGCGTCGACCTTGCGGGCGAGCATCTCCTCGATGACCTGCAGCTCGCGCTCGGGGTCGCGGCGGCTCTCCGAGGCCAGGTAGGTGTAGCCCTCGGCGGCGAGGACCTCGGACAGGCCGCGTTCGAAGCGGCCGTAAAGCGGTCCCGCGGCGTCGGGAACGACCAACCCCACCGCCCAGGAGCGGCCCGAGGCCAGCCCCTGGGCCAGGCGGTGCGGCCGGTAGCCGAGGGCCTTGGCCGCCGCCAGGACGCGTGCCCGGGTGGCCTCGGCGACCGGGCCCCCGTTGAACGCCCGGGACACCGTGGCCACCGAAACACCGGCCCGCTTCGCCACCTCGTAGATCGTCGCCTCACCCATGCTGTAAGCGCTTACATTATGACACGCCGCGACCGGACGAAGGCAAGGGCTACTCCTCGTCCTCCTGCTGGAGGCGCACCCCGATCGAGATCACCAGGTCGAACCGGGTCGCGGCCTGGTCCTCGGGGATGAGCTCGAAGGACTGGATCCAGATGGGAAAGGCCAGCTTGGGAATCTGGGTCAAGAGCCCGTAAACCCCTTTGTAATCGCCCTTGACCTGGAGCTCGAAGGCGCCTCCCTGGGCGGGGGAAAGCCCCATCAGGGTGAGCTTTTCCACCTCGACCAGCCGGAGCACCGCGCGGTAGACGTCGGGCAACTTGCCGGGGTCCAGGGGAGCCGCGGCCTCGGCGGGGGCGAGCTGGGCCTCGAGCTCCGCCTCCCGGTCCCGGAGCGCGGCCACGTCGGCCTTGGCCGTCGAAAGCGCCCGCCAGTCGTTGAAGAGCCAGGCCGCCACCAGGACGAAGAGCACCAGGGGAAGGGTCCAGGGACGGCCGGTCATCGTCATTTCCTCAGCAGGGTCTGGGGCAGGTCGAAGAGCGGCAGGTAGAGCGCCAGCGCCATGCCCAGCACCAGGATACCCACGATCAGGGTCATCACCGGCTCGATCATCGAGGCCAGGCGCTTGGTCGCGTAGCGGACCTCGCGCTCGATGTAGCTCGCCGCCTGGTCGACCATCGTCTCCAGCCGTCCCGACTCCTCCCCCACCCCGACCAGCCGGACCAAAAGGGGCAGGAAGAGGTCCGCGCGCTTGGCCATCGCCTGGGCCAGGGTGAGGCCCTTGGTGACGTCCTCGACGGCCCCGTCCACCGCGTCCCGCAGGAAGGCGTTGCCGATCAGGTCGCGGGCGGCCTCGAGGGCCGCGACCACGTTCACCCCGCTGGCATACAGCGCGGCCAGGGTCCGGGCGAAGCGGGCGACCTCGGTCTTGTGCACCAGCGGCCCGACCACCGGCAGGCGCAGGAGGAACCGCCCGAAGACCCGCGCCCCCTCCGGGGTGCGCGCGTAGCTGACCCCGGCCCAGCCCAGGCCCAAAAGCCCGAGCAAGAGCAAAAGCCCGTTTTGCCGCAAGAACCCGGAAATCCCCAGCAGGATCTGGGTGGGCAGGGGCAGCGCCTTCCCAGCGAGGGCGTAGATCTTGGCGAAGACCGGCACGACGAAGAGCAAAAGCCCGATGACCGCGGCGACGACCACGAAGATCACGAAGGCCGGGTACATCAAGGCGCTCTTGATTTCCTGTTGCAGGGTGTAGGCCGCGTCCAGGTACTCGGCGACGCGGCGCAGCGCGACCTCCAAGAACCCGCCGAGCTCCCCGGCGGCGACCAGCCGGACCATCAGCGGGGGGAAGACCTCGGGGTAGTGGCCCATCGCCTCGGCGAGCGAGGCCCCGGCCTCCACCCGGGCCCGCACCTCACGCAACGCCTGGCGCAGGACCGGGTCCGTGGCCTGCATCGAGAGGGTGGTCAGCGCCTGGTTGAGGGGCACCCCGGCCTCGATCAGGCTGGCGAACTGCTCGGCGAAGAGCACCAGGTCGCCGATCTTGGGGCGGCGGCGGCGAACCGTCCGGGCCGGGCTCAGGCTCAAGGGGAAAAGCCCCATCTCCCTGAGCTTGACCCGGGCCTCGGCGGGGGTCCTGGCCTCGACGAAGCCCTGGTAGAGGCGCTCCCCCTCGGCGTCGGTGGCCTGATAGCTGAACCGCATGCTAGCCCTCGATCAGCCCCAGGACGCGCATCAGCTCGCTCACCGTGGTCTCGCCCCGTTTGACCAGCTCAAGCCCCACCTCGGACAGGTCGCGGTGCCCGGTTTCCTTGAGGTGCTCGCGGATCATCAGCTCGTCGTCCCCCATCGCGATCATGCGCATCACCTTGGCGTCGGGGGCGAAGACCTCGTAAAGCCCCACCCGGCCCACGTAGCCGCTCCCCCGGCAGTAGTTGCACCCGCGCCCCCGGCGCTCTTTTTGGATCTCCTCCGCCCGGGGGCCCAGGAAGGCGGCCTCCTCGTCGGTCAGGGGCTGCCACTCGCCGCACTGCGGGCAGACCCGGCGGGCGAGGCGCTGGGCCACCGCCCCGGCGAAGGTGCTCGCGACCAGGTGGCGCTCGGCCCCCATCTCCACCAGGCGGCTCACCGTGGAGACCGCGTCGTTGGTGTGCAGCGTGGCCAGGACGAAGTGGCCGGTCAACGCCGCGCGCAAGGCCGTCTCCAGGGTCTCCGCGTCGCGGATCTCCCCGACCAGGATCACGTCCGGGTCCAGCCGCAGGATGGCCTTCAAGGCCCGGGCGAAGGTCAGGCCGATCTTGGGCTGGATGGGGATCTGGTTGATCCCCTCAAGCGGCAGCTCCACCGGGTCCTCGACGGTGATGAAGTTCTTCTGGGGGGTGTACATGTGGCGCAAGGCGGCATAGAGCGTGGTGGTCTTGCCCGATCCGGTGGGCCCGGTGACGAAGAGGATACCGTAAGGCCGCCGCAAGAGCCGGGTCAGCCGCTCGTACTCCGGCGGCAGGATCCCCAGCTGGTCGAGCCCCCGCAACGAGCCCGAGGGGTAGATCAGGCGCATCACCGCCGACTCCCCCCAGAGGGTGCCCACGGTCGCGATGCGCACCTCGATGCGCCGCCCCTCGAAGTAGTAGGAAAAGTGGCCGTCCTGGGGGCGGCGGCGCTCGGCGATGTCCAGCCCGGCGAGGATCTTGTAGCGGGCGACGAGGGGCCCCTCGGCGTCCTTGGGCAAGAGCCGTCCCTCGTTCAGGACCCCGTCCACCCGCAGGCGCACCCGCAGGTGGTGCTCCTCCGGCTCCAGGTGCAGGTCCGAGGCCCGGGCGGCGATCGCCTCGCGAAGGAGCGCGTCGGCCAGGCGCACGTTGGGGGAGGCGGCCTCCATCAGGTCCTGCTCGACGACGTCGGCCGGCCCCTCGCCGGTCTCCTCGGGGATCTCTTCGTGGTAGTAGCGGCGGATCGCCTCCAGGATCTCGGAATCCGGGGCCAGCTTGGGCACGATCTCCTTGCCCGTCAGAAAGCGCAGCTCGTCGATCAGGCCGAGGTCCGAGGGCCGGGCCATCGCCACCACCAGCCGCGGCCCCTCCAGGCGCAGGGGAAAGACCCGCTTTTCCCGCGCGTAGCGCGCGTCCAGAAGGGAGAGCGCCCTCGGGTCGGGCTCGACCTCCTTCAGGGAGATCAGCTCCGCCCGCTGCTGGTCCGCCAGGACCTGGGCCAGGGTGGCCTCGTCGATGAAGCCCCGCCGGAGGAGGATCTGGCCCAGGGGCTCCCCGGTCTGCCGCTGTTCCTCGAGGGCGGCGTCGAGCTGCACCTGGGTGAGGTGGCCAAGGCGCACCAGCAGCTCGCCGAGGCGCGGGGGCAGCTTCATCGCTCGATCTCCCACACGTAAAGCCCCTCCTCCCGGTTGACCTCGCCGAGCCGCCCCTGGATGCGCTCGGCGAGGTCGATCGGGGCGTAGGGGTTGAGGGCCTTGCCGCTGAGCTGGATGCCGTCGGTGCCCGCGGATAGCCGCTCGAGCCAGAGGTCCTTGGGCCTTTGCTCCGCCACCTGGCGCAGCACCCAGGCCCCGACGCCCTGGGGCAGGGGCTCGGCCTCCGGAGAGAGGAGGGCCTGCTCGAGCTCCTGCACCGTGGCCTCGAGCTGGGTGCGCTGCTCGACCCAGCGTCGCCCCTCGGCGGCCAGCCAGCTGTGGGCCAGAAAGCCCCCGCTCAGGATGAGCGCGCTCAAGAACAGCGCCAGCTGGCGGTCCCGGGGCATCCCCTGGCCGAGCCGCGCGGGCCGGGGCCGCAGGTCGAGGAGCGGGGCCTGCCGGGCCCAGGCGGCGCGCTTGAGCTCCTCCAGCGGCAGCCCGTAGACGACCTCGTTCGCCGGGAGATCGGCGAGCTTCGGGGGCTCGGGCAGGCCGAAGACCAGCGCCACGTCCACCGGAGGCGGGACCTCGAAGAGCATGAGGGTGCGCAGGATCTCCTCGGCCAGCGCCTCCCGGTCGTCGAACGACGAGGCCAGCCGGCGAAAGCCCGCCCAGCGCTCCCCCTCGAAGGCGGCGAGCGTCCGCGCCTCGACCTCGAGCACCAGCGTCCTCAGCTCGCCAAACCGCCCCTTGGCCACCCGCCAGAGCACGAGCGGCCAGGGCTCGATGCGCCTGGCTCCGAGCCTACGCACCATCTCCCGGGCCACCTGCCGGGGCAAGGCAGCGAAGAGGACCCGGGCACGGCGCCGATCCCCCGGGTCCATCAGGTCGTAGTCGACGACCAGCTCCTCCTCCCCCCAGAGCTGGCTGCGCTGGGCCTCGGCGAGGACCGCCTCGTCGAGGGGAAAGTCCTCGAAAAGCGGCAGCTCGACGCTGTGCAAGAGGACCAGCTCCGGGCTCAGGGCGAGGTAGACCCGCCCGCGGGCCCGGGCCTTGCGCAGCGCCTTTTTGACCTCGCGGATCAGGCGCGGAAAGTCCGGCCGGCCCTCCTCGGTGAGCAGGGGTTCGGTGTCGAACACCCTGAGGGTATGGGTGTGCACGTAGATGCGCTCGACGGTGCAGAGGACCTCGGCCATGGCGTGCTCCCATTCTACGGCGAAGAAGGGGGCGGCCTAGGCCGCCCCCGCTCCGTGCTTGCCGTTTACCACTGCTTTTTCAAGTCGCCGTTGTTGGGGTTGTAGCAGATCTTGCCGTAGACGTCCGGGTTCGGGTACTTGTTGGCCAGGTAGAAGGTCTTGTACCCCCTCGGGCAGCGGTCGTTGCGGCCGATCTGGGTCGCGCCCCTAAAGCTCCGGGTGTTCTTTTCGATCAAGCCGCTCGAGTACTGCGCGTCGGAGTAGCGGGTGTTCGGGCTGCTGAAGAAGTAGTAGACCTTGCCGGAGACCGGATCTTTCCCGTAGCCCCCGTCGAACTCGTTGGCGCTGGGATACTTGCCGGTGCGGCTCTTGATCGCCACCACCGTGGTGCGCAGGGCGTCGAAGTTGGCGTCCAGCGCCGCCTTACCCGCCGACTCCTGCATCGTCAGAAAGCGCGGAACCGCAATCGCCGCCAGAATCCCGATCACCACGATCACGATCGCAAGCTCGACCAGCGTGAACCCCTTGGTGTTGTGTCCTTTCCTCATCATCTTCCTTCCTCCCTTCTCGTGTGCCCCTTAGGCACCCTCAGGGTAGGTCTGGGGAAGCCATTCCAAAACACGCGAATGGGGGCCCCCTGTTGGGGGCCCCCAAACGGGGGATCGGCCAACTGGTCTAGGCCTCGATGTCCTCGTACCCGCCCTTGCCGTAGACCGCGCGCATGATCACGTAGGTCACCCACCAGGCCAGGAAGGGGAAGGCG
This sequence comes from Rhabdothermus arcticus, assembly GCF_055382915.1. Taxonomy (NCBI): domain Bacteria; kingdom Thermotogati; phylum Deinococcota; class Deinococci; order Thermales; family Thermaceae; genus Rhabdothermus; species Rhabdothermus arcticus. The sequence goes on from NZ_AP043808.1 coordinate 1,431,064, forward strand.
ATCAACATCGTCCAAAGGGTGGCGTTGGAAAAGCCCAGCTCCTGCTTCCAGCCGGCCAGGGTGGCGACCATGAAGAAGACCAAGAGGGCCACGGTCACGCTGGTGCGCATCGGGTGGCGGCTCGGCAGCTCGACGTAGCGCATCTTGGTCTTACGGGTGTCCAAGAAGGGCAGCAGGACCGCGATCAGCCCGAGCAGGCCGGGGATCAGCACGCCGCCGATGAACTCGGGGTTGATCTCCGCGCCGCCGGGGAGGGGGATCACCCAGGTGTTGGGGATGATCTGCAGGATGCCGTAGATCCAAAGGAAGTACCAGTCGGGCTTGACCGCCGGGGTCGAGGTCGAGGGCGGGCCGTAGACCTCGATCGGGTGGGCGATGATCGTCCCGCCCAGGATGAAGAGCACCCCCAGGTAGAGAAGGAAGAGCAGCGACATCACGCTGATCTGCATCGGCACCATGGGCACGCCGAGGATCTTGCCCGGGGCCACCTTCTTGGCGTAGCGCGGCTGGGTGTGCTTTTGCTTGATCATCACCAGCATGTGCGCGCCGATCAGGGCCATGAGCAAGAGCGGCAGCCAGAGGACGTGCAGCGAGTAGAGCCGGGGCAGGGAGCGCAGGGTAGGGAACTCCCCGCCAAACATCACCTGGGCGATCCACTCGCCGACGTAGGGGATGCTCGCGCCGATGCCGTAGCCGATCTGGGTCGCGGTCACCGAGAAGGCGTCGAAGGGCAGGGAGTAGCCGGTGAAGGCGGTGACCACGATCAGCCCCAGCAAGGCCAGCCCCAAAAGCCAGTTAATCTCTCGAGGTTTCTTATAGGCCCCGGAGAGCAGGATCCGCAGCAGGTGCAAGAACGCCGCCGCGACCATGATGTGCGCCGACCAGTGGTGGACGCTGCGGATCACCCGGCCAAAGGGCAGCGAGTCGATGTAGAGCACCGAGGCGTACGCCGCCGGAACCTCCTGGCCGTTGACCTTGATGAGGCGCGCCGAGGGCTCGAAGTTCAACGTCAGGAAGATCCCCGTCAGCACCAGGGTGAGGAAGGCAAACAGGGTGATCTCGCCGAGGAAGAAGGAGTGGTGCACGGGGAAGGCCTTGCGCATGAACTTCTTGTTCAGGCGGTCCAGGTCCAGCCGTTCGTTGAGCCAGCCGTAGACGCTCACGACCATCCCTCCTTCACGCCGAGCGTGCCCACCGGACCCACCGGGGAGAGGAAGCCGCCGTCGGCGACCACCCGGTCGCCCTTGACCTTCACCGGAAGCATGGGCAGGGGCCGGGGCGGGGGGCCGCCGATGACCTGGGCCCCGTGCCGGGGATCATACGTGCCCTTGTGGCAGGGGCAGAGGAAGGCCTTTCGGTCCGCCAGCCACTCGCTCACCGTGCAGCCCAGGTGGGTGCAGATCGCCGAGAAGGCGGCCACCCCCTGGTCGGTGTAGCGCCGGGTCTCGTCGTCGTACTCCTCGGGGCGGAAGCGAATCAGCATTGCCAGGTTGTTCCGCTCCCCGCTCTTCACCACCTTGGTCTTGGGGTCCATCGGCCAGGCCAGCACGAAGGGCCCGCCCAGGGGCAGCCGCTCCAGGGTGACAACCTTGCCCTTGTCCGGGCCCTCGGCCACGACAAAGAGGTCGCCCTTCTTCGGGGGCTCGCTCTCCGGGGTGACCTCCTTTTTGGGCTTGAGGCCGCCGGCGACGAAGAGCGCCGAGAGGCCGGCCAGCCCCAACCCCGCGCCCAGCGAGGCGCGGAGGACGGCACGGCGGGTCGTTTTCTCGCTCACCAGGGCACCTCCGAGTGTTCCTCTTCCACCAGCACCTCGTCACCGAGGTAGAACTTCTTGTAGAGCGCGAGCAAGACCGCGCCCACCAGCATCATCGCCCCAAAGGTCGCGCCCTCCGCGGCGGCGCGGATCGGCTTTCCGGCGAGGTGATCGAGCAAGAGGCGCACGAAGAAGCCCGAGAGGCCGGCCTCGACCACCGCCAGCAGCACCGCGACCAGCGCCACCGCGCTTCCCGGCTCGGGGACGTGACGGCCGGGGCGCAGCTCGACCCCCTCCAGCCAGACCGAGAAGTAGCCGATCAGGCCGTAGAGCAGGAAGACGGTGCCAAAGGCTAGGAGCCCGATCTGGCCGGGGGTGAGCTCCCTGAACCCTCCCCCGCGCAGCGCTGCCAGGTGCTGCGCGTCGAGGTAGGTAGCGAGGTAGAGCGCCACCGCGAACAGAAGGGCAAAGAAGGGCAGGACCGTGTCGTTGCGGTACATTACCTCCTCCTAACGAAGCGCCTTGACGTCGTCCTCGCTGACCGGGCCGAAGTTGTTGAGCTTGGCCCGCACGTAGCTGGCCACCGCGGCGATCTCCCGATCGGAGAGACGCGCGAAGGGCGGCATCGCGCCCTTGCCCTTGAGGATGCGCTCGATGACGAAGTTCTTGTCCTTAAGCTTGGCGTTGCCCTTGAGCGCGGGGAAGACCGGGGGCATGCCCTGGCCCTCGGGGCCGTGGCAGGACGCGCAGTTGGCCTTGAAGACCTGCTCGCCCTCGGCGATCAGGTCGCTGGCCCCGGCCGAGGCCGCCGGGGCGGGCTGCGGCGCGGCCTCCGCCTCGCCGCCCATGCCCAGCGCCTCTTTCACCTCTTCGACGCTGACCCCGCCGTAGGCGTTGCCGAAGGCGTTGCGGATGAAGGTCAGGATCGCGGCCAGGTCCTCGGGCGAGAGGTCCTTGAACGCCGGCATCCCGCCCCCGCCGTTGAGGATCTTCTCCGCCGCGGCCTTGACGTCGGCCACCACCGGGCTGCCCGCGAGGGCGGGGAAGGTGCCGGGCAGGCCCTTGCCGTCGGGCTGGTGGCAGGCCGCGCACTTCTCCGCGTAGAGGGCCTTGCCCTTTTCGAAGAGGGCCTGATCCACCGGCGCGCCCTGGGCCTCGGCGGTCGTCGCCTTGGCGGCCTCGGGCTGCGCCGCCACCTCCTCGGCCATCGTCTTCGCCGTCGGGCTGAAAGCGAAGAAGGCCCAGACCACGAAGAGCACGATCACCGTGCCCCAGACGTAGAGCCAGGGCGAGGCCCCGGCGCGGCCCACCGGCAGGTCGTAGTCGCCGACCTGGACGTCGAACTCGACCTCGCCGCGCACCCGCTGCCCCTCGTCGATCCCCTCGACGAAAGCGTCGGGAAGGTTGTCGACGACGAAGTCGAGCCGGTGCTCCTCCTTGGAGCCGTCCTTGAAGACGGTGACCACGCGGAGCGTGTGCTCGCCGTCAGGCAGGGTGCGGGTGTCGATCCGGACCTTGAAAGGCGGCTGGGTCAGGACCTGAATGGGTTCCTGACCATCGTCCACGTAGACCTCGATGCGCTCGATCTTTGGATTCATAAGCCCTCCTCCACGTTTTCCCCCAAAAGCATATCAAGGGTGAAGGCGCGATGAGCGCCTTCTTACCACCTTACCTATACCCGGATGAGGTCAAATGTCCCAAGCGGCCCTGAGGGCCGTGAGGCTGGCCTCGAGAGCCTCCCGCCCGCCCTTGACCTCGAAGGTCGCGCGGGGGGGCAGGGCCGCCGGACGCAACGCGGGGTAGGGGATGGCCCCCGCGCCCACGGGAAGGTGGCGATCCTCGTCACCCGGGGTGTCGTTGAGGTGCAGATGGATCAGCCTGTCCGAAAGCCGGTCGAGGTAGGCCCGGACCCGCTCGGCGCCACCCTCCAGGAAGGCGTGGGCGACGTCGAGGCAGAACCCGATCCGGGGAAAGCGCCCAAGGAGCCTGGCCAGGTCATCCGGCCCCTGGAGCAGGTCGCGCGCGTCGAGCGCGAGGTTTTCCAGGGCCACCGGCACCGCGCCCAGCCGTAGCTTCGAAAGCCCCGCCTCCAGCCGCTGCCAGGCCCCCCCGAGGATCATCGGGTGACGGGCGGGGACCTGGCCGGTGTGCAGCACCGCGACCTCGGCGCCGATCGCCTCGGCGAAGTCCAGCCCGTCCTGGGTGCGCGCGAGGGACGCCGAGAAGGCCTTGGGAAAGAGCGAGGCCAGGTTCCAATCCAAGAAGGGCAGGTGCACGGTGAAGGGCACCCCGTAGCGCGTTCCCAGGGCCTTGAGCCGGTCGGCGTCGTGGAGCTCGGGGAGGGCCTCGAGGAGGTCGTAGGGAACCTCGATCCCCATCCCCAGGTCGGCGGCCAAGCGGAACGCCGCCTCGAGCTCGAACAGCCCCGCGTCCACGGGGCTGAAAAAGAACCTCACCGGGCCTCCAGGGCCTTCTTTTGGGCCTCGTCCAAAGCCTTTTTGGGGTCCATGCCGCCCTTGACGCTCTTTTCCAGGGCCTCCTCGAGGTAGACCCGCCAGAGCACGAAGGCCGGCACACGCGGCCGCGGAACGGCGTAGGCCAGCTGCTCGAAGGCCGCCTTGCGGTAGGGGTTCTCCGCGTAGAAGCCCTCGAGGTAGCGGACCGCGCTCTTACGCACCGGGACGTAGTAGCTGGCCTCGACCCAGCGGGCCACGTTCTCCGGCCGCATCAGGTAGCGCCAGAAGGCCAGGGCGCCCTCGATCTTGGCCCGGTCGTGACCCTTGAGCACCACCAGCTGGGCCCCACCGAGGGGCACCTTGCCGCCCGGTTCCCGGGGGACCGGGGCCACCCCCAGGTCGAAGGCGAAGGAGTAGTTCTCCGCCGCCGGCCAGTTGGCGATCGAGGCGAAGACCATCATCCCCTTGGTGCGCACGAAGTCCAGCAGGGCAAACTGCGACTCCGCCAGGCGCCGCGCGATCAGGGCCCGCTTTCGCGCCAGGCGGTGCAGCATCGCCAGCGCGTCCACCGCCTCCGGGCTGTTGAAGTTGGGCCGCCCGTCGGGGGTAACCAGGCTGCCGCCGCGGCTGGTGACCATGCTCTCGAAGGTCCAGGACTCGAGCACCGCGATGTAGCCCTTGCGCCGGCGGTCGGAGAGCTTGATCGCGGCGTTCTCGAAGGCCGCCCAGTCCTTGGGGGCCTTCAGCCCCTTGGCCCGAAAGGCGCTGGCGTTGAAGTAGAGCACCGGGGTCGAGGTGTTGAAGGGCAGGCCGTAGCGCCGCCCGTCCATCACCCCGTAGGCCCAGACCGCGGGGTAAAAGTCCTCGACGAAGCCGGGGTCGAGCTCGAGGTAGGGGTCCAGGGCCTCGACCTGCCCCTCGGCCACCAGGCGCGGAAAGAAGGCGATCTCCGCCTGGTAGAGCACGGGCTGGGTCTTGGTGCGCAGCGCGGCGATCAGGCGGGTCTCCGCCTCGCGGTAGTCACCGACGTAGCGGGGCACCACCCGGACCTCCGGATGCGCCTCGTTGAAGGCTTTGGCGAAGGCCTCGATGGCCCGCCCGGCGGGGCCGTCCATCGAGTGCCAGAAGGAGACCTCGACCTGAGCCAGGGCAGCACCAAACAAGAAGACCAACACGAAGGCGATCCGCATAACCCTATCCTTTCACGCTTCCCTCGAAGGTTTCCACGATCTTACGCTCGAAGGCCAGATAGACCAGGACCAGCGGCAGGGTGCTCAGGAGCGCCGCCGCGGACAAGAGCCCCCAGTCCGCGGGATAGCGGCGGGTGAGGTCTGCGATCCAGACCTGCAGCGTCCAAAACCGCTCCCCCACCGCCACCCGGGGGAAGAGCACCAGGTTCCAGTGGGCCGCGAACGCCAGCACCCCGGACGCGACCAGCGCCGGGTAGAGGACCGGAGCCACGATCCCGAACAGGATGCGCCGCTCCCCGGCGCCGTCGATGCGCGCCGCCTCCACCAGGGCGTAGGGCAGGCCGCGCATCCCCTGGTAGATCAGCATCACCGTGAAGGGGCTGGCGGCGAAGGGCAGCAGCAGGGCCCAGGGGGTGTCCAGCAGGTGCATCCGGTTCAGCACCCCGAAGAGGGGCACCAGGAGCAGCTCGACGGGGATCGCCAAGGTGAAGAGGAAGACCCCCCAAAGCGGGGCCCCGTTCCAAAGGGCGTAGGCCGCGAGCAGGCCGGTGAAGACCTGGAGGAGGGCGACCACGAGGGAGACGAAGAGCGAAAACCCGAGCTTGGCCCAGAACCCCTCCGGCGCCAGCCGGGCGAAGTTCTCCAGGGTGAAGCCAAACCCCGAGCGCAGGTCGCCGGAGTACACGATCTCCGGCGGCAAGAACGCGGCGTAGGCCATCCAGAGGAAGGGCAGCACGACCAGCCCCACCAAAAGCCCTACGAAGACGTGCCTCATCGCTCCTCCAAGAGCTTGCCCTGGGCCCAGGCCACGGCCAGGGTGAAGACCAAGAGCACCACGGTCGCCGCCGCCGCGTAGCCCAGGCGGAAGTTCTCAAAGCCCAGCTCGTAGATGAAGTAGCCGAGCACCCGCGTCGCCCCGTAGGGCCCCCCGCGGGTGAGCAAGAAGACCGCGACGTAGGACTGCAACGCCAGCACCGAGCCCACGACCAGCAAAAAGAGCGCCGCGGGGCGCAGGAGCGGCAGCACCACGAAGCGCACGATCGCCCCCGGGGTGGCCCCGTCCACCGCCGCGGCCTCGACCAGCTCGCGGGGAATCGCCTTCAAGTGGGCGCTCACCACCAGCACCCCGTAGCCCAGGTAGCGCCAAAGGGTGAAGGCGACGACGATGAGCATCGCCCAAAGGGGTTCCTGGTCCCAGGCGGGGATGGGAACGAAGGCGGCGAGCGCCCCGTACTCCGGAGCCAGCAGGGTGTACCAGGCGGTGGCCGCGGCCCCCACGGTGACCAGCCCCGGCAAAAAGAGCAGGCCCTTGACCATCCGCTCGTAGCGCTGCCCCTCGATGGCAAAGGCGGTGAGGAAGGAGAGGACGAGGAAGCTCGGCAGCACCAGCCCGGCGAAGGCCAGCGTCGCCCGCACGCTCTGCCAGAAGAGGGGGTCGGCAAAGAGCTCGCGGTAGTTGGCGAGGCCCGCCGGGCTGGGCTCGGAGAGCCCCGACCAGTGCCAGGTGGAAAAGCGAACGACCTCGACGAAGGGGTAGAAGAAAAAGACCCCCAAGAACCCCAGGGCCGGCAGGGCGAAGCCCCAGGTGCGCAACCGGGTCCCCATCGGCTTCAACGCTCAGAATCAGAAGAAGTAGGCCAGGGCGACCCGCGCCCCGGGAGCGCCGAGGGCGTTGTCCAGGTGGGCCTCAAGCCCGAACGCGCCCAGGTAGGCCCGGGCCCCCAGCCCCCAGGCGGCGTAGAGGCCGCGATGGTAGCCGAGGCCGGCCTCGGCGGAGAGGGTGAGGGTGTCGAGCTCCAGGCTCGCCCGGGGCCCGAGGACCAGCCCCAGGGCCACCCCCCCAGCCCGCGCGTAGGCGAACGGCAGGCGCACGAAGCCGCCGACCGAGACGAACCGGTCGGCCAGGGTCAGGGACGGAAAGACCAGGAGCTGGCCCTCGATTCCCCCGGCCAGGTCGCCGTCGTAGGCGAGGTCGAACGCCACCCCGGCGTCGAGCCCCATCACCGGCTGGCTCAGGGCCAGCGCCGCGCCGAGGTAGGCGCCCTGCGGATAGGCGTAGCCGAGGGAAAGCGCGCTCTCCGGATAGGCCGGTCGCGCCGCGAAGGCCAGCGCGAAAAAGGGTAAAAGCCACAACCATCGCTTCATCGCTGCCATAATACCGGCGATGGACGACGCGGCCCTAAAACACCTCTTCGAGAGCGTCCGCACCATCGCCGTCCTGGGGGCCCACAAGGACCCCAGCCGGCCCGCCCACTACGTGCCCGCCTACCTTTGGTCCCAGGGCTACCGCATCCTCCCGGTGAACCCCAGGTTCGCCGGGGAGACGCTCTTTGGCGAGCGGGTCCGGCCCGGCCTCGAGGCGATCGAGGAACCCGTCGACGTGCTCGACGTCTTCCGCCGGGGCGAGGCCCTGGACGCCGAGCTCGAGGCGATCCTCAAGCTCCGCCCCAAGGTCGTCTGGTTCCAGCTCGGGGTCAAGAACGACCGCGTGGCCCGGGCCCTCCGCGAGGCCGGGATTCAGGTCGTCGAGGACCGCTGCATGCTCGCCGAGCACAAGCGGCTCTTTGGCCAAGGCGGTGGATAGGCGGGCGCTCCTCGCCTGGTACCGGGAGCACGCCCGGGACCTCCCCTGGCGGCGCACCAAAGACCCCTGGGCGATCCTGGTCTCCGAGGTGGTGCTGCAGCAGACCCAGGTCAAGACCGCGATCCCCTACTACACGCGCATCCTGACCCGCTTCCCGACCCCCGCGGCCCTGGCCGAGGCTCCGCTTTCGGCCCTGCTCGAGCTCTGGCAGGGGCTCGGCTACTACCGCCGCGCCGAACGCCTCTGGGAGGCGGCCAAGATCATCGCCGCCGAGGGCTTCCCCACGACCTACGCAGCGCTCTTGAAGCTGCCCGGCCTCGGCCCCTACACCGCCGCCGCGGTGGCCTCGATCGCCTTCGACGAGGCGGTGCCGGCGATCGACGGCAACGTCCGGCGGGTGCTTGCGCGCCAGTTCGCGCTCGAAGCCCCGAGCGCGCGCGAGCTCGTTTCCCGCCTGGCCCCCCTCGTCGACCCCGAGGCCCCAGGGGCCTTCAACCAGGCCCTGATCGAGCTCGGGGCCACCCTCTGCACCCCCCGCCGCCCGGCCTGCGAGCGCTGCCCGATCCGGGCCAGCTGCCTGGGCCAAGAGGCACCGGAGCGCTACCCCCGCCCAAGGGCCCGAAGGGCCCCGGCCCAGAGGCTCTTCGCCCTGGCCCTTCGGGGACCCCGGGGCTGGGTCCTGGTCCCCCGCGAAGCAGGGCTCTTCAAGGGGCTCTGGGGCGTGCCCCTGGGCGAGGACCGGGACGCGCTCCTGGCCCGCTTCGACCTCGAGGAGGCCGAGCCGCTGGGGCGCGTTCGCCACGCCCTCACCCACCGGCGGCTCGAGGTCGAGGTCCTCTTCGCCCGCGTCGCCGAGGGCGGCGAGGCCAGGCCCCGCCCCCTCAGCCGCCTCGACGAAAAGGTCCTAGCCCTCGCCGAGGAGCGCCTTCGCCAGGCCTAGCCCGTCGGCGCTCATCGCGGCGTAGCTCTCGCCCCCCCGGACCACCGCGCCGACGCCGTAGAGGCCACCGAGGCGCGGCAGGCGGTAGGTCTTGGGGTCGAACTCCTCGGGGGCCAGCGTGTGGTAGCGCACCACGTACCCCGGCGCGCCCTTGAACGGAGGCGCGGCGATCCGGCGCTCGACGAAGCCGAACCCGAGGTCCTTGAGCTGCAAGAAGAGGTCGTCCTGGGCAGCCTCCCCGAGCCTCCCCGCGGCCTCCTCGATCTCCCCTACGCGCAGCCTGGCCCCGAGGAAGGTGCCCACCGCGAGCACCACCCGTTCGGCCCGGGCCTTGGGGCCCTCCCAGGTCGAGACCCCCACCACGCGATCGCCCTCGAGCAGCAGCCCGGTCGCGGTGGCCTGGAAGAGGTGGAGCTTCGGCGCCAGGGCCTCGAGCTGCCACTTGGCCCGGGCGTGGAGCAAGAAGGGCGGCAGGCCCTCCTCGTAGACCTCGGAAAAGAGCGTCCCCGGCCGGGGCGGCTCGCTGATCGGGGTCACCGGCAAGAAGAGCGCGTCCAGGCTCTGGGTCAAGAGCCCCACCTGCACCCCGGCCCGGGCCAGCTGGTAGGCCGCCTCGCTCCCGGCGAACCCGGCGCCGACGACGAGCACCTCGAAGGTCATCCCCGCACCCCCTCGAGCACCGGCACCCCGGGGCGAAAGCGGAAGACCAGGTGCTCCCTTCCCAGCTTGAGGGCCAGCACCCCCTGGCGGCCGGCCTCCAGGACGAAGACCTCCGGCGCCCCCTCCAGCCGGCCCCGCCGCTGGCCGCGATAGACCGCGCCGAGCTCGCCTCGGTGCACCCAGACCGCCCAGCCCCGGCGCTCGGCCAGCGAAAGCCCCTCCCAGATGAGGCGCTGGGCCGCGCGGGCCTCGAGGTACTCCCCGACGAGCGGGCCAAGCAGGGCCAAAAACCCCGAGAGCGGGTCCTTGAGCTCGAGCCAAAGCCCGCGCTCGGCGTGCACCAGCCGGGCCGCGGCGTTCTCGAAGCGGGTCCCCTCCAACAGCTCCTGCGCCAGGCCCCAGGCGAGCTCGAACCGTCGTGACGCCCGGGGCCGCTCCCCGCGGAAGAAGGCCTCGATCAGCTCCGGCCAGGGGTTGACCTCAAGCACGCTTCTCCCCCACGAAGAGGTAGGCGACGCCGCCGGTCAGCGGGGTGGCCTCGGCGGCGAACCCCGCCGCGGTCATCATCTCGAGAAAGCGCCCGGGCTCGGGAAAGCGCTTCGCGGTCTCGGGAAGGTAGCGGTAGGCCTCGGGTCTGCCCGAGATCAGCCCCCCGACCAGCGGCAGCAGGCGCTCGAAGTAGAGGGTGTAGAGCCGGCCTAAGACGCCCTTGGGAGGCGGGGGGAAGTCCAGGATCACCGCCCGCCCCCCGGGCTTGAGGAGGCGGTAGAACGCGGCCAGACCGGCGTCGTAGTCGGCGAAGTTGCGAAAGCCAAAGGCCACGGTGATCGCGTCGAAGTGGGCCTCGGGAAAAGGGGGGTGGAGCGCGTCCCCCTCGACGAAGGCGATCTCAAGCCCGGCCCGCCGGGCCTTGGCCCGGGCGCGGGCGATCATCTCCGGGGAGAAGTCGAGCCCGAGGACCTCCGCCTCCGGGGCCGCGCGCTTCAAACCCAGCGCCAGGTCCCCGGTGCCAGTGGCCACGTCGAGGACGCGCCGGGGACGGCGAAGGAGGGCCGTCCGAACCGCCGCCTGCCGCCAGCGCCGGTCCACCCCCAGCGAGAGCAGCCGGTTCAGGAGGTCGTAGCGCGGGGCGATCTCGTCGAACATCCGGCGCACCGCCTCGGGACGACGACCCACGGGATCCATGTGCCATAGAATAACCCTCCGTGAACCGCTTCCTCTTCCTCCTGATCTCGGTTCTGACCGCCGGGCTGATGGCGGTGTCCCCCTGGTTCGTGGCCAAGCGCGCCTTCGGGGGCAAGGGGGTCTTGCTCACCCCCTTCGGGGTGGTCAACCCCTCCGGGGTCGGCGGGCCGATCCCCGAGCTCACCTGGCTGCCCCTGGCCTTTTGGTTCTGGATCGGGCTGATGGCGCTCGCCGTGGTCCTGGCCTTCGTCCTCCCCAAGGCACGGCTGGCTAGGGCGCTCTCCCTGCTCGGGGGGGTGGCGCTCGTGGCCTTTGGCCTCGAGGCCTTCCTCTTCTATAAAGCCGTCTGGGCGATCAACGCCGCGGCGCTGGCCGAGGGGGTCAACCCCCGACGCCTGCCGATCAAGCGGCACAGCCTCTCCTTGGGGCTCTACCTGCAGCTTTCCTACGCCCTCTTCCTGCTGGCCTCGGCGCGCCTTCTGACGCCCGGGGGCAGGGCCTTCTTCGTGCGCTACCGCGGCGTCGTGATCCCGGTGGTGAGCATGGCCCTGGCGATGCTCGCAGGCGCGGCGATCGTCTGGTTCTTGAAGATGCCCCCCGGGGTCCGTCCCCCGGTCGACGCCTACACCTACCTGGTCACCAAGCTGGACCTGGTCACCTACACCTACCAGCTCCTCTTCGGTCCCCTGCTCAGCCTTCCCGGGCTGTTCCAGGCCTTCTTGATCGCCACCCCGCTGATCTTCACCGGGCTCGCGGTGGCCTTCGGTTTCCAGGCCGGCCTCTTCAACATCGGCGCCCCGGGCCAGCTCATCATCGGCGCGATCTTCGCCATGCTGGTGGGGGTCTACCTCCCCCTGCCGCGCATCGTCCTGCTGCCGCTGGCGATCCTCGCCGCGGCGATCGGGGGGGCGCTTTGGGGGGCCATCCCGGGCTGGCTCAAGGCCCGCTTCGGGGCCCACGAGGTGATCAACACCATCATGATGAACTACATCGCCCTCTCGCTGATGCTCTTCTTGCTCTCCAAGAACGAGTGGGCGTTCTTCGGGCGGGTGATCCACCTTCCCTTCAAGTACCCCGGCTACGAGCCCCGCTCCTACGAGATCCAGGAGGCGGCCCGGATCCCGATGTTCTTGAAGATGCTGGGCTTTTCCGGGGCCGGGCCCGGGCACCTCTCCTGGGCGCTGCCGCTGGGGCTTTTGCTGATGCTCTTGACCTACTACCTCTTCGCCCGCCGGCAGGACCTGGGAAAGCGGGTCCTCTACGCGCTCGGGGCCGGGGTGTTGGGCTACCTCGTGGGCGGCTTCCTCCCCGGGATCCCCATGGAGATCTCCCCGGCGCTGGCCTCGGTGCGGCTCAACGGGGCCTTCGTCCTGGCGCTCTTCGCGGTGGCCTTTTACAACTTCTACATGTGGCGCACCAAGCACGGCTACGAGCTGCGGGCGGTGGGCCTGGCCCCCAAAGCGGCGGAGTACGCCGGGGTTAAGATCGGCCGCAAGATCGTGCTGGCGATGGCCATCTCCGGCGCCCTCGCGGGCCTGGCGGCGACCCACTACGTGCTCGGCGGGGGGATCGACGAGTACCGCCTCAAGCAGTCGATCCCCTATAACGTCGGGTTCGACGGGATCGCGGTGGCCCTGATGGGCCAGAACACCCCGATCGGGGTCAGCCTGGCCGCGTTCCTCTTTGGCCTCCTGCTCACCGGCGGGCTGCAGCTCAACCTGCAGCTCGGGATCAGCCGGGAGCTGGTCATGGTCCTGCAAGCGCTGATCGTGCTCTTCATCGCCGCCGGCGGCTTTTTGCCCCGCTACTTTACCGATCCCCTGCTCGCCGCCGAGGTCCTCAAAAAGGAGGCTGAGTGATGGAGTTCTTCTCCTCCGTCTTCTGGATCGCGCTGATCGCCGGCGCCCTCAGGGAGACCACGCCCTTGCTCTTCACCGCGCTGGGGGGGATGTACAACGAGCGCTCCGGGGTGGTGAACATCGCCCTCGAGGGCATCATCAACTTCGGCGCCCTGGCCGCCGCGGTGACCGTGCAGCTGCTCGAGGCCCCCTACCTCGCTCAGGACCCCAACCTGCGCGTCTGGTGGATCCCCTGGGCCGGGGTGCTGGCGGCGATCGCCGTCGGGCTCGCCACCGCCTGGATCCACGCGGTGGTCTCCATCCGCTACCGCGCCGACCAGATCGTCTCTGGGGTGGCGATCAACATGCTTTCGTTTGGCCTGCCCTCGATCGTCCTGCTCTACCTCTACCACAACGCCACCGCCAGCCAGGAGGTGGTCCACCGCATCTACACCCTGAGGCACTACTTCCCCCAGCTCAGCGACTTCTTCTCCACACCCCTGGGGCGCATCCTGGACCAGAACCCGCTGGTCTACCTGGCCTTTTTGCTGGTGCCGGTCAGCTACTTCGCCCTCTTCAAGACCCCCTGGGGGCTGCGCCTCAGGGCGGTGGGCGAGCACCCCGAGGCCGCGGACTCCCTGGGCATCAACGTCTTTTGGATGCGCTACCAGGGGGTGCTCCTGTCCGGAGTGCTGGCCGGCCTCGCGGGGGCCTACCTCTCGATCGGCGAGCTCAACCAGTTCGTGCGCCTGATGGCCGCGGGCCGCGGCTTCATCGCCCTGGCGGCGCTGATCTTCGGCAAGTGGCACCCCCTGGGCATCCTCGGGGCGACGCTGCTCTTCGGCTTCGCCGAGGCCTTCCGGATCCAGATCGGCGGCGCCGGGGTCCTGCCCTCGCCGCTGCTCCAGGCCTTCCCCTACATCCTGACGATGCTGGTCCTCGCCGGGTTCATCGGCCGCGCCCGGCCCCCCGCGGCGATCGGCAAGCCCTACGAGAAGTAGAAGGCTGGATCGTGTAGACTGGGGCATGGCCGGGAAAGCCCGGCGGGGACCTTGAAAACCCGGGGTTTCGGTGAGGCAGATTGTGATCTGAGGAATGTTCCTTTGTTGCGTGCGATGCGCATCGGCCAAATCGCGATTTGCCACCCTTGTGAGGTGGTGAAATGGTTCCAAGGAAGAGCCCTTTTGTCATTTTTGGCCCTCTTTGCCCCGTCCTGGACGCGCGTAAAATGGCGAAGGGTTACAACCGCGATCAGCCCTGTAAGGGTTTGAAACCATGTTGATGGAGAAAGCATTAGCAATGTACTTCATTTCTGTTACAACCGCGATCAGCCCTGTAAGGGTTTGAAACCCCGGGTGTTTGAAAACCGTTTTTAGATCCGCGCGAAGTCGCGCGCTCCCGACCCGCGCAAAGCGCACCCCGCCAGCGAGGCCTTCCCTAAACGCCAAGCCCCGCACCGGCCCCAAAGCGGCGTCGCCATCTAGAATGGGCCCCGTGCGCCTTGCCCCGGGACCGGTCCTGGCCCTCGCGGTGGTCAGCGTCGGGCTCGCCGCGCCGATCATCCGCCTCGCCTATCAGGCTCTGGGGGAGGCCAGCCTCGCCAGCGGGCTCTTGATCGCCGCCGGGCGCCTGGTCCTGGCCTCCCTGCTCCTCGCCCCCCTGGCCCTCAGGCGCCCGGCGCGGCCGCGGCCGCGCCGGGCGCGCCTGCTCGCGGCCCTCGCCGGGGTGTTCCTGGCGCTGCACTTCGCGCTATGGATCGCCAGCCTGGCCTACACCTCGGTCGCCGCGAGCGTCGCCCTGGTCACCACCAACCCCATCTGGCTGGCGCTGATCGAGGCCCGCCTGGGCCGCCGCCCCAGCCCCCGGGAGGCGTTGGGCATCCTGGTCGCGGTGGGCGGCGCGGTCTTGCTTGGGGTCTTCGACGCCAGCGGGGGCTCCCCTGGCCGCGCCCCGCTCCTCGGCGACCTCCTGGCGTTGCTCGGGGCCTGGGCGGTGAGCGCCTACCTGCTGCTGGGCCAGGAGGCCCAGCGCCACCTGGGCACGACCGGCTACATCGGCGTCGCCTACCCGGTGGCGGCGCTGGTGCTCCTCCCCTGGCCACCCCTGGTGGGCCAGGGCTACCTCGGGCACCCCGGGGCCTTCTACCTCTGGCTCTTGCTGCTCGCCGTGCTCCCCCAGCTCGTCGGCCACACCGGGTTGAACTACGCGGTGCGCTTCTTCGGCCCCACCCGGGTAGCCCTGGCGGTGCTCCTGGAGCCGCTGGTGGCGGCCGTGGCCGCGTTCTTCCTCTTCGGCGAACGGCCACCCACGGGGGTGGCCGTTGCCGCGGCGATCCTGCTCTTTGGCGTGGGCCTTGCGCTCAGCGCAAAGCGGGACTAGCGGTCCAGCACCCGGTCCCAAAGCTCATGGGCAAGAGGTGCTTGGCCCAAAACCCCAGACAGGTGGGCCATGTCACGAAATAGCGCAGCTTCGGCCGGCGGGCGGTCAGGGCATGGAGCAAGGCGCGGGCCACCGCCTCGGGGGCAGGGTTCCGGGAGAAGCGAGCCCTGAGGTCCTGAGCTTCTCCAAAAGCGCCTCGTAGGCCGCTCAATGGGGGCTTTATCGAGCTTGAGCGCCAGCGTCGTTTAAAGACCCGACGGGCGTTTTCTCGAAAGCGGGTGAGGATGGGCCCGGGCTCGATCAGGGAAGCGATGGCCCCGCTGCCCGCAAGCTCCATCCGGTAGGCGTCGGCGAACGCCTCCATCGCGTGCTTGCTCGCCGCGTAGGCCCCGCGGTAGCGGCCCACACGAACACCCAGCACCGAGCTATTGAAGACCACGTGCCCGGCCCCGGCCCGCCGCATGGCCGGCAACAGCCGGTTCAACCGGTCCAGATGACCGAAGAGGTTGCCCTCGAACGGCCAGCGCATCCAGTCGGGTTCGAGATCCTCGACCGCGCCGGGAACGGCGAAGCCAGCGTTCAAAAAGACCCCGTAGGGCCGGCCTTCGCCGCGCGGGCGACCGCGCGCTGGCCGGTGAGTTCGAGCGCGATGGGGGCAAACCCCTCTTCGCGGAGGCGTTCCAGATCCGCCGTCTTGCGGGCCGTGGGCACGACGAAGAGGCCCCCGGTGATCGAGACCGACCGCTTCATGGCCCTCAGCCGACGCGGCGCACGCGCCTCCTCGCCCCAAGGCCGGGATCGGGCTACCCTTGGGCTGATGAGCGACGCCGCGACGCTAAAGCGCATCCTCCTCTCCCTCGAGGGCAAGGGCTACAAGGCCTACCACCGCATCGAGGGCGCCTGGGCCTTCGACGCCTTCACCCTCTTCGTGGACCACGTCCAGGCCGACCCCTTCGCCAGTCCCTCGCGGCTGCGGGTGCGCATCCCCGCCGAGGTGCACCGGATCCCCACCGAGGCCTGGGCCAACCGGCCGCGCATGCGCGGCCTCCTCGACCACCTCCTGCGCCGCTTCAAGGCCGCCTGCGCCGCCCTGCCCCGGATCCGGGGCACCGGCCACTCCGGGCGCTGCTTCGTGGACGTCGGCGGGGCGGAGATCCTTTTGCGCTCGGGAGCGGCGATCGACGCCGAGGCCCTGGAGCTGCGCTTTCGCTTCGGGCTTCCCGCCGAGGGGCGGCGGGTGCTGGGCCGGGCGGCGGCGCGGCTGCTGGTCGAGGCCCTGCCTAAGGCGGTGGCCGCGGTCTTCTGGGAGAACCTGGACCCCGACGCCCTCTGGCGGCACGTCAAGATCGCCGAGGAGCACGCCCACCTGCAAGCGGCCCTCGCCGAGCGGGGGCTCGTAGCCTTCGTCCGCAACGGCAGCATCCTGCCCCGCGCCTCGGGGGTCTCCGACGCGCCGCTCGCCGGGGCGGTGCCCTTTCAAAGTCCGCCCGAGCTCGAGGTCACCCTACCAACCCTCCACCACGGCGAGATCACGGGCATGGGCCTCCCCCGCGGGGTCACCCTGATCACCGGCGGCGGCTTCCACGGCAAGACCACGCTGCTCGAGGCCCTCGAGCTCGGGATCTACCCCCACGTCCCCGGCGACGGGCGCGAGTGGGTGGTCACCGACCCCAGCGCCCTCAAGGTGCGCAGCGAGGACGGGCGCAGCGTGAGCGGGGTCCACCTCCGCCCCTTCATCCACGACCTGCCCCTGGGCAAGGACACCGCCTTCTTCTCCACCGCCGACGCCTCGGGCTCGACCAGCCTCGCGGCGGCGATCCTGGAGGGGCTCGAGGCCGGAGCCCGGGTCCTGCTCATCGACGAGGACACCGCCGCCACCAACCTCCTCATCCGCGACGCCAGGATGCAGCGGCTGGTGGCCAAGGAGACGATCACCCCCCTGGTGGACCGGGCCCGGGAGCTCTACGAGCGGCTCGGGGTCTCGCTGCTCTTGGTCGTGGGGGGCAGCGGCGACTACCTGGACGTCGCCGACCGGGTGATCCTCATGGAAGACTACCGCCCCTACGACGCCACCGACCGCGCCCGCAAGCTCGCCGCCGAGCTGCCCACCCGGCGCGCGATCGGGGACCCCCGCCACCCCTTTCGGGTGGTGCCCCGCTGCCCCCTGCCCGCGTCCTTCGACCCCCGCCGGGGGACGCGGGAAAAGGTCAAGACCCGGGGCCTGCGGGAGATCCTCTTCGGCCGCGAGGTCATCGACCTCACCGCCCTGGAACAGCTCACCGACGACGCCCAGGCCCGCACCATCGGCGCCCTCTTGAAGCGGATGCGGGCCCTCGCCGACGGCGAGACGCCGCTTGCCTCCCTGGTCGCGAAGCTCATCGAGGAGGTGGAGACGAAGGGGCTCTACGCCCTCGAACCGGTGCCCGAGCTCGCCGAGGTGCGGGGGCTCGAGCTCGCGGGGGCGGTCAACCGCCTGCGCAGCCTGAAGGTGCGCCCCTGCCCGGAAGCCTAGGGCAAGAGCCGCACCCCGAAGACGTTGGCGAGCACGTAGAGCCCCACCAGGCTGAGCACCGCGGCCCAGAGCGGGGAGAGCACCCAGGCCGCGACGACCCGGCCGAAGAGCCGCCAGTCCACCTGGCGGCCGGGGAGCATCAGCCCCAGCCCGACCACCGCCCCCACCGTGGCCTGGGAGCTGGAGACCGGGACCAGGGGCAGCGCGGGCAGCCCGTGCGCGACGAGAAACCCGTTGAGCCGCTGGGAGGCGAAGGCGAAGAGGACCAGCGCCTGGGCCACGACCACCACCCAGGCGGCGAGCGCGTTCAGCCGGGCCAGGTCGCGCCCCACGGTCATCATCACCCGGTAGGAGTTCCAGATCCCCAGCGCGATCGCCAGTCCCCCGAAGAGCCGAAGCTGGTCCTCGGGGGTGAGCACGACGAAGAAGACCTGCTGGGGCCTGAAGATGCGCTCCGCCAGGGGGACGAAGATCCCCACCACGTTGGCGATGTTGTTGGCCCCGAGGGCATAGGCGCCAAAGGCCCCGGCGGCGATCAGGGCGTAGCGAAAGAGCAAGTCCAGGGTCAGGAGGTGCACCCGCACCCGGCGGATCAGCCAGCGAAAGGGCAGGTAGAGGAGCACCGCGAAGACCCCCGCGAGGAACGGGGTCGCGGTCCAGGCGGAGAAGAACTGGGCCAAGAGCCCGAGGTCCACCCCCCGGTGGGCGAAGAGGTTCCAGCCCACCACCGCCCCGACGATGCTCTGGCTGGTCGAGACCGGGAGGCCCTGCCGGTTCATGGAGAAGACCGCGTAGGCCGCGGCCAGGGCCACGACGAAGGCCGCCGCGAAGCTCGCCACCTGGCCCAGCGCGCCCAGCGTGGCCGAGGTCCCGGCACCGGAGAGGAGCGCCCCCAGCACCACGAACGTCCCCCCCACCAGGCCCGCCGTCGCAAAGCGCAGCATGCGCGTGCCCACCGCGGTGCCGAAGATGTTCGCGGCGTCGTTTCCCCCCAGCGACCAGCCGAGGAAAAAACCCCCGGAAAGCGCAAGCCAGAGCCAAGGATCCATCAGACCAGCCTCTTCACCGCGAGGATGGAGAGCTCGTCGGCGACGTCCTCGGCGGTGTCCGCGATGTTGTCCACGCGTTCGATGAACTGCGCCAGGTGCAGCTTGACCGCAAGGTCCAGCTCACTCCGAAAGAGCCGCTGGCCCTGGCGGGTGGCGAGCTTGTCCGCCTCGGACTCGTAAAACTGCACCTTCTTGACGTGGTCGCGCACCGCGTAGAGGTCGCGGAAGAAGGCCCGGGCGGCGCGGACCATCTCCTCCGCGGCCTGCACCACCAGCCGGGCGTGCTCCAAAAACCCCTCCTTCAAGAAGACCAGCTCGGGTTCTTGGATGTAAAAGGCGTAGACCGTCTCCTCGTAGAGGTTGGTGACCGTGTCCACCTGCTCGATCAGCGCCAGGACGTCCTCGCGCAGGTCGGGGATCAGGGTGTGCTCGGTCATCTTGGACTCGATCTCGCGGCGCAGGCCGTCCGCGGACTCCTCGATCTCGGTGATGCGCTGGACGTAGGCCTCGAGCCCCGCGTCGGCGCCGTCCTTCAAGTAGTGCTCGACCGCGCGCAAAAAGACCAGGCCGGCCTCGAGCACCTCGTCGAAGTAGCGCTCGATCTCGGCCTCGATCCGGCGCACGCTAAAGAGCAAGGGGGTGAGCTTCATGCATCCATGGTAGCGGCTAGGCGCGGACCGCCTCGCCCTTGAGCAGGGCGTCGAGGGCGGCCTTGGCCTTCATCAGCCGCGCGCGCACAAAGAGCCGCTTTATCCCCCGAGGGGGCTCGAGGGCGATCCCGTAGAGC
Organism: Rhabdothermus arcticus; assembly: GCF_055382915.1. Taxonomy (NCBI): domain Bacteria; kingdom Thermotogati; phylum Deinococcota; class Deinococci; order Thermales; family Thermaceae; genus Rhabdothermus; species Rhabdothermus arcticus. Next base: position 1,450,397 of record NZ_AP043808.1, read on the forward strand.
CCCGGCTCCTGGGGGTGGGGGTAGAGCTGAAAGACCAGGCCCCGGGCCTCGACGCGAAACCCCCAGTCGGTGCGCTGGGCCCGCGCGGGCCCCAGGCCCTGGGCCTCGAGGGCGGCCTTCAGCGCCCAGGCCAGCTTGGCCGGGCCCTCCTCGCCCAAAAAGACGTAGACCGGCTCCACGGGGTAAGAATAAGCCATGCTCCCCGCGCGCTATCTGGCCTACTGCCCCAACTGCGGCCGGGCGATCACCTCCGAGCGCCTCCTGGCCGGGCTGGCCTGCGAGGTCTGCCAGCCCGACCCCGGCGCGCCCCCGGCACCGGGGCGGCTGACCGCCCACGCCGAGGCCCAGGCCCGGCTCCAGGCCTGGGCGGGGTTCTTCGAAGAGAAACGGGGCACGCCTCCCTGGCCCCTGCAGCGGGCCTGGGCCGCGCGGGTGATCCAGCATCGCTCCTTTGCCATGCTCGCCCCGACCGGCGTCGGCAAGACCACCTTCGGCCTGATCACCGCGGCCTGGCTGGCGGGCCAGGGGAAGAGGAGCTACCTGGTCTTCCCCACCCGGCTCCTGGTCGAGGAGGCCAGCCGTCGGTTGGATGCGCTCGGCGCCCCCCACCTGGCCTACACCGGGAAGAAGCGGGAAAAGGCGGCCCTCCTCGCCGGCGAGGCTCCGATCGGGGTTTTCACCGTGGCCTTCCTCTACAAGAACCACGCCGAGCTGCCCCGACCGGTGGACTTCCTCTTCGTCGACGACGTGGACAGCCTGCTCAAGTCGGCGCGGAACGTGGATCGGGTGCTCGGCCTGCTGGGGTTCTCCGAGCGCGACATCGCCGAGGGGATGCGCCTCATCGAGCTGCGCAAGAAGGATCCCCAACGGGCCGAGGCCAAGGCCGCCAGGCTGCGCAAGAAGGCCCGGGGGGTGCTCGCGGTCTCCAGCGCCACCGCCCGCCCCCGCTCCAAGCGGGTCCACCTCTTTCGCGAGCTCTTGGGCTTCGAGCTGGGCACCCCGAGCTACGCCCTGCGCAAGGTCGCCGACCTCTACGAGGCGGCCTTCGGCCTGGACCAGGCCGCCCTGTGGCGCCGGGCCGCGGACTGGATGCGGCGGCTGGGCGGCAGGGGGCTGATCTTCCTTTCCGGGGACCAGCCCCGGGCGCAGGCCGAGGCCCTCAAGGCCTTCCTGGCCGACGCCGGCCTGCCCGCCCTGACCTACCTCGACGAGGCCGCCGTCGAGCGCTTTCGCGCCGGCGAGGTCGAATACCTGATCGGCTTCGCCTCCTGGCGCAACCCGCTGGCGCGGGGGCTGGACCTGCCCGAGCGGGTGCGCTACGCGCTGATGGTGGGGGTGCCCAAGCTCCGCTTTTCCCTTGGGGAGGCCCTCTCCCCGGCCGAGCTCCTCAGGCTGGGGGTGGCCCTCCTGCCCCTCTTGCGGGGCACGCCGCTGGAGGCCGAGATCCGCCGCCTGGCCCGGCTCTCCCGCCCCCCCGAAGCCGCCCTCGAGCACCTCAAGGCGGCGCTTTTGGAGCGCCTCGAGGACCCCGCGTTCCAGGCCGAGGTCGAAAAGAGCCCCGAGGTCGGCCTGACCTTCGAAGAGGGCCGGCCGGTGCTGGTCTTCGCCGACGTCACCGGCTACCTGCAGGCCTCGGGGCGGACCAGCCGCCTCACCCCCGCAGGCCTGACCCGGGGGCTGGCGCTGACGTTGGCCGAGGACGAAAAGGCGTTTTACGCCCTCAACCGCCGGCTCGCCTACCTGCTCGAGACCCCGCCCCGGCCGGTGGACGAGGTGGACCTCGAGGCCCTGCTCGCGGAGATCGACGCCGACCGCGAGCGGCTCCGGCGCGGCGAGGCCCGGGGGCTCTGGCTGCCGGAGCGGGTGGTGGTCGTCGAGTCGCCAAACAAGGCCCGCACCCTGGCCGGGTTCTACGGCCGCCCCCAGCGCCGCTACCTCCCCGGCCTGGTGCTCTACGAGGTCCTTTCCGAAGACGGGCTCTTGGTGGTCACCGCGACCCGCGGCCACCTCACCGACCTGGCCCTGAAGGGCGGCCTCTACGGCGTGGAGCAAAAGCCCGTCCACCGCCCCCGCTACCACCCCTTGCGCCGCTGCCCCGAGGGGGCGGTGCCCGATCCCCGCTGCCCCGATGGCCGTCCCAGCCAGCCCGACCGCGACCAGGCGATCGAGGCCCTGAGGGAGCTCGCGCTGGAGACCGAGGCCTACTTGCTCGCCACCGACCCCGACACCGAGGGGGAGAAGATCGGCTGGGACGCCTACCTGGCGCTGAAGGCCTTCGGCCGCGAGGAGGCCCGAAGCGAGTTCCACGCGGTGACCCGACGGGCCTTCGAGGCCGCGCTCAAGGAGACCCGGCCGGTGGACGCCCACCGCGTCGCGGCGCAGATGGTGCGCCGCATCGCCGACCGCTGGATCGGCTTTTCCCTCTCCGAGGCGCTGCAGCGGCTGCTGGGGCAGAAAACCCTCTCCGCGGGACGGGTGCAGACCCCGGTCCTGGGCTGGGTCATCGCGCGGGAGCGGCTGGCCCGCACCCGGGTGCCCCACACCCGGGTCGTGCTCTTTGGCCTGGTCCTCGAGTTCCCCGGCGAGCACCGCGCGGCGGAGCTGGTCGTCGAGGTCCTGGAGGAAGCCGAGGTGGAACGCCATCCCCCACCCCCCTTCACCACCGACGCCCTGCTCAGCGAGGCCGCCCGCGAGGGCTTTCGCGTCCCCCAGGCGATGCGCCTGGCCCAGGAGCTCTTCGAGGCCGGGCTGATCACCTACCACCGCACCGACGCCACCCGCGTCGCCCCCGAGGGGATGGCCCTGGCGCGGCGGCTGATCGAGGCCCGCTTCGGCCCCGAGTACGTGCGCCTGCGTCCCTGGGGGGAGGGCGGGGCCCACGAGGCGATCCGTCCCACCCGGCCGATGACCCCCGAAGACCTGGAGGAACAGCTCCTCCTCGGCACCCTGCCGTTGGGCACGGACCACCTTCGCCTCTACCGGCTGATCTTCAAGCGCTTTCTGGCCAGCCAGATGGCCCCGGCCCGGCTGCGCACCAAGCGCATCCGGGCCCGGCTCGGCGAGGCCACCCTCACCCGCGACCTCATCGTCGGCGTGCGCTTTGACGGCTTTACCCGCATCCTGCCCCTGCGCCTGGACCCGGACGTGGCCCCCGGCCGCTACCCGGTCGAGCCCCAGATCGAGCTGCGCCCCGCCGCCGAGCGCTACACCGAGGGCGGCCTGGTCGCGGAGATGAAGCGCCGCGGCCTGGGCCGGCCCAGCACCTACGCGATGATCGTGGAAAAGCTCCTGGAGCGCCGCTACGTGGTGCGGCGGGGGCGGTACCTGGCCCCCACCCGGCGGGGCGAGCGGGTCTACCGCCTGCTCACCGAGGACCCCCGCCTGGCCCCTCTGGCCCGGCGCTACGTCAGCGAGGCCTTCACCCGCGAGGTCGAGGCCTGGATGGACCGGATCGAGGCCGGGGCCGATCCCCGCCCGGTGCTCGAGCTGCTGGAGGCGGCCACCCTGGCCATCCGAAATTTTCTTACCCCCGACCAAACCAGCGGTTAAGCTGGGTACGTGCCCAAGGTTGGGTTCTGGGTGGAGGGCGACGACGCGCTGGCCTTCCTGCGCCGACTCCGCTTCCCCCTGCGCCGCATCACCGGAGTCGAGGACCCCGCGCTCGCCGAGATCGCGGCCCTGATCCTCGAGTCCGGCCGGCCCCGGCCCGCGTTCACCGGGCCGACCTACGTCCTGGGGGAGGAGATCCCCCTCACCGAGGCCGGCCTCGCGCAGCTCTACGCGGCGCTTGCACCCCATTACCTGCCCTTCTTTCAAACCCTAATCGACGAGATCCGCGATGCCCTCTACGTCGCCGACGAGGCGGGCCGCGCCTTCTTCACCAACCGCCAGGTCGGGGCGCTGGGCTTTTCCCCGCCCGCGCCCGGGGAGGCCGTCCCGCTCCTGCCCTTTATCGCTCCAAAGGACCAGGAACGGGCGCGCAGCGCGCTGCGCGCCCTGCTGGAACACCCGAACCAAACCCTGACCTACACCTTCGCGGTCAGGGACGCCAAGGGGAAGACGCGGACCCTTCGGGTCTGGGGCAAGAACCTGCTCGCCGACCCCGAGGTCCGCGGGCTGCTGCTGAACGTCCGCGACGTCGCGAAGGAAACCCAGCTGCGGGAGGCGCTCAAGGCCAAGGTTCAGCAGCTCGAGCGCCTGGTGAACGCCCTGCCCGGCGTGGTCTTCCAGGCCAGGGTAGCCCCGGGCACGGACCCCAGCCAGGCCCCCGCCCTCTTCCAGTCGCCGCGGACCCAAGACGTCCTCGGCTACCCGCCGGAGGCCTTTCTCGAAGACCCCGGCCTTTACTACAGGATGGCCCACCCCGAGGACCGGGAACAGCTGCGCAACCTGGCGTGGGCGGCCCTCCGGCAACCGGGCGTCCCCCAGTCCCTGGTCTACCGCTTCAAGCACGGCGGCACCGGGGCCTGGATCTGGCTCCGGGACACCCTGGTGTACGATCCCAAGACCCAGCTCCTCACCGGCTTCACCGAGGAGGTGACCCGGGAGGTCGTCCAGGAGGCCGCGCTCAAAGCCAGCGAGGAGCGCTTTCGCACCCTCGCCGAGACCGCCCCGGCGGTCATCCTGATGTGGCAGGACGAGCGGCTGGTCTTCGTCAACCGCTACGCGATCGAACACCTCGGCTACAGCGAGGCGGAGCTCAAACGCCGCCCCATCTGGGAATTCGTCCACCCCGAGGACCGGGCGATGGTCAAAAAGCACGCCCTGGCCCGGCTGCGCGGCGAGCCCGCCCCCAGCCGCTACACCTTCCGGGTGCTGAGCAAGTCCGGCCAGGTGGTCTGGCTCGACTACTCGGCGGCGGTGGTGACGATCGAGGGCCGGCCCGCGGTGCTCGGGGTGGGCCTCGACGTCACCGAGGCCAAGGAGCACGCGCTGGACCTCGAGCTCTTCGCCGAGCTCTCCAAGGCCCTGCGGCAGACCGACGCGATCGAACCCATGCTCGAGGCCGCGCTCGAGGTCCTGACCGGGTTCTTCAAGGCCCCCGCCGGGGCCCTCGTGCTCTACGAGGAAGGCCGCGCGGTGGCCCTGGCCCGGAAGGGCTTCTTGGAGAGGGTCCCCGTCGCCCCCCGCCTGGAACCAAGGAGCCTGGTCGGCGAGGCCATCACGACCCAGGCCCCGGTGATCGTCGCCGACCTCGCCCGCGACCCCCGGGTGCGCCCCGCCGCCCGGCCCTTCGTCCCCAGCGGCTGGTCGGCGGCGGTGCTGCCCCTCATCGCCGGCCCCAGCGCGGTGGGGGCGATGTTCCTCGCCCGCCCCGGCGCGCCTCCGAACCCCCGCACCGTGGCGCGCCTCAAGCTCGCCGCGGAGACGATCGGCAACGCCGTGCAGCGGGCGTCGCTCCACGCCCGGCTGGCGCGCCGGGTCGCCGACCTGGAGACGATCGCCGAGGTGGGCCGCGAGGTGGTGCGCCAGAGCACCGCCCCAAAAAAGGACTTCAGCCCGCTCCTCGAAGCCTTCCTGCGCCTCCCCTTTGGCGCCGCCGCCCTCTGGACCCGGTTCGACCCCCAAGGACCGTTCGCGCTGGTGGCGGCCCGGGGAAAAGCGGGCCCCCTCAGCCCCCCGGCGCCGCCGGAGCCGCTGCTCGCGGGGCGCCCCGAGCCCCAGGTCATTTCGCTCGCCTCGCTGCAGGGCCCCCTCGCGGCCTGGGCCCAAGCCCAGGGCTTTTCCCGGCTCTGGCGCTTCCTGCTCATCCAGGAGGGGAAGACCCTCGGCGTGCTCATCGCCTTCGCCGAAGGTGAGCTCTACCTTTCCAGCGAGGACCGGCTCTACCTCGACACCCTGCTCTCCGAGCTCGAGGTCGCCCTGGACAACGCCCGCAGCTTCGAGCTGGTCCGCAAGGCCCGCCTGGAGGTCGAGGACGCCTACGAGAAGACCCTCTGGGGCTGGGCCAAGGCGGTCGAGCTCCGGGACCAGGAGACTGCCGGCCACACCGAGCGGGTGACCCGGCTGGCGCTGGCCCTGGGCCGCGCCCTGGGGCTCGACCCCGAGGCCCTCGCCGACCTGCGCCGGGGGGCGATCCTCCACGACGTCGGCAAGCTCGCGATCCCCGACGCGATCCTGCTCAAGCCCGGCAAGCTCACCCCCGAGGAGTGGGCGGTGATGAAGCTGCACCCGGTCTACGCCTACGAGTGGCTGAAGGGGATCCCCTACCTGGAACGGGCCCTGGTGGTGCCGCTCTACCACCACGAGCGCTGGGACGGCACCGGCTACCCCGAGGGGCTGAAAGGGGAGGCGATCCCCCGCCTGGCCCGCATCTTCGCGGTGGCCGACGTCTACGACGCGCTGACCTCGGACCGCCCCTACCGCCGGGCCTGGCCCCGCGAAAAGGCGATCGCGCACATCGAGGGTGAGGCCGGCCGGCACTTCGACCCCGAGGTGGTCGAGGCCTTCTTGCGCCTGGCGGGCGATCCGTCCCGGGACGAGCCGTTAGGCTAGGGGCATGCCCTTCTTGGCCCTGGACCAGGGGACGACCTCGAGCCGCGCGGTCGTCTACGACGCCTCGGGCCGGGTCCTGGCCCTGGCCCGCCGCCCCCTGAGGCTGACCTACCCCCGCCCCGGCTGGGTGGAGGCCGACCCCGAAGCCCTCTTTGCCTCGGTCATCGAGGCCGCCAGGGAAGCCCTGGCCCGCGCCGGGCTCACGGCCGGGGCGATCGAGGCCATCGGCCTGACCAACCAGCGCGAGACCACGATCCTCTGGGACCGGCGCACCGGGCAGGCCCTGGCCCCGGCGATCGTCTGGCAGGACCGGCGCACCGCGCCGCGAACCGACGCCCTCAAGCAAGCCGGGCACGAGCCCTGGGTCCGCGCGCGCACCGGATTGGTCCTGGACCCCTACTTCTCCGCCAGCAAGCTCGCCTGGCTGCTCGAAGCCCACGACCTGAAAGACGCCGCTCAAAAGGGCCGGGTGGCGTTCGGCACGGTCGACGCCTGGCTGCTCTTCCGCCTGACCGGCGCCCACCTCACCGACGCCACCAACGCCTCCAGAACGCTGCTGTTCAACCTCAAGACGCTGGACTGGGACGACGACCTGCTGGCCCTCTTCGACCTTCCCCGGGCCCTCCTCCCCGAGGTGCGCCCCTCCTTCGGCCCCTTTGGCACCACCACCGCGCTCGGCGAACCGGTGCCCATCACCGCGGTGCTCGGCGACCAGCAGGCGGCCCTGTTCGGCCAGGCCGCGCTCTTTCCCGGCCAGGCCAAGCAGACCTTCGGGACCGGGGCCTTCCTCGTCGCCCGCACCGAGGGGTTCGCCCTCAAACCGGGCGTGCTCACCACCCTGGCCTGGCTCAAGGAGGCCCCGGCCTTTGCCTTCGAGGCCGCGGCCTTCGTCGCCGGGGCGCTGATCGACTGGCTGGCAAACGACCTCGGCCTCTTCGAGAGCCCCGACGCGCTCGAGACCCTCGCGGCCACGGTCGAGGACAGCGGGGACGTGGTCCTGGTCCCGGCCCTGGCCGGGCTGGGGAGCCCCCACTGGGACCCCAGCGCGCGGGGGTTGATCATCGGCCTCACCCGGGGAACCCGGCGGGCCCACCTGGCCCGGGCCGCGCTCGAGGCCCTGGCCTGGCAGACCGCCGACGCCGCGGCGGCGATGGGCGGGTTGCGGGAGCTCCGGGTGGACGGCGGCGCGGCCAAGAACGACCTCCTCTTGCAGCTCACCGCCGACGCCCTGGGGGTGCCGGTGCGGCGGGCGCGGGACCTCGAGCGCACCGCCTTGGGGGCGGCCCTCGCCGCCGGCGTGGGGGCGGGCCTGCTCGACTTCGGCCACGTGGACCGGCTCTGGCAGGAGGAGGCGGCCTTCGTCCCCCGGCTCGACGGGGCGGCGCGCCAGGCCCGGCAGGCGCGCTGGCAGGAGGCCGTGCGCCGGGCGAAAGGATGGGCAACGTGAACCGCAAGGCATTGCTGGACCGCGCTAAAAACGAGGCCTTCGACGTCCTGGTGATCGGCGGCGGCGCCACCGGCGCCGGGGTGCTCTTCGAGGCCCAGACCCGGGGCCTGAAGGCCGCCCTGGTAGAGCAGTACGATTTCTCCACCGAGACCTCCTCGCGCTCCACCAAGCTCGTGCACGGGGGGGTGCGCTACCTGGAGGCGGCGATCAAGCGGCTGGACCGGGTGCAGTGGAACCTGGTCAAGGATGCCCTCAAGGAGCGCGCCACGCTGCTCAGGATCGCCCCCCACCTGGCCTGGCCGATCGAGCTCTTGACCCCGCTCTACGCCTGGTGGGAGGTCCCCTACTACCTGAGCGGGCTCAAGCTCTACGAGGCCCTCGCCGGACGGGCGCGCATCGGCCGGGCCTACTTCGTTCCCCAACGGGAGGCCGCCACGCGCTTTCCCCAGCTCAAGAAGGCCGGGCTCAAGGGCGGGGTGGTCTACACCGACGGCCAGTTCGACGACGCCCGCATGAACGTCGCGGTGGTCCTGACCGCCCTCCGTCATGGCGCGGTGGCGCTGAACCACGCCGAGGTAAAGGCCCTCATCGAGGACGACGGCCGCATCCAAGGGGCCCTGGTGCAGGACCGCCTGAGCGGGGAGACCTTCCCCCTCCGCGCCCGGGTGGTGGTCAACGCCACCGGCCCCTTCACCGACCGCATCCGCAAGATGGAGGACCCCGGCGCCGCCCCGCTCCTGGCCACCTCCTCGGGCGTGCACCTGGTGCTGCCCCCGGCCTTCTCCCCGCCCGACACCGGGCTCTTGATCCCCAAGACCGAGGACGGCCGGGTCCTCTTCGTCCTCCCCTGGCGCGGCCACACCCTGGCCGGGACCACCGACCAGCCCGCCCCCTTGAGCGACCACCCGCTCCCCACCGAGGAGGAGATCGCCTACATCCTGCGCCACCTGCGCCGCCACTTCGACCTCCGCCCCACCCGCGAGGACGTCCTCAGCGCCTGGTCGGGGCTGCGGCCCCTGGTGCGCGATCCCCGGGCCCACGACACCGCCCAGCTGGCCCGAGACCACGTCATCGTCGACGGCCCCAAGGGGCTGGTCACCCTGACCGGCGGGAAGTGGACGACGTTTCGCAAGATGGCCGAGGACCTCGTCGACCACCTCGCCCGCACCCGCGGCCTCAAGGCCGGGCCCAGCGTCAGCGCCGAGACCCCGCTGGTCGGGGCCGAGGGGTTTCGTGAGGCCGATCTGGCCGCGTTGTCCCGCGTCTTCCCCAAGGACGTCGCGGAGCACCTGCACCGCAGCTACGGCGACCAGGCCCAGGCGGTGGCCGCGCTGGCCCAGGCCGAGGGCCTTACCGCCCGGCTCGCCGAGGGGCACCCGGAGATCGAGGCCGAGGTCGTCTGGGCCGCCCGGCACGAGCTCGCCGAACACCCCCTGGACGTGCTCGAGCGCCGCACCCGGCTGGCCTTCCTGGACCTGGCCGCGGCGCTCAGGGCCCTGCCCCGGGTGACCGCGCTCATGGCCCGGGAAAAGGGCTGGCGCCCGGAGGAAGAAAAAGCACGCGCCCGCGAGGCGGAGGACTGGCTGCGCCTCGCCCCCTAAAATGAAGCCCCGTGGAACGCGAGCGCCTGCTCTTGCTCCTGACCAGCGTCTACATCGCCGCCGAGGTGATCGCCAACGTCTCCGCCGGCCGCCTGGTGCAGCTCGGCCCCCTGGTCCTCCCCGGGGCGATCTTCATCTACGCCCTGACCTTCACCCTGCGCGACGCCATCCACGCCGCCGGGGGGCTCTCCGCGGCCCGGGCGGTGGTCTGGGGAGGCTTTCTGGCCAACGCCCTCCTCGCCCTCTACGGGCTCTTCGTTCTCGCCCTGCCCGCGCCCCCCTGGTTCGACGAGGGCGCCTACCGCGCCGTGCTCGGCCAGAGCGCCCGGATCGTCGTCGCCTCCCTCACCGCCTACCTCGTCGCCCAGCTGGCCAACACCCAGCTCTTCGAGGCCGTCCCGGGCGGCGCCGCCACCAAGGTCGGCATCTCCAACGCGGCGGCCGTCGTCCTCGACACGGTGGTCTTCATCACCCTGGCCTTCGCCGGCACCGGGGCGCCGCTGGTCAACATGATGCTCGGCCAGATCCTCTTTAAGTTCGCGATCAGCCTCTCGCTCTTGCCCCTGGTGGTCTGGGTCAAGCAGCGGATCCGCCCGGCCGCCGACTAAACGAAAAAAACGCCGCGCGATGCGCGGCGTTGGTGTTTTAAGGAAAATCCCCCCGCACCGACCTACGCTCCCAGGCGGCTGCCCGCCTAGTACCATCGGCGCTGGCGCGTTTCACTTCCGAGTTCGGGATGGGATCGGGTGGTTCCACGCCGCTATGGGCACGGGGGGAATCTCATGTTTTTCGCTTTCATGCTTCCCGCGCCACCACCCCGGTGGCAGGGAACCTCAGCGGGCCAAGCGCGCACAAAGCGCCTCGCAATCTCTCCTCAAGGTCAAGGCCTCGGACGATTAGGACCGGTCGGCTTCACCCCTCGCGGGGCTTCCACCCCCGGCCTATCTACCCGGTTCTCTTCCGGGGTCCTTACCAGGTTGCCCTGTGGGAGTCCTCATCTCGGGGCAGGCTTCCCGCTTAGATGCTTTCAGCGGTTATCCCTCCCGCACATGGCTACCCTGCTTATGCCCCGGGTGGGACAGCAGGGACACCAGTGGTGCGTCCACTCCGGTCCTCTCGTACTAGGAGCAGACCCCCTCAAGACTCCTGCGCCCGTGGCGGATAGAGACCGAACTGTCTCACGACGTTCTGAACCCAGCTCGCGTGCCACTTTAATGGGCGAACAGCCCAACCCTTGGGACCTTCTTCAGCCCCAGGATGTGACGAGCCGACATCGAGGTGCCAATCCGCCCCGCCGCTGTGGACGCTCGGGGGCGATCAGCCTGTTATCCCCGGGGTAACTTTTATCCGTTGATCGATGGCCCTTCCACACAGAACCACCGGTTCACTAGGCCCGACTTTCGTCCCAGCTCGGCTTGTAGGCCTCGCTGTTAGGCTCCCTTCTACCCTTGCGCTCTCCGGCGGATTTCCGTCCCGCCTGAGGGAACCTTTGGGCGCCTCCGTTACGCTTTAGGAGGCGACCGCCCCAGTCAAACTGCCCACCAAGCGCTGTCCCCCTAAAAGGGGTTAGATCTCCGAACACGCCAGGGTGGTATTTCACCGGCGGCTCCCCACCCCCTGGCGAGGGTGGTTCCTAGCCTCCCACCTATCCTACACAGGCGTGCCCAAAGACCAACGCCAGGCTGCAGTAAAGCTCCACGGGGTCTTTTCGTCCTGCCACGGGTAGGCCGCATCTTCACGGCCAGTTCAATTTCACCGGGTCCCTCGCCGAGACAGCGTCCCGGTCGTTACGCTTTTCGTGCAGGTCGGAACTTACCCGACAAGGAATTTCGCTACCTTAGGACCGTTATAGTTACGGCCGCCGTTCACCGGGGCTTCGGTTCGGGGCTCGCACCCCTCCCCTTGACCTTCCGGCACCGGGCAAGCGTCGCTCCCTATACGTCCACTTACGTGTTCGCAGAGAGCTGTGTTTTTGGTAAACAGTCGCCAGGACCTGTTCACTGCGGCTCCCCAGGGCTCATCACCCCGGAGAGCACCCCTTCTCCCGAAGTTACGGGGCCATTTTGCAGAGTTCCTTGGCGAGGGTTCTCCCGCGCGCCTTGGTGCTCTTACACCCGCCCACCTGTGTCGGTTTGCGGTACGGGCACTCCACCTTCATCGCTTAGAGGCTTTTCTCGGCCCCCTGGCTTCAGCGGCTTGTCACCCCTCTCGGGGCTTCCCGACCAGCGGCGGGCTCCCGCAGGGCGGATTTGCCTACCCTGCACCCCCCGCTGGCCAACGGGCTTAGCCATAGCTCCGCTCCGCCTAGCCTAGGGCGTCCCCCCATCGCTCCAGTGGAGTGGGGCCGGAATATTAACCGGCTGCCCTTTCGGCTTCGCCTCTCGGCTACGCCTTAGGTCCCGCCTAACCCTACGCCGACGACCGTTGCGTAGGAACCCTTGGGCTTTCGGCGGTGGGGATTCTCACCCCACTTATCGTTACTCATGCCGGCATTCGCACTTCCCTTGCCTCCAGCAGCCCTCGCGGTCTGCCTTCATTGGCCTCGGGAACGCTCCCCTACCGCGCAACGGCTTCCCGTCGCACCCGCAGCTTCGGTGCTAGGCTTAAGCCCCGTTCATTTTCGGCGCGGGGCCACTCGACCAGTGAGCTATTACGCACTCTTTAAATGATGGCTGCTTCTAAGCCAACATCCTGGCTGTCTCAGCAGCCCCACATCCTTTCCCACTTAGCCTAGCTTCGGGACCTTAGCTGGCGGTCTCGGTTGTTCCCGCGCTCGGACACGGACGTTATCGCTCGTGCCCTCACTCCCAAGCCTCCACTCAGACCCTTCTGAGTTTGCCAGGGTTTGGTAGGCTGGTGGGCCCCCTAGCCCTAGCAGTGCTTTACAGGCCTGAGTTGCCGCTTGAGGCTGACCCTAAAGTCATTTCGGGGAGAACCAGCTATCTCCAGGCTCGGTTAGCTTTTCACTCCTAACCCCAGCTCATCCGAAGGGTTTTCATCCCCTACCGGTTCGGCCCTCCACTGGGTGTCACCCCAGCTTCAGCCTGGCCAGGGCTAGCTCGCCTGGTTTCGGGTCTGCGACCACTGACTCTACGCCCTCTTCGGACTCGGTTTCCCTTCGGCTTCGCCTCCCGGCTTAACCTCGCCAGTGACCGCAAGTCGCCGGCTCATGCTTCAATAGGCACACCACAACCCCTCCCCGCGCTCGCGCGCAGGCGTGGGGCCGTGATTGCTTGTAAGCGCACGGTTTCAGGTTCTCTTTCACTCCCCTCCCGGGGTTCTTTTCACCTTTCCCTCACGGTACTGGTTCGCTATCGGTCACCCGGAGTACTTAGCCTTGGGCGGTGGTCCGCCCAGATTCCCCCATGGCTCCACGAACCACAGGGTACTCGGGGTCGTGCCCCAGAGAGTCCCTGGCCTTTCGCCTACAGGGCTTTCACCTTCTCTGGCTCCCCTTCCCAGCAGGATTCGGCTAGACCAGGGATTGCTCACTCCCCGGGCTTCGCCCAGGACACGCCCCACCAACCCCGGGGTGCAAGCACCCCGGTTTAGGCTCTTCCCCTTTCGCTCGCCGCTACTCAGGGAGTCGATCTCTCTTTCCTCTCCTCTGGGTACTTAGATGTTTCAGTTCCCCAGGTTCCCCCCGCTGCATACACAGCGGTGACCGGTGTCCCCACCGGCCGGGTTCCCCCATTCGGACATCCAGGGATCAACGCCCGCTACCGGCTCCCCCTGGCTTTTCGCAGGTAGCCACGTCCTTCATCGGCTCGGGTGCCGAGGCATCCACCGTGCGCCCTTACTACCTTGACCTTCCACACTCCACGTGTAAAAAGCCCAAGACGCTTCGCGCTACTCGCTTGGCCCGCTTTTCATGGTCCCCCGCCACCTCAGTGGCGCAAAAGCTAAGATACCACGGAGAAAGAACCCTGTCAAGCAGGCTAGCTCCAGGTGTGGTAGACCGCGCCGAGCTGCATGCGGAAGAAGAAGTCCTCGCCGGTCTCGGGGGTGAGCAGGCCCAGCGCCCGGGCATGCAGGAAAAAACCCTTCCCCGGCCGCCTCGCGGTGGTGGAGAAGACCAGCACCGGCAAGAGCGGCCGCAGGTGCAGGGCCTCGTAGGCGGCAATCAGCTCCAAAACCCGGGAGAGCTCCCTGGCCATGTGGTTGCCCCGCCGCGGCAGGCCAAGCTGCTCGGCCAGGGCACCGTAGGTCAGGGTGCGCCGGGCCATGGCGGCGTCGAGCAAGCAGCTGTAGGCCGCCTTGGCGCGGGCATCCGCTCGGAGCGCCTGGGCGGTCTCGAACTTTTGCGCGAGCATCACTTACCTCTACCTCTCTTCATACCCCTACGCCTCGGGTTAAACATCAGCATACCACAGGGCCTAATCCTGCTATACTGCAGGGTAAGCATGGGGGAAAGCGAACCCTCCGAGCTCGAAAAGGCCCTGGGCCGGGCCTTATGGGAAGGGGAACGACCGGTCTTCCTCCTCGACGAAGCGGGGCGACCGCGCGCGGCAAACCCCGCGGCGGCGCGGCTCAAGCTCCGTCCCCCGTCCCGACCCGGGCGGTTCGTCCACGGGGGAAAGGACTACCTCTACTGGCGTGAAGGAGGGATCGGGATCGCGATCGAACTCGCGCCCGCCCTGCGTTTTGAGGACGCGCTCGCCGAGCTGCTCGAGGCCACCCTCGCCGGCACGCTCACCGAGAGCGCGTTCTACCCCAAGCTGCTCGAGATCGCGCGCGAGCTCCTGCCCCAGGCGGAGGCGGGCAGCGTCCTTTTGCGCCAAGGCCAGGGCTTCGTCTTCAAGGCCCTTTGGAACTACCCGAAGGCCCTGTTCGACGTCGTGCTGCCCCTGGAGGAAGCCTGGGACGCGACCCCCACGCCCTCGATCCTGAACGCGCCGCCGCGAGGAGCGACGCTCGACCGCGTGCTCAAAGACACGCCCCCACCCGTCGAGGTGCTGCGCGTCCCGGTGGTGATCGGGGGCCGGGTGGCGCTGGCGCTGAACCTCGACGCCTTCCACGAAGGCGCCTTTTCGCCCGACGACCTGGCGCGGGTGCGCATTCTGGCGGCCACCTTGAACCTCGTCTACCGCTGGTGGCAAAAGACCACCGAGGCGGAATACCTCGCCTACCACGACCCGCTCACCGAGCTCCCCAACGAACGCCTCTGGCAGAAGACCGGCCCGATGCTGCTCGCCCGCCTCGCCCCCGGCACCCCCTACGCGGTGCTGGCGATGGACGTCGGGCACCTGCGCACGATCAACGCCCGAGTCGGCCACGCCGCCGGGGACCGGCTGCTCCTTGAGGTGGCCCGCCGCCTCAAGGCGGCGCTCTTTGCCGGGGACCTGCTGGTGCGCATGGCCGGCGACGAGTTTGCGGCGCTGCTCTTGCGCTCGGACGAAGCGGGTGCGCTGAAGGCCGCCCGGCGCTTACGGCAGGCAGCGGAGCAACCCATCCTGCTGGCCGGCGGCGAGGTGCGGCTGGTGCCCTCGCTGGCCATCGGCCTCGCGCCGGGAACGGCGGGAAAAGGGCCTGCGGAACAAGTCCTCGAAGCCCGCTGGGGCGAGGCCGTGGCCGCCTTAAGGCGCGCCAAGGCCGGGGGCGGTCTGGCGGTCTTCAACCCCCACGCGGACGCCCGCGCGCAGCACGAGCGGGTGCTTCTCCTGGCGCTGAAGGAGGCTTTGGAAACCGAGGGGCTGAGCCTCGTCGCCCAGCCGGTCTGGGACCTGGGCGAGCGGCGCTTTTCCCACGCCGAGCTCCTCCTGCGCTGGAAGGCTTCCCCCGCCGAGTTCATCCCCCTGGCCGAGCAAAAGGGGCTGGGCCCGCGGCTCGACGCGTACGTCCTCGCCCGCGCAGAGGCCATCGCGCAACGGCTCGGCGTCCCGGTCTGGGTCAACCTGCTGCCGAGCACCCTCGCCGACCCCGAGTTTCCCGCGTTCGCGGCCAGCCAAGCCGACCCCCGCTGGGTCGGCTTCGAGGTCACCGAGTACGCCCTGATGGGCCGGGTGGAAAAGGAGACCCTCTACGCCCTGGCCGAGCGCGGGTTCCGCCTCGCCCTCGACGACTTCGGCACCGGCTTCTCCAGCCTCTCGCTTCTGGCCGAGCTCCCCTTGCACTGGGTCAAGCTCGACCGCACGCTGATCGCAAACCTCACCCGGCCGCGGGCCCAGTCCCTGATCCGCGGGATCGCGGCGCTGGCCACGCAGCTGGACCTGGGGCTGGTGGCCGAGGGGGTGGAGGACGCGCAGTGCCTTGAGGACCTAAAGCGGATGGGGGTGCGCTTCGCCCAGGGCTTTGGGCTGGCCCGGCCCGCGGACTACGCCACCCTGCCGGAAAAACCCGCCTAACGACGCTGCTTGACAGCCCCGGTGGGCTTCAGTAGCATGGGCTTTGCCCGCATGGATGCGGGTCAAACGCGGCCCCGTGGTGTAGTTTGGTTAGCACACCCGCCTGTCACGTGGGAGGTCGCGGGTTCAAGTCCCGTCGGGGCCGCCAGCTGCCGAGGTAGCTCAGTCGGTAGAGCACGCGACTGAAAATCGCGGTGTCGGCGGTTCGATTCCGCCCCTCGGCACCAAACGCCCCGCCAAGCGCGGGGCGTTTGCCTTTACCGAGCCTTCAACCAGCGGAGGAACCCCTCGATGGCGTTGGGTTGAAGCCAGGAAGGGTCCTCGAGCGCGGCCTCGAAGTAGCGGCGCGCGGTCTTTGGATCGACCTCGCGGAGGCGCTCGGCGATCGCGGAAAACGCCGGCACCCGTTCGGCGATCGGCGCCGCGTTGCGCAGCTTTTCGATCAAGGCCGCGATCAGCCGGGCCTCTCCGTGCGCTTGGAGGAGGGTTGCGGGGTCCACCAGCGGCCGGCCGTCGAGGTCGCGGGGCAGGTGCCCGCGGGCCAAAAGGCGCTGCCCGAGGTGGCCCGTCTTGACCTCGAGCGTTCTTTCGGTCTCGGCCTCCCCAAAGCGCAGCCGGAGCCGGTAGCGCCCCTCGGGCAGGGGCTCGAGGGGGCCGAGGGTGCCCTCGGCGGCGACGGTGTTCGGCGGGTAGAGGGGGTGCAGCAAGAACGTGCCCTTCACCAGGGGGGCGCCGTCCTTGAAGACGGTGACCTCGACCGGGGCCTTGGGAAGGGCGGGGGTGGCCTCGAGCCGCACCGCGATCCAAAGGGGCTCGCCGGCCAGCGGCCCGAGCTCGGGGAGGTCCGCCCGGGGGCTTACGGCCTTCAAGACGACGCGCGCACGGGCGCGCTCCAGGCGCTCGAGCTCACGCCGGGCCCAGGGTCGGAGCAAGGGATCCCCGTCCGCCTCCAAAAAGGCGACGAGGGCCTTTTTGGCCGGGGCGACCTCACCGGCACGGGCCAGGAGGTAGCCCTCCCAAAAGCGCAGCCAGGGCTCGGGCCGCGCGGCGAGGTCCCGGATCGCGGCCTCGACCTCCCAGGCCTCATCCAACCAGAGCGCCCGGCGGTAGTGGGTCAGCGCCGCCACGTGGCGCCGCTCGAGGGCCGAGAACAGGCCCAGGTTGTAGCGCGCGGTGGGGTTCTCGTCGATGCGCAAAGCGAGCTTGGAGGCGAGCTCGGCCCGGGCCAGGTCTCCGCTCAGGTAGTACGCCCAGCCGAGGTTGGTCCAGTAAAGGCCGTTCTCCGGGTCCAGCCGCACCGCCTGGAGGAGGGCGTCCCGGGCCTCCTTTGCCCGCCCCTCCTCGAAGGCGGCAAAGCTGCGCATCTCGTGCGCCCAGGCGTATTGCGGCTCGGTCCGAACGATGCGCCGGGCCAGCCGACGCCAGGCGGGGTCGCCCTTTTCACGAAGGATCAAGAGCGCCGCGGTCTGGTCCAAAAGCCGGGCGCTTTTGGCGAGGGTCAGGGCGCGTGGGCGCGGGTCCGGGGCCAGGAACGCGCGCCAGACCGGGCCGATCCCGGCGTCCGGCATGCGGCGCACGTCCCGGGCCCGGATCGCCTCCCAAAACGCGCGGACCGCTTCCGGCAGCCGCCCGCTCGGGTCCCCCCGGTCGCGGAGCGCGGCGTAGGCGCGAAGGCGCCGGGCAAAGTCCGCGAGGCCTGCGGCCTCGGCCCGGCTCGCGGCCAGTTCGGGGTCGCGCAGCGCCAGGCGCAAGAGGGCCTCGTCGGGCAGGTCCCGGGGAAGGGGCCGCGGGCTGCGGCCGAGCAGGCCGGCGGCCCAGCGGGCGACGAGCTCGGGGCGCTCGAACCTCCCCGAGGCGCTGGTTTGCCCATCGTCGTAGTAGACCCGCCAGAATCCCTCGGCGTCGCGGTAGCCGCCGAGCACGTAGTCAACCCCGGTGGCCTCCCGAACCATGCGCACCCCGGCGGGGGAAGCGAGGCGCCGCAAGGTCAGCCGCCAACCCTCCCGCCAGGGAGGCTCGGGGAGGAAGAGCCCGGCCAGGATGGGGTCCTCGGCGGCGATCGCCGCTGCCACCGCGAGCGCCGCCCTGGCCCCACCCTGGCCCTCGAAGGGCAGGACCCAGCCCCGGGCGAAGGCGGAGAGCAAGAGCAGGAAGAACCAAACGGTCGCGATCCTCGGCATAGCGCCACTATAGTCGCGGCGGATGAGGGGAGGATTGCGTCAAGCAAAAGCGGCTATGATGCTTGACGTGGCCCTGATCGAGCACCTGACCGACGCCTGGCAGCCGGGAGCGGCGCTGGCCCGGCGGCTTGGGGTAAGCCGCCAGGCGGTGCACCAGGCCGCGCGCAAGCTGGCCGCGGAGGGCTACCCGGTGGAGCTCGGACCCCAGGGAGTGCGGCTCAAACCCGGCGCGCCGGGGCCGAAGGCCCTCGCCGAGCGGCTCCGCGGGCGGTTCGGCCGGCCCTACCGCTACCTCGGCCGCACCACCAGCACCCAGGACCGGCTCCGGGAATGGGCCGAGGCCGGGGCTCCCGAGGGGGCGGTGGTCCTCGCCGAGGCCCAGAGCGCGGGCCGGGGCCGCCGGGGGCGGGTCTGGGCGAGCCCCCCCGGGGGGCTTTACTTCTCCCTTTTGCTCCGCCCCACGTCCGGGCTCTCGGTCCTCCCCCGCCTGCCCCTGGCCGCCGGGGTGGGCCTGGTCCGGGCGCTCGGGGTGGGGGGGCTGAAGTGGCCCAACGACGTCCTCGACCCGGCGTTCAAAAAGCTCGCCGGGGTGCTGCTCGAGGCCGAGGTCCTGGGGGAGGAGGTGCGCTACGTCCTCCTCGGGGTGGGGATCAACGTCGAGGTCCGGGGGCTGCCCCCCGAGGCGGCGGCGCTCGCCGCCTACTTCCCCGGGGTGCGCCGGGACGAGCTCTTGGCCCGGGTGCTGGACGCGCTCGAGCGCGCCCTGCCCCTGGCCGAGACGCCAGAGGCCCTGGTCGAGGCCTGGCGCTTGCACGCGCTGACCCTGGGGCGGCGGGTGCGGGTGCGCTGGGTCGGGGGGGTGCTCGAGGGCCTGGCCGACGACCTGCGCGAGGACGGCGCGCTCTTATTGCGCCTCAAGCACAACAAGCGCAAGGCCGTCACCGCGGGGGACGTCGAGCTGGTGAAGAAGGAGGAGGCACGATGACCAAGACCGTTCCGCTCGTTCTACGCTACGTCGAGGCCAAGGACCTTCGCCGCACGCTGGCCCTGATGCTCGCGGCCAGCGCGATGGTGGCCTTGCTCTCCAAGCTGAGCCTGCCGCTCAGCCCGGTCCCGATCACCGGTCAGACCCTCGGGGTCCTGCTCGCGGGCGCCCTCTTCGGGGCCCGGATCGGCGCCGGGGCGATGCTTTTCTACCTGCTCGAGGGAGCCCTGGGCCTTCCGGTCTTCGCCAAGGGCGGGGGGCTCGGCTACCTGCTCGGCCCCACCGGCGGCTACCTCTTCGCCTTTCCCCTGGCCGCCTACCTGGCCGGGGCGCTCGTCGAGCGCGGCGCGGGGCGGCGCTTTTGGAGCGCGTTTTTGGCCTTCGTCCTGGCCGGCGCGGTGATCTACGGGCTCGGCGTGCCCTGGCTGGCCCTCTACCTTGGCGCCGACCTCGTGAAGGCGCTCGCCCTCGGGGCCATCCCCTTCCTTCCCGGCGACCTCTTGAAGGCCCTGATCGCGGCGGCGCTGGTCCTACGGGTGAACGGAGGGCGGAGATGACCGTCGAGGTCCCGGAGATTCCCCGGGTGGCCGCGGTCGAGCTGGCCCCCGAGGCCACCGCGGTGATCGTCGTCGACATGCAAAACGACTTCGCCCACCCCGACGGGGCGCTCTTCGTCCCCGACGCCGAGGCCTCGATCCCCGCGATCCGCCGCCTGCTCGACAAGGCGCGGGCCGCCGGGGCGCGGGTGGTCTACACCCAGGACTGGCACGACGAGGACGACCCGGAGTTCAAGATCTGGCCCCGTCACGCGATCGCCGGCACCTGGGGCGCGGAGATCGTCGAGGCCCTGGCTCCTCGCCCCGGCGAGGTTGTGATCAAAAAGCTCCGCTACGACGGCTTCTACGGCACGCCGCTCGACCACTACCTGCACCTCTGGGGGGTGCGGCACGTCGTCGTGGTCGGGACCGTGGCCAACATCTGCGTGCTGCACACCGCGGGCAGCGCGGCGCTGCGCTGGTACGACGTCGTCCTCCCGGAGGACGGGACCAGCGCCCTGACCCCCTTCGACCTGATGGCCGCGCTGCGCCAGGTCACCTTCCTCTACCAGGGAAAGGTGACCACCGTGGACGGCGTCCGCTTTGGCTGAGCACGTCGGCGAGGTCGTCGCCGGGCCCGAGGCGCTGGCGCGCCTCGGACGGGACCCGGTCATGGCCCGGCTGATCGCCCGCCACGGGCCGGCGCGCTGGGGGGTGCACCCTCCGTTCGCGGCCTTGGTGCGGGCGGTGATCGGCCAGCAGCTCTCCAACGCCGCCGCCCGCACCCTCTACCGCCGCCTCGCCGAGGCCAGCGGGCTGGACCCCGAACACCTGGCGACGATGGACCTCGCGGCCTTCCGGGCGCTCGGGCTGGCGCGGACCAAGGGGGAGACGATCCGCGAGGCGGCGCGGCGCTGGGGGGCCCTCTCGAAGGCGCTCACCGGCCCCGACGACGCGGTGCGGCGCGCCCTGACCGCCCTCAAGGGGATCGGTCCTTGGACCGCGGAAATGGTGTTGATCTTCGGCCTGGGCCGGACCGACGTCTGGCCCATCGACGACCTGGGCCTGGTGCGCCAGATCGAGCGGCACTACGGGGTGCGCGACCGCCGGACGCTTAGGGCGCTGGGCGAGCGCTTTCGCCCCTATCGCTCGTTCGCCGCGCACTACCTCTGGGCCGACCACGACGGAGGCTAGGCGGTGCTCCTGGCCCTCGGCGACTACGCCTGGGACGTTTTGGTCAAGCCCCAGGGTCCCCTGCATCCCGGGGCCGACGTGCCCGGGCAGGTGGCGCTGCTACCCGGGGGCGGAGCGGCGAACGTCGCGGTCTGGTGCCGCCGCGCCGGGTACCCCAGCGCCTTCTTGGGGCAGGTCGGGTACGACGCCTTCGGCCGGCTGGCCGCCGAGGAGCTGGCTCGGGAGGGGGTCGAGGCCTTCTTGGTCAAGGACCCCGATCACCCCACCAACGCGGTGGCGATCTGGGTCAGCCCCGGCGGGGAGCGGACCCAGGTCTTCGGCTACGGGGCGGACCACTTCCTGCGTCCGGAGGCCCTGCCCGAGGCGGCCTTTCGCCCGGCCACGCACCTCTTCCTCTCGGGGTGGGCGCTCTTTACCGACCCTCCGCGGGCCGCGGCCCTCAACGCCGCAGCTAGGGTGCGCCCGGTCAGCTTGGACCCGGCCTCCGCGCGCCGGATCGAGGAGATGGGCCGGGGCGCCTACCTGGAGCTTTTGCGCCAGATCCGCCCCCTTTGGTTCTTCCCCAACCGCGAGGAGGCCCGGGTGCTCAGCCAGCAAGCGGACCTCGAGGCCGCGGCGCGGGCCCTCGCAAACGCCCTCCCCGGCACCCGGGTGGTGGTCAAGCTGGACGCCGAGGGGGCGCTGATCCCCACCGCGGAGGGCTTCGTGCAGGTCCCGGCGCCGCCGGTGGCGGCGGTGGACGCGACCGGGGCCGGGGACGCCTTTGCCGGGGTCTTCCTCGCCGGGGTGCTCTCCGGGGCCTCGCCGCTCGAGGCCGGCCGGCGCGCGGTGCACGCGGCCAGCTGGGTGGTCGGCCGGCTGGGGGCCCGGCCGCCGCTCGACGAGGCGGCCCCGGTCTAGCTCCGGTCCGTCCGGTATGCTCGAAGCGTGCTGGACAGCCACGTGCACACCCCGCTTTGCAAACACGCCCGCGGCGAGCCCGCGGCCTACGTTGAGGCCGCGCGCCGGGCCGGGCTTTCCGGTCTGGTCTTCACCGACCACGCGCCGATGCCCCCCTGGTTCGACCCGGAGTCGCGGATGGAGCTCGGGGCGCTGCCCTTTTACCTGGCGACGCTGGAGAAGCTCCGCGAGGCCACCCCGGACCTCTTCGTGGGCATCGGCCTCGAGGCCGACTACCACCCGGGCACCGAGCGCTTCGTGCGGCGGGTGCTCGAGGCCTACCCCTACGACTACGTGATCGGCTCGGTGCACTTCATCGGCGGCTGGGGCTTCGACAACCCCCTGTATGCCGAGGAGTTCGAATGGCGCGAGGTGCGCGAGGTCTACCGCGACTACTTCAAGCTGGTCGTCGAGGCCGCCAGGACCGGGCTCTACGACGCGATCGGCCACCTTGACCTGCCCAAGAAGTTCGGCCACGTCCCCGCCGAGGGCTACCTGGACCTCGCCGAGGAGGCGCTCAAGGCGATCGCCGCCGAGGGGCTGGCGCTCGACGTCAACACCTCGGGCTGGCGCAAGCCGGTGGGCGAGCTCTACCCCAGCCCGCCGATCCTGATGCGCGCCCGCGAGCTCGGCATCCCGGTGGTGCTGGGCTCCGACGCCCACGCCCCGGAGGAGGTCGGCCACCGCTTCTCGGACGCCGTCCGGGTGCTCAAGGAGACCGGCTACACCGAGGTTCAGGTCTTCAAAGGCCGCAAGCCGGAGGCCCGTCCCCTTGAATAAAAAGGAGCTCGCCGCCCTTTTGAAGCGCGCCGCGGACCTGATGGAGGTCCTCGACGAGGGGTCGTTTCGGGTCCTCGCCTACCGCCGCGCGGCGCGGGCGCTCGAGGCCCACCCCGCGCCCCTCGCTGAGCTCGCCGAGGGCGGGTTTCAGGGGATCCGCGGGATCGGCCCCGGCCTCGCCCAGCTCCTCGACGAGATCGTCCGCACCGGCGGGTTTCCCTACCTCGACGAGCTCGAGGGTCGCCTCCCCCCCGGCGCCCTCGAGCTCTTCTCCGTCCAGGGCCTGGGCCCCAAGAAGATCCGCCGCCTGCTCGAGGAAGGGATCACCACCCTCGAGGCCCTGATCGAGGCCGCGGCGTCCGGCCGCCTGGCCGCCCTGCCCGGCTTCGGGAAAAAGAGCGCCGAGCGCATCGCCAGCGCCGCCCGCTTCGCGCTCGAAAGCCAGCGCCGGGTCCTGCTCCCGGTCGGCCTGGCCGCCGCCGCCGAGGTCCAGGCCGACCTCGCCGCCCACGGCATCGAGGGCCGCCTCGCGGGCAGCCTGCGGCGGGGCCTGGAGACGGTGGGCGGGGTGGACCTCGTCGCCCTGGCCCCGCCCGAGGCGATTCAGGCCGCGCTCGGCGCGCGCGCCGAGGCCAGCGAGGGCCAGCTGGTGCGGGGGCGGGTCGAGGGGCTCTCCCTCAAGGTCTTCTCTGCCACCCCCGAAAACCTGGGCCGCGTCTGGGTCGAGGCCACCGGCTCCGCGCCCTTCGTCACCACCCTCGGTCCCCTCCCCGAAGCCCGGGACGAGGCCCAGGTCTTTGCCGCCCGCGGCCGCCCCTATTACCCGCCCTACTTTCGCGAGCCCGAGCACATCGGCCTCGACCCTCCGGCACGCCCGCTCGCCCGCGCCGACCTGAAGGGGTTGATCCACGTCCACACCACCGCCTCCGACGGCGCCGAGTCGCTCGAGACCATGGCCAGGGCGGCGATCGCCGCGGGCTACGCCTACATGGTGGTCTCCGACCACTCGCGCTCGGCGGGCTACGCCGGAGGCCTCTCGGTCGCCGAGGTCCGCGCCCAGTGGGCGGCGATCGACCGCCTGAACGCGGCGCTCGCGCCCTTTCGCATCCTCAAAGGGATCGAGTCCGACATCTTGAAAGACGGCGCCCTGGACTACCCCGAGGCGGTCCTCGAGGGCTTCGAGGTGGTGATCGGGAGCCTGCACAGCCACCTCGACCTGGACCCCGAGGCCCAGACCGAGCGCCTCCTGCGGGCGCTGGACAACCCCTACCTGGACATCCTCGGCCACCCCACCGGGCGGCTCCTGCTGCGCCGCCCCGGGGCCCGCGCGGACTGGGAACGGGTCCTGGCCAAGGCCGCCGAGGCCGGGGTGATCGTCGAGCTCAACGCCAGCCCGGCCCGGCTGGACCTCGACTGGCGGCTGGCGCTGGCCCACCGCGAGGCGCTTTTCTTCTCCATCGGGCCCGACGCCCACAGCCTGGAGATGCTGGACTACGTGGAGCTCGGGGTGCTGATGGCCAACAAGGCCGCCCTCAGCCCGGAACGGGTGGTCAACACCTGGTCCGCAAAGGCCCTCCTGGCCCACGTCCATGCCCGCCGCGCGCGGCGTTGACGGCGGTATGCTGGGGCCATGAAGGTCGCCGTGGTGGTGCTCGACTCCGTGGGGCTTGGCTACCTCCCCGACGCGCCCGAGTTCGGCGACGAAGGCGCGGACACCCTGGACCACACCGTGCTCAAGACCGACGTCCCCCTGGTGCACCTGCCCCGCTTAGGGCTCGGCAACGTGCCCGGGGTGCACACCCTCCCCCCGGAGCCGGCGCCGGTCGCGGCCTACGGGCGGATGAAGGAGAAGAACCGGGGCAAGGACACCACCACCGGCCACTGGGAGTTCGTGGGGATTCACCTCGAGCACCCCTTTCGCACCTTCCCCGAGGGCTTTCCGCCCGAGGTCATCGAGGCCTTCGAGCGGGCGATCGGCCGCGGGGTGCTGCTGAACAAGCCTTACTCCGGCACCGAGGCGATCAAGGACTACGGCGAGGCCCACCTCAAGACCGGAAAGCCGATCGTCTACACCTCGGCGGACTCGGTCTTTCAGATCGCCGCCCACGTCGACGTGGTCCCGCTCGAGACCCTCTACGCCTGGAGCAAGGCGGCCCGCGAGATCCTCCAGGGGCCCTACGCGGTGGCCCGGGTGATCGCCCGCCCCTTCGCCGGGGCGCCGGGGAGCTTCTACCGCCTGAACGAGCACCGCAAGGACTTCGCCCTCACCCCCCCGGAGAACGTCCTCGACCGCATCCGGGCCGCGGGGCTCGAGGTCGTGGGGGTGGGCAAGATCCCCGACATCTACGCCCACCGCGGCTTTACCCGCGAGGTCCACACCGACGACAACGACGACGGCATCAAGAAGACCCTGGCCCTCTTGAAGGAGGACTTCGACGGCCTCGTCTTCGCCAACCTGGTAGACTTCGACGCCAAGTACGGCCACCGCCGCGACCCCTTCGGCTACGCAGCCGCGCTCTACGCCTTCGACCGGGCCCTGCCGCGGTTTCTGGAGGCGCTCGGGCCCCAGGACTGCCTCTTCTTGCTCTCCGACCACGGCAACGACCCCACCTTCCGCGGCACCGACCACACCCGCGAGTACGGGATGCTCCTCGTCGCCGGGCCGAACATGGCCGGGCGGGACCTCGGCACCCGGGAGACCTTCGCCGACGTCGCGGCCAGCCTGGCCAAGTGCTTCACGCTGCCCTGGGAGGGGCCGGGGGAGGCCTTCGTGTAGATGACCTGGCGCGATCTGCTCGACATCCTCTCGGTTGCCGTCCTCTTTTACTACCTCTACAACCTCTTCGCCGAGACGCGCGCCCTCAACCTGATCCGCGGCCTGGTGGTCTACGTCCTGGTCTGGTTCGTCGCCGACCGGCTGGGGCTCAAGGCCCTGGCCTGGCTCCTGGGCAACGCCGCCACCCTCGGGGTCTTCGCCCTGATCGTGGTCTTCCAGCCCGAGCTGCGGGGGGTGCTCGAACGCCTCGGCCGGGGGCGGATCGGGACCTCGGGGGTGCGCAAGCGGGAGATCGAGGAGATCGTGCGCGCCACCGAGCGCATGGCCGCGCGCCGTATGGGAGCGCTGATCGCCTTCGAGCGCCGCACCCCGCTGGGGGAGTTCGCGGAGACCGGCGAGCTGATCGAGGCCCTGATCTCAGCGCGGTTGATCGAGACCATCTTCACCGTCGGCACCCCGCTGCACGACGGAGGAATGATCGTGCGCCAGGAGCGCATCCTCGCCGCGGCCTGCCTCTTTCCCCTCTCCGAGCGGCCGGACCTGGTCTACCTGGGCACCCGCCACCGCGCCGCGGTGGGGCTTACCGAGGCCAGCGACGCGCTGGCGCTGGTGGTCAGCGAGGAGCGGGGGACGATCCGCATCGCCGAGCGCGGTGAGCTCTCGCCCCCCCTGACCCCTTCCGAGCTGCGCGAGAAGTTGATGGAGGTCTTCGGTGCGTAGGCTCTGGACCCGGCTCAAGCACAACTGGCCCGCCAAGCTGCTCTCGCTCCTCGCCGCCTTCCTGCTCTGGTACCAGCTCAAGAGCAGCGAGCCGGTGGTCGAGCGGGTCTTGCACCGCCCACTCGAGGTCATCGGCCTCTCCGGCGACCGTGGCGCGGTCGGCCTGCCCCGGGAGGTGGTGGTCCGGGTCCGCGGCGAGGCCCGGCTGATCGAGGGCCTACACCCCGAGGCGGTCGTCGCCTACCTCGACCTCTCCGACGTCGAGGAGGGCCCCTTCGAGCGCCCGGTCGAGGTCCGGGTCCCGGCGGGGGTCATCGTCGCCGCGGTGATCCCCGCCCGGATCGCGGGCTTCGTCGACCGCTACCTGGAGGTCAAGCGCCCGCTCTATGGCTTCTACCCGGGCCAGGCGGTCCTTCCCGAGGTCGCCGAGGTCCGCGTCCAGGGCCCGGCCCGGGTGGTGGAGGACGCCGCCTACGCCCTGGGGGTAGGGGGCAACGCGCTCAAGGTCCTCGTCCTCGACGCCAAGGGGCGCGCGCTCCCCGAATCAAGCCCCGTCCCCGACACGGTTCAGGCCCGCTTTCGCGGCCCCCTGCTCTCGCTCAAGAAGGTCCCCATCGCGCTCCCCGGGCCACCCCAGGGGCTGGTCGCGGTTCGCGTCGAGGTGCCCCGCGAAATCACCCTGGTCGGCCCCCCGGCGCTGCTTGCGGAGATCGACCACGTCGTCGCCGAGGTGGAGTGGCGCGAGGGCAGCTACACCGCCCCCTTGCGCTTTCGCCTCCCCGAGGGGGTCTACGCCCTCAAGGCTCCCTGGGGGCGGTTCGTCGTCCAACGCGTAGAATAAGGGGCGTGGCCGAGGTATTGCCGATCCGCCTCTACGGCGATCCCATCCTGCGCAAGAAGGCCCGCCCGGTGAGCGACTTCAGCCGGATCCCGCGCCTGGCGGAGGACATGCTGGAGACGATGTTCGAGGCCGGGGGCGTGGGGCTGGCCGGCCCCCAGGTGGGGGTGGGCCAGCGCATCTTCGTCGCCGCCCTCTACCACGACGAGCCCGAGGAGGAGGGCGAGGAGGCCCCCTTGAAGCAGCGGGTGAAGGAGCTCTTCGTGATGGTCAACCCGCGCATCACCTTCTCCGAAGGGGAGGCGGTGGGCACCGAGGGCTGCCTCTCCCTGCCCGGCCTCTACAGCGAGGAGGTGCCCCGCAGGTTTCGGGTCCGGGTCGAGTACCAGGACGAGCACGGCGAACCCAAGGTGCTCGAGGCCGAGGACTACCTGGCGCGAATCATCCAGCACGAGTTCGACCACCTCGAGGGGGTCCTCTTTTTTGACCGCCTCCCCCCCGAGGCGCGGCGCCGGTTCCTGGAGGAGAACCGCGCCCGCCTGGCGGAGATGCAGCGGGAGGCCAAGGCCTTTTTGAAGGAGCTTCGCGGCCGGTGAAGCGGCGGGTGGTCTTCTTTGGCAGCCCGGCCTGGGCGGTGCCGGTGCTCGAGGCCCTGGCCCGGCACCACGACGTGGCCCTGGTCGTCACCCAGCCGGACCGGCCCGCGGGCCGGGGGCTCAAGCCCAAGGAGAGCCCGGTCGCCGAGCGGGCCCGCGCGCTCGGCCTGGAGGTTATAAAGCCCCGGCAGCTCAGGAAGGACCGGGCCTTCCTCGAACGCCTCGCAGCCCTGGCCCCGGAGGTCGGGGTGGTCGCGGCCTATGGCCAGATCATCCCCAAGGCGGTGCTCGAGGCCTTCCCCCACGGCGTGCTCAACATCCACCCCTCGCTCTTGCCCAAGTACCGCGGCGCGGCCCCGGTGAACTGGGCGCTGATCGAGGGGGAGACCGAGACCGGGGTCAGCCTGATGCGGCTCGACGAGGGAATGGACACCGGCCCCCTCTACCGGCAGACCCGGGTCGCCATCCATCCCGACGAGACCGCCCCCGAGCTCGCGGCGCGGCTCAGGGACCTGGGGATCGGCCAGCTGCTTGAGGTGCTCGAGCGCCTGGAAGCGGAGACCCCCACCCCGCAGACCGGTCCTCCGAGCTACGCGCCGCGGCTGACCAAGGAGGACGGGCGGATTCGCTTCGAGGCACCGGCGGCGCAAGTCTACGCCCGCCACCGCGGGGTCCAGCCCTGGCCGGGAAGCTGGTTCTGGCACCGAGGGAAACGGGTCAAGGTTTTAACGATGCGGCCACAAGCGGGCGCGGGTGCCCCCGGGGAGGTGCTCGAGGTCGGCCCCGAGGGCGTCTTGGTCGCGACCGGCGAAGGAGCGGTGCGCCTCATCGAGGTCCAGCCCGAGGGCAAACGCCCCATGCCCGCCGCCGACTGGGTCCGGGGCCACGCCGTCACCCCGGGCACCCGCCTCGGGGGGTAAGCCTAGCTGGCAATCGTTCGAACCAAACCTCTGTTTGCGGCGTGCCCTCGCGCACGCCGCAACCAAAAAGCGGGCAGGGCCAAGGCCCCGCCCGCGCGCGTTTTCCAGCTTAGAGGATTCCCAGCTCCTTGAGCTTTTCCTCCGGCACCACGCCGTTCTTCCAGCCCCGGGCGGCGTAGTACTCCTCGAGCATCTTGTCCAGCTCGGTGACGTGCCCCTTGGAGCCGCCGGCGTCGGCGGGCTCCTTGAGGAAGCGCTCGGGGAGGTAGTCCGAGCCCTCGCCCCAGCCCGCGAGGTTGTTGTAGTAGCGCTCGAGGTTGTAGATCCGCTCGCCAATCCGCAGGATCTCCTCCGGGGTCACCTGCATCCCGGTGTAGGCCGAGAACTGCTCGGCGAACTCTTCCGGTCCCTCGGCGAACTGGCTGAACTTGCAAAGGTCCAGCGAGTCGGTGAAGCTGGAGAGGTCCTGGAAGAGCTTGGTCAGCTCGCCCTTGCCCTTCCACTCCAGGGGGTCGGTCTTATACGGCACGCCGAGGATCTCCGAGGCCGGGGTGTAGGCGCGGAGGTGGCAGGCACCGCGGTTCGAGGTCGCATAGGCGATCCCCATCCCCTTGAGCCCGCGCGGGTCGTAGGCGGGGATACCCTGGCCCTTGACGCTCATCGCCAGCTCCTCGTGGCCGATCGCCTTGGCGAACCCGGCCGCGCCCTCACCGAGCCGGTGGTACACGCCCTCGCGCAGCGCGACCTTCTTGATCAGCTCGGCCTCGCGCGCCTTGTCGCCCCAGGCCAGGCCTTCCTCGGGGG
Source organism: Rhabdothermus arcticus (assembly GCF_055382915.1). NCBI lineage: Bacteria > Thermotogati > Deinococcota > Deinococci > Thermales > Thermaceae > Rhabdothermus > Rhabdothermus arcticus. The sequence goes on from NZ_AP043808.1 coordinate 1,479,552, forward strand.
GGACGTAGCCGCGCTGGGTGGCCTCGGCCAGGACCGCAAGGACGTTCCCGAGCTCGATCGTGTCCATCCCGTAGGCGTTGGCCAAATAGATCGCGTAGCCCACCCAGTGGGTGTCCCCGTTGCCCACGTCGGCGCCGAGCCCCCAGGCGGACTCGTACTCGTAGGACTCGAAGACGATCTCCTCGCCGTTGACCCGGATGCGGACCATCTTCTTGCAGGCCACCGGGCAGGCGTGGCAGGTGTTGTCCTTTTCCAGGATGTGCTCGCGCACGTACTCGCCGGAGATCTTCTCGGCCTCGGCGAACTGGGTGTGCTGCGCGTTCAGCGTGGGCAGGGCCCCGATCGCGTTGGTGATGTTCATCAAGACGTTGGTCCCGTAGAGGCTGAGCCCGCCCTTTTTGGGCGAGGTGACGTTCTTCTCGTCGACGATGCCTGCCAGGGCGTGCTGGTCGGCCTCGCGCCAGGCGTCCTTGTCCACCGGGTCCGGGACCTTGTGCTTATCGCCGATGACCACGATCGCCTTGAGCTTCTTCGAGCCCGCGACCGCGCCGGTGCCGTTGCGCCCCGCGGCCCGCTCGTCGTTGTTGACCCAGTTGGCGAACTTGACCAGGTTCTCCCCGGCGGGGCCGATGGCCATCACGTCCGCCTCTTCCCCGTGGCGCTGACGCAAGATCTCGTGGACCTCGTGGGTGGTCTTGCCCCAAAGGTCGCTGGCGTCCTCGATCGTCACCTCGCCGTCCTTGACCAGGAGGTAGACCGGCTCGCTCGCCGCGCCGGTGATCAAGAGACCGTCGAACCCCGCCCACTTGAGCTTGGCCGCGGTCCAGCCCCCCATGTGGCTGTCGGCGACGGTCCCGGTGAGGGGGCTTTTGGTGACCACCGCGAGCCGCCCGCTCATCTTGGCCTTGGTGCCGGAGAGCGGGCCGTTCATGATCGCGAGCAGGTTCTCCGGGGAGAGCGGGTCCACCTGGGGCCCGTTGTCGAAGACGTACTTCACCCCAAGCCCGCGGCCGCCGACGTATTTTCTTAGATCTTCTTCCTTCGGCGCCTCATAGCTGACGCTTTGCCGGGTGAGGTCGATCCTGGCCAGCCGATGTGCGTATCCTCCGAGCATCTTCCCCTCCTTTGACGAACCCCTTGGGTTACACCCCCATCATAAGGAGGGGCAGGAAACGCCGCAATCGTGTTGCAAGATCTTGCAACACGCCCTAGAGCAGCTCGGCGAGGAGGGCCTCGAGCCTCTTCGAGCGCGTCACCGGGTAGGCCGGGACCTCGGGGGCATCGATCCCGGAAAGCCACTTGGGCAGGCCGAAGATCCGCGCCCGGGTGGCCTCCCGCAGGCGCGCCAGGTCGGCGGGGGGGGCGATCCTCCGCCCCCGCTCCATCACCGGCCGCATCAACGGGGCGCCCAGCGGCGGCTCCTGGCGCAGGCCGACGATGTGGGTCACCCCGTCCTCGGCGAGGAAGACCTGCTTGCGCCCGGGAAGGGTGACCTTGCCCGGGCTCTTCTTGATCTTCGGCCCCTCGACGTCCTCCACCAGCTTGTAGACCCCGCCCAGGGCGGGCAGGTCGTAGGAGGTGCCGAGCCGGGTGCCCACCCCGAAGCTATCCGCCACCCCGCCGCGCAGGTAGAAATCGCGAATGCGGTACTCGTCGAGATCGCCGGAGATCAGGATCTTGACCTCGGCCAGCCCCGCGGCGTCCAGGCGGGCCCGCACCGCGGGGGTCAGCCGCGCCAGGTCGCCGGAGTCGATGCGCACGCCGAAAAGGCGCTTTCCCTGGGCTTTCAGCTCCTCGGCGACGCGGATGGCGTTTTCCAACCCGGAGAAGACGTCGTAGGTGTCGATGAGGAGGATCGGGCGGGGGTGGTCGGCGGAAAAAGCGCGGAACGCCGCGAGCTCGCTGGGAAAGCTCATCACGTAGGCGTGGGCCATCGTTCCCACCACCGGGATCCCGTAGCGCTTGCCGGCGAGGGTGTTCGAGGTCCCATCCATCCCCGCCAGGTAGCTGGCCCGGGCGACGCGCATCGCGGCGTCCTCGCCGTGATCGCGACGGGGAGAGAAGTCGACGACCCCCTTCCCCTCCCCCGCGGCGAGGAGGACCCGGGCCGCCTTGGTGGCGATCAGGGTCTCGAAGTTGACCACGTTGAGCAGGTAGGTCTCGATCAACTGGGCCTCGATCCGCGGGGCCTCGATGGTGATCAAGGGCTCCCCGGGGTAGACGATCGTCCCCTCCTCCATGGCCCAGACGTCCCCGGAGAAGGAGAGCTCGGAGAGAAAGCGCAAAAAGGCGTCGTCGAACAGGCCCAGGCCCTCGAGGTAGGCGAGGTCCTCGTCGCTGAAGGCGAAGGCCTCGAGGTAGGCAAGCACGCTCTCCAGCCCGGCGAAGACCAAAAAGCGTCGCCGGGGAACCGGCGGCCGCACGAAGAGGTCGAAGACCGCCGGGGTGTTCATCCCCCGCTTGAAGTAGGAATAAGCCATCGTCAGCTCGTAGAGGTCAGTGAAGAGCGCTTTTTGCATCGTTCCCTCCAGTGGTGCAAGGCGCGTTCCAGGACCTTGCGCTCGTTCTCGTAGGTCAGCATACCGATCGCGCGCCGGGCATCGACCCAGCGCGCGTCGTCGACCTCCTCGAGCTGAGGCTTGGGCTCGCCGCGGCGGTAGCGCATCAGGTAGTAGTGCACGGTCTTGGAGATGCGCACCTGCCCCTCCTCCTCGTGCACGGTGAAGTAGTAGCGCACCGAACCCAGATCGCGGATCGTCGCGGCCTCGATCTGGGTCTCCTCACGGACCTCCCGAAGCGCGGTCTGCTTGTGGCGTTCCCCGGGCTCCACCCGCCCCTTGGGGAGGGCCCAGACCCGGCGGTTCTTGGTGGCGATGAGCAAAACGCGCGGGCGGCGGCAGCCGCGCAGCACCACCCCCCCGGCGGAGATCACGCGTCGGCGCAGCACCTTCACGCGCTCCACGATACCCCAGTCAGCGCGGCGAAAGCGGGCATCCCAAAAGAAAAAAGCACCCATCAGGGTGCTTTCTCGCCAGCGGATTTTGGCCCGCGCGGTCCATGAAAAGCGGGGAGGTTGACGTGCTCCTTAGAAAGGAGGTGATCCAGCCGCACCTTCCGGTACAGCTACCTTGTTACGACTTCGCCCCAGTCGTGGGCCCCACCCTGAGCGCCTGCCCATTATCGGGCCGCCAGCGCCTTCAGGTGGAACCCACTCCCATGGCGTGACGGGCGGTGTGTACAAGACCCGGGAACGTATTCACCGCGGCGTGGCTGATCCGCGATTACTAGCGATTCCGCCTTCATGCAGTCGAGTTGCAGACTGCAATCCGAACTGGGAGCCGGTTTCCGCGATTCGCTCCCCGTCGCCGGGTCGCAGCGCTCTGTCCGGCCCATTGTAGCGCGTGTGTAGCCCAGGCCGTAAGGGCCATGCTGACCAGACGTCGTCCCCGCCTTCCTCCCGGTTTCCCGGGCAGTCTCCCTAGAGTGCCCGGCCTCACCCGCTGGCAACTAGGGACAGGGGTTGCGCTCGTTGCGGGACTTAACCCAACATCTCACGACACGAGCTGACGACGGCCATGCAGCACCTGTGTCCGGGCTCCCCCAAAGGGGGCACCCCTCCCTTTCGGGAGGGTCCCCGGCATGTCAAGGCCTGGTAAGGTTCTTCGCGTTGCTTCGAATTAAACCACACGCTCCACCGCTTGTGCGGGTCCCCGTCAATTCCTTTGAGTTTCAGCCTTGCGGCCGTACTCCCCAGGCGGGGTGCTTAACGCGTTGGCTTCGGCGCCGAGATTCACTCCCGACACCCAGCACCCATCGTTTAGGGCGTGGACTACCCGGGTATCTAATCCGGTTCGCTCCCCACGCTTTCGCGCCTCAGCGTCACGAGACGTCCAGGGAGCTGCCTTCGCCATCGGCGTTCCTCCCGGTATCTACGCATTTCACCGCTACTCCGGGAATTCCGCTCCCCTCTCCGTCCGTCTAGCTAGGCCGTATCCAGCGCAGCCCCACGGTTGAGCCGTGGTCTTTAACGCCGGACGCGCCTAACCGCCTACACGCCCTTTACGCCCAGTAAATCCGGGTAACGCTCGCACCCTCCGTATTACCGCGGCTGCTGGCACGGAGTTAGCCGGTGCTATTACCGGGGTACCGTCATCATCGTCCCCCGTTCAGCGGTTTACACCCCGAAGGGCTTCCTCCCGCATGTAGCGTCGCTCCGTCAGGCTTTCGCCCATTGCGGAAGATTCCTAACTGCTGCCTCCCGTAGGAGTGGGGCCCGTGTCTCAGTGCCCCTGTGGCCGGCCATCCTCTCAGACCGGCTACCCGTCGTCGCCTTGGTGAGCCCTTACCTCACCAACTAGCTGATGGGACGCGGGCCCATCCGGAAGCGCCTCAACGGCTTTGAACACGCCCCAAAGGACGCGTCCACATGCGGGATTAGCCCGGGTTTCCCCGGGTTGTCCCCCACTTCCGGGTAGGTCACCCACGCGTTACTCACCCGTCCGCCGCTGGGGCTGGCCGAAACAAAACGTCCCAGCCAGCCCCCGCTCGACTTGCATGTCTTAGGCACGCTACCAGCGTTCACCCTGAGCCAGGATCAAACTCTCCATCTCATCCGCGCTATCGCGCGTGGAGTGCTTGTCTCGCTCATGCAAAGAAAAAAAGCAAGGCTTCTTGAGCTTCGTACTGCCTCCCCGCTTTTCATGGACCGCGCGGGCGCCAAACCCGCAGCAACGAGCAGTCTAGCAAGGGGGGAAGGGTTTGTCAACTCCCCTCCCCTTGGACGCGGAAAACAGAACGAAATCATTTCAAAAAATAGATGGCGGTGAGCCCGCGTTTTTGCGATGCCGGCGGGTTAAACTTCGATGCTCCAGGTGGTATAATAGGAGGGCATGAAGCACTACGACGCATCCAGCATCAAGGTCCTCAAGGGGCTCGAGGGCGTGCGCAAGCGCCCGGCGATGTACATCGCCGGCACCGGCCCCGACGGCTACCATCAGCTGCTCTTCGAAATCCTGGACAACGCGATCGACGAGGCCCTGGCGGGCTACGCCAAGAACGTCGAGGTCACCCTCCATGCCGACGGCTCCGCCGGGGTCCGCGACGACGGCCGGGGCATCCCGGTGGACGTGATGCCCGGAGAGGGCCGGCCCGCGGCCGAGGTGATCTTCACCGAGCTCCACGCCGGCGGTAAGTTCGAGGAAGGTGCCTACAAGGTCTCCGGCGGCCTCCACGGGGTGGGGGCGAGCGTGGTCAACGCCCTCTCCGAGTGGATGACGGTGGAGATCTTCCGCGACGGCCGGCACCACCGGCTGCGCTTTTCCCGCGGCAAGGTGGTGGCCCCGCTCGAGGAGGTGGGCCCGGCCAAGGGCCAGCGGGGCACCCACGTGCGCTTCAAGCCGGACGCCGAGATCTTCGGCGAGCAGCAGTTCAACCACGACCGGGTGCGCCGGCGCCTGCGGGAGCTCGCCTACCTCACCCGGGGGCTTTCGATCCGCTTCGTCGACGAGGCCCGGGAGAAGACCGAGGTCTTCCAGGAGAAGGGCGGGGTGGGGGCCTTCGCCGCGGCGCTGGCCCGCGAGGAGAAGCCGCTCTACGACAAGCCGATCCTTCTCGAGGGCAAGGTCGGGGAGATCGAGGTTGAGGTGGGGATGCTCCATTCCTCGGGGTACGCGAGCGAGCTCCTCTCCTACGCCAACCTGATCCCCACCCGGGACGGGGGGGTGCACGTCTCCGGCTTCCGCTCGGCCTACACCAAGGCCCTCAACCAGTACGCCAAGCGCGCGGGGCTGGAGAAGAACAAGGGCCCCAAGCCCAGCGCCGACGACCTCCTGGAAGGCCTGCACGCGGTGATCTCGGTCAAGCTGCCGCAGCCGATGTTCGAGGGGCAGACCAAGGGCAAGCTGCTCAACCCCGAGGCCCAGAGCGCGGTTTCCAAGGTCGTCTACGAGCAGCTTCTGGACTACCTGGAAAAGCACCCTCGGGTGGGCAAGGCGATCTACGAAAAGGCCCAGCGCGCGGCCCAGGCCCGGGAGGCGGCGCGCAAGGCGCGCGAGCTCGTGCGCCGGCAAAACCCGCTCGAGTCCGACGACCTCCCCGGCAAGCTCGCCGACTGCCAGACCGAGGACCCCGACGAGGCCGAGCTCTTCATCGTCGAGGGGGACTCCGCGGGGGGCTCGGCCAAGCAAGGCCGCGACCGCCGCTTCCAGGCCATCCTCCCGCTGCGCGGCAAGATCCTTAACGTCGAGAAGTCCAACCTGGACAAGGCCCTCAAGAACAACGAGATCCGGGCCATGGTCGCCGCGATCGGGGCCGGCATCCAGGGCACCGGTGACGCCGCCCACTTCGACCTCAGCGCGGTGCGCTACAAGAAAATCATTCTGATGACCGACGCCGACGTCGACGGCTCCCACATCCGCACCCTGCTGCTCACCTTCTTCTACCGCTACATGCGCCCCTTGATCGAGGCCGGCTACCTCTACATCGCCCAGCCGCCGCTCTACCGCATCCGCGTCGGCAAGCGCTCGGAGTACGTCTACGACGACGCCGCGCTGGAGGAAAAGCGCCGCCAGTACGCCGGCAAGAACCTGGAGATCCAGCGTTTCAAGGGGCTCGGCGAGATGAACCCGGAGCAGCTCTGGGAGACCACGATGAACCCCGAGACCCGGATCCTCAAGCAGGTCACGGTGGAGGACGCGCTCGAGGCCCACGAGACCTTCGAGCGGCTGATGGGCAGTGAGGTCGCCCCGCGCCGCGCGTTCATCGAGGAGAACGCGCGCTTCGCCGAGCTCGACGTCTGATCAGGCGAGCCGCTCGACCCGCAGCATGTTGGTGGTCCCGCTGACGCCAAAGGGCACCCCGGCGGTGATCACCACCCGGTCCCCGGGGGCACCGACCGCCATTCCCCGCGCCCGCTCCAGGGCCAGGCGCACCATGTCGTCGGTGTCCTTGGGGTCCGGAGCGGTTCGCGGGTAGACCCCACCGACCAGGACCATCTGGTTGGCCACCCGCGCGCTGGGGGTCAGGGCGAGCACCGGCACCGCCGGGCGGAAGCGCGAGACGTGGCGCACCGAGCGGCCGCTGGCGGTGAAGACCACGATCGCCTTGGCGGGGAGGCTCTCGGCGACGTCCACCGAGGCCAGGGCGATCGAGTCCGGGGTGGTGTGCAGCGGCTCGGGGCGCAAAAACCGCTGCTTTTCCAGGTACTCGGCGCTGGCCTCGACCCGGCGCGCGACCCGGTCCATCACCGCCACCGCCTCCAGCGGGTAGGCCCCGACCGCGGTCTCCGCGGAGAGCATCACCGCGTCGGTGCCGTCGAAGATCGCGTTCGCCACGTCGGAGACCTCGGCCCGGGTGGGGGAGGGGCTTTGGACCATCGACTCCAACATCTGGGTCGCGGTGATCACCGGCTTGCCGGCGTGGATGCAGCGGCGGATCAGCCGCTTTTGCACCAAGGGGACGTCCTCGAGCGGCATCTCCACCCCGAGGTCGCCGCGGGCGATCATCACCCCGTCGGCCTCCTCCAGGATGGCGTCGAAGCGCTCGACCGCCTGGGGTTTTTCGATCTTGGCCAGGAGCTTGGCCTCGCTTTGGAAACGGTTCATGTAGTGGCGGGCGAGGAGGAGGTCGTCGCGGCTGCGCACGAAGCTCACCGCCACCCAGTCCACCCCGAGCCGGGCGCCGAACTCCAGGTCCTCGATGTCCTTCTCGGTGAGCGCGGGGATCGAGAGCTCCGCTCCGGGGACGTTGATCCCCTTGTTGTCGGAGAGCTCACCGCCGACGACCACCCGGGTGACGATCTCCGGGCCGCGCACCTCGACGACCTCGAGGACCAGCTTGCCGTCGTCGAGGAGGAGGCGCTGCCCGGGGTGGACGTCCCCGGGCAGGCCCTTGTAGGAGACCGAAACCCGGTTCTCGTCGCCCTCGACCGACTCGGCGGTGAGGACGAAGGTCGCCCCGGGCTCAAGGCGCACCTTCCCGGCCTTGAAGCGCCCGATGCGGATCTTCGGCCCCTGCAGGTCCTGCAAGATGGCCAGGGTCACCCCCCGGGCCTGGGCCGCCTCGCGGATGGCCCGGACCGCGGCCTCGTGGTCCTTGCGTTCGCCGTGGGAGAAGTTGAGGCGGAAGACGTTGACCCCCGCGTCGATGAGCTGGCCGATCATCTCCGGGGAGCGGCTCGCCGGCCCCAGGGTGGCGACAATCTTAGTGCGCCGCGAAAGCACGCCGCCCCCAGAACCGCGCGCCCTCGCCGAGGGCCTCCTCGATGCGTAGGAGCTGGTTGTACTTGGCGATCCGCTCGCCCCGGGAGGCCGAACCGGTCTTGATCTGCCCGGCGTTCACCGCGACCGCGAGGTCGGCGATGAAGGTGTCCTCGGTCTCCCCCGAGCGGTGGGAGATCACCGCGCGCCAGCCGGCGCGGTGGGCCAGGCGGATCGTGTCCAGGGTCTCGGTCAGGGTGCCGACCTGGTTGGGCTTGATCAGGATGGCGTTGGCCACCCCCTCGCGGATCCCCCGCTCGAGCCGCGCCGGGTTGGTGACGAAGAGGTCGTCGCCAACGAGCTGCACCCGGTCCCCGAGGCGCGCGGCCAGCCGCTTCCAGCCCTCCCAGTCGTCCTCGGCCAGGCCGTCCTCGATGGAAACGATCGGGTAGGCCTCGACCCACTCCGCCCAGACCTCGATCAGCTCGTCGGCGTCGAGGCGTTTCCCCTCGAAGCGGTAGACGCCGTTCTCGTAGAACTCGCTAGCGGCGGGGTCCAGGGCCAGGGCCACCTCCTTGCCGGGGGTGTACCCGGCCTTTTCGATGGCCTCGACGAGCAGGTCCAAGGCCTCGCGGTTGGACCCCAGGGCAGGGGCAAAGCCCCCCTCGTCGCCGACGTTGGTGGAAAGCCCCCGCTTTTTCAGGACCGCCTTGAGCGCGTGGAAGGTCTCGACCCCCGCGCGCAGGGCCTCGGCGAACGAGGCCAGGCCCAGGGGCACGAGCATGAACTCCTGGACGTCGAGGTCGTTGTCCGCGTGCGCCCCGCCGTTGATCACGTTCATCAAGGGCACCGGCAAGACGCCCCCCTGCACCCCGCCGAGGTGCGCCCAAAGCGGCACGCCAAGGGCGTTCGCGGCGGCCCGGGCATTGGCCAGGGAGACCGCGAGGATGGCGTTGGCCCCGAGCCCGGCCTTGTTCGGGGTGCCGTCGAGCTCGATCATCGTGGCGTCGACGCTGCCCTGGTCCAGGGCGTCGAGGCCGATGATCTCCGGCGCGATCCGGTCCTTGATGTTGGCCACCGCGCGTAGGACGCCCTTGCCCCCATAGCGCGGCCCCCCGTCGCGGAGCTCGAGCGCCTCGTGGGTCCCGGTCGAGGCCCCGCTGGGGACCAGCGCCCGCCCCAGCGCCCCGGACTCGAGCTCGACCTCGGCCTCCACCGTGGGGTTGCCCCGGGAGTCTAAGACCTCGCGTGCGCGCACCTCGACGATCGTCGTCATACCCACCTCCTGAGTCATCCTACACGCGGAGCGGCACCACCACCGCGAGGTAGCCGGGCTCCTCCTCCCCGGTGATCACGCTGGGGGTGGTGGGCCCCGACAGGCGCAGCCGCACCTCGCCGCGCAGCCCTTTCAGCGCGTCCGCCAGGTAGTGGGCGTTGAAGGCCGCGAGCAGGGGTCCCTCGCCTTCGGTCTGGACCTCGAGCTCCTCCCGACCCTGGCCGTACTCGCCCTCGGCGGCGAGCTCCAGCCGACCGGGGCCAAAGTGCAAGTCGATGCGCTGGGTCAGCTTGTCGGCGAGGACGCGCACCCGCTCGATCGCCTGCCGCAGGGCCTCGGCGTCGGCCCGGGCCTCGAAGACCGCGTCTTTCGGGATGACCCGCTCGTAGTCGGGGAGCGTGCCCTCCATCAACGAGAGCCCCATGCGAAAGCGCGGCCCCTCCACGCCCAAGCGCCCCTCGGCAAAGCGTAGCTTGAGGGTCTCCTCCCCGGCCTTCAAGAGCCGCACCAGCTCGTCGGCGCTGCGCGCGGGGACGACCCGCTTCAAGGCGGCCGAGGCGCTGAGCGCGGCGTCGTAGAGCGCCAGGCGGAACCCGTCGGTGGCGACGGCGCGAAACCGCCCTTCCCCGAGTTCGAGCTGGATGCCGCGGAAGATCGCCCGGTACTCCTCGTTCGCCGCGGCGTAGCGCACCCGTGCCAGGGCCTTGGCCAGGACCTCGGCGGGAAGCTCCACCGCCTCCCCCTCGCCGAGGTCCAGCGGGGGGAAGGCCTCGGGGTCGGCGGTGGCGATCCGGGTGCGAAACCGCCCGCTCTCCAGGACCAGTCCCTCGGGGGAGAGGGTGAGCTCGGCGAGCTCCCCGGGGAGCGACCGCACCAGCTGGCCAAAGAGGTGGGCAGGGACCAGGGTGGCCAGCTTCCCCTCGGTCTCCGCCGGAACCTTGAGCTCGAGGTCCAGCTCCCCGTTGGTCGCGCGCAGGGTGAGGAGGCCTTCCTCTCCTTGCAAAAAGACCTGGGCGTGGATCGGCTGGCTGGGGCGGTTCGGGGCGATGCGCTCGAGGGTGCTCGCGGCCTCCGCCAGGGTGCGCTTGGGCATTCGGATCACGGACATGTTGCCTCCTATTTAAACGAAGGGGTGCGTCTTTTTTATGAAGAACTTAAAGATCGTCACCGGAGTAGTAGGGGCTGTGGAATCTGTGGAAAAGTCCAAAGGGAGCGCGAAGGACGCCCGCGGGGCCTGTGGAAAGGGCTGGGGATAAGTGAGAAGGCCCTTGGGGACGGGTTGGGGATAACCGGGCGCGTCATCCCCAGACCCGGCCAGGCGGGGGTTTTCCACAGCGCCTTCCACAGGGTTATCCACACCTTATCCCCAAACTTATCCACAGCTTCATCCCAGCTGTTGCTCGAGCTCGGAAAGGGTCTTCTCCAGCTCCGGGTTCTTGCGCCGCGCCTTTTGGATCTTTTGCACCGCGTAGAGGACGGTGGTGTGGTCCCGGCCCCCGAAGAACTGGCCGATCTCCGGGAAGGAGGCCTCGGTCCGTTCGCGGATCAGGTACATCGCGATCTGGCGAGGAAAGGCGACCTCCTTGGAGCGGCCCTTGCCCTTGAGCTGCTCGGCGCGGAGCCCGAAGTGGCGGGCGACGAGGCGCAGGATGTCCTCCATCGTCGGCGCCGCCTGATCCTCGGTGAAGACGTTGGAAAGGGCCCTCAGAGCGGTGGTCTTGTTGATCGGCACGCTGTTCAGCGAGGCGTAGGTGATGAGCCGGACCAGCGCGCCCTCGAGCTCGCGGATGTTGGAGGTCACCAGACGCGCGATCAGCTCCAGCACGTCCTGGGGGATCTCCACCCCGCGGAGCTCGGCGTTCATCTTCAAGATCGCGACCCGGGTCTCGTAGTCCGGGGGCTGGATGTCGGTGATCAGGCCCCATTCGAAGCGGCTTTTTAGCCGCGCCTCCAGGGTCTGGATCTCCCTCGGGGGGCGGTCCGAGGAGAGGATGATCTGTTTGTTGCTCTCGTAAAGCGCGTTGAAGGTGTGGAAGAACTCCTCCTGGGTGCGCTCTTTCCCGGCGATGAACTGGATGTCGTCGACGAGCAGGAGGTCGACCGAGCGGTAGCGCTCGCGAAACAGCCCCATCTTGTCCTCGCGGATGGAGTTGATCAGGTCGTTGGTGAAGGTCTCGGTGGAGACGTAGGCGATCTTGAGGGAGGGGTTCTTCTCAAGGACGTAGTGGCCCACCGCGTGCATCAGGTGGGTCTTGCCCAGCCCCACCCCGCCGTAGACGAAAAGGGGGTTGTAGGCCTTGCCCGGGGCCTCGGCCACCGCCAGCGCCGCGGCGTGGGCCATCTGGTTGTTGGGGCCGACGACGAAGTTCTTGAAGGTGTACTTGGGGTTGAGCTTGGGGCGTTCGGCGGCGGGCGCGGCCGGGGGCGGATCCTGAAAGATCGTCTCCTGCACCGGTTTGGCGGGCACGACCTGAAGCGCGAACTTGGGCTGGCTGGCCCCGAGCTCGGTGAGGACCTCGTGGATCAACGGCCGGTAGTGCTTTTGAATCCACTCCGCGGCGAACGTCGTGGGCACGGCCAGGACCAGGGCCCCGTTCTTGACCTCGAGCGGGCGCACGCGCTCGAACCAGGTGGCGAACTCCACCTCGCTGACGCGCTCCTTGATCCGCTCCAGGGCTTCTTCCCAGATCTCCAACTCGCCTTTCAACATCGCACCCCCAGGAAGGTTCATTGTAAGCGATCCCCCGTGCTAGCCTGGGAAGGATGGGCGTTTCACGTGAAACGTTCGACGTCCTCGTGATCGGGGGCGGGCACGCCGGGGTGGAGGCGGCCTGGGCCGCGGCCCGGATGGGGGCCCGGGTCGGGCTCTTGACCCTGGACCCCGGGCGCATCGCCGCGATGCCCTGCAACCCCGCGGTGGGCGGGCCGGGCAAGAGCCAGCTGGTTCACGAAGTGGTGGCCCTCGGGGGGCTGATGGGGGAGGCCGCGGACGCCGCGGCGATCCACACCCGGGTGCTGAACCGCTCCAAGGGGCCCGCGGTGCGCGCCCTCAGGGTGCAGGTGGACCGCGACCTCTACGCGCTGGCGGTCCAGGAGCGCCTGCTCGCCCACCCGAACATCGCCGTCGTTCGCGGGGAGGTCGCGGACTTCGTCGTCGAACGGGGCCGCCTGGGCGGGGTGCGCACCGCCGACGGAAGGGTCTACCGGGCCCCGGCCGCGGTCCTGGCCGCGGGGACCTTCTTGCGCGGCAAGGTCTGGTACGGCCGCAGCAGCCGCGACGCCGGCCGCCAGGGCGAGCCCCCGGCCCGGCACATATCGCGGGCGCTCCTGGCCCTCGGCCATCGGCTGATGCGCTTCAAGACCGGGACCCCGCCGCGGCTGCGGGCGGACAGCGTGGACTACGACCGGCTGGTCGAGGTGCCCGCGGAGGACCCGCCCTCGAGCTTCAGCGGCCGCCCCGGGCCCCACGCCACCGCGCGCCCCACCTGGATGACCCGGACCACCCCGCACACGCACCGCCTGATCCTGGACAACCTCGCCCTCTCCCCGCTTTACGCGGGGGAGATCGAGGGGATCGGGCCGCGCTACTGCCCCTCGATCGAGGACAAGGTGGTGCGCTTTCGGGACAAGGAGAGCCACCTGCTCTTCGTCGAGCCGGACGGGCTCTACACCTCGGAGCTCTACCTGCAGGGGTTCTCCTCGAGCCTTCCTCCCGAGCTCCAGGAGGCGATGGTGCACAGCCTGCCCGGGCTCGAGCGGGCGGTGATCCAGCGCTACGCCTACGCCGTCGAGTACGACGCGGTGGACCCCACCGAGGCCACCTGGGGGCTGATGTCCCGCCGCCTTTCGGGCCTCTTCTTCGCCGGCCAGATCCTCGGCACCTCGGGGTATGAGGAGGCCGCGGCGCTGGGGCTTTTGGCCGGGGTCAACGCGGCGCGCCACGCCGCGGGCGAGGACGCGGTCTACCTCAGCCGCGAGGTGGCCTACCTGGGGGTGCTGGTCGACGACCTGGTGGGCAAGGGGGTCGACGAGCCCTACCGGATGATGACCTCCCGGGTCGAGCTCCGGCTTTTGGTGCGCGGGGACAACGCCGACGAGCGGATGGTCCCCTTGGGGGTGGCCTGGGGGCTCCTGCCCGAGGAGCGGGGCTTGGAGGTTCGGGAAAAGTACGCCCGGATCGAGGCCGAGCTCGCGCGGCTGGAGCGGCTGCGCGTCGACGGAGTGCGCGCGCTCGACCACCTCCGCCGGCCCGAGGTGCGCTACCGCGAGCTGCTGGAGCGGATCGGTCCCCCCGAGGTCCCCTTGAGTGAGGCGGAGATGGCCCAGGTGGAGATCCGCGCCAAGTACGCCGGCTACATCGAGCGGCAGAAGAAGCTGCGCGAGCGGCTTAAGTCGCTCTCCGCCTACCGCCTGCCCGAGGGGATCGCCTATGAAGGGGTGCCCTCGCTCTCCCGCGAGGCGGTGGAGAAGCTCTCCCGGGTCCGGCCGCGCACCCTGGCCGAGGCCGCCCGGGTGCCCGGGGTGCGGGACTCGGACATCACCGCGTTGCTCGTCCACCTGGCCCGGGTCAGGAGGGCGGGATGACCGCGCTCGAGCCCTACCTGGCCCTGCTCAAGGCCTACGGCCGGGTGCTCGACCTCTCCTCCGAGGCGGTGCTCGAGAACCCCGCGCGGCAGCTCGCTGCGGTTGAGGCCTATGCCGAGGCCCTCCCCGAGGGGGCGGAGGTCGTGGACCTGGGCTCGGGGGGCGGCTGGCCGGGCCTTCCGCTCGCCATCCTGCGCCCCGACCTCGACCTGATCCTGGTCGAACGCCGGAAGAAGCGGGCGGCGTTCTTGGACCTCGCCCGGGCCCGGCTGGGCCTGGAGAACGTCCGGGTTTTCGCCGGCGACCTGCGCGAGCTCGACCGTCCGGTCCGGCACGTCACCGCCCAGGCGGTGGGCCCCTTCGACCGGATCTACGATGTGGTCCGCCCCCTCGCCGCCTACCCGCTTACACTGATCTCGCACAAGGGGCCGGGATGGGAGGAAGAGGTGGCGCGGTTGAAGGAGAGGGTGCCCGCGGAGGTGTTTCACGTGAAACCGCTCGAGGCCGGAACGCTCGTCGGGGTCAGGGTGGAGGCGCCATGATCATCGCCGTGGCCAACCAGAAGGGGGGCGTGGGCAAGACCACGACCGCGGTCAACCTGGCGGTGGCGCTGGCCGAGCGCCGGCGCCGGGTGCTGCTCGTGGACCTCGACCCCCAGGCCAACGCCACCTCTGGCCTCGGGGCCCAGGCCGAGGGGGCGGACGTCGGCGCCTACCTGCTCGGCGAGGCGCCCTTGGCGAGGGTGCGGCAGCGCCTGGGGGCCTTTGACCTGGACCTCCTGCCCGCCGGGGAGGGGCTCTTTTCCGCCCTGGTGGTGCTGACCGAAGCCCCCGAGGTCCTCGGCAAGGGGCTAAGGGCCGCGGCCAAGGGCTACGACTACGTCCTGATCGACACCCCGCCCAGCGTCGGCCCCTTCTCCCTAGGGGCGCTGGGGGCGGCGAAGGGGGTGATCGTCCCCTTGCAGGCGGAGTACTTCGCGCTCGAGGGCCTGGCCGCCCTAACCGGAACCCTGCGTCGGGTGCGCGCCGGGCTGAACCCCGAGCTGCGGCTGCTCGGGGTGCTGCTGACGATGTACGACCGGCGCACCCTGCTCTCGCGCCAGGTCGCCGAGGAGGTGGTTCGCTACTTCGGCCCCCGCGCCTTCAAGACCGTCGTCCCCCGCTCGGTGCGCGTCGCCGAGGCCCCGAGCCACGGCCTGCCGGTCCTGCACTACGCCCCGGGCTCGCCGGCGGCCCGCGCCTACCAGCGCCTAGCCGAGGAGGTGATCGCCCGTGTCGAAGCGTAAGAAGCCCCTGGGCAAGGGGCTCGACGCCCTCTTGCCGCAGATCGAGGAGGGGCGGCTCTTGGAGGTCCCCCTGGACCTGATCGAGCCCGGCCCCTTTCAGCCGCGCCAGACCTTTGACGAGGCGGCGATCGAGGAGCTCGCGGCCTCGATCCGGAGCCAAGGGCTTTTGCAGCCCCTGGTCCTCCGTCCCCGGGGGGACGGCTACGAGCTGGTCGCCGGCGAGCGGCGCTTTCGCGCGGCCAGGCGCGCCGGCCTCAAGAAGGTGCCCGCGGTGATCCGGGTGCTCGACGACCGCGAGGCGCTCGAGGTCGCGCTCGTCGAGAACCTCCAGCGCGAGGACCTCGACCCGGTGGAGGAGGCCGAGGGCTACCGCCGCCTGATCGAGGCCGGGCTCTCCCAGGAGGAGGTGGCCCGGCGCGTTGGCAAGGCGCGCAGCACCGTGGCCAACGCCCTCCGCCTGCTGACCCTGCCCGAGGCGGCGCTCCATGCCCTGCGGGAGGGAAAGATCAGCGCCGGGCACGCCCGGGCGCTCCTGATGCTCCCCGAGGGCCGCCGCCTCTGGGGGCTCGAGCAGATCCTCACCCACGGCCTGACCGTGCGCCAGGCGGAGCGGCTCAAGGCCCGCACCGTCCCCTCGCGGCCGCGGGAGGCGCACCCCGAGCTCGCCGAGCGGGTGACACGCCGCCTCGGGGTCAAGGCCCGCTTCACCGGCCGCCGCCGGGGACGGCTCGAGCTCTTCTACCAGAGCGAGGAGGAGCTCAAGGCGCTCTTGGAGCGGCTCGGGCTCTAGGCCAAAGCCGCACCCGAATGGCTCCCAACCGGTCGGTGCGGTACACCCTGGCGCCGGCGGCCCGGATTCGCGCGAGGGTCTTTGGGCTGGGATGGCCGAAGGGGTTCTTCCCCACCCCGACGAGCACCAGCCTCGGGGCGAAGGCCTTTAGCGCCCCTTCCCCGGTGCCGTTCTTTGCCCCGTGGTGGCTGGCGACGAGGACGTCCGCGGGCCGCTTGGGCAGCCGGTCCTCGTGCCGCGCGGGCAGGTCGCCGAGGACCACCACCCGTCGCCCCCGCCAGGCGAGCTCGACGACCAGGCTTTGGGCGTTGTCCCCCTTCGGTAGGGGGCGGGGCGGGTTCCAGAAGAAGAGCCGAAGCGGCCCCAAGGCGCCGTGGTCCCCAAAGCCGGCGCGGTAGACGGGGATGTCGTTCAGCGCTGCCCGGCGCAAGAGGGCGTCCTTCGGGTGGCCGGGGCCGACCACGAGCCGCCCCACCCTGAGCTCGGCGAGGACCCGCTGGGCCCCGCCGGCATGGTCGCGGTCGGGGTGGGTGAGGACGAGGAGGTCGAGGTGGTTGAGGCCGAGGGCCCGGATCGCCCGCACCACCCGCTGCCCCGCCCAGTCCGGGCCGGCGTCGATCAGGACCGCCGGCCCGGGGTCGAGGCGAACCAGGGTGGCGTGACCCTCCCCGACGTCGAGCTGCCAGACCTCGAGCAGGGGGAAGGCGCTGGCCAGGAGGCTGAGCGCGGCGGCGAGGGCGGCGAGGCCAAGGCCCCGATGCGGCCGGATCCGCCCGCGGGCGGTCAGGTAGAGCGCCGCCAGGGCGGCGTAATAGAGCACGAATCCCCCCGGGCCGATCGTCCCCCAGCTGAGGACGGGTCCTTTGGAGAAGGTTCGCGCGAGGAAAAAGAGGGCCTGGCCAAGGGCCTCGAGCGGCCCCGCCAGCCAGACGAGCCCCAGCCCCTTCAAAAAGGCCAGGCCGAGGAAGGCGCCGGCGAGCGGCACCGCGACCAGGTTGGCCAGCGGGGCGGCTAGGGGGAGCTGGTGAAAGCGGTCGAGCAGCAGGGGCACCATCGGCAGCGTCGCCAGGATGGGGGTCGCCAGGCCCAACCAGAGCCAGCGCGGGCGCAGCCCGGGCAGGAGGGGGAGGCCAAGGACCAGCCCGGCCACGGCGAGGTAGGAGAGCCAAAAGCCCAGCGCAAAGACGCTGTAGGGAAAGAGGACGAGCTGCAAGGAAAAAGCCAGCAAGAGGGCCTTTTGGGGGTCCGGCCGGCCCCGCCCCAAGGTCCCCAGCCCGGCCCAGGCCAAGAGCATCAAAAAGGCCCGGACCAGGCTGGGGCTGGGGCCGGCGAGGGCCAGGTAGAGGGCGCTCGCGGCCAGGGCAGCGAGGTAGCGCCCGCGTCCGAGCGGGGCGAAGATGAGCGCCGCGGCGCCGGCGACGAGCCCCAGGTGCAGGCCGGAGAGGGCCATGAGGTGGGCGAGCCCGGCGTCGCGAAAGACCCCCGCCTGGGCGCCGAGCGGGCGGCGATCGCCGAGGACCAGGGCCTTCGCCAGGGCCGCGACCCTGGGGCTCTGGCCGGCCTCGAGGTGCGCCCCGACCCAGTCCCGCGGCCCCTTGGGTCGAGGACGGTACGTGATCACCTTTGGGGAAGCCAGGACCGCGGCCACGCCGAGCCCCCGCAGCCAGCCGGCCTCGTCGAAGCCCCCGGGGTTTCTCGGGCGTTTAGGGGGCAGGACGCGGCCCGCCAGGCGGTAGCGGCCGTCGGCCAGGGGCGGGTAGGCGCGGACGTAGAGCGTCCCCTCAGGGGTGTGCAAAAAGCCCTTTTCCAGCACCCCCTCGAAAACCAGCGCCCGCCCCAAGGAAGCGGCGAAGGGGGCGGGGCTGAGACCCTGGGTGAGCAGGGTCAGGCCGAGCCCCAGGGCGAGGGGCCAGAGGGCGCGGCGGTAGAGGACCAGGGGCAGGGCCAACAGCGCGAGGGCCCCAAAGCGGGCCCCGAGAAAGGCCCCGAGGGCCAACGCGAGCGGCGCGGTCACGGGCGCACGCGGTCTTTGAGCCGGGAAAAGAGCGCCTCGCCGATTCCGGGCACGCGCTTGAGGTCCTCGACGCGGAGGTAGGGGCGGTGGGCGACGATGCGCCGGGCGAGGACCGGTCCCACCCCGGGCAGAGCCTCGAGCTGGGCCAGCGAGGCCCGGTTCAGGGAGATCCGGCCGTCGTCGCTGAGGTAGGGGTTGACCTCAAGCTGAAAGGGGGCGAAGGCGACGCGCACCCGCGGCCAGAGCGAAAGCCCCCCGCCGAGGAGGATGATCCCGGCGAGGAGCAAGCTGAGCCGCCGTTCGTCCAGCATGTGCTAGAGGTCGGCGAGCCTCCACTCCACCAGGGCCAGGCCCAGGCCGGCGAGGGTGGCCCCGCCGAGGATCACCGGGTCGGCCTCGGGAAAGAGGTAGTAAAGGGCGATCGCGTAGAGGCCGGTGAGCAGCGAGAAGACCTTGAGCAAAAGGCCGAGCGCCGAGGCGGACTTAGGGCGCGCGGGGGGCGGCGCGGGCTCGGCCGCGGGGGCCACGGCCTCGGGCGGGGTCTCCTCGGGCTGGGGCACGACCGGGGGGCTTTCCTCGGGGGTCGGGGGCGGCGCGGGCTCGGGCTCCTCCGGGGGGGTGATCGGGGCGCTCTCTCTGGGCGGCGGGACCTCGGTGGCCCGGGTCTCCTTACGGGCCTCCTTGATGTAGCCCTTGAGCGCCTGGAAGAACTTCTTCACCTCGCCGAGGTCGAAACCGGCGATGGGCACCTCGATCAGGGTCTCGGTCTCGCTGGCGATCAGCAGCGTGCCTCCCTTGCCGCTGACCTTGCGGATCTTGCTCAGGGGGGCGGAGGTAACCTCGTCTGCGCCGACGTACCAAAGCGCCGAAGGGGTGATGGCGAACAGCCCGTGCTTCCCCTTCAGCTTGGCCAAGACCGGCTCGTCGGTGGCCTCGAGCAAGCGGGTTTCATCGTCCATGATGCCCCATTCTACCGGCTCGGCCCTGATAAGGTGGGGATATGAGCGAGCTGACCTTCCGCCTGGTCACCGGCAGCGATCCCGAGCTGTTTCAGGAGCGGCTCGCGCGCGCGGTCGAGGACCTGCCCGAGGGGATGGTCCTGGTGGACGTGAAGTTTTCCACCGCCGCCGAAGGCGAGCGGGTGACCTACTCGGCGCTGCTTTACTTCAAGAAGGTGGAGGCCTGGGACGCGTGAGGATCAACCTGCTCGGGCCCCTGCCCGAGGACTTCCCGAAGAGCCCCGGAGCGGAGCTCTTGATCTACCTCACCGCCCGTCCGGGCTGGCGTTCCTTGGAGGAGGTGCGGCGGGTGGTGCCCGAGGTCGCGGCGGCGCTGGCGGCGATCAAGGGGACCCCCTACGACGCCGCGCTCGAGGCCCAGGGCACCGAGCTGCGCCTGAACGTGGAGAGCGACCTGCTCGAGTACTGGGACCTCGCCTACCGCGACCTGGAGAAGGTCAAGGCCCTCTACGACGAGCTCGCCCGGGGGTTTGAAAGCCCCATCCCCGCCTTTCAGGCCTGGCTGGAGAAGGAGCGCGAGGAGACGCTGCGCGGGCTTTGGGGCACGGCGATCGGCTACGCCGGTTACCTCGCCGACCAGCGGCGGCTCGACGAGGCCCTGGCGGTGCTCAAGGAGACCGAGGCCGCCTACCCGCTGGAGCCGCGCACCGCGCTGGACCTCGCCGACCTCTACTGGCGGATGAACCGCCCGGAGGAGACCGCGCGGGTCCTGGAGGCGGTGCTCGAGCGCATCGACCCCCGCGTCCGCCCCCGCGCCGAGCTTAACCTGGGGGCGGCGTTGATCCGCGCCGGGGCGATCGAGCGCGGCCGGGCCCTGCTCGAGGCCCTGGTCGAGACCGAGTACGACGAGCGCTTTTGGGCGCTCTTGCACCTCGGGGGGCTGGAGGCCCTGACCGGGGCCCCGGAAAAGGCGATCGCCCGTGCTCGGGAGGTGCGCGATGTCGCGGAGCGGGTGGGCGAGGCCGAGCTCTACCTGATGAGCCTCTTGCTCGAGGGGGAGGCCCTGATCCGCGCCGGCCGTCCCAAGGAGGCAGCGGCCCGGGTGCTGCCGATGGCCCTCGGCTTCCAGGAGATGCAGGGCCGGCCGTTTTCGCCGATCAGCCTGGCCCTCTTGGCCGAGGCCCAGGCGCTTTGGGGTAAGGGCAAGACCCGGGCCCAGGCGCAAGCGGAAAAGGCCTTCCGCCGGGCCCGGGAGCTCAGGGACCCTTACGGGGCCTCGCGCGCGCTCTGGGCGATGCACTTGGCGAGCGGGGAGCCCGGACCGCTGGAGATGGCCCTGATCGAGGCGGAAAAGGCCCGCCACGCGCCCTGGACCGCCTTCCTCAAGGCCCAGGCTGCAGGTAGCGACGTCCCCAGTCGCTGATCGCGTCGATCACCCGCTCAAGCGCCTCTCCCGCCGGGGTCAGGCGGTAGCGGGTGCGCGGCGGCATCGTGGACTGAACCTCCTTGGTCAGGATCCCCGCGGCCTCGAGCTGGCGCAGCCGCTCCGAGAGGGTCGCGGG
Organism: Rhabdothermus arcticus; assembly: GCF_055382915.1. Lineage (NCBI taxonomy): Bacteria > Thermotogati > Deinococcota > Deinococci > Thermales > Thermaceae > Rhabdothermus > Rhabdothermus arcticus. The sequence continues at coordinate 1,500,217 of NZ_AP043808.1, forward strand.
GTTGGCCCCGCCGACCGCCCGGGAGAGCTCGTTGAACCCCAGGGGGCCCTCGAGCAGGGCGCGGATGATGTGCAGCGTCCACTTGCGCTGCAAGAGCTCGAGGGCCGCCTGGACCGGGCAGAAGGCGTCGTCGTCGATCACGCCCTTATACTACAAAAAGCCCAAGGGGCTTTTGAATCCAAAGCGCTTGACAAAGCATAGCCCTGCCGGCTAGCGTAGGGGTGGAGGGAGGGAAGCTATGGAGCTCAAGATCACGGCGCTGGAAAACGGCCCCTACCTGGTGCCCGCGAACGGGACTTACCGCTGCTGCGGGCAGACCTACGAGGGCAAGACGGTGGCGCTCTGCCGCTGCGGTCAGTCGAAGAACAAGCCCTTCTGCGACGGCAGCCACAAGGACGCGGGGTTCACCGCCCCCGCCGCGGAGATCGAGGTCGAGCTCTAGCGCACCGCTTCGAGGCGCTCGAGGGCAACGTCGACGTCCTCGGGCGCGATGTCTTTGTGTAGGACGAAGCGCACCCGGTCCGGTCCCAGCGCAAGCGCCCGCACCCCCTTCTCCTCAAGCCGCCGGACCAGGCCCGGGGCGTCGGGGTACGCGAGGTAGACCATGTTGGTCTCCGGCTCGGGGGCCAGGGTGAGCCCGAGCGCCCGCATGCCCTCGGCGAGGCGGCGGGCCTTTTCGTGATCGGCGCGGATCACCGCCTCCCAGTCCTTGAGCGCCACCAGCCCGGCGGCGGCGAGGACCCCGACCTGGCGCATCCCACCGCCGAGCACCTTGCGGTAGCGCCGGGCCTCGGCGTACAGCGCCCGGGGCATCAAAAGCACGCTGCCCACCGGGGCCCCGAGGCCCTTGGAGAGGGAGACCATCACGGTGTCGAAGCCCCGGGCCAGGGTGGCTGGATCTTCGCCGAGGGCCACCGCCGCGTTCCAGATCCGGGCCCCGTCGAGGTGGGCCCTGAGCCCGTGGGCGCGGGCCGCCTCGAGCAGGGCCGCGCTCAAGCCGGGGTCCACCACCGTGCCCCCGGCCAGGTTGTGGGTGTTCTCCAGCCAGAAGGCCGCGGTCGGGGCCTGGTGGGGGGAGGCGTGGACCGCGCGCGCGAGCGCCGCCGGATCGGGCCGCCCCAGCGGCGCGGCCAGGGAGCGGACGAGCACCCCGGCGAGCATCGCCGGGGCGGCGAGCTCGAACTCGAAGACGTGGGCCCCCTCCGGGGCCAGGACCTCGCTGGCCCGGGGGGCATGGAGGAGCAGGGCGGTTTGGTTGGCCATCGTACCTGAGGGAAAAAAGAGCGCGGCCTCGAAGCCGAGCAGCTCGGCCAGGGTGGCCTCGAGGCGGGCGACCGTGGGGTCCTCGCCGTAGACGTCGTCGCCCACCTCGGCCTCGGCCATCGCCCGGCGCATCTCGGGGCTGGGGCGGGTCAGGGTGTCGGAGCGCAGGTCGATCGTTCGCATCGCGTCCAGGATACGTGCCGGGACGCTTGCCCTTGTACCCCCACGGGGGATATCGGTAGAATACGCGCGCAAAACGCATCTGGAGGTGATGTTTATGAAGAAAGTCGGTCCCCTGATCGCCGTCTTGGCCCTGGCCCTGGGCGCTTCCCTAGCGCTGGCCGCGAACCCGGTGGTGATTAAATTTTCCTTCGTCACCACCCTGAACACCCCCAAGGGCAAGGCCGCCCAGGCCCTCAAGGCCTACATCGAGGAGAAGTCCGGCGGCACGATGAAGGTCGAGCTCTACCCCTCGAGTCAGCTCTACAAGGACAACGCCGAGGGGTTGAACGCTTTGATCTTCAACAACATCCAGCTCCTCGTGCCCTCGGCGACCAAGCTCAAGGGCTACAACCCGGCCTTCCAGTTCGTCGACATGCCCTACCTCTTCAAGGACACCGAGCACTTCAAGCGCTTCACCCAGTCCGAGGCGGCGCAGAAGCTGCTCGCCAGCCTGGATAAGGCGGGGCTGGTGGGGCTCGGGTTCTGGCCCAACGGCTTCGTGCACTTCACTGCCAACAAGCCGCTGAGGAAGCCCGAGGACTTCCGTGGCCTGAAGTTCCGCACCCAGACCTCCGGGGTGCTGGAGGCGATGATGAAGGCGCTCGGCGCCACCGCGGTGCCGCTGGCCTTCTCCGAGGTCTACCAGGCGCTGCAGCAGGGCGTGGTAGACGGCCAAGAGAACACCCTCTCCAACATCTACACCCAGCGCTACTACGAGGTGCAAAAGTACCTCTCGCTGACCCGCCATCACCGCCTGGACTACGTGGTCATCACCAACAAGCTCTTCCTCAACAGCCTCACCCCGGAGCAGAAGAAGATTTTCATGGAGGGGATCGCCCACGCCAACGAGGTGGCCTTCAACGAGGCCGAGAAGCTAAACCAGGACGCGCTGGAAAAGCTCCGCGGCCTGATGCAGGTGGTGGACCTCACCGACGCCGAGCGGGAAGCCCTGGCCGAGGCGCTCAAGCCGGTCTACGACCAGTACGGCGACAAGGTGGGCTGGGATCTGATCAACGCGATCAAGGCTTTGCGGTAGCCGCTCGCCGGCGCGAGGCCGGGGGCGGCGGGTCCCCGGCCTCGCGTTGTTTGGGGGAACGCCATGGTCACGCTGGACACCCTTCTCTGGCAATCCGTGCTCCTCGCCCTTTTGGTCTTCGCCGGTGCCCGTGCCCTGGCCGAGGCCCCGGCCCTTCGCCGCGCGTTCTACCTGCTCTCGGACGTCCTGGCCGGGACCTTTTTGTCTGCGGGGCTGGCGGTGGTGCTGATCAGCGTCTTCATGCGCTACGTCCTGAACAACCCCCCGGGGTGGGCGGACGAGTTCGCCCGCATCTTCGTCGCCTGGGGGGCGATGTTCGGGTTCACGGTGGCGCTTAGGGAGCGGCGGCACATCACCGTGGACATCCTCTTTAGCCTCCTCGGCCCGGCGGGAAAGCGGCGGCTGGACCTCCTGGCCTACCTGATCGGGCTGGGGTTTGCCGCGTTCATCACCGTCGCCGGGTGGTATTACGTGATGTTTTTGAAGCAGCTCGGACTGCGCTCGATCTACACCGACATCCCGGAGTGGCTCTTGACCCTGATCCTGCCCCTGGGGTTTGCCCTCTTCGCCCTGCAGTTCGGGCTCGGGTTCTGGGACCTCTACACCGGCCGGGCCGAGGTTCATGAGGAGGTGAGCGGGGTATGAGCGTGGGGCTTTCGATGCTCGTGCTCTTTGGGCTCTTTGCCCTCTTTTTGTTGCTCCGGGTGCCGATCGGGGTCTCGCTCGCCCTCTCCTCCCTGATCGCCTTCGCCCTCGAGCCCGGCTTCAACGTCCTCCAGGTCCCCTCGCGGATGTTCGAGGGGATCAACTCCTTCGCCCTTCTGGCCATTCCCGGCTTCGTCTTCACCGGGGTAGTGATGGCCCACGGGGGGATCGCCCGCTACCTGGTCGAGTTCGTGCGCGCCTGGGTGGGCCACGTGCCCGGGGGGTTGAGCGTGGTGGTGGTGATCTCCTCGATGATCTTCGCCGCGATCTCCGGTTCCTCGCCGGCGACCGCGGCGGCGATCGGCTCGGTCACCATCCCCGCGATGATCCACAACGGCTACGACCGGCGCTACGCGATGGGGCTGGTCGCGACCTCGGGAACGCTGGGCATCCTCATCCCCCCCAGCGTGACCATGATCATCTACGGGATCACCACCGACCAGTCGATCGGCAAGCTCTTCATCGCCGGCATCCTGCCCGGGCTTTTGCTTGGCGGCAGCCTGATCGCCTTTGCGATCTGGTACGCCCGGCGCGCGGGCTACGGCAAGCTGCCCCGGGAAACCTGGCCGACCCGCTGGCGCACCCTTTTTTGGGCGCTGCCGGGGATCTTCTTGCCGGTGCTGATCATGGGAACGATCTACACCGGGGTGGCCACCCCCACCGAGTCCTCGGTGATCGCCCTCTTCTACGCGATCTTGGTCTCGCTCTTCGTCTACCGCGAGGCCAGCCTCGCGGACTGGGTGAAGATGCTCAGGGAGTCGGTCTCGATCACCGCGATGATCTACCTCATCGTCTCGGCGGCGATGCTCTTTTCCCTCTACATGACGAACAAGCAGATCCCCGCTCTGACCGCGGAGTGGATCGTCTCCCACGGGCTCGGGCGCTACGAGATCTTCGCCGTGACCTCGGTGCTCTTTATCATCCTCGGGATGTTCCTGGAGGCGGTTTCGATCATCCTCATCACCCTGCCCGTGCTGCAGCCGATCCTCGAGGCGGTGGGGATCAACCTCATTCACTTCGCGGTGGTGATGACGATCTCCATGGAGCTGGCGATGATCACCCCGCCGGTGGGGCTGAACCTCTTCGTGATCTCGGGCATCACCAAGGCCCCGCTCGGCGAGGTGGTGCGGGGGGTGCTCCCCTTTTACGCGGTGCTGGTCTTCGTGCTGGTGCTTTTGATCCTCTTCCCCCAGATCAGCCTCTGGCTGCCCTCCTTGATGAAGGGCGGCGTTTAAGAGAAAAGGGGGCCGCGCGGCCCCCTTTTTCGTCGTTTAGAGGGGATGGTGGGTGTTGGGGTCCTCGTTGACCCCGTGCCAGTGGCGGGGGGCGGGTTCGCCGGGCTTCCAGGTCAGGTAGACGAGCTCGCCCTCCTTTTTGAAGGGGATGTCCACCAGGCCGGCCTCGAGGTCCCGGAGCAGCACCCCCTGGGCCTCGAGCCAGCGGCGGTCGGCCTCGAGCGCTCGCTCCAAGAAGCGCAGCTCGGTCTCCAGCCCCCGGTGCTCCGGGGTGCCCGGCCGCACCGAGGCCAGGCGGCGCTTGACCTCGCGGATGCCGCGCGCCGCCTCCTGCATCTGGCCGAGCGCCCGCTCCAGCTCGGGAACGAGCCGGGTGGCCTCATCCAGCGAGTAGACGCGCATGCCGCTTCCCATACCTTGAGTATAGCACGCTCAAGTAGTAGCCTGAAGGCGTGAAGCTCAGCCGCCGCGACCTGATCTGGGCCGTTCCCGTGGCCGCCACCGCGGGGTTCTTCACCTGGTTTGGGCTGCGCGCCTACCGCATCCAGTTCACCAAGGTCCGGCCCGGGGAGCCGGTCTTTAAGGACGGCCCTCGAGTGCCGGTGGGCGAGCTGGCCGCGTTCTCCAAGGTCTGGAGCTTCCGCTACTTCACCTACCCCCTCACCGTGGGGGCGCTGAAGGCGGTGGCGCTCCGGGTTCCTGTGCCGCAGCCCGGCGGGCGCTCGGTCGGCGAGGTGCACCTGATCGCCTTTTCCCGCATCTGCACCCACCAGGGCTGCACGGTGAACTACGTTCCGGATCCCGAGGCCGGGGCGATCGCCTACAACTACCGCAGCGACCACCCCTTCCTCGGCTGCCCCTGTCACTTCGGGGCCTACGACCCCCTAAAGGCCGGGGCCGCGGTCTTCGGCCCGCCCCGCTTCCCCCTTCCCCGGATCCGCCTCGCGGTAGAGGGCACGCGCGTCTTCGCCACCGGCTACGAGGTCCCCCTCCGGCCCCTCGAGGGCCGGGTCACCGCCCGGGGGTTCTGACCCCGACCGGTCATCCCTCGCCCAGACGCACCCGGACGAACTTGTCCTTGCCGCGCTGCAGCACCCGGGGCCGATCGAGCTCGACCTCCTGCATGGGGTCGGTGAGGACCTCGCCGTCGATGCGCAGCCCGCGGTCCTTGATCAGCCGCTTGGCCTCGGCGTTGGACTTGGTGAGCCCGGCCAGGGTGAAGAGCCGGGCCACCCAGATCCGCCCCTCCTTGAGCGCCGAGGCGGGGAGCTCGATCTCGGGCAGGTCCTCGGGGACTGCTCCCTTGGCGACCGCGTCGTAGCGGGCCTCGGCGGCGCGGACCTTCGCGCTGACCTCGGGGTATTGGCTCGATCCGCGGGGTTCGCGGTCCCGGCCGGCGGCGGCGAGGTCGTAGCCCAGGGCCTGGTAGAAGGCCTCGTCGATCTTGGCCGGGATCCGGGGCAGGGCGTAGGCCGCGGTGAGCACCCGGGCCAGGACCCGGTGCGCCCCCACCGGACCGCCGGCCTCGAGGAGGGCCTCGACGGTCTTGGGGTCGAAGTCGGTGAGCAGATCGAAGTACTCCGCGAGCACCGCGTCCGGAACCCGCATCAGCTTCTTGAACATCACCTCCGGGGGCTCGGCGATCGCCACGTAGTTGTCGAGGCTCTTGGACATCTTCTCGCGCCCGTCGAGGCCCACCAAAAGGGGCATCAGGAAGGCCACCTGGGGCGGCTGGCCGTAGGCCCGCTGGATCTCGCGGCCCACCAGCAGGTTGAACTTCTGGTCCGAGCCCCCCATCTCGACGTCGGCGCCGATCGCCACCGAGTCGTAGGCCTGGGCCAGGGGGTAGAGGAACTCGTGCAGGCGGATCGGGGAGTTTTGCTGGTAGCGGGTCTTGAAGTCCTCCCGCTCCAGCATCTGGGCCACGGTGAGCTGGCTGGCCATGAAGATCACGTCCTTGAAGGCGAGGGGTTCCAGCCACTCGGAGTTGTAGCGCAGGTCGAAGCGCTCGGGGTCGTCGGTGATCAGGATCTTTCCCGCCTGCTCGACGTAGCTCTTGGCGTTGGCCCGGGTCTCCTCCAGGGTCAGCGGGGGACGGGTCTTGCTGCGCCCCGAGGGGTCGCCGATCATCCCGGTGAAGTCGCCGATGATCAGCACCACCTTGTGCCCGAGCTCCTGGAACTGGCGCATCTTCCTCAGCACCACCGCGTGGCCCAGGTGCAGGTCGGGCCGGGTGGGGTCGGCTCCCAGCTTGACCACCAGGGGCTTTTGGGAGCGGAGCTTTTCTTTGAACGCGTCCTCGGGGATGATCTCCAGCACCCCGCGTTTCAGCCAGGAAAAAGCCTCTTCGGCGGTCATGCGCTCTAGTATAGTGAAACCGTGCCCCCGTTTTTGCGGACCCTGTTGACCTGGGCCGCGGTGGCGGCCTTGGTCTACTGGTACGCGGTGACCTATGGGCTCTTCCTCGGCTTTCCCCCCTTCACCCCGGCGCTCGTCTACGACTACGACGGGGTGCGGGAGGTCGAGGTGCTGGTCCGCGACGAGGGGGAGGGGATCAAGCTCAAGGTTCAGGGGGCGCTGACGCAAGGGGAGCTCGAGATCACCGTCACCCGCGACGCGCGCACCTTTTTGTCGCGGCGCTTTCGCGGGACCTTCGCCCAGGAGATCAAAAAGCGACTGACCCCCGGGCGCTACCGGGTGCGCTTTGCCTTCAAGGACGCCGAGGGCTGGGTGCGGCTCGACTGGGTCTCGACGAAGTTCCAGCCCTGGTAAGAAAAAGCGCCCGCGTCCGCGGGCGTTCTGGCGGAGAGGGCGGGATTCGAACCCGCGGTGCGGGGGTCACCCGCACAACACCTTAGCAGGGTGCCGCCTTCGACCACTCGGCCACCTCTCCGTGCTCCGTTGGCGGAGGGTGAGGGATTCGAACCCCCGGTGGGCGTTCGCCCACAGCGGTTTTCAAGACCGCCGCCTTCAACCGCTCGGCCAACCCTCCGGGCCGCATTACCTATGATGCGGCCGGGGATTTGGGCTGTCAAGCCTGGCCGCGGTAGGCTTTGGGGGTGACGCCGTTCGCGGTGGGGCTGCTCCGCACCTTCTTCTGGCTCTTCCCGCTCCTCTTGGCCTTCCTCGCCGCGCGGGCGCGGCCGGGCCGGGTGCGCGCCGGCCTCTTGCTCGCCGGAGGGGTCCTGGCCCTTTTGGTCAAGCCCCTGCCGCTGGGCCTGGGGCTCCTTGCCGCAGGGTTCCTGCTCGGGGGCTGGCCTACAGCAGGTCCAGGCCGAAGCGCCAGCTGACCCCCTCGGCCTCGTCGGGCCAGGGCCGAAAGACCGCGTTCAGCTCCAGGGTGTAGACGAAGCAACCGTCGCCGTAGTCCAGCCGCAGCCCGGCCCGGCTCGGCCCTTCGCCGAAGGTCCAGCCGACGCGGGGGCTGAGCCGCAGCCCGAGCGCGGGCTTCGGGGCCCGGTAGGCCAGGGTGGCCTCGACGCGGCCGGTCTCCACCCCGTAGCGCAGCGCCGCCCGGTAGGGGCCTTGCTCGAGCGCGAGACCGAGGCGGCTCCAGCCGCCGTCGAGGTTGCGGTCGAAGCGCAGGCCGAGCCCGGCGTAGCCGAGGCTGAGGTGGTCCTCTGCGGCGACCCCCTCAAGCCCCAGCGCCGCCGTTCCCAGGTCCCGCTGGCCGCGGTAGCTGAGGCGAAACGTTCCCTGTTTGGCGGAAACGGCCACCCCTCCGGCGACGTAGGGATCGGCGACGGCGTAGCCCACCCCCTTCCCCCAGAGGGTGAGGGCGAGCCCGGGCAGGGGGCGGAGGGACACCCGGGCGGTGAGGCCGCCAAAGCCCTGGTCGCTGACGCCGAGGAAGGGCGCTAAGCGGATCGGCCCGAGCCGGTAGGTCGGGGCCAGTTTGAGGTAGGCCTGACCGCCGAGGCGGCGCTCGCCAAAGAAGGGTGGGGCGGCGAGGCTGATCGCGGCGTCGCCGAGCGCGATTTTGACCGAGAAGGCGGTCTTGCCCTCGGTGACCCCCACGGTCAGCGCCGGGGCGCGGCCCCCCAGCCCCTCGGCCACCAGGGTGCCGCGGGTCGTCCAAAACCCGAAGGGCTCGCCCGGCTTGGGGAGGGGAACGCCGTCGAGCCCCGCCTTCCAGCCATCTTGGTAGCCGAGGACCAGGGGAAGGGTGAGCTTGGGGGTGCGCTCGGTGTCTAAGAGGAGCGTCTTCGGCCGGGCCAGGGTGCAGCCCCGGTAGCGGGCCGCGGCGCGTTCGACCTCGAGCCGCCCCTCGGGCAGGGAGAAGACCGCCCGAGCCCCCTCGAGGGTGAGGACCTCGCCGGCCCGGCAGGGCGTCGCCCAGACGTCGTAGGCGATGAAGCGGTCGTTTTGCACCTCTCCCCGCGCGGCCTTGAAGCGGTAGCGGGGGGTGTCGGCGCGAAGCTCGAAGAGCAGGACGCGCTCGCCCTCGACGCGGGCCCTTTGGGCGTCGAGGCGGACCTTTCCGGCCTCGAGGCGAAGGGCCTGGAGCTCGGTCCGCCGGGTGTTGGCCTCGACCCGCGCGGCGCGGAAGGGATGGCCCAGGACAGTGCCGCGGGCGTCCTCGGCGGTGAGGGCGTTTCGGGCCTTGTCGAAGACGATGCGGGGGGCAAGGAAGCGGGCCCTTCGGCTTTCGAAGCAGGCGTCCTTGAAGACCAGCCGGCCGCCGTTGAGGCTCAGCGCCGCGCCACCGACCACGCCGAAGGGCGCCTCAAGGGTGTAGGGCTTGTCCTGGCAGGCCAGGGCCAGGCCCAGGCCCAAAACCACCAGCAGCCAGAACCCGCGGCGCACGGCTAGTCCCCGGGCAGGAAGGCCCTCAGCCTGGCTTCAAGGGCCTTGGGCACCTCGGTCTCGGCGCGGACCTCGCCGCCCTCCTCGAAGACCAGGAGCAGCCGGGCCGAGGGCCCTTTGCCGGTGAGCACCACCCCGAGCGCCGGGTCCTCGTAGCGGAAGGCCCCCAGGATCAGCGCGCTGCGGGCGTCGAGGTCGGCGATCAGGGTCTCGGCGCTGAGGTTCGGGCGCTTGGCCGCCACCTTGCCGCGCAGGACGGCGATCCGGGCTTCCGGGTAGAAGCGGCCGGTCTCCGCGCGCAGCCCCTCGATCCAGGGGCTGGAAAAGCGCACCCCGCCCGAGAGGCGGGCGATTCCCGCCTGGACGTCGTAGCTGAGTTCGCCGACCTGGAAGCGGACCTCCTCGGTGGTGAGGCGGGCGTCTTTGGCGCGGACGAAGTCCCCTTCCCGATAGGTGATGTAGGGGGCCTCGAGCGCCAGCCCGCTCTCGCTGTCCACGAGCCGGCCGCCGTCGGGGAGGGTGGTGACCCCGGTGGTCAGGTCCACGACCTGGTCCCCGGCGGGCTCCACGGTGAACGCGGCGAACGCCGCCGCCAGGGTCAGGCCGAAGAGAAAAAGCATCGCACCCGCGCTGCGCATGGCCTTAGCCTAGCAAGCGCGGGTGAGAATTCCGGGGCGTTAGCCGAGGAGCTGGGCGATCGCCGCCTGGATGGCCTGCATGACCCCGGTGGGCCAGACCCCAAAGAGCAGGCTCAGCGCCGCGAGGACCGCGACCAGGGCCACCAGGTTGGGGGAGAGGGCGAGCGGCGCGGCATCCTTGGGGGCCTCGAGGAACGCGGCGGCGAGCACCCGGAAGTAGTAGTAGTAGCCGACGACGGTGGTGAGCACCGCGACCACCACCGCCCCCATCCAGCCCGCCTGGACCCCGGCGGCGAAGACGTAGAGCTTGGCCAAGAAGCCGCTCATCAACGGCACCCCGGCCAGGGAGAGGAAGAGCAACGCGGCGGCGACGGCGAAGAAGGGGGCGCGCTTAAAGAGGCCCTTCCAGCCCTCGAGCGTCGGGGCCAGGCCGGCGGCCTCGGTGGCCTCGAGGGCGAAGAAGGCCCCCGCCCCAGAGACCAGGTAGGCCAGGAGGTAGAACCCCGCGGCGGCAAACCCCAGGCTCCCCCCCGCCGCCAGGCCCAGGGTCAGGTAGCCCATGTGGGCGACCGTCGAGTAGCCGAGCAGGCGCTTGAGGTTGGTCTGGGGCATCGCCCAGAGGTTGCCGAGGACGAAGGAGAGGAAGGCCAACCCCAGGAGCCAGCCCTTCACCTCGCCGATCGGGCCGAAGGCCCGGGCCAGGAGGACCGCGGTCCCCAGGGCGACCCCGACCTTGGGCGTCGAGGCCAGGAAGGCCGCGCCCACCGGGCGCGCCCCCTGGTAGGCGTCGGGCACCCAGGCGTGGAAGGGCACCAGCGCCAGCTTGAAGCCCAGCCCCACCAGGATCAGCGCCAGCCCCAGCGTGGCCAGGGGCGGGGTGGCGTGGGCCAGGACGGCGTGGATCCGGTCGAAGGCGATCTGCCCGGTCGCCGCGTAGACCAGGGCCATGCCGTAGAGCAGGATCGCCGAGGCCACCGCCCCGAGGACCAGGTACTTGGCCGCTCCCTCGGCGCTCTCCCGGCGTTCGCGGTCGTAGCCGGCGATCACGTAGCCGGCGTAGCTCGCGAGCTCGAGGCCCAAAAAGAAGAGCAAGAGGTTGTTGGCCCCGACCATCAACAGCCCCCCGAGGGCACCCCAGAGCAGGAAGGCGAAGAACTCCCCGGGCCCCCCGCGCAGGCTGCGCGGCCGGGCCAGGTTGCCCCAGGTGACGAGGGCCCCGGCCAGGGCCAGGAAGACCGCCGCCAGGGCGGTGATCCTAGAGGCGTCGAAGGAGCCGTAGATGCGCACCTGTTCCCCACCGGCCAAAAACCCGAGCAGGCCGACCAGGGCGAAGAGCCCGATCGTGGCCCCGCCGACGGCCTCCGGCCGATCGTCGAGCAGCGGGGCGGCGAGCGCCACCAAGAGCCCTCCCACCGCGAGCAGGACGAGGATCGCGAGCGTGATCATAGAAGCCCCCTAATGAACGCGAGCAGCGGCTGGACGCCCCCGTCGATCCAGGGGGTGAGCAGCGCCGGCACGAGCCCGAGCAGCACCGCGAGCACGACCAGCGGGGCGGCGGCGGCGAGCTCGATCGGGTTCAGGTCGGGGTAGTCCTTCTCCTTGTCTCCCAAGAGCACCCGCTGGATCGTCCAGAGCATCGCCCCCGCGAGGATCAAGATGCCGAAGACCGAGACCCAGACCCAGCCGTGGGTGGCCTCGCCGAGGAAGGCGCCCCAGAGCGACTGGAACTCGCCGAGGAACCCGGCCAGGCCGGGCAGGCCGAGCCCCCCGAGCAGGGCCAGCCAGAGCAACCCCCCGAGCACCGGCATTGAGGCGTAGATGCCGCGCATCTCGGCGATCTCCCGGGTGTGGGTGCGGTCGGCGAGGAGGCCCACCATCAAGAACATCCAGCCGGTGATCACCCCGTGGGCCACCATCTGGTAGACCGCGCCGTGGAGCCCGATCGCGGTCATCGAGGCGATCCCCAGCAGCACGTAGCCCATGTGGTTGACCGAGGAGTTGGCGATGAGCCGCTTCAGGTCGCGCTGGGCCAGGGTGACGTAGGCCCCGTAGACGATCGAGAGGAACCCCAGCAGGGCGAGCAGCCAGGCGAAGCGCTCGAGCTCCCTCGGAAAGAGCCCCAGGTTGAAGCGGATCAGCCCGTAGCCCCCCATCTTCAAAAGCACCCCGGCGAGCAGGATCGAGCCCGCGGTCGGGGCCTGGGTGTGGGCGTGGGGCAGCCAGGTGTGCAGGGGCACGCTCGGCAGCTTGATCAAGAAGGCGATCGCGAACCCCCAAAAGAGCAGCCCGGCCGCCGGCAGCGAGGCCAGGTAGGGCGCGGCCCGCTGCAGCGTCAAGAGGTCGAAGCTCAGCCGGCCGAGCGCGTCCTGGGCAAGAAAGGCGGTGCCCAGCATGGCCGCCAGCATCAGGACCGAACCCACCAGCGAGTAGAGCAGGAACTTGAGCGCCGCGTAGCGCCGGTTTTCGTAGCCCCAGACCGCGATCAGGAAGTACATCGGCACCAGCACGATCTCGAAGAAGAAGAAGAAGAGGATCAGATCCAGCGCCGCGAAGACCCCGGTCAGCGCCCCTTGCAAGAGCAAGAGGAGGGCAAAGAAGGCCCGCTCCCGCTTGCGCCAGCTGGCGAGGACGCTGACCGCGGTCAAGAGCGCGGTGAGGACCACGAAGGGCAGGGAGATTCCGTCCAGGGCGACGTGGTAGCTCGAGCCCAGGAAGGGCATCCAGCCCAGCCGCTCCTCGAAGGCGAACCCCTGACCGGGGTAGGCGAAGTAGAGCCCCAGCGCGGCCAGGGTCGAAAGCCCCGAGACCGCCAGGGCCAGGCGCTTGGCCGTCTCGGCCTGGTCGTCGTTCATCAGCGCGACGACCAGCGCGGCCAAGAAGGGCAGCACGATCAGCAGGCTTACCACCGCGCACCTCCCAGGATCAGCGCGAGCATCCCGACCACCAGATAGAGCGCGTACAGCGCCACCCGGCCACCCATCAGCCCCCGCAGGGCCTGGCCGGTGACCAGGGTGACGTAGCCGACGGCGTCGACCAGAAGGTCCACGACGTAGGTGTCGACGATCCAGAGGAGCTCCGTGGGGAGCTGGGCGATCCGGCCGACGACCTTGTAGTAGAACTCATCGATGTAAAGCCGCCGCTGCAGGGCCCGGGTGAGCCAGACCGGCGCCCGCTGGGTCAGGGGGTCCTTGGCGTACATCGCCCAGGCCACCCCCAGCCCGGCGAGGGCGATCAGCGTGCCCAGCAGGTAGCCGCCGAAAAGCTTCGCCGGCGGGGTGAGCTCGGCCTCGGGGCCGCCCAAAAAGCGCAGCAGCCCCTGGTCGAAGAGCGGGCTGCCCCAAAAGCCCACCGCCAGCGCCAGGACGCTCAGGGCGACGAGCGCGGTGCGCATCTCCCAGCCCGCCTCGTGGGGGTGGTGGTCGGGGCCCGGCGCGGGTTCCTCGGGGCAGTCCTCGGGGCCCAGGTTGAGGGCCGGGCAGCCCTTGTTCCAGGGCGCGGCCTTCCAGGGCGAGGGCAGGCTGGGATGGTGGAAGGCGATCACGATCAACCGGGTGGTGTAGAAGGCGGTGAAGAAGGCGGCGACCAGGCCGATCAGCCAGAGCACCGGGGCGTGCTCCTCGGCGGCATGCAGGATCAGGTCCTTGGACCAGAACCCGCCGATCAGGGGCAGGCCCATCAGCGCCGCGGCCCCCACCCAGAAGGTCGCGTAGGTCCAGGGCATGTAGCGGGCCAGCCGGTTCATCTCGAAGATGTCCTGGGTCTTGGCACCGTGGATCATCGAGCCCGAGCCCAGGAAGAGCAGGGCCTTGAAGAAGGCGTGGGCCAGGAGGTGGAAGAAGGCCGCCGCCCAGCCGAAGACCCCGAGCCCCAAGAACATGTAGCCGAGCTGGCTGACCGTGGACCAGGCGAGGATCTTCTTGACGTCGGCGAAGGCCGGAGCCAGCACGGCGGCGAAGAGCGCGGTGATGGCCCCGATCCAGGCCACGTAGGCCAGGCCCCCGCCGGCCTCCAAGAGGGGGTAGACCCGGCCGGTGAGGAAGACCCCGGCGGCGACCATCGTCGCCGCGTGGATCATCGCGCTCACCGGCGTGGGGCCCTCCATCGCGTCCAAGAGCCAGACGTGGAGCGGGAACTGGGCGCTCTTGCCCACCGCGGCGACGAAGAAGAGCAGGCCGATGGCCAGCGCGGTGGGGGCGGCGAGGTTCTGGGCGATCGCCGGAAGGGCGGTGACGTCCAGCCGGCCGGCGGTTTGATACAGCCAAAAGAGGGCCAGCATAAAGCCCAGGTCGGCCAGCTTGGTGGTGATGAAGGCCTTCTTCATCGCCTGCTGCGCGGACTTCTTCTTGAAGAAGAAGCCGATCAGCAGGTAGCTCATCAGCCCCATGACCTCCCAGGCCAGAAGGGCCAAAAAGAGGTTGCCGAAGAGGACGAAGGCCAGCATCGCCGCGGTGAAGAGCTGCAGGTAAGCGAAGAAGGTGGCAAACCGCGGCTCCCCGTCCATGTAGCCGATCGAGAAGAGGTGGATGAAGAGGGAGGCCAGGGTGACCATGGCCACCATCGCCGCCGCCAGGGGGTCGATGTAGAGCGAAAGCTCGATTCCCTGCTCTCCCTGGATGCTGAGCCAGGGAACGCTTTGGACCACCGGGAGCTTCCAGGCCTGGAGCGCGTCGAGGAGCACCCCGACGCCGATGAAGGCGCTGATCGCCATCACCCCGGTGGCGAACCAGCCCGCGCTCCGCCCCTTGAAGAGGGGGCCCAGGAGGATCAGGATCGCAAAGCCCAGGAAGGGCAGCAGGGCCGTCCAGTACGCGAGGTCTAAGTACATCGCCTCACCCCCTCATTTCCTCGACCGCTTCGGTGGCCAGGGTGCCCGCGTGGCGGTAGACGTTCAGGAAGATCGCGAAGCCGATCGAGAGCTCGGCGGCAGCGACGACCATCACGAAGAGGGCGAAGAGCTGCCCGGACAAGAAGGCCGGGTCGCGGTAGGCGGCGACCGCCGCGAAGGCCAGCGCCGAGGCGTTCAGCAAGAGCTCCACGGACATCAGGATGGCGATCAGGTTGCGCCGGGTGAGCACGCCAAAGAGCCCGATCGCAAAGAGGATCGCGGAGAGCGTAAGAAAGTGGGCGAGGGTGATCATTTCTCCAGCCTCCTCGCGAGCACGATCGCGCCCACCATGGCCAGGAGGAGCAGCACCGAGGCCACCTCGAAGGGCAGCAGGGTGTAGCCCAAGAGCCGCCCGCCGAACCCCGCCGGGGGGACCGGGGTGACCCGCGCGTCGGCAAAGCCCAGGTAGGCCCAAAGGCCCCAGAGGAAGAGGACCGCGCTCAAGAGCGCGGTCGCGATCAGCGCGGCGTTCGCCGGCCGGGCGCTGCGGGTCTGCGTGGTCATGATGACGAAGATCGTGAGGATGGGGATCGCCGCGGCGTTGACCGCGAACTGGATCACCGCCAGGAGGGGGTTGCCGAGGAGGACGTAGAGCCCGGCGATGAAGAAGAAGGTAAAGGCCAGGGCCACCGCGGCGTGGATGATGTTGCGCGCGAGCACCACGATCAGCGCCCCGGCCAGGGTCAGCGCGGTGAGGATGGCGAAGGGAATAAGGCCGATGCTCATGCGTCCGCCTCCTTCAAGAGCTCGGCCAGGCCCCCGGGCTGCATCTCCGGCGGGGCCTTTTCGATGCGGCCGTCGGGGGTGCGGATCTCCACCCCGAACTTGGGGCTGTACCAGGCCTCGGCCTTCTGCCCGACGTGGTCGAGGAAGGCCTTGTCGGCCTTGAGCATGGTGATGTCGTAGGTCGCGTGCTCGAAGTCGGGAACGGTGACGATCGCGCTCACCGGACAGGCCTCGACGCAGTTGGCGCAGTGCATGCAGTTGGCGAAGTCCAGGTCGAAGCGCTCGAGCACGAACCCCTTCCCCTCAGGGTTGCGCTTGCGCTCGATGCTGATCACCTGGCTGGGGCAGACCCGCTCGCAGGCCAGACAGGCGACGCAGCGATCGGAGCCGTCCTCGTTTTGGATCAGCGCCAGAAACTGCACGCTCACCGGCGGGATCTTGGGCTTTTGGTAGGGGTAGAACTCGGTCGCCGGCGGCGCCGCGATGCGCTTGTTGACCGTGGCCAGGCCGTTGCCGATGGCCTTGACCGCGTCCCACACTTCTGCCAGCAGGCTCATAGCACCTCCACGAACATCCGCAGGAAGGCGGCGAAGAGGAGACCGAAGAGGGAGAGGGGGATCAACCCCTTCCAGGCCAGGTTCATCAGCTGGTCGTCGCGGTAGCGCGGCAGGGTGGCCCGGATCCAGAGGTAGATCCAAACCCAGACCGCGGTCTTGATCAGGAAGTAGAGGCTCTCCAGCGCTCCCGCGGCGAAGGTCCCCGGTCTCAGGCCGAAGAGCGGCCCGTGCCAGCCGCCGAAGAAGAAGATCACCACGAAGGCCGGAAGGACGAAGAGCTCGACGAACTCGGCGAGGAAGAAGAAGGCGAAGCTCATCCCCGAGTACTCGGTGTTGTAGCCGGCGACGATCTCGCTCTCGGCCTCGGGCAGGTCGAAGGGGGTGGCCTTGAGCTCGGCGATGCTGGAGATCAGGTAGACGACGAAGGGGATGAAGAGGGGCACGACGTGCCAGAGGCCGCGCTGGTGCTCGACGACGTCGGCAAGCCGCAGCGAGCCGGAGTAGACCCCGACCGCGAGCAGCGCCAGGGCCAGCGGGACCTCGTAGCTCACCAGCTGGGCGCCGGCGCGAAAGCCGCCTAAAAGCCCCCACTTGTTCCCCTGGGAGAGGCCCCCGAGGACCACCCCGTAGACCCCCAGGGTGCTCGCGGCGATGATGTAGAGCAGCCCCACGTTGAGGTCCGCGAGCACCCAGCCCCCGGCCACCGGCAGCGCCGCCAGGAGCATGAAGGCGCTGACGAAGGTGATCGCCGGGGCCAGGCGGAAGATCACCGGGTCGACGTGGGCGGGGGCGAAGTCCTCCTTGGCCAGGAGCTTCAGGGCGTCGAAGACGGTCTGCAGCACCCCGGCGGGGCCGTAGTGCATCGGCCCCACCCGCTCCTGGACCTTGCCCAGGTACTTGCGCAGCACCACGATCAGGATCAGCGCCACCACCGCGGCGATGAGGAAGGCCATCACCGCCTCCACCGCGGCGTAGGCCAGGTAGCCGAGGCCGGTGTTCAGCCAGCCGTAGCGCTCGAAGACCCAGGGGACGAGCCCGAAGGCGAGGAGCAGCATCACCCAGAGCGAGGAGAAGAAGAGCACGTAGCTGGCGATCTCTAGCCCCCGCCGCGGCCGGGTGGGGTCGTAGCCGACCTTCTTGGGCAGGATGTGGCGCTCAACGGGCAGCGGCATGCGGCTCATCGGTCCACCTCCCCGAACACCGGATCCAGGGACGAGAGGATGGCCACCGCGTCGGCGAAGCGGGCGCCGACGAAGAGGTCGGGGATGAGCTGCAGGTTGGCGAAGCTCGGCGAGCGGTGCTTGACCCGCCAGGGGCGCTCGCTGCCGTCGGCGACGACGTGGGCCCCGAGGTGGCCGCGGCTGATCTCGGCGGCGCGGTAGCGCTCGCCGCTGGGCTTGAGCCGCGGCGGGACCTTGCCTTTGTAGGGCCCGGTCTTCGGGGTCTTCTCCAGCAGCTGGCGCAGGATCTTCACCGAGGCCTCCATCTCCTTGAAGCGCACCCAAAAGCGCGCGTAGACGTCGCCCTCCTCCCGGGTCGGGACCTCGAACTCGAGCTCCGGGTAGGCGTCGTAGGGCTCGGCCTTGCGCACGTCGTAGGGCACCCCGCTGGCCCGGAGCACCGGCCCCGAGGCGCCGCGGGCGATCGCCCGCTCCTTGCTCAGCACCCCCACCCCGACGGCCCGGGCCTGGAAGACCGGGGAGTCGAGGACCAACGCGTAGTAGTCGGGCAGGCGGCGCTCGAAGAAGTCTAGGAAGTCGGCGACGTCGTTGAAGAACTCGGGGTGGACGTCGCGGCGCACCCCGCCGAAGGTGAAGTAGTTGGGGAGCATGCGCGCGCCGGCGGTCTTCTCGACGATCTCCAGGATGCGCTCGCGGTCGCGGAAGGTGTAGAGGAAGGGGGTGATCGCGCCGAGGTCGAGCATGCTGGTCCCCAGCCAGACCAGGTGGCTGGCGATGCGGAAGAGCTCGAAGAACATGGTGCGCAGCTTCTTCGCCCG
This sequence comes from Rhabdothermus arcticus, assembly GCF_055382915.1. Classification (NCBI taxonomy): domain Bacteria; kingdom Thermotogati; phylum Deinococcota; class Deinococci; order Thermales; family Thermaceae; genus Rhabdothermus; species Rhabdothermus arcticus. Next base: position 1,518,289 of record NZ_AP043808.1, read on the forward strand.
CTCCGGCACCTCGACCCCCAGCAGGTCCTCCACCGCGAGGATGAAGGGGAGCTCGTTTTGCAGCCCGGAGACGTAGTCCATGCGGTCGGTGTAGGTGATGATCTGGACGTAGGTCCGGGCCTCCTCGATCTTCTCGTGGTTGCGGTGCAGAAAGCCGATGTGGGGCACGGCGCGGGTGATGCGCTCGCCCTCGAGCCCGATCACCACCTTGAGCACCCCGTGGGTCGCGGGGTGCTGCGGGCCCATGTTGACCAGCATCTCGTCGGCGCGGTCGGTGGGCAGGATCTGGGTCGGGCCCCTCACGCCTCGCCTCCTTCCTCTTCCTCCCAGGGCATGGTCTCGGGCCAGGGCTTGGGCGTCCAGCCCGGGATGGGGTAGCCGCCGGTGTCGTAGCGCTTTTGCAGGGGGTGGATCGTCCAGTGCTCTTCGGTCAGGATCCGCCGCAGGTCGGGGTGGCCCTTAAAGCGGATCCCCACCAGGTCGTAGGCCTCGCGCTCGAACCACTCCAGCCCCGGCCAGAGGTCGGTGACGCTCTCGACCTCCGGGGCGTCGTAGGGCACCTCGGTGAAGACCGTGGCCCGGCGGCCGCTTGCCATCGCGTAGAGGTGCACCACGACCCGCAGCCCGTAGCCGGTGTCCATCCCGGTGAGGTTCATCGGGTAGTCGAAGCCCTCGGCCTTCAGCTGCTCCAAGAGGGCCCGGTAGTCCTCGGGATGGACCGCGTAGGTCTCCTCGTTGAAGTTCTCCGTCCGCTTGACCCTCATAGCACCGGCAGCCTCCCGTCCTTCCCCGGCTCGGCGAAGACGTCGTAGTCGACCGGAACCACCTCGGGCCGGCGGTAGCGCAGCTTGGGGTCGGCGATCTTGTCGCGGAGCAGCAACAGCCCCTGTAAGAGCGCCTCCGGCCGGGGCGGGCAGCCGGGGACGTAGACGTCCACGGGGACGATCTTGTCCACCCCCTCGACCACCGAGTAGCCCTGGCGGAACGGGCCGCCCTGGTTGGCGCAGGCCCCCATCGAGACCACCCACTTGGGCTCGGCGAGCTGCTCGTAGAGGCGCTTGACCCTTTTCGCGATCTTCTTGTTGACGGTGCCGGAGATGATCATCAGGTCCGCCTGGCGGGGGCTGTTGCGGAAGAACATCCCCAGCCGGTCGGCGTCGACCTTCGGGGTCCAGGCGGCCATCATCTCGATCGCGCAGCAGGCGATCCCGAAGGTGAGCGGCCAGAGGCTGCGGCTCCGGGCCATGTTGATCACGTCGTCTAGCGTCCCCAGGATGATGTTCTGGGGCCGGTCTTCCGCGCCTAGTAGACCCATTCCAGCACCCCCCTCAGCCAGGCGTAGGCCAGGCCACCGGCCAGGATCAGGACGAAGACCAAGACCTCGAAGACACCGAGCCAGCCCAGCTTGTCGAAGGCCGGCGCCCAGGGGAACAAGAGCGCCGCCTCGACGTCGAAGATCAGGAACAAGAGCGCGTAGATGTAGTAGTGGACGCTGACCCGGACGTCGGTGGACCCGATCGTGACCTCACCGGACTCGTAGACCTCGAGCTTGGCCCCGGTCTTCGGCCGCACGCCCACCAGCAGCCGGCTGAGGCCGATCGTGGCGTAGACGATGACGACCCCCACCACGGCGAAGACCGCGACCATCAAGGCGCCATAGAGGTCGGCTTGAACGCTCACTCCCTACCCCCTTTCGTCGCCCTAAAGGGCATCCCCTGCCATCTTAGCCATAGATGAGGGCCGTTTGCCCCGGATCGGGACACAAACCCCTAAAATGAAACACGCCGATGCGCCGCGCGCTGGTCCTCGTCCTCCTCGGTGCCCTCGCCCTCGCCGCCCCGCGGCTGGGGCTGCACGAGGGCTTCACCCGGCTGGTCTTCGACCTGCCCGAAGGGACGGCCTACGCGCTGAGCCGGGCGCCGGGCGGCTACGTCTTGCGGCTCAAGGGGCTGACCCTGGAGGCCGCGGAGGTGCGCGTCGGCAGCCCCGAGCTCGCAAGCTACCAGCTCCTCCCCGAGGCCGGCGCGACCCGGGTGCGCCTCTACACCAGGCGCGGGGTTCGGGCCAAGGCCTTCGTCCTCGAGGGCCTCGCCCCCAAGACCTTCCGGCTGGTCGTGGACCTGCTGGCCCCCGACCCCGAGGCCACGCCGCCCCCGCCGCCGAAACCCGAGCCCCCCAAGCCGGTCGTCGTCCTCGACCCCGGCCACGGCGGCCCGGACCCCGGGGCGAACCACGCCTTCCCCGGCCTGGGGCGGGTCCGGGAGAAGGACCTCACCCTGGCGGTGGCCAAGAAGGTCAAGGCGATCCTCGAGGCCAAGGGGGTGCGGGTGATCCTTACCCGCGACCGCGACACCGACCTCGCGCCGCCCGAGGAAAAGGACGTTTGGAAGCGCAAGCTGATCGACCTGGACCGCCGCGCGAAGATGGCCGATCCCAAGAAGACCCTCTTCGTCTCCATCCACGTCAACTCCGCCCCCAAGCCCGCCCGGGGGATCGAGACCTACTTCCTCGGCCGGGCCGCGGACCCCGAGGCGCTGCGGCTCGCGGTCTGGGAGAACGGCGGCGGCGAGGTGGGGCAGCGGCTGACCCGGGAGACCGAGACCCTCTCCGATCAGGTCCTCAAGGACCTCCTGGCCCAGGCCAACCTGGCCTTCTCCGAGCAGCTCGCGCGGATGGTCGAGGCCGGGCTCTCGAAAAGGACCGGCTCCCCCGACCGGGGGGTAAAGCAGGCTCCGCTCTACGTGCTGCGCTACGCGCGGATCCCCGCGATCCTGGTCGAGATCGGCTTCATCAACCACCCCAAGGAGGGGCGGGCCCTGGCCCGGGCGGCCTATCAGGCCAAGGTCGCCGAGGGGATCGCCGAGGGGATCTTGCAGTTCTTGAGCTCCGGGGCCTACGCGTTCAAGTAGCCCGTCGCGGCCGGAGGGGGACCGCGAGCAGGGGCAAAAGGGGCGTTCCCAGGGCAAGGGCAGCGGCGGGCGCCGGCCTCGAGCAGCCCGCCGGTCCCGGTGCTGCCCACCGCCTGGCCGATCACCCGGGCCACCGAGAGCAACGCGCTCGCCAGCGCCCCGTTGGTCGGGGTGGGGCGCAGGACCCCGAGCGCGGCGGCGATCCAGGCGAACGCCCCGTGCTAGCGCGGGGACGTGAGCAGGGCGCGTACCGCGGCGAGGTCGAAGAGCGCGTGGCCGGTGGACTTGAAGACCACCGTGCCCTGCGGCTTCGGCGGGTGCGTGAGGAGGTCGGCGAGCCGCCGCACCCGGGCGCGAGGCAGGTCCGAAAACTCCCCGGCCTCGGTCAGGGCGTCCTCGGTGTCGGCGGCGACGAGCGCGGCGCGCTCGAGGAGGGACCGGGGCAGCTCTCGGGCGTCGGGGGTGAAGCTCCCCACCGCGGCGACGAAGATCCCCTCGGGCAGGTCGTCCCCGACGACCGGGGTGGGGCTGGTGGTGGCGGTGACCACGAAGGCCAGGTCCTCGGGGTAGGCGCCGGTGAAGGGGGCGGCCTTAAGCCCCAGGGCGCGGGCGTGGGCCAAGAGCGCGTTTTGGCGCTCGGGGTTCCGGCCCTTGATCCATACCCCGGTTAGCTCCAGGCCTTCGGCGAAGGCCTCGAGGTGCCCCTGGGCCTGGGCCCCGGCCCCCACGAGGAGGAGCGCCCCTCGCTGCTTCGGGGCCAGGGTCTGGGCGGCGAGCAGGCTGAGGGCGGCGGTGCGGCGCACGGTCAGCGCCTCCGCGGGCAGGTGGTGCACCTCGCCGGTCTCGAGGTCCATCGCCCAGAGCTCGGCCCGGACCGCCGGGGTGCGGCCGGGCTGGACGACGACGAGCTTGGTCAGCGCCACCCGGTCGTCGGCGGCGGGCATCACCAAGAACTGCCCCTCCGGTAGCGCGAGCGCCGTGCGCGGCGGGACCTCGATCCCTTCGAGCAGCACCTCGCGGATCGCGTTCGCGACGCTCTGGTAGCCCGGTAGCTTCATCCCTTCCTAAGACTAAAGCGCCTTAAAGTAAGGTCATGGATTACCGTCTGGCCGGCTACATCGATCATACCCGCCTCAAGCCCGAAACCACGCCGGAGGCGATCGACCAACTGGTCGAGGAGGCGCTCGACCACTACCTCTACGCGGTCTGTGTGAACCCCGCCTTCGTTCCCCAGGTCATGGCCAAAAAGGGCGACGCCCCCCTGCGGGTGGCCGCGGTCGTGGGCTTCCCCCTGGGGGCCAACGCCAGCGCCATCAAGGCCGCGGAAGCGGCGCTGGCGGTGGCCCAGGGGGCGGACGAGATCGACATGGTGATCCCCATCGGGCGCGCCCTGGCGGGGGACCTCGACGCGGTCGAGGCCGACGTGCGCGCGGTGCGCGAGGCGATCCCCGGCGCGGTGCTCAAGGTCATCTTGGAGACCGGCTTCTTCACGCCGGAGGCCCTGCGCCCGGTGGCCGAGGCGGCGATCCGCGGGGGCGCGGACTTCCTCAAGACCTCGACCGGTTTCGGGCCCCGCGGGGCCAGCGTCGAGGACGTGCGGCTGCTCAAGGAGGTGGCCGCGGGACGGGCCAAGGTCAAGGCCTCCGGCGGGATCCGCAGCCGCGACCAGGCCTGGGCGTTGATCGAGGCCGGGGCGGACCGCATCGGGGCCTCGGCGGGGGCCGCGCTGGTTCGCGAATGAAGCCCCTGGTCCTGGCTAGCCAGAGCCCGCGCCGGCGCGCCCTTCTGGAGCGGCTCGGGGTTCCCTTCGTCGTCCGCCCCAGCCCGGTGCCCGAGCCACCCCCCTTCTCCCCGCCCGGGGCCTACGCCCTCGCCACCGCCGAGGCCAAGGCCGCCGCCGTGGCCCGGCCGGGGGAGGCGGTCCTGGGGGTGGACACGGTGGTGGCGATCGGCGACCAGGTGCTGGGCAAGCCTCGCGACGCCGAGGAAAACCGCGCCTTTTTGCGGCGGCTCTCCGGCCGCACCCACACCGTCTACACCGGGGCGGTGCTCCTCGATGGCCCCCGGCGGCGTTACCTGCTCGAGGCCCCGCGGGTGCGCTTTCGCCCCCTTTCCGAGGCGGAGATCCTGAACTACGTCAAAAGCGGCGAGGGCCTGGACAAGGCCGGGGGCTACGGCCTGCAGGGGCGGGGGATGACCCTCGTCGAGGCGATCGAGGGCGACCCCTACGCGGTCATCGGCCTTCCCGTGGCGCGCCTCTGGGCGCTCTTGCAGGAGGAGGGTCTGGTCTAGGTGGACCGCGCGGTCTTCGTGGCGCTCTTGCTCTTGGGGCTGGTGCTGGCCCTCTTCACCGCCCGCGTCGCCCCGGCGCTGCCCGCCGAGGTGACCGCCCGAACCGCGCCCTTCTTCTACCTGCCCCAGCGGCTGGGGCAGAACCTCAAGGCCGCCTACTTCACCCTACGCGACCGCCGTGACTGGCGCAGCGAGGCCCTGACGCTGGCCCGGGAGCTCAAGGCCGCGCGGGGCGAGCTCTTGCGCCTCCGGTTGGAGAACGAGCGCCTGCGCCGCACCCTCAAGGTGCGCGAGACTCAGGCCCCGGCGGTGGTGGCGGTGGCCCCGGTGATCGGGGAGGACCCCTCCGGACTCTTCCGCCGGCTGGTGCTGGGGATGGGCGAGGACGAGGGTCTGCGGGAGGGGATGCCGGTGACCAGCCCCGACGGGCTGGTGGGGGTGATCGTCGAGACCACCAAGCGACGGGCGGTGGTGCGCACGATCGTCGACCCCGAGAGCGCGGTGGGGGTGCGCCGCGCCCGGGGGCCGGGGCGCGGCGTGGCCTATGGCCGACCCCCGCACCGGCTCCGGGTGCGCTTTCCCGCGGAGGTCCAGGTCGAGGTCGGCGAGACCCTGGTCACCGGGGCTCTTGGAGGGCTCTTTCCCGAGGGCATCCCGGTGGGGCGGGTGGTGCGCGTCGAGCCGAAAAGCCCCGGGGAGCTCGTCTACTACGTGGAGGCCGAGCCCTTCGTGCGCTTTTTCGAGCTGGAAGAGGTCGTGGTCTTGAGGAGGCTTTAGGTGCGCCTGGCGCTGACCGTGCTCTTGACCCTTTTGCTCGCCGCCTTCTTTTCCGGGCTCTGGCCGGAGGAGCTGGCCCCGCCGGACCTGGGGTTTCTCCTGGCGGCGGCCCTCGGCGCCCGGCTGGCCCCGGTTCCCGGGCTCCTCGCGGCCTTCTTGCTGGGGCTGCTCTGGGACCTGGTCTCCGCCGGCTACCTGGGCCTGCACGCGGTCGGCTACCTGTTCGCGGTCTTCGCCGAGCAGCGGCTCGGCCAGCTGTTGCACTGGGAGGAGGTCCTGGGGCGGGGGGCGATCCTCGCCGGGGCCTACCTCGCCAAGTGGGTGGGGGTGCTGCTCGTCGTCTACTGGCTGGGGCTGTTTGGGGTGGGGCCGCTGGTCTTTTTGGGGGCCTTCGGGAGCGAGCTTTTAAGCACCTTCCTGATCGCCCCGTTCTTCCTCCGGATCGCCGAGGGGCTTTTGGGCGAGGAGGGGCATGGAACGTCGGCTTAGGTGGATGCTGGCGCTGGTCTACCTGGGCTTTCTGGTCTTTGGCGTGCGCCTTTGGCAGCTGCAGGTCCTCGAGCACCGCCGCTACGTCACCGAGAGCCAGGGCAACTACCTGAAGACCGAGTCCATCCCCGCTCCCCGGGGACGGATCCTGGACCGCAACGGCGTGGTCCTCGCCGAGAACCGCCTGGCCTACGACCTCATCTACAAAGGGGGGCCGGTGCGCTTTGGCGCGCGCATCCTCGACCTCTTGGGGCTCGAGGCCTTTCCCGAGACCGACGCGCCCGTCGTCCTCTACCCCAACCTCCCCCCGGACCTCGTCCCCACCCTGGAGGAGCTCGCCGCCGGCCAGGCCAACCTTTCGATCCGGGTTCGCGTCGAGCGCAGCTACCCCAACCCCATCGCCGGTCCGGTGATCGGCTACGTCCAGGGGCCGACGAAGGCCGACCTCGAGCGGGGCTACGAGCCCGGTGACCTGGTGGGAAAGGCCGGGCTCGAGGCCGCCCTCGAGCCCCGGTTGCGCGGGCGGCGGGGGCTCAAGCTGGTGGAGCGCGACGTGCGCGGCAACGTCGTCCGCGAGGAGGTGATCCGCCCCCCGGTCCCCGGCGAGGACGTGCGGTTGACCCTGGACTACGGGTTGCAAGAGGCGGCCGAGAAGGCCCTCATGGAGGCGGTGCAGGATGTCAACGCCGGGCGCAAGAAGCTGGGGCTTCCCCCGATCCGTCGGGTGCGCGGCGCGGTGGTGGCGATCGACCCCGAGGGTGCGGTGCTGGCCATGGCCACCGCGCCGGCCTACGACCCCAACCTCTTCGTGCACCTGCCGGTGGACCGCGAGGCGGTGCGTCGCCTCATCGTCGATCCGGACAAGCCGATGCTCAACCGCGCGGTACAGGCCTACCCTCCCGGCTCGACCTTCAAGGCGGTCTCCGCCTCGGCCCTCCTCGAGCGCGGCCTGATCCCCCCGGCGAAGACCTATCGCTGCGTGCCCTACATCGTCTACGGGGGGCAGCGCCGGCGCAACTGGTCGTCCCGGGACATGGGACCGATGACCGTGGAGGAGGCCCTCGCCTACTCCTGCAACACCTGGTTCTATCAGGCGGTGATCGACGCCGGGCCGCTGCGCGCGCTGGCCGCGATCCACGACCGGGCCAGGGCGCTGGGGCTGGGCCAGGCCACCGGCCTGGAGATCGCCGAGAAGACCGGGCTGATTCCCAGCGAGGCCTGGAAGCGCGAGGTCTACGGCGAGCCCTGGTACCCCGGGGAGACGCTCTCGGTGGCGATCGGCCAGGGGCCGGTCCTGGCCAGCCCGGCGCAGATCGCCCGCGCCTACGCGACGATCTATCGCGGGCGCCGGCCGCGGCTCCACCTGGTCCTCGGCGAGGGGCAGAGCGAGGCCGTCCCCGGCCGCTACTGGGGGGTCATCCGCCGCGGGCTGCGCAAGACCGTCACCGAGGGCACGGCGCGCTTTCGCTTCAAGGACTTCCCGGTCCCCACCGCGGGCAAGACCGGCACCGCCGAGACCCCAGGGAAGCGAGCCGGGTTCGAGCACGCCTGGTACGTCGGGTTCGGGCCCTATCCGGGGGATGGCCGGCCCCCGTTGATCGTGGTGGCCTTCGTGGAGAACGGCGGCGAGGGCAGCCGGGCGGCGCTGCCGGTGGTGAAAAAGGTGATGGCCGCCTTTTGGGGTATAAAGGGGCCCGATGCGCGTTAGGGCCACCAAGGATGCGCTCGCCGTGCGCCTCGACGGCGACGAGCGGCCGGAGGAGATCGCCGCGGCGCTTGCCAGGCTTCCGGAGATGGACCTCGAGGTCGAGATCGCCGGCCGCGTCCCCGGCGAGGTGGTCGCGGCCCTCCTCGCCGCCGCCGGACCCCGGCGGGTGGTCTTCCGCCCCCCGCGGGGGACCTCGCTGGCCCCCCGCAGCCTGGTCGTGCCCCAGACCGTGCGCGCCGGAACGCGGGTGGTGGCCGAGGGCACCGCGGTGATCCTCGGCGACGTCAACCCGGGCGGCGAGGTCGTCGCCGGCGGCGACGTGATCGTGGTGGGCAAGCTCCGCGGCCTGGCCCACGCCGGCGCCGGGGGCAACGCCGGGGCGGCGATCTGGGCCCTCTCCGTCGAGGCCAAGCAGCTCAGGATCGCGGAGCTGGTGGCCCGGGCGCCGGAGGCCGGGTTCGCCGGCAAGGGGCCGGAGCGGGCGGTGATCCGGGAGGGGCAGATCGTCCTCGAGCCCTGGGGCAAGGGCCGCGGTTGAGGCTCCTGAGCTTTGGCTCGGAAGATCGGTCTGCATCGTCCATAATCGTCCATAGGAGTTAAATTCGGCAAAGCCCTTGGTCCTTCCAGTTATGCTGAGTTTCGTGGAGTCCTTTCGCATTGGGGCGATTGTCGAGGCCCGCGGCCAGCTTTGGCGGATCAAGGAGGTCGGAGAACGCCATCTGCGCGCCGAGCTTTTGGATTCCAGCCGCCAGGCGGTTTTCTACCTTCCTTTGGAAAGGGACGCCCTTCAGTTGCGGCGCTCTCCAGAGCCACCGGTCCAGCCTGCGGTGGACCTTCAGCTTTTTCGCCTCTACGTAGAGTCCGAACGCCTCCGCACGCTGAACGCCGACGCCCCGTTCCTCGCCTTGCAGCGTTCACGCGTCGTCCCCCATAACTACCAGCTCGTCCCCCTTTTGATGGCGCTTCAAAATCCGGGGCGCGTGCGACTGCTGATTGCCGACGATGTGGGTCTTGGTAAGACCATCGAGGCTGGCTTGATTCTGAGGGAATTGGTGTTGCGCCGGGCGGCACGCCGGATCCTGGTGCTTACTCCAGCCCACCTCAAGGCCGATTGGCGGGATGCCTTGCGCCGCTTTTTTCATTTGCCCTTCCAAATCGTGGACCGCGACGCAACCCGGCACCTCCCCCAGGGTAAAAGCCCCTGGCACGTGTTCGAGCGGGTCGTGGCCAGCATCGACTACGCCAAAACGCCGGATCAGCGGCCTCAGGTTCTGGCCACGCCCTGGGACCTGGTTGTGGTGGATGAGGCGCACCTCGCCGCGCATCACCGGGGTCGGCATGAGCGTTTTCGCCTCGTCCGCGAACTTGCGAAGAAAGCACCCCACCTCGTCTTGGTGACCGCTACCCCCCATAGCGGGCATCCGGAGTCGTTTCGCAGCTTGATCGCGCATCTCGATCCAAGCGGTGAGCTGGGCCTGGTGGCGGGTGACGCAATCCGTCGTGAGCGCGCCCGACATCACGTGATTCAACGCACCCGCGCCGATGTCGTGGATTGGTACCAAAGCGAGGGGAAGAAGGCCCCCTTCCCTGAGCGCGAGGTGCGGCCGGTGCCGGTTGGCCCCACCCGCAAGGAAGCGGAGCTGTTTGCCGCCGTTGCCGACTACGCGCGCTTTCTTGAGGCGAGCCACGACGGCCCGGTCCACTGGCTGGCCATGCACTTTTCCAGGCGAGCCGCTAGCTCCCCTTTGGCCTTGCTTCGCAGTCTCCAAAACCGCATTCGCCGCATCGAGGAATGGCTGGCCACCGGAGAAGAGATCACCGTGGACTCCGCGCCCCTTCTGGCCTCGGTGGTCGACGAACCCGCAGAGCGGGGCATGGAGGAAGAACGCGACCGCGCCCTAGACGTCGCCTTTCTCCAAAAAGCGCGAGCGGAAGGGGAGCTTGCCTATCTTCGGGCGCTTCTCCAAGCGGTGGAGCCCAGGGCACGCCGGGAGGATGCTAAGTTTCGCCAGCTCGTCGCACTGCTCACCGGAGAGCTGGCCCCTGCACGAACCTTAATCTTCACTCGCTACCGGGACACCTTGGATTACCTCGTCGAGCGGCTACCCAAGCACCTCAAGAACGCTGAGGTGTTCGCCGTTCACGGGGGCCATACCGAAGCTGAGCGGGAAGACGTCCTGGCGCGCTTTTCCCGCGCCGAACGTGCTGTTTTGGTGGCCACCGACGTGATTAGCGAGGGGCTCAACCTGCAGTATCACGCGTCGCAAGTGGTGCATTACGAGCTTCCCTGGAACCCCAACCGTTTGGAGCAACGGAACGGGCGGGTGGACCGTTTTGGTCAGCCGGAGCCGGTGGTGCGAATCCGCCTTCTGTTTTACGAGGGGTCGCTCGACGCTTTGGTGTTCCGCCGGCTGATCGAGAAGGCGATGCGCATTAAGCAAGCCTTTGGCGTTGTTCCTAACTACTTTGGAGACAAAAGCTATGTCCGCCAGGTCGTCGAGGATGCGCTGAGCGCCGAGGGTTACCTTCCCCAAAGTAGGGAGGTCGGCCTCTTCGAGGACCTCGAAGAGCAAGACGAGGAAGTAGCCCGGCGCGCGCGCTCCGAAGGGTTCTATGGCCAAGCGCCGCTCGACCTCAGCGAGGTCGAGGAAACCCTCAAGCAGGCTTACTCGGGTTTGCTTGAGCCAACGGCGCTTGCTGACGTTTTCCACCGTGCCCTGGCGGTGCTCGGCTGGGTGACAAGGGGGGAAGGGGCCACCTTGACGGTGGTTAGAAAAGGGCGTCCGCTGGCAGACTTCGACCCATCGGTGGGCACCCGCTTGACCTTCGATCCCTGGAGCACGGACCCTGAGGCGGAGCGGTTAGACCTCGCGCATCCCGCGGTGGAGGCTGCCATCGAGGCCATCTTGCGCCTTGCGTGGGACCCCGAACAAGGAGCCCGGAGCGCCCTCCTGCTGGGAGCGGTTTCGGAGCCCGTCTTCCTTTACCTGTTTCGCGCCCGATTCGAGCGGCCGGGCGAGCTTGCCGAACGGCTTTTCGTCGAGGGTCGGACCCGAGGGGGCAACGTCCTAGGGATGCGTGACGCGGAGGCCCTCTTCTTTAATGCGCTGGCCGCCGGGCCCCGTGATCCCGGTCTCGATGCCCTCACGAGCCAGGCCCTTTTGGAAGAGGCGCGCCAGCGTGCGCCTAGCGGTGAGGACGGCGCCCAGGTCATTCTGGAGGCGCTTCGCACCTCCCGTGCAAACCTGGTCGCGCAACTGACCCATCGGTACGGCCCGAGTGCGGCCTTTGAGGGGCTGGACGACCTCAGAGTCGCGGGGCCGCCGGAGTGGTTGGGCATGGCCGTGGTGGTGGGAGGTGGCGCGTGAGCCTTGGATTCGTGCGCCTGGTCGGGGGTTTGCTGACCGAAGAGTTTGTTCAAAGGTTGCAGACGCATGACACCTCGCCTGACCGCCCCTACAGCCTGCGGAGCTTCGGGTTCAAAACCGAGGAGGCCTTTCTCAGCGAAACAGCTCGCCGCTTCGACGCTTTGCGGGAGCGCTTTTCGGGCATTCGCGCCGAGTTGATCGGCGGCCAGCTCACCAACGGCGAGCTTCGGCGACGTTGGTTGCGCCCGCTGTTCGAAGCCCTCGACTTTAACCCGGCCTATCAGCGGGAGTGCCTGAGGGTGGGTGAGGAACGTTTTTGCATTTCCCACCTGGGTTGGCAGGACCCATCGGCGCCGCCCCTGCACATGGTCTCACAGGGGTTGGACGAAAAGCCGGCGCGGGGCAAGCCGAGCCCCCATGGCTTGGTCCAGCGCTATCTCAACCACCCGGATACGCCGAACTGGGGTGTCGTGACCAACGGTCGCGAGCTCAGGCTGCTCGGCCAGAACTTCCATCCCCGCCCCGCGTTCATCGAATTCGACCTTTGGGGCCTGTTTGACGCCGGGCGCGAGGCGGCGTTGTCGGCGTTTCGCGTGCTGTTCAAGCTCTTGCATCGAAGCCGCTTTACGAGGCACCTCGACGCCTATCATCGCCTGGCCGCGGAGCAGGGCACACGGGACGCCGAAGCCCTGCGCCAGGGGGCGCGGAAGGCCGTTGAGATCCTTGGAAACGCGTTTCTGACGCCCGCGCTGTCCCGCGAACTCTCCGAGACCCAGGCCTTGAACGCGTATTACCAAAACCTTTTAAATTTGCTCTACCGGCTCATCTTTCTTTTATACGCCGAGTCGCGGGAATTGCTGCCCAATCCCGACGCGGAGGGCGCCAGCGTCTACCACGAAGGCTATTCGATCTTGGGCCTTCGCGATCTCTCCGAGCGCCACGACCTCGACGACGATTCGGAGCAGGACCTCTTCGAACGGTTGCTCGTCACCTTTGAGCTCGTCCAACGGGGTGATCCGTGGCTCGGCTTGCCAGCACTGGGCAGTGAGCTCTTTGGTGCCCAAAACATCCGCATGCTCACCGGCGGCTTGCGCCTCCCGGCTGACCGAGCCAGGGATTGGGACAGGCTTCCCCACCCCAAGAATGCCGCGCTCTTAAAAGCCCTTCGCTTCCTCACCCATACCGAGCGTGAGGGCCGGCTCATGCGCATCAACTACCGCGATCTCGGGGTTGAGGAGCTTGGCCATATCTACGAAGGCTTACTGGGGTTGGTGCCCAGGTTCGACGGGGAGCGGTTTTTCCTCACCGAAGACCCCACCGGTCGGAAGGCTTCGGGGAGCTACTACACCCCCCGTGAACTGGTGGGTGCGGTCATCGAAGAAAGCCTGGGACCGCTCATCGAGGAACGGCTCAAGGGCGCAACCACCCCAGAGAAAAAAGCGGCCGCCATCCTCTCGATCCGCGTCGTGGACCCGGCGATGGGCTCGGGGGCCTTTTTGATCGGAGCCTTGGAACGCCTGGCCGAGACGCTGGCGGAGGTCTGGGCGGAATCCGGCCGTTATCCCGGCGTTGCCGAGGCCCTTCCGGAAGCCCGCCACCAGGTGGCGGAGCATTGTCTTTACGGTGTGGATTTAAATCCCATGGCGGTGGAGCTGGCCAAGCTCTCGATCTGGATCGCCTCCTCCGCCCGGGGCCGGCCGCTTTCGTTCCTCGATCATCATCTCAAGGTGGGGAACTCGTTGGTGGGTGCGCCGCCCGACTTCTATACCCTGGGAATCCCTAAAGACGCGTATACCAAGCGCGGGCTTAAGGGCGAGGTGTTGTCCGGCCTGGAGTTGCTTACCGGCAGGTCCCTCAAGCGTTGGCGTGAAGAACACGCAAGAAACGGGGCCCTCTTCGACTTCGCTGCCAGCCTGCCCCGCCTTCCCGAAACCCAGGAGACCGTTGCCGACGTCGAAGCTGCCCACCAGGCCTACGCCCGCTGGCGGGAAAGCGAACCGGTGAGGAAGTGGCAGCGCATCGCCGACTACTGGACCGCCGCCTGGTTCGCCGAACCCGCCCCCGGCCGCCGCCTGCCCGACCACCAGGGGCTGGAATGGCTGGTGAGCCAGGCACGGGGAGCAAGCCTCGCCCAGTTGGAAGCAAGATCCTACCTGACACCCCCGACCCTCGCCGAGATCGAGACCCAGGCCCGGCGTCATCGCTTCTTCCACTGGTGGCTCGAGTTCCCCGAGGTCTTCCTCGACGCCTCCGGCCGCCTCAAGGAAGACGGCGGCTTCGACGCGGTGCTCGGGAATCCGCCGTGGGAGCGGGTCAAGCTGGAAGATAGGCAGTTTTTCCAAGGCCTGGCCCCTGAGATCGCTGAAGCGCCCAATGCCGCTGTTCGCCGTCGCAAGATCGAAGCGCTCAAGGAAACGAACCCCGAGCTTTACCGCGCTTATCAGCAAGCGCGCGCGGACGCCGAAGCGGTAAGCAACTTCCTCCACACCTCCGGCCGCTATCCCCTGACCGGCCGTGGCGACGTCAACACCTACTCGGTCTTCGCCGAGCACGCCCGCGACCTGCTGGGCCGGGGGCGCTCGGGGATGCTCATCCCCACCGGCATCGCCACCGACGACACCAACAAAGAGTTCTTTGCTGAGGTAGTGCAAAGTGGTGAATTGGCAGCGCTATTGGGCTTCCAAAACCGCGAAAATCTTTTCCCCGACGTGACAAGTTTAATGACATTCGTTATTTTTAGCATTCGAAAGCCTGGACACCCCGAAAAACCTGCGCGACTGCTCTTCTTCGCCACGCGCGTCGAGCACCTGAAGGACGAGCGCCGCGTCTTCTCACTCACCCCCGAAGAGTTCGCGCTCCTGAACCCCAACACCCGCACCTGCCCCACCTTCCGCACCAAGGCCGACGCCGAGCTCACCAAGGCCATCTACCGTCGCGTGCCGGTCCTCTGGCGCGAGGCCCGCGAGGAAGCCTACGTGCCCGAGGGCATGCTTTTGCCCGACGACCGGCCCCTGCTGCCCAAAACGCGCACCGTGCCCGAGGAAAATCCCTGGGGGGTGCGGTTCATGGCCATGTTCCACATGTCCAACGACGCTCACCTCTTCAAGACCCGCCCCGAGCTCGAGGCCGAAGGTTTTACCCTCCAGGGCAACCGCTTCGTCAGGGGCGACAAGGTCTACCTACCCCTCTACGAGGCGAAGATGATCTGGCAGTTCGACCACCGCTTCGCTACCTACGATCCCGGCGCCTCCCGCACCCGTGACAGCCGTCCCGAGGAGCAAGCCGATCCGGCTTACCAGCCCATGCCCCGCTACTGGGTCCCCCGCGCCGAGGTCGAGGCCCGCCTGGTGCGGACCGACCGCGATGGCCGTGAAATCTGGCGCTGGGAGCGCGGGTGGCTCCTCGGCTTCCGTGACATCACAAACGCCACCAATGAGCGTACCGCCATCTTTTCGCTGGTGCCGAGGGTGGGGGTGGGGAATAAAATTCCTTTGCTGTTTTCTGATTTACCGGCAGTTTTATTGCTTACCCTGCTGGCTTCGATGGATTCGATGGCGCTCGATTACGTCGCGCGCCAAAAAATTCCTAGCGCCACGTTGAACTATCACTATTTGAAGCAGTTTTCGGTCCTTCCTCCCTCCACTTACACCCCCGACCACCTCCGCTTCCTCGTCCCCCGCGTTCTGGAGCTCGTCTACACCGCCTGGGACCTGGCGCCCTTCGCGCTCGACGTGTGGCGGGAGCTCGCAGACCCGAGCGTTGTTCCCCCCGAGGTCGGCGAGGCCATCCGCCAGGAGATCGCCCGCCGCTTTGCCGAGCATCACGGGGTGGGCCTCGAAGAGGCCCGGAAACGACCCCGCTTCGCCCCGCCTTCCTGGTTCGAGGGGGAATACCCCTTCCCGCCCTTCGGCTGGGACGAAGACCGCCGCGCCCGCGTCCGCGCCGAGCTCGATGCTTATTACGCAAAGCTCTACGGCCTCTCGCGCAAGCAGCTCCGCTACATCCTGGACCCCGCCGACCTCACCGAGCGCGAGCTCGAAACCCTGGTGGCCAATAACTGGGAAGAGGTCACCGATCCCCTCGACCCTGCTGGCTACGAAGCCCGCACCAAGGTGAGCACCTTCCCCTCCCAAACCTTCAGCGCCCTCAAGCGCAAGGAACTCCGCGAATACGGCGAATACCGCACCCGCCGCCTGGTGCTCGAAGCCTGGGAGCGGTTGTTCGGGAGGTGAAGGATGATCAAGGCGACTCCAGAGCAAGCAAAAACCATCAAGGACTGGCTTATTAGACACGGCGGTGAGGAGCGCAATGCTCCGGGATCCCACGAGGTCTGGCGCGTCAGCTTTTCGGACGCGATCATAACCTATTACGCCAACGGCACCTTGCTTTTTCAGGACCGCGAACTTCTGCTCGCGGACCTGCGTTTTCGCTACGGCGTGAGCGTACGAACGGTCCTCTTGCGGGCGGCCCAGCTTAAGCTTATCCCCCAAAAGCAAATGGGCCAGCAGCTTGGCTGGATTAACAAGCGTTTTGGACAGCTCTGGGAGCCCGAAGGGCCCTTGTCAGTTTTCCAGACGCTCGGGCGCCTGGGACGCCTCGTTTGGAAGTTGGTGCTCAACGAGCAGATCACCCTGAGCCGCGCCGCCGAGGTGCTCGGGAAACCCGTTCCCGAGCTTCATAGGCGGCTTCGGGAGTGGCGGGAGGTCCCCGCTTGATCCTGGTGGTGGATACCTCCACGCTACTGGATCTGGAAAGCACGAGCGGCGTTTCCCTGCTGCCAAAGCTCGCTAAATCGGTGCACGTGCTCGACGTTGTACTGAACGAGTGCGGTGAGGAACTCGCCGGGGAGATCCGCGCGGCAGGCTATCGGTAGATCGCCGTTTCCCAAGACTGGGTGTTGCTAGCGATGGAGCTAAAGACTGCGGCCCTGAGCGTAGCCGATGCGCTCGTTCTCTATTACGCCAGGAAAAATAAGGCGATCCTTATCGCCAGCGACGGCCCCCTCAGGAAACAAGCCGAGCGGCAAGGCGTGGAGGTCCACGGTGCCATCTGGGTGGCCGAGCATGCGCTGGAAAGGGGGTCGATCAGCCCAAAGGAGCTTTGCGAGTGGCTTGATGGATGATGAGCGGTCGCCGTCTTCCACAGCGTGAGATTGACCGCCTTCGGAAGACCTTGGCATGTAAATAGGCGGTGCGGATGCCTTATCGACTGCTATTCTAAAGATCGATGGTACAGGAAAACCGCAAGTAGGCTACTTTAAGCTTCATCCCCTAGGTTAGGGTTGACTAACCATACGGTCGTGCTCTAACATCGAGGTGTGACGTGCCGGGGCCATACGAAGTTGTACTTTACGAGGATGAGCAAGGACGTTCTCAAATAAAACGGTGGTTGGTTCGGTTAGGAATGTCGAACCCCCGAGCGCGTCAACGGGTGCGGAAATTGCTTGAGCGGCTTGGGATCGAGGGGCCAGATATGCGACCGCCCATGTGCAAACACATCCGCGGGCCCATCTGGGAACTTCGCGATTACAGTGGCATTCGCCTTTACTACTGGCGGGAATCGGAGAAACTTTTTGTAGTAGCGGCCGGCGAGTTGAAGCAGAGGGACAAGGCTGATCAAAGCTTGATCGAGTACGCGCTTAGGGCCTACGAAGAGTGGAGGGCATCATGAAGAGAAAGCTCACCAGCATCGAGGAGTTTTTCGCCGACGACTTCGCCGATGAAAAGCAGCGGCGGGCCTACTACGAGGTCACCGCCGAGGAGCTTGGCGCGATCCTGCGCTACCTCCGCGAACAGCGCAGTCTCAGTCAGGCCGAGCTGGCCCGAAGGCTAGGCTACGCGAACCGGAGCCGGCTCTCTCAAATCGAGGGCGCGGAGGGGCTTTCAATGAGCCTCGAGACCATCGCCCGCTACGCCAACGCGCTCGACTACCGGATCGAGCTCCATTTCGTGGACAAACAGAGCGGTGAAGTGGCGGTGCGCTACTTCCTCGACCACATGGACGTTGTGGGTGAGGAGGCTTCCTGGCAGGGACCGGTCCCCCTGGACTGGCAGGGCCCCGTGCGTACCGGAGACGGCGACGCGGGTGACTTCGTCTGGGCAGCCTAGATGACGGCGAAGGCGTCTCCCACCAAATCCGAGCAGATCCGCGCGCTTTACCAGCAAGGAAAGAGCATTGGCGAAATCGCGAAGGAGCTGGGTATCCGTTATCAGCACGCCTACAACGTGCTGGTGAAGTCGGGGCTTCACAAGCCCAAGTCCAAAAGGGAGAAGGCTTCTACGCTAGATCCGAAAGCCTACGCCGAGTTCATCCGGGGCTTGGATCTGCGCGAGATTCTGCTGGAGCATCTCGAGGCTCAAGTTGCGGAGCGGCCGAAGGGGCAGCTGGGCTTTGAGGTCCGCCTGGACCCGACCGACAAGCGGCCCGTGCCCGTGGAGGGCGGGTTCTCCGCGGGGCTTCGCTTTACGGTCAAGTTCCTGGTGCGGGAAGGGGAGGGGGACGAAGAACGCGCCTTTGGACACATACAGGCGGTTTGGCGGGCCGTCTACCGTGCCCGGGAAAAACCTTCCGGGGCGATTTACAGCCTTTTCGTCCGTCAAAACCTGCCGGTCAACCTTTGGCCCTACTTCCGCGTTCAGGTGGACCAGCTCACGGCACAGATGGGCCTTCCCCGTTTGGTGCTCCCCGCGTTTAAAACCGTCCGATGAATACCCCCTGGTACTGGCCCCGTCCCTTTGGGCGGGGCCATTAGGGTTATCTTTTCTCGTTAAACTCCACCAAAGCTCGTAAAGTAATGCCCAACGACGGAGGGGCGATGGCGAAGATTCGTTTGGCTGAACATGAAGGGGCGCTTACGCCAGCGGTCTGGTTTTCCAGCGTATTGCCCCGGGTGGTGACCGGGGCGACGCTCGATTGGAGTGGGGTTGAGTTCACGCAGCTAAGTCCGGAGAGCTTTGCCGAGCTTCTTCGGCCTTTCGCTGCGTTTGGTTGGAAGCCGGAAGAGCTCCGGCGAAGGCTCGCCTTGGACATGCTTCCTACGCGCTGGCGCGTGGTGGCGGAGAGCGTCCTCAACCTACCCGCCGAAGGGGTCTCGCCGCTGCTTGCCCGGGATGCCTTCGCCCGTATTCGCCGAGTGCAGGAGGTCTACCGCGGGTATGCCGAGGCCTTTGTTCGGCCGGCGAATCCGGTGATCCGCGACTATTTGACTCGGGAAGTCGAGGAAGGCGAGTTACTTTGGCGCGAGCCCTTTGTGGAGCTCAGGCGCGAGCTTGCCCGAGGGGAGTCGCTCGAGGACCTCGTCGAGGAGGGCCTCTTGCACCCCGATGCCCGGGGAATCTTCCGCCAAAACCCCAAGGACCCGGAAAGCCCCCCGATTCACCCTTACCGCCACCAGGTCGAGGCTTTGCGCGCGGCCAAGGCAGGGAAGAACGTGGTGGTGGCCACGGGGACGGGTTCCGGGAAGTCCTTTGCCTTTGGCTTGCCGGTGATCGACTACGCGCTGCGCCAGCAGGACCAGGGACGGCGGGGCACCAAGGCCATCCTCGTGTACCCCATGAACGCCCTAGCCAACGACCAGTTCCGGGACCTCGCCCTTCGCCTGCGGGGGAGCGGGCTCACCGTGGCGCTCTACACCGGTGACACCCCGTACACCCGGGAGGAAGGGGAGGAGCGCAGGCGAGAGCTCGAGCGCGAGCTCGGTCTTGAAGAGGGCGCGCTTGGGAATACTGTGCTGGCTTCGCGAGCTGAGATCCGCGAGACCCCGCCGGATCTCTTGCTGACGAACTACGTGATGCTCGAGCTTATGCTCACCCGCCGGGAAGACCTAAGCCTCTTTCCCAGGGAACACCGAGGCACCCTCCGCTACCTCGTTCTCGACGAGCTGCATACCTACGGCGGGTTGAAGGGCGCGGACACCGCGCTTTTGATCCGCCGTCTCAAGGTGCATACCGGCACCGAGTCCACTTTGCAGTTCATCGGTACCTCGGCCACGCTGGAAGAAGAGGAAAAGGATGAGGCCCGGGCCTTTGCCAGCCGCCTCTTCGGCGCGCCCGTGGAAACGTTCGAGCTGGTGCGAGAAACCTACGCCGACCCCCTCCCCGAAAAAACTACCCCGAAAGCCCCGAGCGGGCCGGTGCCCGAGCCCAACGCGGTGCAAAAGGGCGAAATCCAAAAGCTCACCCAAGCCTTCCTGGGGCAGGAAGAAGACGACCCGGCCAGGATCGGCGAGGCCCTCGCTCACCACCCCACGTTTAAGTGGGTCCGGGCCGAGCTTGGTCGTGGCCCCCGGCCGCTCCCAGAGTTGGTGGAGACCTACGCCGGGGGCCGGGGAGTTTCGACCGCCGAGGCCCGGCAGGAGCTGCTCGCCTTCATGTCGCTTGCGCAGTTCGCCGAGGCCGGTGGCAAACCCCTCTTACAGCTCAAGCTCCATGGTTTTTACAGCCAGAACGTGGGGCTCACCGGAACGCTCCACGACCCACCCCGGCTCAGCAGCCAGGGAGAGCTCGAGCTCGGAGGCGCCCCCGCGTTCCCGGTGGTCTTCTGCCGTCAGTGCAAGAACGAGTTTTTCGTCGCCACCCGAAGCGGAGACCGGTTTCTTCCGGCCGAGTTCGGGGAGACCGGGAACGTGGTTTACCTCAGCCCCGGGGCCTACGATCCCGAGGCCGTGCCTTTGCCCGAAAACTGGCTCAATAACCGGGGCGAGGTCAAGGGGGACTACCGCCGGCACACCCCCGGGAACCTACGGGTGGACCCGGAACTCGGCGAGGTGCGCCCGGGCGAGGGGGGTCGTCCTTTCATCGCGGTCGGGGCCCCGTTCCTCTTCTGCCCCCACTGCGGCATCCAGTACGACCGCAGGCCGGCCGAGTACGCCAAACTCACGCCCTTTGGGCTGGTCGGGCGCTCCACCGCCACCGACCTCATCCTGCTCTCTACCCTAGGGGCGCTGGCGGAGGATGAGCGCAAGATCATCGCCTTTACCGACAACGTGCAGGACGCCAACTTTCAATCGGCGCATTTTTCCGACCTGGCGCACCGCCTCGCCTTTCGTCAGGCGTTGCTCCGACTGCTGGACGAAAGGGGCGAGATCGCACTGCGTGAGGCCGGGCTCGAGGTGCTCTCCTACTGGAAGCGAGGCGGGGCCGGGATCTACAAGGACCCCGACCTCGCCCGGGCCTACACCGCCGTGCTGCAGCTTTTTGCCACCGCCGACGCCGCGCGCAACGTCCAGCCGAACTTCCCGAACCTGGAGGAGGCCGGGCTCGTTCGATACGACTACAAGGGGTTGGAAATCCTCATCGAGGACGAGGCGCTCTGGAAAAACGCTGGCAACCCTCCCCCCGACGTTCGGGCCGACGTGCTGCGAGGGCTTTTGGACCTCATTCGCCGCCGTGAAGCCGTGGGGGATGGGCTTTCCTTTGACACCATGAACTTTGACTTCCACTACCGGGTACGGCAGGTGCTCGAGGACGAGGGCTACGCCGAGGCGGTGTTTTTTGAGCCTGGGGAACCGGTGGTGCTGGTGGAGGAAAAACCGCCCCGCCCCCCGCGCCGGGGACGGGCGGTGCCCCTGATCGGCAACGTGCGTCCCAGCCGGTTCGAACGCTGGGTGATGCAGGCCCTGGGCCTGGACCGGAAAAGTGCCCAGGCCTGGCTGCGCGAAATCTACCTTCGGCTCCAGGAAACCCATATCCTTACCCGAAAAGCCCTCCCCACCTACCAAAAGCAGGGGACAATCGAGGGCCACGTGCTAAACCCCACCCGCGTGCGCCTGCGGCGGGTCCGGGAAAAGAGGCTGCGCTACTGCCCGAAGAGCCGGGTGCCGTTTTACCTGAAGGTGCTCGACCGTTCCCCCGAGTTTCCATCGGTCTTGCTCCGCGAGGACACATCGAGCCGCTTTTTCCAGGAGATCTACCAAGAGTTCTGGTTCGCGGTCCCACCCCAGGCGGGCCCGCACTCGGCCCAGGTTCCCGCCGAGGAGCGCCGTCGCCTGGAAGCGAGCTTCCGCGATGCCAAAAGCCCGCTGGCCGTATTGGTGGCGACGCCCACCCTCGAGCTCGGGGTGGACATCGGCACCCTGGCCAACGTCTACCTGCGCAACGTGCCTCCATCACCAGCCAATTACGCCCAGCGCTCGGGGCGGGCCGGACGCCGGGGTCAACCGGCGCTGGTACAGGTCTTCGCCGGACAGGGCTACCGGCGCGGGCCCCACGACCAGTATTTCTACCGCCACCCCGAGGAAATGATTCGGGGTGAGGTACGCGCGCCACGGTTCCTGCTCGACAACAAGCGGCTGATCCGGGCCCACATCCACGCCGTGGTCCTCGAACACCTGGCACCGCTCTGGGAGTTCCCCCGGAGCATGCAGGACTTGGTGGATATCGAAGCGAAGCCAACCTTTCCCATGCGCACCGAGGTCCGAGAGCGGCTCCAGCGCGCACTCGACCAGGAGCATAAGGCCGTCATCGAAGCCGCGATCCGGTCGCTCACCCGGGAAATGCACCGGTTGGCCTGGCTCGACCGCACCTTCATTGAAGACGAGGTCAAGGGGTTCGTGGACGCGCTCGATGGCGCGCTAGCCAGCTGGCGCCGGGCCTTTGCCACCCTCGTCGAACAGCACGAAGCGGTCAAGGCGCGAATCAAATACGTGGAGAATCCAAACGTCAAAAAAAGCCTTCACCATGAGCTCAAGACGCTCAGCGAGCGCCTGGACCAGCTGCGCGGCGAAGGCAAGAATCCGCTCCAGGTCCGGGATCTACTGGAAAGCGAAGGGTTCGTGCCCAACTACGCCTTTAGCAGCCAGGCGGTTCAGCTTGAGCTCCTGACCCCCGAGGGGCCGCGACAGCTGACCCGGGAACCGCTCATTGCCCTCAGGGAGTACGCCCCCGGCAACTTCGTCTACTACGGCAAGGCGGCCTACGAGGTCAACCGCGTCGCCTACAGCCCCCACGACGAGGATCTGGTGCCAGTGATCATCTGCCCCAACTGCGGCATCCCAAACCATCGCAATCCTGCAAACCTACGTTTGCCCAGCCGCTGCACGCGCTGTGGGCAGGACCTCACCGCCGCGCCCCGGGCTCGGGCGCTCCCGATGCCCTGGCAGCGGGCGCGCCGCCGGCGCCGTGTGACCAGCGAGGAGGAAGAGCGCCGGCGGCGGGGATACCGGATCGTCGAGAGCTACCAGCCCTCGAGCTCGGCCGAGAGCTATGAAGCGGGGGCGTTGCGGATCGACTACGACCATCAGGCCGTGGTTCGCGTAAGCAACCTTGGCCCACTCACGGAAAAGCGCACGGGCTTTGTGCTCTGCCGGAAATGCGGTGAGTGGCTGCTCAGCGAGGAACGCATCAGCAAACACCCGCACCGCGAGGGCAAGCGCGGCGAGTGCCCCCAGTTCGCCGGCGAAGAAGACCTCGTCTACGGGCTTTCCCTTTACCACGAGGCGGAAGTGGACGCCCTGATCCTCTACGTACCAAAAAACCTCCCCGAAAAAGAGGCTCTGGCCTACTACGAGAGCCTGGCCTGGGGGCTTTGGCGGGCGGCGCTGGTGGCGCTCCAGCTCGAGGAAGGCGAGCTCGGGGTCTTTCTCGAGCCCGGCGGAACCTCCGGTGTAGCCTACCGGATCGTCTTCCACGAGCGGGTCGAGGGTGGGCTGGGGGCGCTCGAGTCGCTACTCAAGCCCGCACGTTGGCGGCAACTCATCGAGGTGGCGCTCGATCTCCTGCACGCCAACGAGCCCGACGATGCCTGCGAAAAGGCGTGTTACCGCTGTCTGCTCAGCTACCATAACCAGTCCGTGCACCACCTGCTCGACCGCCGCCTGGTGCTCGAGGACCTGAGGCAATGGCGCGAGTTCACCTTTTCGCCCGCGCGGCCCACGGGGAAAAAAGAGCGACTCGTCCGGCACACCGAGAGCGAGCTAGAGCGCCGGTTTCTGGACGAGCTGGAACACCGGGGGCTGCCCATGCCCGACGAGGCCCAGTACACCGTGTCTGTGGGTGGGACTTCGGTTCGTTACGATTTCTACTACCGCGACGCCGACCTGGGTATTTTCGTGGACGGTCCGGGACACGATGACCCGACCCGCCTCCAGGGCGATGCCGCCCGCCGAGGGGTGCTGACGGATTCGGGGCGACGTTTCCTGGTTTTCCGCTACGACCAGGACTGGGGGCCCTTGTTCCGGCGCCTCCAAGCCTGGCTGAATGAGGCAAGGGGCCCGAGCTCCTGGAAGCGACTTCTCGAGCTTCGGCCAGACCTCGAGCCCTGGGTGCGTGACCTCGAGGGTGCTGGGATTCCGTCCCCCAACGAGGTCCTCATGGATCTTGTGGGGCCGGACGGAGCGGTGGTGGGCCAAGCCCTCGCCCGTTGGGGGCGGGTGGTTCTGATCGAGCCTGGAGCCGGCTGCCCACCCCATATGGTCTGTGTGCTGCTCCAAGGCTCTGCGGCGGATGTGGTGAAGGAGGTAAATGATGCTCTTAGGTCGCAAGATCGCGCTTGACCGCAATCTTTTGAAGCGCCTGAAGAAAACCTTCGGCCCCAAGGATCTGAAAGAGATCAACGCCCAACTCTTTGAGTTAATCGCCGATCCCGCCAAAGCCGAGGCTAAGCTCGAGTACAAGCCGCACGAAGGGTTCTACGTTTTCGACCTAAGCAAGGGAAGAAGGGCGATCCTCGTCGAGGTCGATAACATTTTCGTCGTCGTTTACGTGGGCGAGCACGACGACGCGTATCAGTGGATCAGGAATCGGCAGGTCAAGGTACATCCCGAGACCCAGGAGGTTCAGATCTACCGGGTGATCGAACAAGAAAAAGTGGTCGAAAGACAGGTTGAGGCCCCACTCTTGGGATATTCCGCTGAATACCTTCACTCGCTGGGAATCCCTCAGGAATATGTTGAGCCCCTGCGTATGGCTTCGGAAGACGGGGTCTTGGATCTCATCGAGGGGCTTCCTGAACCGGTGCAAGAGCGCGCTCTCGCGCTTTTGGAGGGCAAGCCCGTGGCTCCGCCACCAAAGGTCAAGGTGCTAACGCCGATGTTGCACCCTTCGAACCGTTATCAATATCTGCTGATTTCGAGCAAAGAGGAATTAGAACATGCGCTTTTGGGCGACTGGGACGACTGGATGATCTTCCTGCATCCTGTCCAACGGGTCGTCGTAGATCAAAACTACCGCGGCCCGGCCAAGGTGACCGGCGCGGCCGGCACCGGGAAAACCGTGGTGGCCATCCATCGCGCGGTGCGGCTGGCCCGGGAAAACCCTCAAAAGCGGGTCTTGCTCACCACCTACACCCGGACGTTGGCCGATGCGTTGAAGGAAGGGGTTCTGCGCCTTGTCGGAGCGCTCGATAACCTCGAGGTCGAACATTTCGACCGCCTGCTGACGCGCTGGTACACGGGGCTGCTAGGCAAAAAGCTCACCATCGCAAAGGAAGATCAAATTAAGGCCGCCTTGAAGCAGGCAGCGCAAAGGGTCGGCCCACCCGAGTGGGCGAGCGACCTTTTCCTCTATAACGAGTGGTCGCGCGTGGTCGATGCCTGGGGCATCCGCGATTTAGACGAATACCTTGCCGTGGACCGGACGGGACGGGGGACGCCGCTCAACCAGGCGCGGCGGCGGGAGCTTTGGCCCATCTTCGCGCACACCCGGGAGCTGCTTGCGTCACGCGGGCTCGAGACCTGGGGAGGGCGGACACGAACCCTCTTGGAAGCCCTAGATCGACTCCCTCGATTCGATCACATCGTGGTCGATGAGACCCAGGACCTAAGTCCCGTTCAGCTGAAACTTTTACGCGCGATCGTCCCCGAGGGTGAGGACGACCTCTTTCTCGTGGGCGATGCTGCACAGCGAATCTACCAGACCCGAGTCCCTTGGCGCCGGCTCGGCATCGAAACCGTGGGCCGGTCGCAGCGGCTCTGGATCAACTACCGGACCACCCGCGAAATTGCAGCTTTTGCCGAAAAAGTCCTGCCGGAGAAAGTAACCGAAGCCGAGGGGGAGGAAGTGGCCCCCAAAGCCTTAAGCGTCCTGTCGGGGGAGCCTCCGATCGTTCAGATGTTCGCTAATCCCAATGGGGAAACGACTGCCCTAGCGAACTGGCTCCGGGTGCTGGCTGAGCAGGGCTACAGGCCCGAGGAAATTGCAATCGTGGCACGCACCAAATGGTTGCTTCAAAAGCGTGGCCAGAAAGCGACCGAGCGCGCCCGATTACCCCACTGGTACTTGGAAGAGGGGGGCGACGGCACCGGGGTTCGCTTAGCAACCATGCATCGGGTCAAGGGCCTCGAGTTCCGGGCTGTGGCGGTGATTGGGGTGGAGGCGGGAACTGTTCCTTTGAAAGTGGCGCTCAATCAAGCGGAAACCGAGGTCGACCGCAACGCGGCGCTCGAGCTCGAGCGCCAGCTCCTTTTCGTCGCGCTTTCCCGCCCGCGCGAAAAGCTTTGGGTAAGCGGCGTGGGTGAACCTAGCCCGCTGCTGCCGTCGGTCAACAAATAAGGCCACGCGCGGGGCCTGGCCTGGAAAAACGAAAGCGCTTGCGCCCGTTGCTCGGGCGCTTTTGGACCGCTGGGGGCTACTTCTTCTTGCGCGGCCGGAACTTGCCGTAGGTGCCGCGCCAGATCTTGCCGCGGCGGGTGCGACGATCGCCCTTACCCATGCCTCACCTCCTAGGCCTGGAGCGAGCCGAGCAGCTTGTGCAGGCGGGACATCAGCCGCGACTTCTTGCGGGCCGCGGTGCGCTTATGCAGGGTCGAGCCCTTGGCCGCCTTGTCGATCAGCTTCTCGGCGACCCGCATGTACTTGATCGCCTTCTCCTTCTCGCCGGCCTCGGCCGCGAGCAGGGCCTTCTTGCTGAAGGTCTTGATCATGGACTTCTTCGCCCGGTTGCGGGCCCGCCGCTTGAGCGACTGGCGGTGCCGCTTCATCGCCGATGGGGTGCGTGCGCTCTTCGCCATAATCCTCCTCTAGGGTGCCCCAAATGGGGCAAGCAATCCCCATCCTACCGAAAGGCGGGGGGGGTTGCAACTTTAGTCGAGGAAAGCGACCAGCCGGCGGGCGGCCTCCTCGAGCACCTCCGGCGGCTGCACCAGGGCAAAGCGCACGTAGCCGCGGCCCCCGGGACCGAAGCCCTGCCCCGGGGCCAGGGCCACCCCGGCCTCGCGCACCAGCCGCAGGGCGAACGCGACGTCGTCCATGCCCCTGGGGAGGGGCATCCAGAGGTAGAAGGTGGCCTTGGGGGCGGGGAGGCGCAGGCCGTAGCGGCTGAGGGCGGCGAGCAGCGCGTCGCGGCGCTTTTTGAAGACGTGCACGTCCTGGCGGACCCGCTCTAAGGGCAGGTTCAGCGCGGCGATCCCCATGCGCAGGATCCCCTGGTACTGGTTGAAGTCCAGGGGGGCCTTGACCTCCTCCAGGACCTCGATCGCCTCGGCGTTGCCGAGGGCGAACCCCAGCCGGGCCCCGCCGAGGTTGAAGGACTTGGAGAAGGAAAAGAGCTCGATCACCCGGCGGGGGGCGCCCTCGACGGCCAGGAAGGGGAGCGCCTCGCCCTCGAAGATGTAGTCGAGGTAGGGGTTGTCGTGGACGATCAAAAGGTCGTGGGCGTCGGCGAAGGCCAGCGCGTGCTCGAAGTAGGCCCGGTCGGCGGGGGCGGCGGTGGGGTTGTTGGGGAAGTTGAGGAGCAGCACCTTGGCCCGCTTGAGGACTTCGGGGGGGATGGCCTCGAGGCGGGGCCGCGCGGTCTCGTCGAGGGGGATCGGGTAGGGCTCCATCCCCGCCAGCGCCGCCGCGCCCCAGTAGCTGGGGTAGCTGACCTCGGGCAAGAGCAGCACGTCCCCGGGGTCGGCGACGCCGATCAGGAGGTGGCCGAGGCCCTCCTGGCTGCCGATCAGCGCCAGGGCCTCGCGCTCGGGGTCCAGGTCGACCCCGAAGCGGCGGGCCAACCAGGCGGTGGCCGCTTCGCGAAAGGGCCGGGTGCAGGCCTTGAGGCAGTAGCCGTAGGTGGTGGGGTCGAGGGCCGCCTCGGCCAGGGTGCGCATCAGCTCCTCCGGCGGGGGCAGGTCCGCCGAGCCCAGCGAGAGGTCGATCAGGTCCCCGCCCGCCGCCCGGCGCTCGGCCTTGGCCTGGTCCATCAGCAGGAAGACCGAGGGGGGCATGCGGCGCACCCGCTGTGAGGCCCACTTATTTGACATGGGGATCCCCTCCCTCGCCCCGGATCAGCTCGATCGCGTGGGGCAGGACCGGGAGCAGGGCCTCGAGCGACTCCGCCGCTCCCTTGGGGCTGCCGGGCAGGTTGACGATCAGGGTGCGGCCGCGCACCCCCGCGGTGCCCCGGGAGAGGGCCGCGAGCGGGGTCTTCTTCAGCCCCTCCAGGCGCATCAGCTCGGCCAGCCCCGGGGCCTCCTTGTCCAGCACCTCGCGGGTGGCCTCGGGGGTGTGGTCGCGGGGGGCGAGGCCGGTGCCGCCGTTGGTCAGGATCAGCTCGAGGCCCTCCTTGTCCGCCCACATGCGC
Organism: Rhabdothermus arcticus; assembly: GCF_055382915.1. Lineage (NCBI taxonomy): Bacteria > Thermotogati > Deinococcota > Deinococci > Thermales > Thermaceae > Rhabdothermus > Rhabdothermus arcticus. Next base: position 1,546,329 of record NZ_AP043808.1, read on the forward strand.
AGCACCCGGCGGATCTGGGCCGGCTCGTCGGGGACGACTTCGTAGGCGGCGACGCGAAAGCGTTCGGGGTCCAGGCGCTCGCGCAGGGCGAGCTGGGTCTTGTCCGCGCGCTCGCCGCGCGCGGAGCGGTCGGAAACGGTCAGAATGCCTACGCGTATCATCTAGCCCTCTCCTAGCTTTTCCCGCAACAATCGCTCGATGCGCTCCAGACGATCGGAGATCCGGCGCACCTCGTCGAGCAGCTGCCCGGTGGGGTCGGGCAGGGGCACCTGGTCCTGCTCCCGGGCCCAGAAAGACCCCTGCCAGACGAAGCTCACCCGGACGCGGTGGGCCAGCAGCTCGGCCTCCAAGCGCTTACCCCGGAGCGAAAAGCGAACCCCCTCCGGCGCCTGATAGAACCCGGCCTCGATGTCCTCCGGAAGGAGGCCGGGGTAGAGCTCGTTGCCGTTGAGGTAGCCCTCGAGCCCTTCCAGGGCATCCTCCAATCGCTCCGGCATGCCATCAATCTAACAAGAAGGGGCCCTTTCGGGCCCCCTCTCCTAACCTAACCGCGCGCGCTACTTGCCCGCGGGGGCCTTGGGCGCGGTCTCGCTGCCCCCTTTGGGAGCGTTCTCGTTGCTTCCTTTGGGAGCGTTCTCGCCAGCGCCCTCCTTCGGCGTCTTCGGGGCCAGGGCGTCGAGCACCTCCTTGAGATGGTTTTCGATGGTGGCCGACTTCTTGAGCTCCTCGATCCAGGCCTGGGCGACCTGGGCGCGCTTGGCCGCCAGGGCCAGCTTTTCGGCCTCCTCTTTGACCGCCTCGAAGGGCCGCTCGACGCGCGGGGTGACCTTCTTGACGATCACCACCTGGAAGCTCTTCTTCCCGGCCTTGATCACGTCGGAGACCTTGCCGAAGGGGCTCTCCTCCTTCGGCGCCTTGCCGAAGACGACCGCGGCCAGGACCGGCGGGAGCTGGCCCTCCTGGACCTCGCCGGCTTCGTTGTACTTGCCCTTGGCCGCCTCGGCGGCCTGCTTCGGGTCCTTGCCCTGGAGCACCGCCTCGCGGAAGGCCTTGGCCGCGTCCTCGCTCTCGAACTCGGCGAGCGCGATCTCGGCCTTGGCGGGGATGGCAAAGCGGTCCTTGTTCTCCTCGTAGTAGCGCTTGACCTCGTCCGGGGTTACGGTGACGTCGCGGGTCTTCCAGAGCTGGACGTCGTTCGCGATCTGGGCCTTGGGCCCGATGAAGGGCTTACCGGTGGCCTTGGCCGCGTCCACCAGGAGCTCGGTGGTGATCAGCTGCTCCAGGGAGGAGGGGAAGAAGAACTGCACCGCGAGCTGCCCCAACCCTTGCTGGATGAGCTGGGGGACCTGGGGGTTGGAGAAGACCGCCTCCGCGACCTGGGCGAGCTTGATCTCGTGGGCGTTGACCTTGGCCACGACCGGGTTCTTGTAGGTGTAGGGCATGTCCTCGGCGAACTTGACCTTGGCCTTTTTACGTACTTCCTCGATGTAGCGCTCGAGCGCCCCCTGCTGCTTGACCTTGAGCGCGTCCTGCTTGACCCGGTCGGCGACCTCCTCGTAACGGGCCTCGCCACCGGGGAGGAACTTCTCCACCTTGACGATGTAGTAGCGGCCGCCGGCCTCGATGACGTCGGTTAGGCCCCCCTGCTTCAGCTTGAAGACCGCCTTGGCCACGGCCTCGGGGAAGACCACCCGGGTCACCGGACCGGGCTCGATCGAACCCGGCTGGGCGCCGAGGGCCCCGCCCTGGTCGGCGCCGATCTTGGAGTGCTTCTTGGCCAGCTCGATGAAGTCCGCCCCGGCCTTGAGCTGCTTTAGGATCTCCTCGGCGAGGGCCTTGTCGTCGACCACGATCTGCCGCGCCAGGACCTTGTCCTCGGGGGCGTAGTCGGCCTTGTGCAGCTCAAAGTAGAAGCGGGCCTCCTCCTCGCTCAGCTTGACCTTGTCCTGGATCTGCTTGAGGCGCTTTTGGATCTGCAGCTGGCGGCGGATCTCCTTGCGCAAGAGGGAGTCGGTGTAGCCGATCTGCTGCAGGAAGCGGTCGTAGGCCTTGCTGTCCTTGAGGCCGAACTGCTCGCGGATGCGGTCGACCTCCCGCTTGACCTCGGCGGAGGAGACCTTGACCCGGCTGGCGTCCTGGGCCAGGGCCTCGAGGAGGATCACCCGCTCCAGGAAGTAGGTGTCCACCAGGGGCTTGAGCGTCCCCTCGAGGTTCAGGGCGAAGAGCGGGTCGGTCTGCTGCATCCGGGCCAGGTCCAGCTCGTGGATGGCCTGGCCGTTGACCCAGAGCACCGGCTTGCCCGCGCTCTGCTGCTGCCCCTTGGGGGTGAAGAGCAGGATCGTGCCCAGCGCGAAGGAGAGCGCCAGGATGCCGAAGATGATGGTGATGGCCTTGCGACTGAGTTTCACTTGACGACCTCCATGGGGGACGGATAAACTGACGTTTGCTGAGTGCGCCCGTAGCTCAGCTGGATAGAGCGTCGGCCTCCGGAGCCGAAGGTCAGAGGTTCGAGTCCTCTCGGGCGCGCCACTTTTCTTTTTCTAAGCGGAAAGCTTGAGTCAGAGATGAACGCTGGCATCGCCCGAAGAGTGTAGCACGTCTACAATGAGGGCGATGATTAAGCGAATCCTGATCGCCACCGACGGCTCGGAACCGGCCGAGAGCGCCGAGGCCCTGGGGCTTTTCTGGGCCAGGCGGCTAGAGGCCGAGGTGCTCGCCCTCTTCGTCAAGGACGTGCGGTTGATCCGGGCCCCCGAGCTGTTGGACTTCGGGGCCATCAGCATCCCCGTCCCCGCCTATCACGAGGCCTTGGACCAGGCCCTTGAGGCCCGCGGCCAGGCGGTGCTCGAGGCCTTCAAGCGCCGTGCCGCGGCCGCGGGGGTGGAAAAGGTCGAGGCCTTGCTGCGCACCGGCGTTCCCTACCAGGTGATCGCCGAGGAGGCCCGCACCGCGGACCTCGCGGTCCTGGGTCGGGCCGGGGAGCAGCTGGGGCACGAGGCCACCGGGATCGGCTCGACGGTGGAGCGGGTGGCCCGTACCAGCCCGGTGCCGGTGATGGTCGCCGCGCTCGAGTTCGTTCCGGTGGAGCGGGTGCTCGTCGGCTACGACGGCTCGGATCTGGCGGTGCGCGCGCTCCACTTCGTCGCCGACCTGGCGAAGGGGCTGGAAGTGGTGGTGGTCAGCGTCGCCGAGACCATGGAGCGGGCCGCGCTGCTCGCCGCGGAGGGGGCGGAGTACCTGAGGGCCCACGGGGTGAACGCGGGCACCGAGGCCCTGAGCGGGGATCCCGGGGAGGCCCTGGTCGCCTTCCAGGAGCCCACCGACCTCCTGGCCATGGGGGCCTTCGGCCGGGGCCGGGTGATCGAACTCTTGCTCGGTTCGACGACCGAGTTCGTCCTGCGCCGGGCGGTGGGGCCGGTGCTCTTGGTGCGCTGATGTTCTACTACGAGTACCTCTTCGTCCGCACCTCCCTGGCCTGGCTGCTCCTGACCGGGTTGCTGGGGGTCCTCTTCTACCTCGACCCGGGGCTCTTCGGAGCCTTCAAGAGCGTCCACGTCCACGCCGGGCTGGTGGGGTTTTTCCTGAACATGGTCTTCGGCGTCGCCTACTGGATGATGCCCCGCCCCGGGCAGATCAAGCAGCCGGGGCTCGAGCGCCTGACCTACTGGACGCTGAACCTCGGCCTGCTCTTACGGGTGGTCTTGGAGCCCTTCGGGGGGCCGTTCGGCCCGATGCGGCCCCTGCTCGCCGTCTCCGGCCTGCTGCAGTTCCTGGCGATGGTGGTCTTCGTCTACGCGATGAGCCGGCGGGTGGTCACCAACGAGATGCTCTGGCGCCTTCGCGAGGAACGGGAAAAGCGAAGGCGGCCCCCCCGCTAAGTGGCCCAAACGCCTCCCCCCCCGGCCGTGGCGGAACCGGAGGCGAGGAAGGCGCTGGGCGTGCCTTCTTGTTGAGCGCGAAGGCCACCAGGGCGGGGGGTAGCGGGGGCGGATCTTTTAAAGCCCGAGCCAGTAGCCGAGCGCGGCCAAGACGACCGTGGCCCAGCCCCAGACCATCTGCCCCCAGCCGATCTTTCTGGCGGGCAGGGGCGGCCGCTTGAGCTGCCAAAGGGCGTAGGCCCCAAGCGCCAGGATCGCCAGTGCGCCGAGCCAGGGAAGCCACCCGGCCGCGGCGAGGAAGACCGCGAGGCCGCCGCCGACGAGGGCAGTGCTGGCGACCGAGGTCAGGCTCACCGCAAGCCCCCGGGCGCGACGCACCGCGGCCCGGGCGTAGCGGATCGAAACCAGGCTGCGCAGCGCCAGGAGGCTCCAGGCTCCGAGGGCCCAGGTCTCGGGGCCACCCCCGGCGAGGATCGCCGCGGGGGCCAGGGTGGCGGCGCCCAGGGCCCCGGCCATCTCGGCGAAGAAGCTCCGCCCCTTTCCCCGGCTGTCCAGCCAGACCTTGAGCGCGGCCAGGGGCAGGCCGAGGAGCAGCGGCTCGAGGAAGGGCCTCGTGGCGCGCGCCAGGGCCAGCGCCAGGCCCAACGCGGCCAGAAGGGCGTAGCCGAGCCCGACCCGAAGCGCGAGCTGGGTCCGGGGATAGCGGTGGCCGCGGCGCAGGTCGGAGAGGGCAAGCTTGATCGGGTGATGGGCGAGGAAGGCGAAGAGCCCCATGATTCCCACGCCGAGCCCGGCCAGGCTAGGGGCCAGCGCCAGGCCCAGGAAGATCGGCTCGAGGGTGAAGCCCCAGCCACCGTGTTCGGCGGGGAGGGCGACGGACTTCAGGGGGGGCGTGCGTTGCGTCGTCATTCCGCGAGGAGCAGGTTAAGGGCAAACGAGATGAGGGAGAGGAGAAGGGCACCGACGAGGGCGGCGAAGAAGCCCTGGACCTCGAGCGGGGTCAGCGCCGCGACCAAGAGCAGCATCAAGGCGTTGATCACCAGGGTGAAGAGCCCCAGCGTGATCAGGTTCAAAGGCAGGGTCAGGAGCAGCAGAACGGGGCGGATCAGGGCGTTGGCCAGCCCCAGGGTCAGCCCCGCCAGCAAGTAGTCGCCAAGCCCCGCGTCCGGGGGGAAGCGGACCCCTGAGTAGAGCTCGCTAACCACCCAGAGCGCGACGGTGTTGAGCACCCAGCGCAGCAAGAAGGCACGCATGCCCCTGTTGTATCACCAGGCGGTAAGGTGAAGGGCATGAAACGCTGGGCATGGCTCGTGTTTCTCCTCGCGCTGGCGCCGGCGCAGCGGCTGGACGCGGGTGTCTGGCTGGGAGGGCCGACGCTGGCGCTGGGTCCGGCGCTCGCGCTCTCGGTCCCGAGCGGCGACACGACCTTCCACCTCTACTTCCGCGGCGAGCTCCCAAGGATCGACGCGTTCGCGATCGGCGCCGGGGTGGACCACGCCTGGGGCCTGCCCCCGGCGGGCCGGGCGGCGCTCGGGATCCAGGCCTTCACCGGGCTCGACGGGCAGTCCTGGCTCGAGGGCCGGGGTCAGGTCTCGCTGGGCGCGGTGGCGGCCCGGGTGGCGCTGGGCTACACCGAGAACCGGCCGCCGAGCCATTTCTGGCCTCTGGCGGAGGACGGCGTCGGCCCCTACGCGGCGCTGGGGGTCGACTACCGGGTGCGGCGGCGCCTGATCTTCCTGGCCCGGGCCGAGCACCGCAACCGGCACGGGCGATTGGAGGCCGGGGTGCGGGTCTTCGAGGGCCAAAACCGCTTCCTTTTGGGGCTCGGGGCGGACCGCGAGCCCACCCGGGCCTACGCCTGGCTGGGCTGGCGCGGCCCCCTGGAGGCGGCCACCGCCGAGGTCACGCTGCGCATGGGGGGCTACAACGCCTTCAAGCTCGGCTACTACACCCGCGGCTATCGCCTAGAGGCCGAAGCCCGCTACCCGATCCGGCTGGACCTCCGCGCGACCTGGTCCGATTGGCGGCTGGGCGCGGCCTTCACCCCCACGGCCTACACGTTTTTCGCTTCGCGGAGGTTGGACCTCGAGTGAGCCTGCTTCGCCTGTCCGACGTCCCCTTTCCCCTCGACCTCCCCGGGGTCTTCGGGCGGCCAGGGCCGCTGGTCCTGGAGATCGGCTTCGGCGACGGCCGCTTCACCGCGGCTCTGGCCAAGGCCCACCCGGACTGGAACTTGCTCGCGGCCGAGGTCTCCTCGGCGAGCGTGTCCCGATCCCTTCGCCGCTTTCGCCGCGAGGGGATCGAACACGTCCGCGTGGTGCGGGCCACCGGCGAGTTCGTGGTGCGCAACCTGGTCCCGGAACGCAGCCTGGCCCGGGTCTACGTCAACTTCCCCGATCCCTGGCCCAAAACGCGCCACCAGGGGCGGCGGCTGCTGAAGGCGCCCTTTTTCGCCCTGCTCTCCACCCGGCTCGCGCCGGGTGGGGCGCTCTACTTCACCACCGACCACGCCGAGTACTTCGCCTTCGCGATCGAGGCGGCCAAGCAGACCGGGTTCTTTTCCGTCGAGCCGGCGCCGCCCCCGCCGGAGGCGCTTTCAACCAAGTACGCCCTCAAGTGGCGGGAGGCCGGCCGGCCGGTCTACCACGCGGTGTTTCGCAAGATCGGCGAGGCCACGACGTCGTTTGTACCGATTGAGAGGTGGAAGGAGATGCCCCACGCGATCCTCGAAGGCCCCCTGCCCCCGGCCGAGGCCTTCACCAAGCAGGTGCGCCGCTTTTCCGAGGGGACCGCGGTCCTCCTCGAAGCCGCCCCCCGGCTGCCCGAGGGGCTCTACGTCTTCGCGCGCGTCGAGGAGCCGGACCTCGCCCAGGACGTCCTGCTCGAGGTCCGTCCCAGCGCCCGCGGGGTCTACGCCGGGCTGCGGCGCTTTGGCGACGTGATCGTGACCCCCGGCGTGCGCCAGGCGGTGGCGGCGCTGGTGGACTGGTTGAGCGAGGCCGGCCTGACGGTCAAGACCCGTTCCTTTTGACGAAGAGGGGGCCCACTCGGGCCCCCGCTTGCTTTTCTTTGCGGTTACTTCTTCGTGATGTCCTTCCAGAGGAAGGTGCCCGAGCGCATCGGGTTGTAGTAGACGCCCTTGACGTTGTCACGGGTGACGATGAAGGGGTTTTGCGAAGGGAGGGGGATGTTCACCACCAGCTCGTGGGCCAGGCGGCCGATCTTGTGGTAGATCTCCGCGCGCGCCTTGGGGTCCACGGTTTTGCGGGCTTCTTCGACCAGCCGGTCGAGCTCCGGGATGTTCAGGTTCTGCCGCTTGGCCAGGGCCCCCTTGGAGTGGTAGAAGGGATGGATGAAGTTGTCTGGGTCCGCGTAGTCGGCGACCCAGCCGAGCGGCCAGATCGGGAGCATCTTGTGACGCGCGCTCTTGAGGTAGTCCGGCCACTGCAGCCCCTGGGTGGTGACCCGGAACTTGGGGTTGAGCTCCTCGACGTTGGCCTTGAGCATCTCCGCCACCGTTTGGCGGAACTCGTTGCCCTGGTTGTAGGTGATCGTGACCTCAAAGCCCTTCTTCCAGAGTTCGCCGCCGAAGGCCTGCTTGAACGCCTCCCGGGCCTTGTCGGGGTCGAAGGGGTAGACGGGGATCGTGGGGTCGTAGCCCAGGAAGGAGGGCGGCAGGGCCATCGTCAGCTTAAGACCGTGACCCAAGAAGAGGTCCTCGATCAGCGCGTCCTGGTCCACCAGGTAGGCGAAGGCGCGGCGCACGTGCACGTCGCTGAAGAGGTCCCTGGGGGTGGAGGCGCCGATGAAGGGGTTGTCCTCGCCCTCGACCTTGAAGTTCAAGAAGATCACCGCGGCGGAGGCTGGGGCCCAGTTCGGGTCCTCCCAGACCTTGACCCCGGGCAGGCCGCGGACCTGGGACTCCAGGGTCGCCCAGTCCCCGACGGTCACCCGGTCGGCGTCGCCGCGCTTTAGGGCCTCGATGCGGGTGGCCTTCTCGTCGACGATCTGGATCAGCACCTTCTTGATTGCCGGCTTCTTGCCCCAGTAGCCGTCGAAGGCCTCGGCGACGACGTTCTTGCCGCCCCACTCCACCAGCTTGTAGGGGCCGGTGCCGGACATGTGGGTGTGCAGGTAGCCCTGGCGAAGGTCCCGACCCGCCCAATCGAGCCAGTCCTTCTCGGTGCCGGACCACTCGCCGTGTTCGATCGCCCACTTGGAATCGATGATCGCGGCCCCGGCGTAGAGCAGCTTGGCGAAGAAGGTGGGGTCGGGCTTGACCAGGTTGAAGCGCAGGGTGTAGAGGCCATCGCACGCCACGCTTTCATCGATCAGGCGCCAGTAGCGCGCGTAGGCTTCGGGGCTGGCGTCTTCGCCCAGGGCGCTTTTTGCGTTGGCGTCGTAGCCGATCAGGCTTTCCGCGAAAAACCAGCCCGGCCCGTCCCCGGGGTTGGTGACCAGGATGCGCTCGAAGGAGTACTCGGCGTCCTTACAGGTCATGGGGTTGCCGGAGTGGAACTGGACGCCCTTCCTGAGGTGGAAGACGTAGGTCTTGCCGCCGTCCTTGATCTCGTAGGAGGTGGCGAGGAGCGGCTCGTACTCGGTCAGCGAGTCCTTCTTGTAGGTGTAGAGCGTCTCGTAGACGTTCTCGATGATCTGCAGTGAGGCGGTGTCGTAGGCCTGTGCCGGGTCGAGGGTGTCGATGTCCCCGTGGGTCATGTAGACGTAGGTGTCCTTGGGGGTAGCGGCGAGGGCCAGACCGAGGACCAGAGGGATAAAGATTCCAAGTTTAAAAACACGCATCTTGCCTCCTTTTGCCATCTTGGCCCCATCAAGATACCACGCGCCCTTTTGGGCGCGTGGTCGTGGCGGATGGAGGCTAGCTTCGGGGGTCCAGCGCGTCGCGGACCGCGTCGCCGAGAAGGTTCCAGCCGAGGACGAAGAGGGCGATCATCAGGCTCGGCCAGACCCAGGTGAACCAGTACTTGAGCGGCTCGCCGGGCGGGCCCACGATCCAGCCGCGGGCGAAGTTCACCATCTGCCCCCAGTCGGCGAAGCCCACCTCCGGGCCCAGCCCCAAAAAGGAGAGGGCGGCGACCGAGAGCACCACCGAGCCAATGTCCAGGCTGGCGAGGATGATCAGGGGGCCGATTGCGTTGGGCAGGACGTGCTTGAGGAAGATCCTCAAGGATCCGGCGCCGAGGGCCCGGGCCGCGTCGACGAAGTCCTGGGCCTTGGTCTTGAGGATGTTCCCCCGCAGCATGCGAGCGTAGGTGGGCCAGGCCACCACCGCGATCGCCAGCATGATCGTGGTCAGGCTGCGCCCGAAGATCGTCACCACCACCATCACCAGGACCAGTCCGGGGAAGGCGTAGATCACGTCGGTGAAGCGCATCAAGAGGTTGTCCGTGCGTCCGCCGATGAACCCCGCCGCTCCGCCGATCACGATCCCAATGAGAAGCGCGATGCCGACCACCAAAATGCCCACGTAAAAGGCGGTGCGGGTGCCCCACACCAGGCCGTAGTAGATGTCGTAGCCGCCCCCGGCGAGGCCCAGGGGGTACCTCCTCGAGGGAGGTTTGGGCACCGGGGAGTAGCCCTTGCGGGGAATCTTGTAGCAGGTCTTCGGCGGGGCCAGGGTGGCCTTCCAGAAGGCCGGCTGCAGGGGGTTTTTCAGGACCCGGGCGGCCTCGCTGCGGGTGAGGCCGAGGTCACGCAAGCAGTTGCGCCCCATGCGATCGGCGGTCAGGGCCGGGGCCAGAAGAGCGACGACCACGTAGAAGACGACGATCGCGGTACCGACCAGGGCCAGGGGGTTGCGGCGGAAGCGTTTCCAGGCCCGCGAGCGCCAGAACGATTCGCGTTTGGGTTTGAGGGCAGCGATTTCGGCCATCTTCCTTCCTCACTCGTAGCGAATGCGCGGGTCCACCAGGGCATAAAGGAGGTCGACGACGATGTTCGCGGTGGTGACGATCACCGCGGTGAGCAGGGCGAACCCTAAGATCGCCGGCTGATCCAGCTGGACCGCGGCCAGCGCCGCCCACTGCCCCAGGCCGGGGAGGTTAAAGATCGTCTCGGTGATCACCACCCCGTTGATCATGAAGGCGAACATCAGGCCCGCCAGGGTGATCACCGGGATCAGGGCGTTGCGCCGCGCGTGCTTGTAGTAGACGACGCGGTCCGGCAGGCCCTTGGCGCGGGCGGTGCGCACGTAGTCCTTGCCCAGCTCGTCGAGCATCGAGGAGCGCATGACGCGCACCAGCTGGGCGCCCTGGACCAGGATCAGGGTGAGGGCCGGGAGGACCAGGTGCTTGAGCGCGGCCAGGGTGACGTCGAGGCGGCCGTTCAACAGCCCGTCGAGGGTGAGAAAGCCGGTGTAGTAATGAAACTTCCCGGCCGCGGAGGCCTGGGCCAGGTCGATGATCAGGTCGCTGGGCAGCCGGCCGATCCCGAAAAGGCGCAGGTAGCCGTAGACCACCGCCACCAGGGTGATGCCCAGGACGAAGGTAGGGATCGACCAAAAGATCACCGCCAGCACCCGCACCACCTGGTCCAGGAGCTTGTCGCGGTGGATCGCGGCCAGCGTCCCCAGCCAGATCGATAGGAAGAGCATGGGAAAGAAGGCGTAAAAGGCGAGCTCGGCGGAGACCGGGAGCTTCTCCGCGAAGGCCTGAAGCACCGGCTTCTTGGCCACTCGGGAAAAGCCGAAGTTGCCGCTCAAGGCGTTTTGCAGCCAGGTCCAGTACTGCACGTAAAAGGGCGCGTCGAGGTGGTACTGCTTGATGATCTGGTCGATGTGCGCGAGCTGCTGCTCGCTCTTGACGAAGGCCGCGGCGCGCGCGCTGGGGGGAAGGAACTGCATCATCCCCACGATGATCAGCGAAACCGCGAAGAGCACCAGGGGAAGCTGTAAAAGCCTGCGGATGGTGAAGGTCAGCACGTCGTCCTCCCCGGGGAGTTTACCGCAAAAGGGGGCCCGAGCGGGCCCCCCTTTTGCCTTGAGCCGAGGTTACTTCTTCACGATGTCCTTCCAGAAGAAGGTGCCCGAGAGCATGGGGTTGTAGTAGACGCCCTCGATGTTGTCGCGGGTGACGATGAAGGGGGAGGGCAGCGGGTAGGGCACCAGCGGGGCGGTCTCGTAGGCTCGCTTGCCGACCTGGGAGTAGAGCTTGGCGCGCTCCTTGGCGTCGGTGATGCTCCGCGCCTTCTCGATCAGCGCGTCCATCTTCTGGTCCTTGATGCCGATCTTGTTCCCGTAGTAGCCGCGCGAGTGGTAGAAGGTGTAGATGAAGTTGTCCGGATCCGCGTAGTCAGCGCCCCAGCCCAGGATGAAGACCGGCAGCTGCTTCCGGGAAACGGCGCGGATGAAGTCCGGCCACTGCACGCCCTGAACGTTGACCTTGAACTTGGGGTTGATCTCCTCGATGTTGGCCTTGAGCATCTCGGCGATCGTCTGGCGGACGCGGTTGCCCTCGTTGTAGAGGATGGTGATCTCGAAGCCCTTCTTCCAGAGCTCGCCGCCAAAGGCCAGCTTGAAGTGGGCCTCCATCTTGTCCGGGTCGTAGGAGTAGATGGGGAGGTTGGGGTCGTAGCCCAGGAAGGAGGGCGGCAGGGCCATGGTCAGCTTCACGCCCTTACCCAGGTAGAGCTCATCGATGATCGCGTCCTGGTCGATCGCGTAGGCGAAGGCCTTGCGCACGTGGACGTCCTTGAAGAAGTCCGGCGGAATGCCCTTGCCGTCGAGCTTGCCGGAGCCCAGGTAGGGGTTGTTCTCGGCGGCCGGGGCCTGGTTGAAGAAGACCGCGCCGGCGGCCGCGGGGGCCCAGGTGGGGTCCTCCCAGACCTTGACCCCGGGCAGGCCGCGGACCTGGGAGTCAAGCACCGCCCGGCTGGTGACCGCGATGCGGTCGGCGTCGCCGCGCTTTAAGGCCTCGATGCGGGTGGTCTCCTCGTCGACCGCCTGCACCAGCACCTTCTTGATCGCCGGCTTCTTGCCCCAGTAGCCGTCGAAGGCCTCGGCGACGACGTCCTTACCATCCCACTTCACCAGCTTGTAGGGGCCGGTGCCGGACATGTGGGCGTGCAGGTAGCCCTGGCGCAGGTCCTTGCCGATCCAGTCCTTCCAGTCCTTTTTGGTGCCGGACCACTCGCCGTGTTCGATCGCCCACTTGGAGTCGATGATCGCGGCGCCGGCGTAGAGCAGCTTGGCGAAGAAGGTGGGGTCGGGCTTGACCAGGTTGAAGCGCAGGGTGTAGAGGCCCTCGCACTCCACGCTCTGGTCGATCTTCTTCCAGTAGTCGTCGAGGAAGGCCTCGAGCTTCTTGGGATCGGGGTTCTTTCCGAGGGCCTCCTCCGCCGCGGCCTTGGCGTTGACGTCGTAGCCGATCAGGCTCTCGGCCAGGAACCAGCCCCAGCTGTCGCCGGGGTTGGTGACCAGGACGCGTTCGAAGGAGTACTCGGCGTCCTTACAGGTCATGGGGTTGCCGGAGTGGAACTGGACGCCCTTCCTGAGGTGGAAGACGTAGGTCTTGCCGCCGTCCTTGATCTCGTAGGAGGTGGCGAGGAGCGGCTCGTACTCGGTCAACGAGCCCTTCTTGTAGGTGTAGAGCGTCTCGTAGACGTTCTCGATGATGTAGTTCGAGGCGGTGTCGTAGGCCTGCGCCGGGTCGAGGGTGTCGACCTCGCCGAAGACCATGTGCACGAAGGTGTCCTTAGGGGTCGCGAACGCGAGCCCAAGGGCCCCGATGAGGATGCCTGCCAGTAGCGTTTTCTTCATATGCGCCTCCTTCTGGATCAATCTTTAAGCCATGCGGCCGCCCACAGTATAGCACGGCTATACCGGGTTCAAAACCATCAGATTTGCTGCACCGCGATCGCCCGGGCGCGGACCCCGGCGGCGTCCACCTCGACGCCGATCCCCGGGCCCTCGGGGACCGGCATCCAGCCGTCCTTGGCGATCAGGGGCGCGGTGATCACGTCGTCCTCCCAGTAGCGGGTGGAGGAAGACGTGTCGCCGGGGAGGCGGTAGTTGGGGAGGGTCGCGGCGTGGATCGCGTGGGCCCGGCCGACGCCGGTCTCCAGCATGCCGCCCATCCAGACCGGGACGCCGAAGGCCTCGGCGAGCTCGGCGACGCGCCGGGCCTCGGCGTGGCCACCGACCCGGGCCACCTTGACGTTGATCACCCGGGTGGCGTCGGCCTCGAGGGCGGCGCGGGCGGTTTCCTTGGAGACGATGGACTCGTCCAGGCAAAGGGGCGTCTGGATGCGGGATTGGAGCTTCGCGTGGTCGGCGAGATCCTCGTAGTGGAGGGGCTGCTCGATGTACTCGAGGTGGAAGTCGTCGAGCGCGGCGAAGACGCGGTAGTCGCTGAGGCGGTAGGCGGCGTTGGCGTCGACCGAGAGTGGGGCCTCGGGGTAGGCCTCGCGCACCGCCTCGACGACCTTGACGTCCCAGCCGGGCTTGATCTTGAGCTTGATGCGCTTATAGCCGGCCAGGAGGTGCTCGCCGACGGCGTCGACGGTGGCCGCGATCGAGGGCTGGATGCCCAGGGAGACCCCCACCGGGACCCGGTCTTTGACCCCGCCGAGGAGGTCCTTGAGCGGGACGTTCAGGGCCTTGGCGTAGAGGTCCCAAAAGGCCATCTCCACCGCGGCCTTGGCCATCCGCTGGCCGCGGAACGGGGCGAAGGTGGCCGCCAGGGCGGCGGGGTTGGCCCAGTCCCTTCCCACCACCCGGGGCAGGATTCCCTGGGCCAAGACGTCCAGCGCCCCGGCCAGGGTCTCCTCGCGAAAGAGGGGGAGGGGGGTCATCACCCCCTCGCCCCAGCCGGTCAGCCCCTCGCCGTGCAGGGCCAGGAGGAAGAGCCGGCGGTGGGTCTGGACCCCGAACGAGGTCTCGAAGCGGAACTTGAGCGGAAGCTCGAGGGTGAAGAGCTCGGCGGCTTCGATCTTCATGGCGATCACCGGGAGTAGTTCGGGGCCTCGCGGGTGATCGCGACGTCGTGGGGGTGGCTTTCGATCAGGCCGGCCATGGTGATGCGGCGCAGCCGGGTCCTGGTGCGCAAGGCCTCGATGTCCGGGCTGCCGGTGTAGCCCATCGCGGCCTTGAGCCCGCCGACGATCTGGTAGAGGACGTCGCCGACCGGCCCCTTGTAGGGGACCATGCCCTCGATTCCCTCGGGCACGAGCTTTTTCGCCTCCTCCTGGAAGTAGCGCCCGGCCGAGCCCCGCTTCATCGCCGAGAGCGAGCCCATGCCGCGGTAGACCTTGTAGCGCCGGCCGTCCTTGATGATCTCCTCTCCGGGGGCCTCGTAGGTCCCGGCGAGCATGCTTCCGAGCATCACCGCGTGGGCCCCGGCAGCGAGGGCCTTGGCCACGTCGCCGGTGTACTTGATCCCGCCGTCGGCGATGATCGGCACGTCGAGGTCGGCAATGCCCCGGTAGGCCTCCATGATCGCGGTGATCTGCGGCACCCCGACCCCGGTCACCACCCGGGTGGTGCAGATCGAGCCCGGGCCGATCCCCACCTTGACCGCGTCGGCCCCCGCCTCGGCGAGGGCCCGCGCCCCCTCGGCGGTGGCCACGTTCCCCCCGATGACCTCGACGGGAAAGCGTGCCTTGAGCGCGCGCACCGCGTCCAGGACCCCTTTGGAGTGGCCGTGGGCGCTGTCCACGACCAGCACGTCGACCCCGGCCTCGACCAGGACCGCGGCGCGCTCCATCAGCTCCTTGTCCACCCCCACCGCGGCGCCGACCAGAAGCCGGCCCTGTTCGTCCTTGGCGGCGAGGGGGAACTTGCGGCGCTTGACGATGTCCTTAAGGGTGATCAGCCCGGCCAGGCGGCCATCCTCGTCGACCAGGGGCAGCTTCTCGATCTTGTGCGCCTTGAGGATGCGCTCGGCCTCCTCCAGGGTGGTGCCGGGGGGGGCGGTGACCAGGCGTTCGAAGGGGGTCATGACCTCGGTGACCGGGCGGCTAAGGTCCGACTCGAAGCGCAGGTCGCGGTTGGTGACCAGGCCCAGGAGGCGGCCGTGAAAGTCCACCACCGGCAGGCCGCCGATCTTGTACTCGGCGAAGAGGCGCTCGGCGTCCTCGAGCTTGGCGTTCGGGGGCAGGGTGATCGGGTCGCTGACCATTCCTGCCTCGCTGCGCTTGACCCGCTTGACCATCTCCGCCTGGGCCTCGATGGGAAGGTTCTTGTGCAGGATGCCGATCCCTCCCTCGCGGGCCATGGCGATCGCCATCTTGCTCTCGGTGACGGTGTCCATCGCCGCCGAGAGGATGGGGATGTTCAAGGTAATCCGCCGGGTCAGGCGGGTCCGGGTGTCGGCGTCCTTGGGAAGCACCTCGGAGTAGGCGGGGACGAGCAGGACGTCGTCGAAGGTCAGGCCTTCGGGCAGGATCTTCGCCTCCATAGAGCGAGGCTATCACTTCACCGGCGGGGGAAGGAACTCCCGCATCAGCCAGCGGTAAAAGAGCGCGTAGGCAGCGCCGTAGAGGAGGATCTGGACCCAGGGGTTCTTCAGAGCTTCGAAGCCCAGGCTGAGGCCCACGGCGATCACGAGGGTCATCCCGAAGACCAGCAAAAAGGTCTTCAGCGCCAGCCGCAAGACCTTCCCGGGAGTGGGCCGGCGGGCCTCGATCGCGCGCTTTCTGGCCAGCTTCTTCTGGCGCCGCTTCTTGCCCATGGCCCAAATCTATACTGAAGGCGTGCGTCTGGTCACCGAGCCGTCCGCGTTGCGAGGGGCGCTGCCCCAGGCGGGGGTGGGGTTCGTCCCTACGATGGGCTACCTGCACGAGGGGCACCTGGCGCTGGTGCGCCGGGCCCGGGAGGAGAACCCCTTCGTCGCGGTCTCGATCTTCGTCAACCCCTTGCAGTTCGGCCCCGGCGAGGACCTCGACCGCTACCCCCGGGACCTCGAGCGCGACACCCGGCTGCTCGCCGCCGAGGGCGTGGACCTGGTCTTCGCCCCAAAGGCCGAGGCCTTCTATCCCCCCGGGTTCTCCAGCTTCGTCGAGGTCACCGGACCGCTCACCGAGCGGCTCGAGGGTGCCCGCCGCCCGGGGCACTTTCGCGGCGTGGCCACGGTGCTCACCAAGCTCTTTCACCTCGTCCGCCCCGAGCGCGCCTACTTCGGGGAGAAGGACTACCAGCAGCTCGCGGTGGTGAGAAAGCTCGTCGAGGACCTGGATTTCGGCATCGAGATCGTCGGCGTCCCCACGGTGCGCGAGCCCGACGGCCTGGCCCTCTCCTCGCGCAACGTCTACCTCACCCCCGAACACCGCCGGGTGGCGCCGGGGATCTACCGGGCCCTTCTGGCGGTGCGCGAGGCCGCCCGCGGCGGGGCCAGCGTCGAGGAGGCCCGCGCGGTGGGGCTGAAGGCGCTGGCCGAGGTTCCCGACCTCCTGGTCGAGTATCTTGAAATCGTGCATCCCAGGACGCTGGAACCCCTGACGCACTGGGTCGAGGGCGCCCGCGCGCTGTTTGCCGGGCGCTTTCCCGAGGTGCGCCTGATCGACAACCTGGAGGTCTACCCGTGACCCTAAGAGAGATGCTCGAGGCCATGGTCCGCGCCCGGGCCTCGGACGTGCACCTGCAGGCCGGCGCGCCGCCGATCATGCGCGTCGACGGCGAGCTCGTCCGGGTGGACGAGAAGACCCTGACCCCTGAGGCCACCGAAAGCATCGCCCGCGCCCTGACCACCCCCGAGCAGTGGGAGCGCTTCCTCGCCGAAAAGGAGCTTGACTTCGCCTACACCGTGCCCCGCCTGGCCCGCTTTCGCTGCAACCTCCTGCGCCAGCGGGGCTCGGTGGGCATCGTGATGCGGGTGGTGCCGGACCGCATCCCCACCTTCGAGGACCTGGGGCTGCCGCGCCCGATCCTCGAGGACCTGGCCGCCCAGCAGCGGGGGCTGGTGTTGGTCACCGGTCCCACCGGTTCCGGGAAGTCCACCACCCTGGCCTCGATCATCGAGCACATCAACCAGACCTACGCCCGCAACGTGATCACCATCGAGGACCCGATCGAGTACCTCTACCGCAACAAGAAGAGCCTGGTGGTGCAGCGCGAGGTGGGGCTCGACACCCTCTCCTTCTCCAGCGGGCTCAAGCGCGCGCTGCGTCAGGACCCGGACGTCATCCTGATCGGCGAGATGCGCGACCGGGAGACGGTGGAGGCGGCGTTGCAAGCGGCCCAGACCGGCCACCTGGTCTTCTCCACGCTGCACACCCTGGACGCGGTGCGCACGATCAACCGCTTGATCGACTTCTTCCCCCTGAACGAGCACCAGCAGGTGCGCATCCTGTTGGCGGAGAGCCTGCTCGGCATCCTTTCCCAGCGGCTCCTTCCCCGGGCCAACGGCAAGGGCCGGGTGCTGGCGATGGAGATCCTGCTCGCCACCCAGCTGGTGCGCGACTACATCAAGGAAGAGGACAAGACCTACGAGATCAAGGACCTGATCGCCGAGGACAACATCCGCGGGATGCAGACCTTCGATCAGCACCTGGTGCAGCTCTACCGCCAGGGGCTGGTCAGTCTGGAGGCCGCGACCGCGGCCGCGACCAGCCCCCACGAGTTCCGGCTGATGCTCGCCAAGTCTACCGGAGAGGCGCCGGCGTGACGGGGTAGCATGGGCCTTTGGAGGTGAGGCTGTGCTCGTTACCGGTTTGGACATCCTGAAAAAGGCGCGGGAAGAGGGCTACGGCGTCGGCGCGTTCAACACCAACAACATGGAGATCACCCAGGCGATCCTGGAGACCGCCGAGGAGCTCAAAAGCCCGGTGATCCTGGCCCTCTCCGAAGGCGCGATCAAGTACGGCGGGGCCTACCTGGTGGCGATGGTGCGCGAGATGGCCCGCGACGCCCGGGTGCCCGTGGCCATCCACCTGGACCACGGCTCCTCTTACGAATCTGCCCTCCGGGCGCTGCGGCTGGGGTTCACCTCGGTGATGATCGACAAGTCCTCCGAGGACTTCGAGACCAACGTGCGCGAGACCAAACGGGTGGTCGAGGCCGCGCACGCGGTCGGGGTCTCGGTCGAGGGCGAGATTGGCAAGCTCGCCGGGGTCGAGGAGCATGTCGCGGTGGACGAAAAGGATGCCCTCCTCACCAACCCCCGCGAGGCCCAGATCTTCGTCGAGCGGACCGGGATCGACTACCTGGCGGTGGCGATCGGCACCTCCCACGGCCCTTACAAGGGCAAGGGCCGGCCCTTCATCGACCACGAGCGGCTTAAGAAGATCGCCGAGCTTTTGCCCGGGATGCCGCTGGTGCTGCACGGCGCCTCCGGAGTGCCCCAGGAGCTGGTGGAGAAGATCAACCGCTATGGGGGGGACCTCGAGGGCGCTCAGGGCATCCACCCCGACGACATCCGGCTGGCGATCCAGGAGGGCATCAGCAAGATCAACACCGACACCGACCTGCGGCTGGCCTTCACCGCGGCGGTGCGCGAGGTCCTCTACACCAACCCCAAGGTCTACGACCCGCGTAAGATCCTGGGCCCGGCCCGCGAGGAGATGAAGCGGGTGGTGGCGGAGCGCATCCAGCTCTTTGGCTCGGCGGGCAAGGCCTAAAGTCCAAGAGGAGTGGGTGCGGTGCCCCGAGCCCCTGGAAGGGGCTCGGGGCGCCGCCGAAGCGTTCCAGGGCTCAGGGGAGCGTGTAGCTCCCCATCTTGGAGGCCAGCTTGATCGAGAGGCCCGGGACGCGGGGCACGGGCACGGGGTTGGGGAGGGGATCGGCGCCGAGGAACGTTCCGAGGTCTCGGTTCATCATCACCGCCATCGCGTTCCAGGTGATGGCGTCGCCTGTTAGGGGCTTGGTGCCCCGAAAGTCCGGGGCCTGGCTCAGGTCGGGAAGGGTGTAGCGCGTGGCTGAGCCCAGCCAGCCCTTGCTCACCGTGACCAGCTCAAAGAAGGTTTCCGAGACGTTGATCACGAAGGCGTAGCCGACGAGGTCAGGATCGTTGTAGTCGAGATTCGAAAAGGTCGGTAGGGCTTCTTCTCGAACACCGGGGTCGAACCAAGTTTGAGGCAGTGCGAAGTCCAGGTCACGCGCGGTCGGCCCGAAAAGCTTGACCTGGCTGACCCGGTAGCCGGTCTTCTCCGCCGAGGCCTCGGCGTAGTAGAGGTCGCCGTTTTGGGTGTTGGGGATCGCGTAGTACGTGCCTCCAGCATCATCGCCGGTGCCCAGGGCGGGGTTTTCGGAGGTACGACTGCCGTGGGGCACCACCAGGCCTTTCTTGGAAATAAAGCCGACTCCGAAGAAGCTGCTCGTGGCGTCCGAAGGTATCGAGAAGGAATCCACGTTTCGTGCCACGGGTGCGTCGCTCGCCGTCAAGGTGATGGTGCAGGGGCTTGATGAGCAGTTGCCGGGGCTGGCGTCGAAGTCGCGCAGGAAGCGGATACGCTGGATCTTGTCCGGCGCGTAGCTCCCGTCGTAGGCGATGACCAACACGTCCTTGCCGGTTCCAGCGGTGGTGCCAAGCTCTACGGAGCTGCCAAGGAAGTCGTTGTCGTTGTCGAAGTCGGTAAAGAACCAGGCCCGGTCGTAGCTGCCGGTGTCGTTCGTGTCCTTGGCCGCCTCGAGGGAAACGGAGGTCAGCGCGAAGTCGCTCAAGTTCAAGCAGGCGACGTTGAGCTCGGTGGCGTCGTCGGTGGTCAGCTGGTAGACGAAGGCCCAGCCGATCGTGGTGAGGAGGGGGATGTTGGGCAGGCAGTTCACCGCCACCCCGTAGCGCTTTTCTCCGGGCGGGAGGGTGAAGGCGTAGGTGCCGTAGTCGGTTTGACGGGCGAGCTGCCAGCGTCCGTCCCCAACTTGATAGACGACCGTGGCCGTGGCCGGGCTCTGGCCGTCGATGGGGCTCGTCAGCCGAACCGTTACCTTGGTCCCGCTCGGCGGGGCGCTGCAGCTTGCGAACAAGAACGCCCCCACGCCGAGCGCGACCAGCCCAAGGGCAAACGACCGCATTGTTCCTCCTTTCTAACCCAGTTTATTTCCGCAGAACGACCGTCACCAGGGACGCGCGTCCTAAGGTCAGCGGTAGCGGTTCGCCCCTGCCCGGTCACGGCCGCTGCCGTCGTCCTGGCTCCAGGCGACCAGCGCCTCCCCCTCCCCGATCGCCGCGGCGGGGTTGCCGAAGAGGGAAGGCGAGCGCACGTCGCGGCCGGGGAAGCTCAGGAAGGCGTCCCGGTCGGCGGGCCTGATCCAGTTCCCGTACTGACGGAAGGCAGCGAAGACCTGGCGGTGACCGCTGGCGTCCGCTTGCTGCCAGGCGACCACCACGTTGCCGCGTTCGTCCATCGCCGCGCTGGGGCGGTTTGGGCCGCTGCCCGCCGGGCTCAGGGTTTCGGCGTCCTGCCAGACGCCGTCTTCGTGGACGCGCGCCCATAGCACCCCGTCCTCCAGCCAGAAGAGCGCCAGCCGGCCGCTCGAGGCCTCGCCGGCGAGGGTGGGGGACGAACCGAGGGCGAAGCTTTGCACCGTGTGCCACGCCGCCGTCTTGGGGCTGTAGCGGGCGAGGTTGATTGCGTTGTTTCCCGGGGTGCCGATCTCCCAGGCCACGTAGCCTCGGCCGGCGTCGTCGAGGAAGGCCTGGGGGGCGCCGGTGCTCAAGCCGCCGGCGTCGAGCGCGCTCGGCGCGCCCCAGACGCCGCCGGTGCGCAGGGCGGCGTGGATCTGGCTCCCCTGCTTCCAGGCCACCAGCGCGTCGCCGCTGTTGTTGACGGCCACCGACGGGTGGCTGGCGTCCACGCCCGAGCGGCTCACCAGATAGGGGGAGGTCCAATGGTGGCCGTCATAGAGCGCCACCGCCACCCGGTCGTGGGTTCCATCGTCCTCCGCCCAGGCCAGCGCGGCCCGATTGCTGGCGCCGATCGCCAACCGGGGCTCGCCCCGGACCGTCCGCCCCGCGGTGCTCACCGCCTCCGGGCCCGACCAGCGCGCGCGGTGCCCGCCGAGCGCGAAGACGCGGCGCAGACCGCCCTCGACCTCGGTCCAGGCCAGGATCGCGTCGCCGGCGGGGTTGCCCGCGAGGGCCGGGTAGGCGGCGTTCCCGACGCTGACCCGGGCGGGCAGGGCCCAGCCCTCCGAGCCGCGCGTGGTCAGGTGGATGGCCGCGCCCTCCTCCCAGGCCACGATCGCGACCCCGCCGGCGAGCGCGGCGCGGACCCGGGCGGCGTTGCCGGCGAGGGTGGGCTCGAGCCCCACCGGCCCCGTCCAGGCCTTGTCCTTGCAGTTGACCTCGACGTTGGCGACGTTGGCCCCCCGGATGACGCCCTCGCCGCGGGTCACCGCGCAGCGCTCGAAGCGCGGCGGGGTCTGGACCTCGACCCGGTAGGGGGCGCCGTCCGGAAGCCTTTGGGGAAAGGTAAAGGGGCCGTTTTGGGTGATCCGCACCGTACTGCTGCCGTTTTCGAGCACCAGCGTCCCCCGGAGGCCCGTCACCGTGCCCCCTAAGGAGAACGCGCCGGGACCGCTCTGGCAGGCCGAAAGCAGCCCGATCAAACCCAGAAGACCAAAGCGCATGCACAAGCGCATCTGTCACCTCCAGCCCCAGCTTCGACTGCAAAGCGTCACCAAGGCGTCATTGGCGCTAGGCTAGGGGCATGCACCCGGTCGAGTTCATCCGCGAAAAGCGCGACGGGCACCCCCACCCAGACGAGGCGCTGAGGGCTTGGGTCCGGGGGTTCACCGAAGGGGCGATCCCCGACTACCAGGTCGCGGCCTGGTTGATGGCGGTCTTCTTTCAAGGCCTGAACAAGCAAGAGACCTTCGTTCTGACCGACGCGATGGCCCGCTCCGGGGAGGTCCTCGACCTCTCCGACCTGGGGCCGACGGTGGACAAGCACTCCTCCGGCGGGGTCGGGGACAAGACCAGCCTGGTGGTGGGGCCGATCCTGGCGGCGAGCGGGGCGGTGGTGGCCAAGATGAGCGGCCGCGGGCTCGCTCACACCGGGGGGACGATCGATAAGCTCGAGTCCATTCCGGGCTTTCGTGCCGAGCTTTCCAAGGAGGACTTCTTCCGCCTGGCCCGGGAGGTGGGGCTCGTCATCGCCGCCCAGTCCCCCGACCTGGCCCCCGCCGACGGCAAGCTCTACGCGCTCCGCGACGTCACCGCGACGGTGGAGAGCATCCCCCTGATCGCGAGCTCGATCATGTCCAAGAAGCTGGCCGCGGGGGCGCGGGCCATCGCCCTCGACGTCAAGGTCGGCAAGGGGGCGTTCATGAAGCGCCTGGAGGAGGCGCGGGACCTGGCCCGGTTGATGATCGAGATCGGCACCCGGGCCGGGCGCCGGGTGGGAGCGGTGCTCAGCCAAATGGACCAGCCCCTGGGCCGGGCGGTGGGCAACGCGATCGAGGTCCGAGAGGCGATCGCGACCCTGCGCGGGGAGGGGCCGCCGGATCTGACCGAGCTCGCCCTGGTTCTCGCCGAGCACGGCCTCAAGCTCGCCGGGCTGGATCCCGGCCGGGCGCGGCCGGCGCTGGCATCGGGGGCCGCGCTGAGGCGTTTTCGGGCTTTCGTCGCCGCCCAGGGCGGGGACCCCGGGGTGGTCGACGCCCCCGAGCGGCTGGCCCTGGCCCCCGGCGAGGCCGTGGTGCGGGCCAAGCGAAGCGGTGTGGTGCGGGCGCTCGACGCCTACCGGGTGGGGGTCGCGGTCCTGCGGCTCGGCGGCGGTCGGGAGACGAAGGGCGCGCCGATCGACCATGGAGTCGGGGTCTACCTGGAAAAGAAGATCGGGGACCGGGTCGCGGCCGGGGAGGTCCTGGCCCGGGTCCACCACCGGGAACGGGGGCTCGACGAGGCCCTCGCCCTCGTCGCGGCGGCTTATGAAATCGGCGAGGCCGCCGAGGCCCCGCCGCTGGTCCTGGAGATCCTTGACCCGGTCTAACCGGGCGTGTCAAGCTGGGCCCTGGATGCGGCGTATTAAGCTTCCCCGGCGCTATGACGTCTTGATCACCCGGCCGGGCCGGCCCGCCCGGCGCATCGGCGTGCCCTGGCTGGTGCCGGCGATCGTGCTGGCCCTTTTGATCGGCTGGGGGATCTCCACCGCGGCGCTCGTCGTTCGCGCCGGCCAGGCCCGGGTGCTCGAGCAGGAGGTGGCGCGCTTGCAGGGGGAAGTGCGCCGCTTGAACCGGTCGTTGCTCGCCAAGGAAGAGGAGAACCAACGCCTCGCCGCCCAGGCGGCGGCGATCCTGGAGCGGCTGGAGCGCTTTGAGTCGGACCTCGCGGCCTTGAAAAAGCGCGCGGGGCTGAAGGCGGTGGAAAAAAAAGCCCCGGGCCCTGAACCGGTCGGCGCGGGCCGCCCGGCCAAGCCAAGCGAGCTCTTCGAGGCCGCCGAGGCCCGGCTGAACGCGCTCAGCGGCGAGCTGACCGGCCGGGTGGCCCCGGCTCTGGAGCGCACCCTCAAGCGCGAGGCGGCGACCCCGCGGGGGCTCCCGCTTCGCGTCAAGACCTACATCGCGAGCGGCTTCGGGGTGCGCAAGAACCCCTTCGGCCGGGGCTACGAGTTCCACAACGGATTGGACCTCCCGGCCTGGTACGGCACCCGGATCTACGCCACTGCCCCGGGGCGGGTGATCGAGGCCGGCTGGTCCAGCGTCTTCGGCCGCTACGTCAAGCTCGACCACGGCTACGGGTTCAAGACCCTCTACGGGCACATGAGCCGCATCGCGGTGCGCCGCGGGCAGTACGTCAAGCGCGGCCAGGTCATCGGCTACGTCGGCTCCACCGGCCGCTCCACCGGTCCCCACGTGCACTACTCGGTCTTCGTCTCTGGCCGCGCGGTGAACCCCCTTCCCTACCTGAAGACGCCGACCTACGCCACCCGTTAGACTGAAGGGGTGCTGGGTCGCAAGCGTTCTGTGAACAAGAGCATGACCTACGTGGCCCCCGACGCGGTGGTGCGCGGGGACCTGGAAGCTGAAGGGGCGGTCCGCGTCGACGGTGTGGTGCTGGGCTCGGTACGCACCGCGGGGGACCTCGAGGTCGCCCCCGGCGGGCGGATCGAGGGCGAGCGGGTCGAGGCCCGGGACGTCGTGATCCACGGCCAGGTCAAGGCCCGGGTGGCCGCCCAGGGCCGGTTGGCGTTGACCAAGAGCGGCCGCCTCGAGGGCGACGTGGTCGCCCGGGCGCTGGACATCGAGGCCGGGGCGGTCTTCGTGGGCCGCAGCACGACCGGGGAACCGGCGCCCGCCTTCGAGCCCAGCCTAGAGGCACCCCAGGAGGAGTAGTGGCCCTCGAGCGCTTCTTCCGCCGCCGGCGCACCCGCGGCGAGGGCCGTGAGGTGCCCTCGCTCTGGGTGCAGTGCCCGGCGTGCGAGGCGCGGATCTACAAGAAGGACCTCGAGCACAACCTCGGCGTCTGCCCGGAGTGCGGCCACCACACCCGCATCCCCGTCGAGCGCTGGGTGGCGATTCTGGCCGACGAGGGCAGCTTCGAGCCCCTGACCGGGAAGCTCCGCCCGGTGGACCCGCTGGGGTTCGTGGACACCGAGCCCTACCCCGAACGCCTTAAGCGCTACCAGGAGAAGACCGGGCGGCCGGACGCGATCTACGGCGGCCGGGCGGCGATCGGCGGGATCCCGGCGATGCTCTACGTCATGGACTACGCCTTCGCCGGGGGCTCGATGGGCTCGGTGGTGGGGGAGGAGATCGCCCGCGGCGCCGAGCGGGCCGCCGAGGAGGGGCGGGCCTTCGTCGTCGTCGCCGCCTCCGGCGGGGCGCGGATGCAGGAGGGGGCGCTCTCCTTGATGCAGATGGCCAAGACCACCTTCGCCCTGGAGCGGCTCTTTGCAAAGGGGCTGCCCTACGTCTCGATCCTCACCGACCCCACCACCGGCGGGGTGACCGCGAGCTTTGCCACCCTGGCCGACGTGATCTTCGCCGAGCCCGGCGCCCTGATCGGCTTCGCCGGGCCCCGGGTGATCAAGCAGACGATCCGCCAGGACCTCCCCGAGGGGTTCCAGCGGGCGGAGTTCCTCGAGGCCCACGGCCTGGTCGACCGGGTCGTCGACCGCCGTCAGCTCAAGGCGCACCTGGTGCGGGTGCTTGCCCACCTCTACCCCGGGGAGGGCGGCGATGGCGCTTGAGTTCGAGCGGCCGCTCGTCGAGCTCGAGGCCAAGATCCGGGCGCTCGAGGCCACCGCCGCCGAGCAGGGGCTCGACCTCTCCGAGGAGATCGAGCTCCTAAAGCAAAAGTTCGCGCGGCTGCAGCGGGAGATCTACGAACACCTCACCCCCTGGCAGCGGGTGCAGCTGGCCCGCGCCCCCGGCCGGCCGACGACCCTCGACGTCCTGGAGACGGCCTTCGAGGCCTTCGAGGAGCTTAAAGGGGACCGGGCCTTCGCCGACGACCCCGCGGTCGTCGCCGGGCTCGCCCGGTTTCGGGGGCTCGAGGTCGTCGTCGCCGGGCAGCAAAAGGGCAAGAACACCAAGGAGAACATCCGCCGCAACTTCGGCATGCCCCACCCCGAGGGCTACCGCAAGGCGATGCGCATGATGGACCTCGCGGACCGCACCGGCCGGCCCTTCATCACCTTTATCGACACCCCCGGGGCCTACCCCGGGGTGGCCGCCGAGGAGCGGGGCCAGGCCTGGGTCATTGCCCGCTCGATCCAGCGCATGGCCCGCCTGCGGGTGCCCGCGGTGGCGGTCATTCTCGGCGAGGGGGGCTCCGGCGGGGCGCTGGCGCTGGGGGTCGGGAACCGGGTTTTGATCCTGGAGAACGCCTGGTACTCGGTGATCAGCCCCGAGTCCTGCGCCGCGATCCTCTGGCGCGACGCCAAGGAGGCGGAACGGGCCGCGGCGGCGCTCAAGCTCACCGCCCAGGACCTGCTGGCGCTGGGGGTGGTGGACCGGGTCGTCCCCGAGCCCGGGGGCGGGGCGCACCGCAACCCCGAGGGCGCGATCCAGGCCCTCGCCGACGCCCTGGAGGAGACGCTCGGCGCCCTCCTCCCCCTCTCCCCGGAGGCCCTTTTGGAGGATCGCTACCGGCGCTTTCGCCGCCTCGGGGCCTTCGAAGAGGTTTCCTGACGCGGCCTTCAGGGTGTTCTCCGGCGCCCTCATCCGGCTTGGGTAGAGTGAGGGTACGGGAGGTGGGAGATGAAACGCTGGCTTGTCGCGTTCGTGCTGCTGGTCCCGCTGGCGCTGGCCGGGGCCAAGATCACCCCGCAGGGGATCGTGGTCAACCCCAGCCCGGGGGCGCTCCGGGTCAAGGTCTGGGTGGACAAGGACCCCGCGAAGCGGGGCGACGCCACC
Organism: Rhabdothermus arcticus; assembly: GCF_055382915.1. NCBI lineage: Bacteria > Thermotogati > Deinococcota > Deinococci > Thermales > Thermaceae > Rhabdothermus > Rhabdothermus arcticus. Next base: position 1,572,459 of record NZ_AP043808.1, read on the forward strand.
TACCGCATCGGCGAGCCCATCCGGGTCTACGTCAGCGTCACCGAGGACGCCTACGTCTACCTCTTCGACGTCAAGCCCAACGGCGAGATCAGCCTCTTCCTGCCCAACCCCTACGACCGCGACAACTTCCTGCGCGCCGGCGAGGTGCGCCGCTTCCCCCCGTCCGGGGCCCGCTACCGCTTCACCGTCGACGGTCCGCCGGGGGAGGAGCTGGTGCTGGCGGTCGCCGCCAAGCGCCCCCTCTCCAGCCGGGAGATCGGGGACATCGAGCGCGGGGAGGTCAGGGTGCGCGGGCTGAAGGCGCTTTCGAAGGCGCTCTCGATCGTCGTCGAGCCCCTGCCCGGCGGCGACTGGGCCAGCGACTGGGCCCGCTTCTACGTGGTCGGCGAGACCCCGCCCCCGCCGTCCCGGGGCATCCTCGAGGTCGAGAGCGACCCCAGCCGGGCCCAGGTCTTCCTTGACGGCCGCTACCTCGGCCTCACCCCCCTGAGCGCCGAGGCCGCGCCGGGTCGCCACGCGCTCGAGGTCAGGAAGGCCGGCTACCGCCCCTACCAGGTGACGGTCCGGGTCCAGCCCGGCGAGCGGCTTCGGGTCTTCGCCCGGCTGGTCCCCGAGGTCACCACCGGCCGACTGGTGGTCCGCTCGATCCCCTCCGGGGCCCGGTTCTACCTGGAGGACGCCTACCGCGGCCGCACGCCGCTGGCGCTCGAGCTGCGCCCCGGCCGCTACGAGCTGCGGCTTACCCTCCCCGGCTACCGGCCCTGGGTGGACACCGTCGAGGTCCGCCCCGGGCGGACGACCGAGGTCGAGGCCCGGCTGCTTCCGGAGAAGGCCACCCTGGTGGTCGACACCAACGTCCGCGCCCGGGTCTTCTTGGACGGCTTCGAGCTCGGCTGGACCGAGGGCGGCATGCTGCGCGCCGAGGTCGATCCGGGCCGGCGCTGGCTGGTGGTCCTGGCGCCGGGGTACGCGCCCTACGTGGCGCGGATCCGGCTCGAGGCCGGCGAGACGGAGACGGTGGAGGTCGAGCTCGAGCGCGTGCGCTAGCATAGGGGCGTGGACGCGGTCTTGCTCGCCGGGGGGCGCCCCGAGGACCCGCTGGCCCGGGCCTTCGGGGCCCCCTCCAAGGCGTTCGTTCCCCTCGCCGGCCGCCCCATGGCGGCCTGGGTCCTCGAGGCCCTGCGCGCCGGTGGGGTTTCGCGGGTGACGCTGGTAGCCCCCGAGGCGGCCCCGGCGCTTCCGGTGGAGCGGCGCCTGGCGGACCGCGGGGCGCTCTTGGACAACCTCAAGGCCGCGCTTTCCGGCCTTGCCGGACCGGTCCTGGTGGCCGCCGCCGACGCCCCCTTGATCCCCGGGGAGGCGGTGCGCTTCGTCGCCGAGGCGGCGCCGGAGGCGGCCTTCGTCTACCCGATCGTGCCCAAGGCCGCGGTCGAGGCCCGCTGGCCGGGGATGCGGCGCACCTACGCCCGGCTCAGGGAGGGCACCTTCACCGGCGGCAACCTGATGCGGCTCGACCCCGAGCTCTTCTTCCAGGCCCGGCCCTACGCCGAGCGGCTCATCGCCCTGCGCAAGGCCCCCATCGCGCTGGCCAGGACGGTGGGGCTGGGGGTGCTCTTGAAGCTCCTCTTGGGGCGGCTGGGCATCGCCGAGCTCGAGGCCCGGGCGGCGCGGCTCTTGGGCGTGCCGCTCAAGGCGGTCGTCGCCCCCTACCCGGAGATCGGCGTGGACGCCGACAAACCCGAGGACCTGCCCTTCTTCGAACGCGAACTGGAGGCGATGCGTGCGCACGGTTAAAGAACTCCGGCTGGCCGGCTTGATCTCCTTCGTCTCGGCGCTGGCGATCGGGCTCTTCGCCGCCTTTTTGGCCCACCTCCTGGTGAAGGGGCGCTTTGGCTGGGAGGACTTCGACCTCTGGGGGCTCCTCGAGGGGCTGGTCTTCCTCGTCTTCTTCGCCCTGGCCCTGGCGGTGGCCAAGAAGGCGGTGCGGGTGCCCTGCCTGACGCTGCTTTCCGCCGGGCTTTTGGCCCCGCATCCGGCGCGGGCGCTGGTCGAGCCGGTGCCCCAGGTCGAGGGGCCCGCGGCGACCGAGCGCCACCTGGCGGTGGTCCTCGAGGAGGGCCGGCCGGTGGCGGCGATCCACCCCGATGGCGAGCTGGTGCCCTGGGAGGAGGTTCCGGTGGTGGCCCCGGAGGTGGCCGCGAGCGAGCTCGGGGCGTTGTTTTGGCGCGAGCCGGTGGTCTTCGTCGCCGACGGCGCGCGGGTCCTCGGGGTGATCACCCGGGAGCGCTTCATCAAGCTGGTGGCGACATGAGCCGTCCCGCCCCCATCGAGACCGCGATCACCCGGATGCTCGGCCTGCGCTACCCGATCGTGGTGGCGCCGATGTTCTTGGTCAGCACCCCGGCGCTCTTGGAGGCCGTCGCCCGCGCCGGGGGGATCGCGGTCATCCCCAGCCTCAACTTCCGCACCCACGCGGCCTTCGCCCGGTTCCTCGAGACCTTTCCGGACCTCCCCTTTGGCGTCAACCTGATCCTCAAGGACAACCCTCGCCTCGAAGCGGACCTCGACGCGGTGGCCCGGCGCCGGGTGCCCTTGGTGGTGACCTCGCTCGGCGATCCCAGTGCGGTGATCGCCCGGGTCCACGGCTACGGGGGCCGGGTCTTCACCGACGTGGTCAACCTGCGCCACGCGAGGAAGGCCGCGGCCGCGGGGGCCGACGCCCTGGTCGCGGTGGCCGCCGGGGCGGGGGGGCACGCGGGGGTGATCAGCCCCTTCGTCCTCGGCCCCTGGCTCAAGGAGGAAACCGGCCTCCCGGTGCTGATCGCCGGGGGGCTCGCCAGTGGGCGGCACCTCCTCGCCGCTTTGGCCCTGGGGGACGCCGGCTACTTCGGCACCCGCTTCATCGCCACCGAGGAGGCCGGGGCCTCGGAGGCCTATAAGCGCATGCTCCTCACCTCGGGCCCCGAGGACGTCGTCTACACCCCCGAGGTCACCGGGGTGCCGGCGAACTTCCTGCGGCCCTCCCTGGAGCGTTTCCGCGCCGGCGGCAAGCCCTGGAAGGAGGTCTACTCCGCGGGGCACGGGGTGGCCTTCGTCCGCGAGGTGCGGCCGGCGGCGGCGCTCGTCGAGGCGATCGCCCGCGAGTACCACGCGGCCAAGGCGGATCTGCCCTAAATCACCGACTGGTATACTACGAAAAACACGAGGGAAAAGCCCCTCGGGAAAGGAGATCCATTTGCCCAACGTTTCCCTTGAGGCCCCGAGGCCCTATCGTCCCCTGACCCTGGCCCAGCTCAAGCGGCACCCCGTCTGGCGGCGCCTCGATCCCGAGGTCCAGCACGCGGTCGAGGTCGTCGCCCAGGTCCTCCCTTTCCGCACCAGCCCCTACGTGCTCGAGGCCTTGATCGATTGGGAGCGGGTGCCCGAAGACCCGATCTTCATCCTCAACTTCCCCCAGCGGGAGATGCTCGACCCCGAGGCCTTCGAGGCCGTGGCCAGGGCCCTGGCCTCCGGCGACCGCGCCCGGCTCGCGGCGGTGGTGCGCGAGGTGCGCCGGGACCTCAACCCCCACCCCGCTGGCCAGCTCACCCACAACGTGCCGACCTTCGAGGGGAGGCGGCTCGAGGGCCTGCAGCACAAGTACCGCGAGACCGTCCTCGTCTTCCCCTCCCCCGGCCAGGTCTGCCACGCCTACTGCACCTACTGCTTCCGCTGGGCGCAGTTCGTCGGCGACCCCGACCTGCGCATGGCGACCAAGGAGACCGAGGACTTTTTGGCCTACCTCAGGGCCCATCCCGAGGTCACCGACGTTCTCTTCACCGGCGGGGACCCGATGGTGATGAACACCGCGGTGCTCGCCCGGTTCATCCGGCCGCTCCTTTCGCCGGAGTTCGCCCACGTGCAGAACATCCGCATCGGCACCAAGGCCCTCGCCTACTGGCCGTACCGCTTTTTCGACGAGGCGCTCTTGCGGCTTTTTGAGAACGTCGTCGCCTCCGGGCGCCATCTCGCGATCATGGCCCACGTCACCCACCCCAATGAGCTCGAGACCGACGCGGTGCGCGCGGCCATCGCCCGCCTGCGCGACGTCGGGGCGGTGATCCGCACCCAGGCCCCGCTCGTCGCCCACATCAACGACGACCCCGCGGTCTGGGCCCGAAAGTGGCGCGAGGAGGTGCGGCTGGGGCTGGTGCCCTACTACATGTTCGTCGAGCGCGACACCGGCCCCAAGCGGTACTTCGAGGTGCCGCTGGCGCGGGCGGCGGCGATCTTCCACCAGGCCTACCGCCAGGTCTCCGGCCTGGCCCGCTCGGTGCGCGGCCCCAGCATGTCCGCCTTTCCGGGAAAGGTGCGCGTCGTCGGGGTCAGCGAGGTGAACGGGGAGAAGGTCTTCGTGCTCGAGTTCCTCCAGGCCCGCGACCCCAGCTGGGTGGGCCGCCCCTTCTTCGCCAGGTACGACGCCAAGGCGAGCTGGCTGGACCAGCTCCAGCCCGCCTTTGGGGAGAGGTTCTTCTACGAGGACGCCCTCGCCGAGATGGCGAAGGCCGGCCTTTCCGGCTAGGCCCCGGTAAGCTTGGGGCATGTGGATCTACGGCCGGAAGCCGGTCCTCGAGGCCGCGCGGGAGGGGCGGGTCCGGCGGGTCTTGCTGGCCCGGGGCGTCGAGCCCCGCCTGGTGCGCGAGGTCCAGGCCGCCGGGGTGGCCTTCGACTGGACCAGCCGGGTCGAGCTCGCCCAGCTCGTCGGCACCACCCGCCACCAGGGGATCGCCGCCGAGGTCGAGGACGCGGCCTACGCCGAGCCCGAGGCCCCCTTTCGCCGCGCCGAGGCCCGCGGTGAGCCGCCGCTCCTGGTGCTCCTTGATGGGATCACCGACCCCCACAACTACGGGGCGATCATCCGCGCCGCCGAGGCACTGGGGGCGCACGGGGTGGTGAGCGAGGCGCGGCGCAGTGCCCCGCTCACCCCGGCGGTGATCAAGGCCAGCGCCGGGGCGGCGTTGCGCCTTCCCCTGGTGCAGGTCAAGAACCTTCCCCGGGAGATCGAGCGCCTCAAGGCCCGAGGGGTCTGGGTCTACGGCCTCGCCGGGGAGGCCGAACGCAGTCTCGAGGACGCCGACTACGCCCGCCCCCTGGCCTGGGTGGTGGGCTCGGAGGGGAAGGGCTTGCGGCGCATCGTCCGCGAGCACTGCGACGAGCTTTTGGCGATCCCCCTGAAGGGGACGACCCCCTCGCTCAACGCCGCGGTGGCGACGGGGATCGCGCTCTACCGCACCCAGCAGGGGCGGGGGCTTTGATGGACCCCCTCCCCCTCCTCATCGAGCTGATCCGGGCGGAGAGCCCCTCGGGCCACGAAGCTCCGGCCCGGGCGGTGCTCGAGGCCGCGTTGCGGCGGCTGGGCCTGGACGTCGAGGTGGACGCGGCGGGCAACCTCGAGGCCCTGAAGGACGGCCGGGGGCCCGAGATCCTCTTCACCGGCCACATGGACGTCGTCCCCGCCGGGGACCCCGGGCGCTGGCCCCACCCGCCGTTTTCCGGGGCGGTCGAGGGGGGCTGGGTCTGGGGCCGCGGCGCGGTGGACATGAAGGGGGCGCTGGCAGCGATGGTCGCCGCGGTGGCCCGCCTCGTCGCCGAGCGCCATCCCGCGCGGGTGCGGCTGCTTTTCGTCGTCGCCGAGGAGGTGGGCGGCGCCGGGAGCCGGTTCGCCGCTTCGCGCCTCAGCCCCGACGTGATCGTCCTCGGGGAGCCCTCGCGGCTTCGGCTGATGCGCGGACACCGGGGGCGGATCGAGCCCCACCTGGTCTTTACCGGCCGGCAGGGGCACGCCGCGCTTCCCAACGACCAAAACTCCCTCTTCGCCCTGGGGCGGGCCCTGGTGGCGCTCGACGCGCTCGACCTCGGCGAGGACCCGGACACCGGGCCCAACACCCTCCAGCCCACCCAGGTGCGGGTCCGGCCCAACGCGATCAACGTCGTGCCCGGCGAGGTCGAGCTGACCCTGGACGTGCGCTACGGGCCGGGCGTCGCGGTGCCCGCGCTCTTGACGCGGCTCTCCGGGCTCGGGGGGCGGCTCGTGCTGCCCGAGATCGAGGTTGCGGGCCAGCGCTACGCGGCGGACTTTCCCCCCTACGTCCTGCCCGCCGGGGATCCGGTGCTGCGCCGGGCCCTGGCCCTGTTGGGGCAGGCCGAGGCGGGGCTTTGGCCCTTCACCACCGACGCCCCCTACCTGGCGCGGACCGGCGCGCCGATCCTGGGCCTGGGGCCGGGGGACCCGGCCCTCGCCCACACCACCGAGGAGCGGCTTGAGCTCGACGCGCTTTTGGCCGCGGTGGCGGCCTACCACCGGCTTGCCGTAGGCTTGGGAGGGGCGAGATGAAGACCCGAGTGATCGGCGGTCATCGCTACCGGCTCTACGCGGTCCTGCCGCGGGCGGTGGCGCTCAGCTACGAGGCGCTCTTGCGCGAACGGCAGCTACCCGTCTACCTGGAGGACCTGAACCCCGAGGCCCGGGTCTACGCGGGCATCGAGCCGATGGGGGAGATGGTCTACTTCTGGGTGCCGGAGGCGACGTTCGAGGAGGTGGAGGCGCTCCTTGGCCAGGCGGACGCTGGGGCTTGACCTGGGGGGCACCAAGATCGCCGCCGGGGTGCTCGAGGGGGCGCGCCTTTTGAACGACCTCGAGCGTCCCACCCCCAAGGGCGGGGCGGACGCGGTGCTCGAGGCCCTGGTCGAGGCCGCCCGGCGCGCCGATCCGGCCCTGGAGGTGGCCGCGATCGGGGTGGGGACCCCGGGGCCGGTGGACTTCGCGCGGGGGGTGGTGCGCTTTGCGCCGAACCTTCCCGGGATCCGGGACTGGCCGCTCAAGGCGGCGCTCGAGGCCCGGCTGGGGCGGCCGGTGGTGATCGAGAACGACGCCAACGCCGCGGGCCTCGCCGAACACCACCTGGGCGCGGCCAAGGGGGCCCGGCACTCGCTCTTCGTCACCGTCTCCACCGGGATCGGCGGCGGGGTGATCCTCGACGGGCGGGTGCACCGCGGGGCGTTCGGCCAGGGGGGCGAGATCGGCCACCTGATCGTGGCTCCGGAGGGGCCGGTCTGCGGCTGCGGCAGCCGGGGCTGCCTGGAGGCGGTGGCCTCGGGGCGGGCCCTGGCCCGGGACGGGGCCTACGCCCTGGGCCGGGCGGTGAGCGTGCCCGAGCTCTTCTCCAGCCAGGACCCGAAGGCCCGGGCGGTGGTCGAGGGCGCGGCCCGTTACCTGGGGCTGGCCCTCGCCGGGCTGCAGCGGGTGCTCGACCCCGAGGTCATCGTCCTCGGCGGTGGGGTGGCGCTCGGCGGGGGGGAGGCCTTCCTGCTCCGGGTCGACCACCACTTTCAGGCACGGCAGGCCGGCTGGCGCTCGGCAGCGCTGCGCCTGGCCCGGCTGGGGCGCAAGGCCGGGGTGATCGGCGCGGCGCTGGCCGCCCGTCTCCACCTGGAGGACGCGAACCTGAAATAATGCCCTCGTGCGACGCACGCTCGGCGTGGCCTGGCTCGCCTCCCTGGCCCTGGCCGCGCCGCTGACCCTCGTCCCCACCTCGCCGAAGGTTCGGGTTGCCGCCCCGGGCGAGGTCGTCACCCACGTCTTCCGCCTCAAGGGCGAGGGCGGCCCCTACCTGCCCGTCTTCGAGAGCAGCGCCGGGTTCCCCATCCTCTCCCGCCCCCGGCCGGTGCGGCCGCCGGCCTTCATCGCGGTCACCGAGCGGGTTCCGGAGGACGCGCTCGAGGGCACCGAGGACGTCCTCACCGTGCGGGTCAACGGCGCGCGCGCCGCGGTGCGCACCCGGGTCGCCTTCCGCCCGGGCCTCGCACTCTTGGCCCCCAAGACCGCGACCTTCGTCCCCCCGGTCAAGCTGGTCGAGGTCGCGGTGGAAAACCGGGGGAACGGCCCCGACGCCTTTCTGCTCGAGGTCCTGCGGGGGAAGGAGGTCCTCGAGGCCCACCGCTTGCGCCTGGGGCCCGGCGAGCGGGCCCGGCTGACCTTGGCCCTCGACGCCCCCGGGACCTACCGGCTGAGGCTCCGCGAGCTGCGGGCGGGGAGGGTCGAGGAAGCCCTCCTCACCCTGACCCGGCCCGAGCGCACCCCCTTCGGCCCCTTTCGCCTGACCGGCACCGCCGCCCTCGGCTACGCCTACCCCGGCCACGCCGCCGCGGCCACCTTCTCGCTTTCCGGGGCCCTCTCCGACTACGTCAGCACCCGGCTCTACGGGGCCTGGGCGCGGGGCGCGGTGCCCTACGCTTCCCTCAACTTCCGGGGCGAGGGCTGGGCGACGGGGCTCGACCTCTCGACTCAGGCGACGGGCCGGCTCTCGCTCTGGGAGGGGCCGGTCGCGGTCACCTTCAGCGGTTCCACCGCGGGCCCCTGGATGCGCGGCGAGGTGCGCCTGAGCCTGCCCCGACAGACCCACGCCTTCAGCGTCTACACCGACGACGATTTGATCTTCGACCTCTCCGGCAACCTCGCCGGGAGCCGCGAGAACTACCGCTACGCGCTGAGCTGGCGGCCGCTGGACCCGGCCTTCAGCCTCGGCCTGGGGGCGAGCTGGGCGGTCGCGCGGGGCCAGCTCAGCCTCGACTACCAGGCCCGTCACGCCCCGCCCGAGCCCTTTTCGCAGGGGCTCTCCCTGGGCTACGGCGAGGGCGGCGCGAGCGCCGGGGCGCGGCTGGCGTTCGCCGACCGTGCCCTGTCCGACTGGAGCCTCGCCGTCGCGGCCGACGGCGCGACCCTCTTCGGGAAGGGGGCGCTGCCCTCGAGCTTCGGGCTCGAGCTCAACCCCGAGCACCTGCTCCTCTCCGCCTGGGCAAGGCCCCTCGCCGCCCCCGAGCTCAGCGCCAGCCTGGACGCCGGCTGGCGCTTTGCCAGCGGGGCCTTCCTCGACGCCAAGGGGGTGCTCGACCTTCCCCCGCCCTTTGGGCGGCTTTCCGCCACGTTGGGCTACGACGCCGGGCGGGCGCGGGCCGCGATCGCGGCCCGCGCCGAGCCGCCCCTGGAGGACGCCTGGCTGGGCCTCGGCGCCCGGCTCGCCTATCCCTGGGAGCAAAGCGAGCTGAGCGCGGCGCTGCGCTTTGGGACCACGGCGAACCACATCTCCTTTACCGCCAGGGCATGGCCGTTTGAACCCGCGCTGGGGCTATCTGCCGGGGCGCAAAGCGTGATTGGCACGGGGACATGGTCGTTTAATGCCTACTATCGCCTTCCAGAGGGGCATTTCGGCGCTTCGCTCGGCGCAAAGTACCCGATCATTCTGGAGGTCCCGGAGTCTGTCGCAAGCTTCTTTGGAGGACGTAAGGCCGGCACCGTGTTAGGCGAGCTGCGTCCTGATGCGCCGGTGGATTCCCTGGCGGGCATCGTGGTCCAGGCCGGCCCTTACCGGGTCAAGTCCGAGGCCTCGGGGCAGTTTACACTTCGACTGCCCCCTGGAACGTGGATTTTACGACTTCTTGAGGAAACGCTTCCTGCGCAGCTCCTGCCCAAGGTCACCGAAAGGCGCATCACCTTGCGGGAGAAGGAAACCCTTCGGGTGGTGTTTCCGCTTTCGGTCCGTGGGCGGCTTGCGGGGCGGGTCGAGGTAAAGGGGGGCGAGGCTTCTGCTCCAAGGCGTTTCGCCGTCGAGGTCGAGGATGCCCGTGGTCGAAAAATCGTGCTGTTTACCGACGCTCTCGGGCGTTTTAACCTGCCAGGGCTCAGGCCCGGCCCCTACGTTGTACGCATCCGCACCGACTATTTGCCGCCAGGGTATCGGGCATTGATCGGCGAGGTAAAGGTGCGGCTATCCCCCGGGCAAAACGAGACCGTGACCCTTGTCGTTCAGGCCCCGCCGCGCCAGGTCTTCAAACCCGGTAAGGTCCAGATCGTTTCCGTTCAGCCAGAGGTGGAAACCGTTCCACCGGGCGCGGCGCCCCTGGTGTTTGCTGAGGTAAAAGGACGTCCCTCGCGACTTGTCGTGCGTTACCGCGACCGCATCCTGGGATTGCTCCTTTCGCAAGCTGAAGGAAAGCCTTGGCGGGGCCGGGTCGTCGTGCCCGGAAACGTCGAGGGGACGTTGCCGTTACAGCTGGTCGCGGAGATCTCAGGTCAGGAAGCTGCACGGTTTCCGTTCTTCCTTAACGTGGATGGCCGCGCGCCATGGGGGGTGGTGCGGACCCTGCCCCTGGTGCACCCCGGGCAAAAGGGTGTCCCGGTCGTGGTTCACCTTTATGCGGTGGCTGAGGAGGCGTGGCTTGAAGTTGGGGAAAAACGCCACCCCCTGGTAGGGCAGGGGGCCGACTGGAAGGGGCAGTTCGACGTTCCCCAAACGTCCAAAGGGCGCTTAAAGCTAACGCTGAAGGCGCGACTTTTCTCAAAAGAGGTGGTGGTGATTGAGCGTTACGTGCTGGTGCGTTAATAGAGGTCAAGCCTGACCGGGGGCCTGTCCTTGGTAGGCACGAGCGGGCGTTGCCTGAGGGCTTCGGTGAGGGATGCTTGAAGCGCTTCTGAGAGTGGCTTGGCGATGCGTCCGCCTTCGACCCGCAGCGTTTGGGTTTGGCCGCTTCTTCGAATCAGGCGTTCAACGCTGAGTTGAATGCGATCCCTCATGCCGCGGTCAGGGGCCTCAAAGCCATGCGCGCGTGCTCTCAGTGGCAGCCCCCAGGCAACCTGGGCATGCCAGACCCAGATGAAGCGTTCGTTATCAATTTCTTCCAGCAAATACGAATACCCGAAAAGCCACGGGTAGCCGTCGAACTTAAGGTCGATCGAGGGCGAGTCGGCCCGCATCCAGCGAATCGTTTCCACGGGCACTTTGCGTTCGTCGTCCTCGGGGGCGCTCGCCGCGTAAAGGGTGTCGGCGAGTTCGGCGTGAGGTATGCCGCGAACCTTCACCCCTACGCGCAACGCCTCGGACCGGAAGGCCTCTTTGATCGCCTGGCGGATGGCGAGTTCCGGATTAACTTTGATCCCCTCTGCTTCGCTGGAACCCACCAGCTGAAGGTCGTAGAGCTCCAAAATCAGCGTCAAATACTCCACCGTTTCTCCCCAGCCCTCGGGCTGGGTGTGGCCGAGGACAACCACCTCGCGATGGGTTCGGTCCGGCCCGGGGTAAGGATGGGGGTTCTGACAGCCCCAATCCATATCCAGGTTGACGCTTACTTCGGCGTAAGGCGCCGCATTTGAGGGTGCTGAACGCGGATCGTAGAGCGCGCCGCAGCGCAGGCTTTCCTCGCTGTAGGAAAAATAGACGGTGTCGGGAAGCCAGGCGTGGTTTCCATCCGGCAGCAACGCCGGGCTCGCCAACGCAAGGACGGCAAGGCCCAGACCCACCATCCAGACCAGCTTCATTGGCCCACCTCCCAGGTGCTGGTGCCCGCGCCTGGGGCCGAAACCACAAAACGCGCGATCACGGCTTCGGCAGGCCAGGCGATGGAAGCCGAGAACATGCGGCGGCCACCGGGCAAAAGGAAGTCTTGAAAGCGCAAGGGTTCGGCCAGCACCTGCCCCCGTGCATCGAGGAACTCCAGACTGGCACGGACGTGGAGGCAGGCATCGCCGGTATTGGCGAGCTCCGCCTTAAAGACGTTGTCAGCAAACCGAGCGTGGGCAATCGTGTAGCTCGGGTCGCTGCGGCCTTCGACGTTGACGAAGAAGGGGATCATCAGGTGCACCTTAGGCTTGAGCTGCAGCGCGGATGCATGGACGCCACCTGGGGAAGGCGTCAGGAGGAGCGCGCCGTAGTAGCAGCCACTGGCGTTCTCGGGGAGTTGCAGCTGATAGCGCAATCGGCGCGAGGCCTGAAACTCGAAAATGCCGGTTGCGATCTGGAGATAAGGGCTTAAGGTTTCGGGAATCATGCCCGGGGGAAGAAGTTGAACTGTGCCCTCCGGGTCCATTTGCCAGTCCATGAGCTGAGCCTCGATTCGTGTTGGCGCGCGCGAGAACACCGTCAACGCGCCGAGCGCGCGTTGACCGGGCGCCAGGTTGAGCCAAACCGCGGGTGGCGTCACCCCAAACCCGCTGGCGAAGACCCCCGTGGCCAAAATGCCCAGCACTGCCAGCCAGCGCTTCATCTCGGCCTCACCAGATACTCCACCTCGATGGTTGTTTCCGTCCCCAGTAAACGGGGGTCAAGCTGGCTGAGATCGAGCTCCATGAAATAGAGTAAGGGGACGGCGAACACCGATCGGTACTGGCTTTCGTAGGCGGCGCTGTTGTTCTTGCTGGGGTCCTCGGCGAGCTTGCGCCTTTGGGTGCGGAGGGGTTTGGCGTAACGCTTAATCTTGTTGTTGGCGAGAGGCTTTTTCGCGCAGAGCGTTCCCGCTTCTGAGAGGGACAATGGAAGCACGTAGAAGTTGACGCCGGTGGGGGGCGGTGCCCCGCGAATGCGAACGTCCAGCCGCCAGCGGTCATTGCTCAAGATAAGAAGGTCCCCATCCGCGCGGGCGGTGCCCTCGCAGCCGTGGTAGACCACGGAGAAGCTCGGGTTGCGTAGCACGGCGCTGGGCGCGAACCGGCAGGCCGGCAAACCGTTTGGCAACGAGCTCGGGGAAAGGGTCCCCTGGTAGGTGCCGCTCGGTGCCTGGTCGAGCCCGAGGCAGGTCGAAAGCCCTTTCGGACCGGCCACCGGCATCGCGTAGTCCGGGTACCGGTTCGCGTTTAGCGTGCTCAGGAGACCAGGGGGATGGGAAGCATTGGGGCCGGCGACGAAATCGAAGTTGACCTGGTCCACGTTCAGTGCGAGGTAGAGGTAGGGTTTGTAGGCGAAGTCGAGCGTGGCTTGCTGCCCCAGCGCGAGGCCGCTCAGGGCAAGGGCGAGCAAAACCCAGCGAGGCATCATTTCAAGGTTACCTCGGCGTAGAGACGCGCGGGGAGCGGGACGGGTTTTTCCGCCCAGACCTCGACTGCAGCAAGTATCGCCTCCGCTGGAAGGTCCTCGGGCAGACGAATGCGCATACGGGCCAGGCCCTCGCGGAGCACCACGCGCTCGGGCAGCTTAAGCTGCTTAACCACAGCGCCCTGAGGGTTTAAAAACTTCAACGCCCCCTGGAGCCGGAGGTAGGTGTTGCCGGTATTTTCGACGTCGAGTACAAGCTGGTTCGCTTCCCGCTCGAAGCGGGTGATGCGCGCGGAGGGCTGCTCGGTTCCGGCGATCGTGACGTAGATGATGTAGTTGGCCGCGACACGGATCAAGACCGTGCTCTTTTCGTCTTGATTCGGCGGGGTGGTGACGAAGTGGGCCGCGGCCCAGTAGCTTCCCGAGAGCCCGGGATCGTTGGGGACGCGTACGGTGATCTTGACCGGGTGGTAGCGGGCCGCGCTGATCTCGAACGGGTCGAGGCCAGCCTGGAGCCAGTTGAGGGCCGAGTAAGGGTTTTGCCCGGGGGGGAGGAGCACCACGGTGCCGTCCGGCTTCATCGTCCAATCGGCGAACTGGGCAAAGACCCGGAGCGGGGTGTCCTCGGTGGTGAAGACCTTGACCTCAACGGTCTTCTGCTCCCCGGGGGCTAGGGTGAGCTCGTCGCGCGGAGGGGCGACGCCGATGCCCTGGAGCGCGAGCGAAACCCCCCCCGCGAGGAGGAGCAGGGGGGGCAGAAGCGCCAGTAAATTTCGTTTCAAGGCAGAGTTCCTTTACGGGTTGCTGATCGTGTACTTGACGGTGATCGTGTTATTAACATTGCCAGAGTTTAATGCGGTTGCGAAATCCACTTTGAGTGCAAAGTTAAGCGGCTGCATGTAAAGAAAAGGAGAAATGCCACTTGAGAGCTTGACGCGGTAAGCGTTTGGATCAGACCCACTACCGAAGCCAGTAGAAATGGTTACTGAAGTCGTCGAGGAGCTAAGCGCTTTACCATCGCTTAGACCTTTATTAGTCCCGGTGGTATCCTCAAGAGTACCTTCAGTACCTTCCTCTGGATCCCAAGCATACGGGTACAACATTAAATCAATGCCATTAGGGATTGCGCCCGCACTGGTATCCACTTCTGCACTAAGAGTCCACCCCGTGTCGTAGGTCAGTACCAAGAGGTCCGCATCGGCCTCATTATCAAAATCTTCGCTGGTCGTGTCTGGATCGTCGTAGGAGGCGTCGTAGTTGGATCCGCCGCTACCAATTACGGGTGCAAAGTAACAGGTAGCTGTAGAGCTTGTATTAGAGAGTGTGGCGTTGTAGGTGGTTGTGCTACTTCCGAAAGATGGGGCGCTAATGCACGCTTCAAAACCAGACTGCGTGCCCTCGTAAACATCGGATAAGCTCGCCAAGTTGCCTACATTAATAGTACCAAGGGGGTTTTGAGTGAAATCGAAGCTCAAATCGCCCACGTTTATCCAAATGTAGGCAAACTGATCGAATGTTATGTTCCAGTTATGGCTTTGATTTGTTGACGGTGCTGCAAAGCTCAAGCTCGCGCTCATCAACCCCAAAAGCAAAAACAGCCTCTTCATCATCTCCCACCTCCGGTGAAGAGGCCGTAAGCCGGTCGCGCCACTGGCTCGCCCCGGTCCCTTGGCGCCCGTCTTGGGATTCCGGGGGTCATCGCCTCCCACGGCTCATCGGGGCTCATCTTAGGGCGGCGGGTGGAGGCCGTCACCCCCCATTTGGGGGGGTCCAAATGGGGGGTCCCTTCGGGAGGTCTGGGGCGTATCCTCGAGTTGGGCCTCGAAGGCGAGGCCTGCGTTCGGAGGCGATGATCCGCGCCCGCCAAAGGTGGGCACCAGGGTGGCGCGGGGAGCCAGTGGTGCAACCGGCCGGACGCACGGAACGTTTCCTTCCCCGTGTGCCCTGCCCGGTTGCACCCCGTCCACGAAAGGAGGTGGTCGGGGTGCGGGCATATTGGATCGCAACCTTACTCGCCGCGTTATTGGTCATCGGTTCATCGGGGGCGCTCTCGCCAAGCGCCACCACCACGGTTCGGGTCAAGATTCCCGAGGTGTTGATGCTCTACGTCAACGGCCAGCCCGGCGGGCGGCTGCCGGTGCGGGTCGAGGACGGGCGGGTGATCCCCGACGAGGTCGAGGTGCGGGTGATCGCCAACACCGCCTGGACGCTCTTCGTCCAGGCCACCCCGCTCAGCGGGCCCATCACCCTGCCGCCTTCGCGGCTCTCTCTGGGCGGCCGGCCGCTCTCCAGCCTGCCCCAGCGGGTGGCGAAGGGAAGGGGGCCGGCGCGCTTCGTCTTTCCGCTCTCGGTGGCGCTCGGTCCCGGGGAGCCGAAAGACGGCTACCGGGCCGTGCTGACCTTCAACCTTGCGCGGCCTTAGTGGCCGCGGCGAGGCGCTCGAGCACCTCCAGCGGCGCGCCGGCGTCGAGGAGCGCCCCGGCCAGCCGCACCCCCTCGGCCAGGCTGGGGGCCCGCTCGGCGGCGTAGAGGGCGGCCCCAGCGTTCAGCGCCACCACGTCCCGCGCCGGGCCCCGGGCCTTGCCGGCGAGGAGCTTTCGGATCAGGGCCGCGTTCTCCTCGGGGGTCCCTCCCTTGAGCGCGGAAAGCGGCGCCGGGGCAAGGCCGAGGTCGCGGACGTCGAGGGTGTAGGTGGTGATCTCGCCGTCCTTGAGCTCGGCGACCTGGTTGGCGCCGAGGACCAGCTCGTCGGCCCCCTCGCCGTGGACCACCAGCGCCCGCCGCACCCCGAGGGCCTTTAGGGCTTCAGCCATGGGCCTGACCAGGGCCGGGTCGTAGACCCCGAGTAGGAAGTAGGCGGGGCGGGCCGGGTTGGTGAGCGGCCCGAGCAGGTTGAAGACGGTGCGCACCTTGAGCGCCGCGCGCACCGGGGCGACGTGGCGCATCGCGGGGTGGAAGCTGCGGGCGAAGAGGAAGCCCACCCCCACCTCCTCGATGACCCGGGCCACGGCCTCGGGGCCGAGCTCGATCGCCACCCCCAGGGCCTCCAGGACGTCCGCCGAGCCCGAGCGCGAGCTCGCCGCCCGGTTCCCGTGCTTGGCCACCTTGGCGCCGCCGGCCGCGGCGACCAGGGCGCTGGCGGTGGAGATGTTGAAGGTGCCCAGGCCGTCGCCGCCGGTGCCCACGACGTCGAGGACGGGGAAGGGCAGCGCGACCGGCCGCGCCGCCTCGCGCATCGCCCGGGCAAAGCCGGCGATCTCCGCCTCGCGCTCGCCGCGCAGCTTGAGCCCGATCAGCATCCCCGCGAGCTCGGCCTCGCCGAGCGCCCCCCGCATCACCGCCTGCATCAGCCGGTAGGCCTCGTCCTCGCTGAGGGTTTCGCCTTCGAAGATCTTTTTCAGCGCGTCCATGCCCTTACCTCCTCTTCGCCTCGTTCACGATGGCCAGAAAGTTCTCCAAAAGCTTGAGCCCCACCCCGGTGAGGATGCTCTCGGGGTGGAACTGCACGCCGAAGGTGGAGTGCTCGCGGTGCCTGAGGCCCTGCAGCGTCTCCCCCCAAGGGTCCTTGCTGACGGCCTCGGCGATCAGCGCCGGGGGCAGGTCCTCGACCACCAGCGAGTGGTAGCGGGTCGCGGTAAAGGGGCTGGGCAGCTCGGCGTAGAGCGGCCCGCCCTGGTGGAAGATGGGGCTCGTCTTGCCGTGCATGGGGTGGCCGCTGGGGCGCACCCGGGCGCCGAAGGCGGCGCCGATCGCCTGGTGGCCGAGGCAGACCCCGAGGATCGGGTAGGTGCCGGAGTAGCGCTGGATCAGGGGGATGGAGAGTCCCGCGGCCTCCGGGGTGGCCGGGCCGGGGCCGATCACCACCCCGTCGGGGTCGAGCGCGGCGACGTCCTCGAGGGCAAAGGCGTCGTTGCGCCAGACGGTGAGCCTGGCCCCCAGCTGGCCCAGGTAGTCGGCGAGGTTGTAGGTGAAGGAGTCGTAGTTGTCGATGATGAGGAGGTGGGGGGTGGGGCGTGGGGGATGGGAGGTGGGGGATGGGGTGTGGGTATGGTTTTCGATCATGTTTCCCTCCAGTGCAGCACGTAAGCCTGTAGACGCTTTGCCAGGCGTGCGATCTTCCGGTCCACGGCGGCGAATTCCATATCCGTCATAAAGCCCAGGCGATAGGCGAGCTCCAAAAGGGTGTCGAGCTCGTAGAGTGAGCCGAGCGCGATCTGGCCGAACCGGCTGCGCTCGGCGGGACGGTTGCGCCCCACGCCTTCAGCGATGTTGGCGGGTACCGATACCGCTGCCCGTCGGCTCTGAGCGATCAAACCGTAGCGTTCTTGGTCCGGCCAGTCATGGGTGATGCGGTAAATGGCCTCGGCCAGCTCCATCGCCTCCTGCCAAACCTCGAGGTTTCCCAGGTTGATGCTCGCGAGCCCGCCACGCTTTTCCGCCATTACCTACCCCCCACCTCCTACTTCCCACACCCCACGCTCCGCCATCGCGACCGCGCGCATCATCGCCTTCGCCTTGTTCTGGATCTCCTCGTACTCGCGCTCGGGATCGGAGTCGGCGACGATGCCGGCGCCGGCCTGGACGTGCACCCGGCCGTCCTTGATCACCAAGGTGCGCAAGGTCAGCGCCATGTCCATGTGGCCGTCGTAGGCGAAGTAGCCAAAGGATCCGCCGTAGGGGCCGCGGCGCAGGGGCTCGAGTTCCTCGATGATCTCCATCGCCCGGATCTTCGGCGCCCCGGAGATCGTCCCCATGGGGATGACGCTGGCCAGGGCGTCGAGGGGGGTCTTGTCCGGCTGCAACACCCCCTCGACGGTGGAGACGATGTGCATCACGTGGGAGTAGCGCTCGACGACCATCAGCTCCGGCACCTTGACGCTGCCGTGGCGGGCCACCCGGCCGATGTCGTTGCGCGAGAGGTCCACCAGCATCACGTGCTCGGCGCGCTCCTTTTCGTCGGCCAGGAGCTCCTCGGCGAGGGCCTGGTCCTCGGCCTCGGTCCTCCCCCGGGGGCGGGTGCCGGCGATCGGCCGGGTGACGACCTTCGTCCCGTCCGAGCGCAAGAGGCTCTCCGGGCTCGCCGAGACCAGCGTCACCTCGCCGAGGTCCAGGTAGCCCATGTAGGGGCTGGGGTTGACGGTGCGCAGCGCCCGGTAGATCGCAAAGGGGTGCACCCCGAGCGCGGCGCTGTAGCGGATCGAGGGGACGACCTGGAAGATGTCGCCGGCGTAGATGTGGGCCTTGGCCCGCTCGACCGCTTCGAGGAAGGCCTCCCGGGTCATCCAGGGCGAAAACGCGTGCCGCCGCCCGCCCTGCTCGCCGGGGACGCCGGGGAGGGGGCCCTTGAGCCGGGCCTCGGCCCAGGCCAGGCGCTCGCGGGCCTCCTTGATCGCGCTCACGCCGCCGCCGACCGCCGGGGCCAGGAGGTGCAGCACCTGCTTGAAGTGGTCGAAGACCGCAGTGACCTCGGGCTCCACGAAGAGCAGGTCGGGGGCCGCGAGGTCGTCGGGGTTTTCGTCGGGGAGGGCCTCGTAGTGGCGGATCAGGTCGTAGGCCGCGTACCCCACCGCGCCGCCGAAGAAGGGGGGCAGGGGCAGCGCCGCCTCGACCTCCCGGTGCACCGCGGTATAGAGCGTCTTCAAGGGGTCCGCGGTCTCCACCGGTTCGCCGTTGATGGTGAAGACGCCGTTCTTGAGGCGGAAGGTGCGGCGGGCGCCGACCCCGATGATCGAGTAGCGGCTCCAGCGCTTGCCGGCCTCGACCGACTCCAAAAGGAAGCTCGGGGTGGTCTTCTCGGCGAGCTTGAGGTAGGCGCCGACCGGGGTCTCGAGGTCGGCGAGCAGGGTGCGGTGCACGATCGTGGTCTTCATCGCGGTCTCCTAAAAGAAAAAGGCCCCGGGATCCCAACGCCCCGAGGGCACGCCCGCGCCGCCCCCGGGCTACCCGGGCCACCAGCGGCGAAGGGCGAGGGCCTGCATCTTGCCGTCAGTTTATTCAGGCCTCGGGGCTTTGGCAAGCGGTGTGCTATACTCCTTGCTTGGCCCTTCCTGCTTCGGGTAAGGCCCGAAGCCATCAGGCCATGGGAGGTGGTGTTGTGGCAAACGCAACGTACGAAGTGGGGTTGATCCTCAACCCCAACCTGGAACCGGAAAAGCTCAAGCTGGAAAAGGACATCATCGAGCGCGCCCTGGAAAAGCACCAGGCCACGGTCAAGGCCGTCGACGAGTGGGGCAACCGGCGGCTCGCCTACCCCATCGAGAAGGACACCGAGGGCTACTACATCTTCTACACCGTGGAGATGCCCGGGGCCGAGGTCAAGCCGCTGGAATCCGAGCTTTTGATCCGCGACAACGTGCGCCGGGTGATGATCGTCAAGGATCGCCCGGAGTGGCGGACCAAGAAACAGTAGAGTTGTAGGTATGGCCAAAGGTCTGAATCGGGTCATGCTCCTGGGGACCGTCACCCAGACCCCGGAGCTGCGCTACACCCCCGGGGGGCTCGCGGTGCTCGAGGCCACGGTCGCCGGGCAGGACAAGGTCACGACCGAGGGCGGCGAGGTCCGGGAGTTCCCCTGGTACCACCGGGTCAAGCTCTTCGGGCGCTACGCCGAGCTTTTTGCCGAGCAGCTCAAGGCCGGGGTGCCGGTCTTCGTCGACGGGCGGCTCGACTACCGCAGCTGGGACAGCGCCGAGGGGCAGCGCCGCAGCGCCCTCGACGTGCGCGTGGACCGCATCGAGGTGCTCGAGCCCAAGGAGGGCCGCACCGTCGCCGACGCCCGGGGCCAGGAGCGGATGACCGACGCGGTCAACCAGGTGGTCCTGATCGGCAACCTCACCCGCGACGCGGACCTGCGCTACACGCCGCAGGGCACCGCGGTGGCCAAGCTCGGGGTCGCGGTCAACGAGACCTTCACCACCCGCGGCCAGGAGCAGGAGAAGACCCACTTCGTCGACGTCGTCGCCTGGCGCGAGCTCGCCGAGTGGGCCGGGGAGCTGAAGAAGGGCACCCCGGTGCTGGTCTTCGGCCGCCTGGTCAACGAGTCCTGGACCGCGGCCGACGGCAGCCGGCGCTTCGCCACCCGCGTCGAGGCGCAGCGCATTGAGAAGCTGGCCCGGGTCGCGGAGCCCGCGGCGCCGAGCGGGGGCGTGGATCTGGAAGAGGGCCTTGAGGAGTTCCCGCCCGAAGAGGACCTTCCCTTTTAGAGGAGAGCAACGATGAGCGCGAAGAAAGCCGCGAAACCCAAGAGGTACCGCAAGCCCAAGGAATGCCCCTTTTGCAAGGGGGAGCTGGAGATCACCGACTACAAGGACGTGAGGATGCTCAAGCGCTTCATGTCCGAGACCGGCAAGATCCTGCCCCGCCGCCGCACCGGGGTCTGCGCCAAGCACCAGCGCCGGTTGGCGATGACCATCAAGCGCGCGCGGATCATGGCCCTGGTGCCCTTCACCGAGAAGCTCGTGCGGAAGTAGGAGGCGACGATGAAGGTCATCCTGCTCGAACCCGTGGAAAAGCTCGGCGACGTCGGCGACGTGGTCAACGTCAAGCCCGGCTACGCCCGCAACTACCTCTTCCCCCGCGGCTACGCGGTGCCCGCGACCGCGTCCAACATGCGCGCGCTGGAGGCCAAGATCCGGGCCCTGGCCAAGCGCTCGGCGGAGCGTAAGGCGGAGGCCGAGCGG
Source organism: Rhabdothermus arcticus (assembly GCF_055382915.1). Taxonomy (NCBI): domain Bacteria; kingdom Thermotogati; phylum Deinococcota; class Deinococci; order Thermales; family Thermaceae; genus Rhabdothermus; species Rhabdothermus arcticus. Next base: position 1,592,977 of record NZ_AP043808.1, read on the forward strand.
CTCAAGGAGCTGCTCGAGCCGATCACCCTGAAGATCAAGGTCAAGGCCGGCGAGACCAAGATCTACGGCTCGGTCACCGCCCGCGACATCGCCCGTGAGCTCGAGGCCCAGCACGGCATCACCATCGACCCCAAGCGCCTGGCGCTGAGCCGACCGATCAAGGAGCTCGGGGCCTACGAGCTGGTCTATAAGCCCCACCCCGAGGTGCCGATCACCCTCAAGGTCTGGGTCCTCGATCAGGAGGGCCGGGGGGTCTTCGTCGGCGAGGCCGAGGGCGAGGCCCAGGGCGGGGACGAGGCCCCGGCCGAGGCGAAGGGCGCTGAGGCTTAAGCCCCACTTGCCGCCCCGGTCGGCGCTGGCCGGGGCGGTCTTCTATTAAGCTGAAGGCGGATTTTCCCAACTCGGGGGTGCTATGGAAGGCAGGGTGTTGCCGCATAACCTGGAGGCCGAGGCCAGCGTGCTGGGTTCGGTCCTCGTCGATCCCTCGGTGCTCGAACGGCTCGAAGGGGTGCTCACCGCGGACTCCTTCTACAAGCCCGCGCACCAGAAGATCTGGCGGGCGATGGAGCGGATCGCCGCCAAGGGCGACCCGGTGGACCTGGTCACCCTCACCGAGGCCCTGCGCCGCGAGGGGACGCTGGACGAGGTCGGGGGCACTCTCTATCTGGTGGGGCTCGCCGAGCAGACCCCCACCGCGGCCTACGCCGAGCACTACGCGGCGATCGTCGCCGAGAAGGCGGCGCTGCGGCGGTTGATCGCCGCCGCCGGCGAGGTGATGCGGCTGGCCTACGAGGAGGCCGGAAGCCTCGAGGAGATCCTCGACGCCGCCGGGCAGAAGATCCTCGAGGTGCAAAAGGACGGCCACCAGCGCGACTACGCTGCGCTCCGCGAGCTGGTGCACGAGACCTTCGAGTACATCAACGAGCTCTACGAGCACAAGGGCGCCCCCAAGGGGGTGCGCACCGGCTTCAAGGAGCTGGATCTGATGATCGGGGGGCTCGAGCCCGGCTCCCTGAACATCATCGCCGCCCGTCCCAGCATGGGGAAGACCGCCTTCGCCCTGACCATCGCCCAGAACGCGGCGCTGCGCAACGGCACCCCGGTGGGGATCTTCTCGTTGGAGATGCCCGCGGTGCAGCTGGTGACCCGGATGATAACCTCGGAGGCGCGCATCGACATGAACCGGCTGCGCCAGGGCAGCCTCTCCGAGCGCGACTTCCAGCGCCTGGTGGACGTCGCCGGGCGGATCGCCGAGGCCCCGATCTACATCGACGACACCCCGGACCTCTCGCTGCTCGAGCTCCGGGCCCGGGCGCGGCGCATGCACAGCCAGCACCGGCTTGGCCTGATCATCGTCGACTACCTGCAGCTGATGTCGGGGGCGGTGGCCAACGGCAAGAACGAGAACCGCCAGCAGGAGATCGCGGCGATCAGCCGCGGCCTCAAGGGCCTGGCCCGGGAGCTCGAGGTCCCGGTCGTGGCCCTCTCCCAGCTCTCCCGCGCGGTCGAGGGCCGGCCCAACAAGCGGCCCATGCTCAGCGACCTGCGCGAGTCCGGCTCGATCGAGCAGGACGCGGACTTGGTCCTCTTCATCTACCGCGACGAGTACTACAACCCCCACTCGGAGAAGGCGGGGATCGCGGAGATCATCATCGGCAAGCAGCGCAACGGCCCCACCGGGACTGTGGAGCTGCAGTTCCACGCCGCCCACGTGCGCTTCAACGACCTGGCGCGGGAGGAAATCTAGGGCCGTGCGCCGCGTCCTCCCGCCGGTGCTCTTGGGCGGCGCCCTCCTCGGCGTCGCCCAGACGCTGTATGGTCCGCTCTTTGCCCGCTTCTCCGAGGCCTTTGGGGTCCCGGTCTCGACGGTGGGCACGATCGTCTCCGCCCACTTCCTGGGGATGCTCCTCTTTACCCTGCTCTCGGGGGCGCTGCTTTCCCGGCTTGGCTTTCGCCGGGCGCTGGTGCTCGGTCCCGTGCTGATGGGGATCGGGGCGATCGGGCTGGCGCTCTCCCCGAGCTGGGGACTGGCCCTGGGGGCCGCCGGCCTGATCGGGGCCGGGTTCGGCTGGACCAACACCGTCCAGCTCACCTACCTCGGCGCGGCCTTTCCCGAACGGCGCTTTTTCGTCTTCAACCTGGAGAGCGCCTTCTATGGCCTGGGCTCGATGATCGGCCCCTCGCTGGTGGCGCTGGTGCCCGGGCGCAGCGGGGTGTTCTGGCTGCTGACGCTTTTCGCCTGCTTCGTCGCCGGGCTCTACCTGGCCGCGCCGCTGGCCGAGACCCAAGGGCGCAACCAGGCCACCGGGCCGCTGGGGCGGGCCCTGGCCGGGTTCATGGCCTTCTTTTTCCTCTACGTGGGGCTCGAGGTCTCCGGGGGGCACTGGGGTGCCTACCAGCTCGAGGTCCGGGGGGCGCCGTTCGCCCTCTGGATCGGGCTCTACTGGGGGATGCAGACCCTCGGGCGCTTTTTCTGGGCGCGCTGGGGAGGGGCCTCGCGCCCCTTTGCCCTGGCCGCGTTTTTGGCCGTGGGCGGGGGTTTTTTCCTGGTGGGGGCGGGCTGGAGCTACGCCGCCGCGGGCTTCTTCCTGGCCCCGGTCTTTCCCGGGGCGATGGCCTGGATGCAGGGGGTCTTGGGACCGAGCGGCGGGGTGGTGGCCGCGGCGATGATCGCCGGGAGCTTCGGGGGCATGGTCTTCCCGCCGCTCGTCGGGCTCTGGGTGGGGGCCTCGGGGATCGGGGCGGTGCCCCTAGCCCTCGGCCTGATGGCCTTGATGACCGGCGGCTTCGCCCTCTTTCTGGCCCGTCGCCTGGAGCGCCCGGGCTAGGGCCTCGGCGGGCTCGGCGCCGCGGTCCACCGCGGCCAGGAAGCGGCCGTAGATCGCCTCCGGGCTGGCGTCGGGGAGGGCGTGCTCGGACTCGTCCATCAGCGAGAGGAGCTTGATCCGGCCCTGGCGGAAGAAGAGCACGGTGGAGGCCAGGGTGAAGAGCTCGCCGGTCTTCAGCCCCAGCGCGCGGGCCGCGGCCTCGTCGATCTTGAGGTAGCTAAAGGGCATGAAGGGGCGGATGACCTCGAAGAGGTCGCCCTTGAAGGCCCGGGGGTGGTAGTTGAGGTCCAGGGAGAGGGCGAGCCCCCGGCGGATGCCCTCGCGGAAGGTCTGGATCGCGTGGGTGCGGGCGGGGTCCAGCCCGAAGGGCCAGGCGGTGGCGTGGAGGGTGGTGCCGCCCTCGAAGAAGACCTCGCCGGCGGCGTCGAGCTGGGCGTCGGCGGCGCGGTAGAAGAGGGTGTCCGGCCCTTTGAGGGCCAGGCTCGTGGGGTGCTGAGGATCTTCCTGGATCTGGGCCTCGAGCCCGGCGGCGGCGAGGGTCTCCTTGATCCAGGCGCCGGCCGCGTCGCGGCCCACCCGGGTGAGAAAACGCACCTTGGCCCCGGCCTCGGCCGCGGCCAGGGCTTCTCGCATCGCCGTCCCGCCCGGGCGCGGGGAGAAGGCGCCTTCCTTGAACGAAGCCCCGCCTTCGAGCTCGATCAGGGCTTCACCGATGACTAAGAGCACGACTACGCACCTCCCTAAAGCCCAAGCCTAGCCTACGCTAAAATCGCCCGTGTGAGGAAGCTGAGCTGGGCGGCCTACCTCAAGGCCCCCGACCGCTACCTTCTGGTGGACGTCCGGGACCCCGAGGAGGCCCGCAAGGCCCCCCTCGAGGGGGCGCTGAACCTCCCGTTGGAGCGGATCGCCAAGAAGGCCTACGACCTGCCCAAGGACCGCCCCGTCGCCCTGGTCTGCCAGCTGGGGCAGAAGTCCAGCCTGGCCGCGCTCTACCTCGATGCCGACGGCTACGAAGCCTACGTGATCGAGGGCGGGCTCAAGACGCGACCAGACGCCGGATCGCCTGGATCGCCGGCTCGGGACGGTTGACGTAGGAGAAGTGGCCGCCGCCCTTGAGGGTCTCGACCCAGGCCCCGGGGTAGCTGGCCTTGAGGGCCTCGCGGACCGGCGCCGGGAGCAGGGGATCGTTGTCCGCCTCGTAGATGCCGATCGGGCAGCTGGGCTCGGGCTTGGGGAAGAGGCCGGTCACCGCGTTGGCCCGGGAGATGAAGAGGCGCTTGTCCATGCGGCGGTAGCTGTCGACCAGGTAGCGCTCCAAAAAGGGGTCGTTGTCCCCGGCGGGGACGATGACCTTGCGGGTATGGGCGATGAGCGTCTGCTGCAGGACCGGCCAGGGGAGGAGCTTGGCCAAAAAGACCAGGCGGGCGTTGCGCCGGGCGAAGGCCTCGAGCGGGGGGAAGGTGTGCATCAAGAGCGCCCCGCGCACCCGGTGGGGCACCGCCCAGAGCAGGTACTGGGCGATGTAGCCGCCGAGTGAGCTGCCCACCACGTAGAAGGTGTCGATCTTGAGGTGGTTGACCACGTCGAAGACGCGGCGAACGTGGAACCCCAGGTCGTAGCCGAAGGGGTAGGTGGGGGCGATCACGCGGTGGGTCTTGGAGAGGGCCAGCATCTGCTGGAACCAGATGTCGCCGGCCCCGGCCATCCCGTGCAGGAAGAGGATCGGCGTCCCCCGTCCCAGGTCCCGGAAGGTCACCGGTCCGATGTAGCGGAAGGGATGGGCCTCGACGAAGGCGCGGTAGCGTTCGCTTTTGTCCTCCACCTGCCCTATACTAAGCGGTTGGCATGCCGAACCTTGGTATCGGAATCGTCGGCCTTCCCAACGTGGGGAAGTCCACCCTCTTCAACGCCCTGACCCAAGCCGGGGCGCTCGCCGCCAACTACCCCTTCGCGACGATCGAGAAGAACGTCGGCGTGGTCCCGGTCCCCGATCCGCGGCTGGAGGCGCTCGCCGCGGTCTTCAAGAAGGGCGAGCGCACCCCGCCGATCGTCCCCACCTCGGTGGAGTTCGTGGACATCGCCGGGCTGGTGCGCGGGGCGCACAAGGGCGAGGGGCTTGGCAACCAGTTCCTCGGCCACATCCGCGAGGTGGCGGCGGTGGCCCACGTGGTGCGGGCCTTCGAGGACCCCAACGTGGTCCACGTCGAGGGCAGCGTGGACCCCTTGCGCGACGTGGAGACGATCCACACCGAGCTCGCCCTGGCCGATTTGGGGGTGCTCGAGCGTCGCTTGGAGCGGCTGCAAAAGAGTGCCCGGGTGAACAAGGCCGACGCCGAGACGCTCGCGCTCCTTTCGCCGCTTGTGGACTGGCTCGGCGAGGGGCGGCCGCTGCGCACCTACCGGCCGGGGAGCGAGGAGGCCCAAAGGAAGCTCGCCGGGCTCTACCGCCAGCTGGGGCTGATCACCGCCAAGCCTCTGATCTACGTGGCCAACGTCGCCGAGGATGACCTGCCCGAGGGCGAGGGGAACCCCTACGTCGAGGCCTTGCGGGCCCGGGCCGCCGAGGAGGGGGCGGAGCTGGTGGTGGTGAGCGCGAAGCTCGAGGCCGAGCTCGCCGAGCTCCCCGAGGCCGAGGCCCGGGAGCTGCTCTTGGCCTACGGCCTCGCTGAGCCCGGCCTCCACCGCCTGATCCGCACCGGCTACCGGGCGCTGGACCTCGTCACCTTCTTCACCGCCGGGGAGAAGGAGGTCCGCGCCTGGACCGTGCGGCGGGGCACCAAGGCCCCCCAGGCGGCGGGGGAGATCCACTCCGACATGGCGCGCGGCTTCATCCGCGCTGAGGTCGTCCCCTGGGACAAGCTGGTCGAGGCCGGGGGCTGGGCCCGGGCCCGGGAGAAGGGCTGGGTGCGCACCGAGGGCAAGGACTACGTCGTCCAGGACGGCGACGTGATGCTGGTGCTCTTCAACGTCTAGCGAGGAAGCCTGTAGATCACGATGACGTCGGAACCTTGGCCGCTAGGAGGAGCTTTAGCTATAAAGTCGCCCTGCTCTTCGCGCATGAGTTTTCGCAGCGCATTAACGACCGCGGGCATTCGATTTTTAAGCCCCAATGCTTTGTGAACGTCTCCCGATTTGACTGCGATAACGCTGCGACCAAGACATTTGGCTTGCCTAAACCACTCTTCAACAAAAACTTCGACGAGTTTTGTTATGCTTGGTTTTTCCATGAAACCAGCTTACGATGGACCGGTTGTGTTTGGAGGAAGATAATGAATCGAAAGGACGGACGCGGGCCCCTGGACCTCAGGCCACTCTCGATCACCCCGGGCTACGCCGAGTACGCCGAGGGCTCGGCCCTGGTCGAGCTCGGAAAGACCCGGGTGCTGGCCACGGTCACCCTCAGCGAGGGCACCCCGCGCCACGTGGGCCGGCGCTCGGGGTGGCTGATGGTCGAATACAACCTTTTGCCCCGGTCCACCCGGATCCGCACCCAGCGGGAGCGCTTCAAGCTCGGCGGGCGCACCCAGGAGGTGCAGCGCTTTCTGGGCCGCGCCTTTCGCGCCGCGCTGGACCTCAAGGCGCTGCCGGGCAGGACCGTGGTGGTCGACGCCGACGTCCTGCAGGCCGACGGTGGGACCCGGGTCGCGAGCCTGATCGGGGGCTACGCCGCGCTTTGGCAGGCGCTGGACCGGATGGTGCGCGAGGGGGCGCTCGAGGACTGGCCGCTTTTGCCCTTCTCCGCGGTCAGCCTGGGCTGGTTCGGCGGGGAGCGCGTCCTCTTGGACCTGACCCAGGTCGAGGACGAGAACGCCTGGGCCGATCTGACGATCGTCGCCACCCGGGAGGGGGACGTGATCGAGGTGCACGGCGGCGGGGAGGGCCGACCGGTGCCCCGGACGGTCTACGAGCGGATGGTCGCGCTGGGGTTGGAGACCGTGCCCTCGCTGGTACGCCGGGTGCACGCGGCGCTCAAGGGCGGGTAGGCTAGAAGGTAATGGAGGTCGTGGTCGCGACGACCAACCCGGGGAAGCTCCGGGAGCTGCAAAAGGGGCTCGCCCCCCTCGGCTGGCGGCTGCGCTCGCTGGCCGAGTTCGACGTCCGGCTGCCCGAGGAGACCGGGATGACCTTCGAGGACAACGCCCTGCTCAAGGCCGCGAGCGTCGCCAAGCAGACCGGGCTCCCGGCGCTGGCCGACGACAGCGGCCTCGAGGTCGAGGCCCTCGACGGCGAGCCCGGGGTCTACTCCGCCCGTTTTGGTGGCCGCACCACCGACCTCGAGCGCAACCTCTACCTGCTCGAACGGCTCAAGGGGGTCCCCCCCGAGCGGCGCGGGGCCCGGTTCGTCGCGGTGCTGGTCCTGGCCTACCCCGACGGCGACCTCGAGCTCTATCGCGGCGAGGTCGAGGGGCGGATCCTCGAGGCCCCCCGGGGCGAGGGGGGGTTTGGCTACGACCCGCTCTTTTTCGTCCCCGAGGCGGGCAAGACCTTCGCGGAGATGACCCCCGAGGAGAAGGCCGGCTACTCCCACCGCGGCCGGGCCCTTGAGGCTTTGCTCGAAGCCCATGCGTCTGGTTGAGCCCAAGCTGGCCTTCTACCGGCTCTACGACGTCGCCGACGAGATCGAGCTTTCGCGACTGGACTGGCCGCGGGCGGCGTTCGGCCGGGCGCGCAGCCCGATCCGGCTGGCCGAGCCCCCGGCGGAGCTGGACCTCGGAAAGGCGCGCGTCGCCGGCCTGCCGGGGCGCTTGCGGGCGCGGGTCTTTTCCTTCGGCGTGGTCTCCTTGCGGCTCGAGCTGGCCCTAGGGGACGTCCAGGCGTATGACGAGGTCAAGCGCCTGGCGCTCTCCCTGGACCCCGAGGACGCGGTCTTCGAGGCCGCGCTCGCCGAGGTGCGGGCGGCGTTGAACACGGCCTGGGTGCGCCCGAGCCCTACCCTGGCCGAGGAGGAGTTTTCCGTCTTGCACTTCGTCGGGGTGGAGCCGGCGCTCCCGGCGAGCGCCCTCTTCGAGGCCTTGGACCTGGCCCCGCTGGTCCTCGGCGAGGAGGAGCCCTTCTCCCCCCAGGTGCGCGCGGAGCTTGCCCGGGTGGCCTTCTCCTACACCGAGGAAGACCTGGCCCTGCTCGGCTTCGAGCGGGTTTTGCTCTACGACTCGGAGGGGGTCTGGGACGTCGCCGACCTGGTGGAGTTCGTCCACGCCGAGATCCTCGAGCTCGGCTACTACGACCGCCTCCTGACCCAGCACCTGGCCCGGCTCCCCGACGAGCTCGCGGCCTACTCCCCCTGGCGCTGGCGCCACTACGAGCGGCTGCGCCGCCGGCTGATGCAGGTGCACGCCGAGGTCGTCGAGGTCCAGGCCAGGATGGAGGCCGCGCTCAAGATCACCGAGGACTTCTTCTACGCCCGGGTCTACCGCGCGGCGGCGGAGATCTACGGGGCCCGCGAGCTCTCGACGACCGCCCGGGAAAAGCTCGAGGCCCTCTCCGCGCTCTACGCGATGATCACAGAGGAGCAGAACTTCGCCCGGGCCCAGGCGGTGGAGGTGGGCATCTTTGCCCTGATCCTCTTCGAGGTCCTGAGGGCGCTCGTATGAGACTGGACCGCTACCTGGTGGAGGCCGGCCTGGCCGAGAGCCGGGAGAAGGCCAAGGCGCTGGTTCGCTCGGGGCGGGTGCGGGTGAACGGACGGGTGGTCAACAAGCCCGCCCATGCGGTCGGAGCCGAGGACCGGGTCGAGGTGCTGGCCCCCGAGCGCTACGTCGGGCGCGGAGCCTACAAGCTGTTGGGGGCGCTCGAGGCCTTCGGCGTAAACCCCGCGGGACGGGTCGCGGTCGACGTCGGGGCCTCGACCGGCGGCTTCACCCAGGTGCTCTTGGAGCGCGGGGCACGTCGGGTCTACGCGCTCGACGTCGGCCACGGCCAGCTTCACCCCCGGCTTCGGGCGGACCCCCGGGTGGTGGTGATGGAGGGGGTCAACGCCCGCGACCTGACCGCGCTGCCCGAGCCGGCGGACCTGGCGACGCTGGACGTCGCCTTCATCTCCAGCACCCTGATCCTCCCCGCCCTTTGGCGCGTGTTGCGCCCGGGGGGCGAGGCGCTGGTCCTGGTCAAGCCGCAGTTCGAGCTGGGTCCCGGGGCGCACCGCGGGGTGGTCCGCGACGAGGCGCAGCGGCGGGCGGCGCTCGAGCGGGTGCGGCGCGCCGCCGAGGCCCTCGGGTTTCGCATCCTGGGGGCCAAGGAGAGCCCCTTGCCGGGCAAGGCGGGCAACCGCGAGGTCTGGCTCTGGCTGGCCCGGCCCGGGTCAAACGACCCGGCGTCCTAGCCCTGGCGGTCTAGGCTGGGGGCATGCGCTGGATCCTGGGGGTGGCCCTTTTGACCCTCCTCCTGGCGGGCGCGGAGCAGGTGCCCACCGCCGGGTTCTTTCGCATCACCGAGACCCGCTCCCACGCCACCCAGACCCCGGGGGCCTGGCGCTACAGCATCACCCCCCGGACCCGAGAAGCGCGGCGCTACTGGTCGGAGATGGTGGGGAGCTGGCGCTGGCACCTGCGTGCGGGGCTGGTGGTGAAGCTGGGGCCGATCGTGCTGCGCTACGGCAAGGAGGGCCTCGAGGCCAGGCCCGGGTGCGCCCGCTACGCCCCCGCGTGCTTCGACCGGCCGAGCCTGCCCCAGGGCTTTTTACCCTGGAAGGCGGACCTGATCCTCATCGACCTGCACAACGCCCTCAGCGAGGTCCTCGAAAAGGCCAGGCAGAACGCCCGCCCCTACCCGGCGACGCTCACCCTTTCCAAGCTGGTGCGCCTGGAGATCCCCGCCGAGGGGCCCTGGAAGGCGGCCCCCTCCGGCTGGCGCCCCTAGGTCAATGTGGCCCCGCTCCTGGCGCCTTTGCCGATGGGCGCCGAGAATGGAGCGACCGTGAACCGACTGGCCAACGAGACCTCCCCCTACCTCTTGCAGCACGCCAACCACCCGGTCGACTGGTACCCCTGGGGCGAAGCGGCGTTCTTGCGGGCACGGCGGGAAGGCAAGCCGATCTTCCTCTCCATCGGCTACGCGACCTGCTACTGGTGCCACGTGATGGCCGAGGAGAGCTTTTCCGACCCCGAGGTGGCGGCGATCTTGAACCGCGCCTTCATTCCGGTGAAGGTGGACCGCGAGGAGCGGCCGGACGTCGACGCCCTCTACATGCGCGCCTATCAGCGGATGAGCGGGGGCGCCGGGGGCTGGCCGCTGAACCTCTTCTTGACCCCCGAGGGCCTGCCCTTCTTCGGCGGAACCTACTTCCCTCCCAGGCGCCGGGGCGGGCTGAGGAGCTTCAAGGAGGTGCTCTTGGCGGTGGCCCGGGCCTGGCAGGAGGAGCGCGCGGCGCTGGAGCGCGAGGCGGCCAGGCTGGCCCAGGGGCTGGGGCAGGGGCTCGTCCTCCCCGCCGAGGGGGCGCTCGACGCCGGCGTCCACGACCGGGCGCTGGCCGCGATCCAGCAGGCCTTCGACCCCCACCACGGGGGGTTTGGCACCGCTCCCAAGTTTCCCCAGGCGCCGCTCTTGGCCTACCTCCTCGAGCGGGCCTGGCTGGGGGAGGCTCGGGCCCGCGCGATGCTCCTGGCCACCCTGAGGGCGATGGCCGACGGCGGGATCTTCGACCAGCTGGGCGGGGGGTTTCACCGCTACAGCACCGACGCCTTCTGGCACGTCCCGCACTTCGAGAAGATGCTCTACGACAACGCCCAGCTGATCGAGGTCTACGCCGGGGCCTACCGCATGAGCGGCGAGGCGCGGCTTTTGGAGGTCGCCGAGGCGACCCTGGACTTCGTGCTCGAGGCGATGCGCGGCGAGGAGGGGGGCTTCATCTCCGCCCTCGACGCCGGCCCACCGGGCCAGGAAGGGGCCTACTACGTCTGGCGCTGGGAAGCGTGGACGCAGGTCCTCGGCGAGGCGGCCTCGGCCGCGGCCGAGGCCTACGGCGTGCGGCCCGAGGGCAACTGGGAGGCCGGGGTCAACGTCCTCGTGCGCAAGGCGCCCCCCGATCCCGAGTGGCAAGCGCGGCTTCGCCAGGCCCGCGCCGCCCGCCCCCGGCCCGACGCCGACGACAAGGTCCTCGCCGACTGGAACGGGCTCATGCTGCGCGCGCTCGCCGTCGCCGGTCGGCTGCTGGGGCGGGAGGACGCCCTTCGGGCCGCCGAGGCCAGCGCCGCGTTCTTGCTCGATGCGCTCTTCGAAGACGGGCGAATGCGCCACGCCTGGCGCCGGGGGCGGCGCCGCGAGGAGGCCTTCCTGGCCGACCAGGCCGCGGTGGGGCTGGGCCTCTTGGCGCTGCACGCGGCGACCGGCCGGCAGCGCTGGCTGGAGGCCGCCGGTGCCCTGGCCAAGGCCAGCCACGCCTTCTTCGACCCCGAGTCGGGGCGGTTCTATGACGCCCTAAGCGCCACCCCGCTGGGCCGCCCCGCCGACCCCGTGGATGGGGCCACGCCTTCGGGGAGCGCGCTGGCCGCGGCCTTTCTTCTCGAGGCCGGGGCGATCTTCGGCGTGCCCGCTTGGCAGGAGACGGCACGGCGGGCGCTCAAGGGGCTCGAGGCCGCGATGCAACGGGCCCCGCTTGGTTTCGCCGCCCACCTCTCGGCGCACCTTCGGGCCCTCGAGGGCAGCGAGCTGGCCCTGGTGACCCCGGCGCCCCAGCTCGAGGACGCGGTGCGGCAAGCCTTCCTGCCCCTCACCGCGACCGTGGTCGGCCCCAGGGACGCCGTGCCCCTGCTCGCCGGGCGCGCGCCCGGCCGGGCCTACCTTTGCCGGGAGGGGGCCTGCCGCCTCCCGGCCGCGACCATCGAGGCGCTTTGGGCCGAGCTTCGGACCCTCTATCCGGACGCCGCCTTGTGAAAATAAAAAAGAGGTCGGACCAGTTTACTTCTAATCCCGGATTATACCAGGTTGCATTTTCCCGAACCTTGGGTATCCTTGGCGCGTGGAGGGGGCCGAGGCGTCATCGCTGTGCCGGGGGCAACCGCCGTTTCTTTCCGTGAGGAACATCGTCAAGCGCTTTCCGGGGGTCGTGGCCAACGACCGGGTCTCGCTCGAGGTCTGCCCCGGGGAGGTCCACGCCCTCTTGGGGGAGAACGGGGCGGGCAAGAGCACCCTGGTCTCGATCCTCTACGGACTCTTGCAGCCTGACGAGGGCGAGATCCGGGTCCGGGGGCAGCGGGTCACGATCCGCTCCCCCAAGGAGGCGCTGGGGCTGGGGATCGGGCTGGTGCCGCAGCACTTCTTGCTGGTCAAAAAGCACACCGTCGCCGAGAACGCCGCCCTGGGGCTCGAGGGGGCGCCGCTCTGGCAGCCGGCCCGCGCGCTTGCGCCCAGGATCCGCGCGCTCGGCGAGCGCTACGGCCTGCCCGTGGACCCCGAGGCTTACGTCTGGCAGCTCTCCGCGGGGGAGCAGCAGCGGGTGGAGATCCTCAAGGTGCTCCTCCGCGAGGTCAAGCTCCTGATCCTCGACGAGCCGACCAGCGTCCTTACCCCCCAGGAGGCGGAGGGCCTCTTTCGCGTCATGCGGCGTATGACCGAGGCCGGCCACGCGGTGATCTTCATCACCCACAAGCTCGAGGAGGTGATGCGCGTCGCCGACCGGGTCACCGTGTTGCGGAAGGGGCGGGTCGTGGCCAGCCTGCCGGTGGCCGAGGCGGACACCCAGACCCTGGCCCGGCTGATGGTCGGGGAGGCGGCGACCGAGGCCCGGCTGGAGAAGCGCCGCGCCCCCGGCGCGCCGTTCTTCTTCGTCGAGGATCTTTGGGTCAAGGGGGACCGCGGCCACTTCGCGGTCAAGGACGTCACCTTCAATCTCCGCGAGGGCGAGATCGTCGGCGTCGCCGGCGTCGCTGGCAACGGGCAGAGCGAGTTGATCGAGGCCCTCACCGGGCTCCGGCGCCCCGAGCGGGGCTGGATCCGGCTAGGGGCCCAGGACCTCACCCGAAAGGACCCCCGGACCTTTTTTGAGGCCGGGGTGGCCCACGTTCCCGAGGACCGCACCCACCGCGGCGTGGTGGGGCGGCTCTCGGTCGCCGAGAACCTGATCCTGAAGCATTACCGGCGCCCGCCCTTCTCCCGCCGGGGGGTGCTGCGCGTATCCGAGATCGAGCGCTTCGCCATCGAGGCGGTGCGCCGCTATCGCATCCAGACCCCGAGCCTCGCGACCCCGGTGCGGCTCCTTTCCGGGGGCAACATCCAAAAGGTCATCCTGGCGCGGGAGCTCTACGGCGGGCCCAGGCTCTTGGTCGCGGCCCATCCCACCTACGGGCTCGACGTGGGGGCGGCGCGCCAGGTGCACACGCTCTTGATCGAGGAGCGCGAGCGCGGCGCCGGGGTCCTTTTGGTCAGCGAGGACCTGGAGGAGATCCTGGCCCTCTCCGACCGCATCCTGGTGATGTTCGAAGGGCGGATCGTGGCCGAGCTGCGTCCGGAGGAGGCGACGCTCGAACGCCTGGGGCTGTTGATGGCGGGGGTGGCGGCGTGAGGCTCGAGCCGCGTTTGAAGGTCAGCCGGGCCTGGGTCTTTTGGATCTCGGTCGCGGCGGTGGCCCTGGCCCTCCTGGTCAGCCTGCTGCTGCTTGCGCTCTACGGCGTGCCTCCGCTGGAGGCGGCGCGGGCGATCTACCGCGGGGCGCTCGCCGATCCCCGGGGCCTCGCCGAGGTGCTGCGGCGCAGCATCCCCCTGGCGCTGGCCGGGGCCGGGCTGGCGCTGGCCTTCCGGGCGCAGTTTTGGAACATCGGCGCCGAGGGGCAGCTCCTCGTCGGAGCCATCGCCGCCAGCGGGGTCGCGCTCTTTTCCGGCCTGACCTTCCCCTGGATGCCGCTGGCGATGGGCCTGGCGGCGTTCCTGGCGGCCGGGGTCTGGGCGGCCCTGCCCGCCTACCTCAAGGCCCGGCTCGAGGTCAACGACGTCATCACCACCTTGATGCTCAACTACATCGCGATCTACCTGGTGGACTGGCTGATCCACGGCCCCTGGCGGGGCAAGAGCCTCTTCGGCTTCGCCTACACCGAGCGCTTTCCGGAGGCCGCCTGGCTGCCGCTCTGGCCCGGCACCGCGTTGCCCTGGCCGGGCCTGGTCCTCGCGGTGCTGGTCGCGGCGGCGTTCGCCTGGATCCTGCAGCGCACCGCGCTGGGCTTCGAGGCCCGGGTGGTCGGTGAAAACCCCGAGGCCGCTCGCTACGCCGGGGTGCGCGCGACCAGGACGTTGCTCTGGATCGCCCTTCTCTCCGGGGGCGCGGCCGGGCTGGCTGGCTTCGTCGAGGTCGCCGGGCATCACCACCGCCTCCTGGCGCCCCTGCAGATCTCGTTGGGGTATGGCTACACCGCGATCATCGTCGCCTGGCTGGCGCGCAACAATCCCCTGGCGGCGCTCCTGACCGGCCTCCTTTTGGGCTTCGTCTTCGCCGCCGGGGACGTCGCCAAGGTGGCCTTGCAGGTTCCTTTCCAGCTGGTGCAGGCGGCGAATGGGCTGATCCTCTTCGCCCTGATCGCCGCCGAGGTGATCATCCACTACCGGATTCGCTTTGGAGGCCGCGGTGCTTGAGGATTGGCTGATCTCCACCCTGGGGCGGGGGCTGGCCTTTGCCGCGCCCTTGCTGATCGCCGCGCTAGGCGAGCTCGTCGCCGAGCGCGCCGGGGTGATCAACCTCGGGGTCGAGGGGATGATGATCCTCGGGGCGCTCTTTGGCTTCATCGTCGCCGACGCCACCCAGCACCCCTGGCTGGGCGTCCTCGTCGCCGCCGGGGTGGGGACGCTTGCCGCGCTGGTGCACGCCTTCTTCGCCATCACCCTGCGCGCCAACCAGTACGTCTCGGGCCTGGCGCTGACCATGGTCGGGCTCGGCCTCTCCGGGCTCTGGGGCAAGCCGTATGCGGGCAAGCCGCTGGCCGCGCCGTTGGGGAAGGTGGACCTTCCGGGGCTTTCCGCGATCCCGATCCTGGGGCCGGGGCTCTTTTCCGGTCAGAGCCTCCTCGTCTACCTCGCCCTGTTCGCCGCGGTGTTGCTCTGGGCCTACCTCTACCGCACCCGGGGCGGGATCACCCTGCGCTCGGTCGGCGAAAACCCCGCCGCGGCCGACGCCCTCGGGGTCAACGTCATCCTGGTGCGCTACCTCGCGGTCGCCTTCGGGGGGGCGATGGCCGGGGTCGCTGGGGCCTACCTCTCGCTCGCCTACCGGCCCACCTGGACCGAGGGGATGACCGCGGGGCTCGGTTGGATCGCCCTGGCGATCGTGATCTTCGCCGCCTGGGACCCGCTCAGGGCGGTCCTCGCGGCTTGGTTGTTCGGCGCCTTCTATCACCTGGCCTTCCGCTGGCAGGCGTTCTTGGCACCGGAGTTTTTGAAGATGATGCCGTACGCCTTCACCGTGGTGTTCTTGGTCCTAAGCGCCTTGGCCAAGAGCGTGCGCATGAGCGCGCCCGAGGCGCTGGGACGCCCCTACGTGCGGGGCGAGCGCGAGTAATGGGGAGGATGAGGGAATGAGGAGAGCGGTTTTGGCGGTGCTGTTGGTGTTGGCGTCCCTGGCGATGGCCCAGGGGAAGCTCAAGGCCGGTTGGATCTACGTGGGGCCGATCGGCGACTACGGCTGGACCCACGCCCACGACGTGGGCCGTAAGGAGGCGGAGAAGGCCTTCCCCTGGCTGGAGACGGTCTACGTCGAGAGCGTCCCCGAGGGGCAGGTGGGCAGCGTCATCGATCAGCTGGTGCGTCAGGGGACGAAGGTCATCTTCGCCACCAGCTTCGGCTACATGGACGGGGTGCTGGACGCGGCCAAGCGCTACCCCAACGTGATCTTCGCCCACGCCACCGGGTTCAAGCGGGCGCCGAACGTCGCCACCTACATGGCGGACTTCTACCAGGTCTACTACCTCAATGGCCTGATGGCCGGGGCGCTGACCAAGACCGGGAAGGTCGGCTACGTCGGGGCCTTCCCGATTCCCGAGGTGAAGCGGCACATCAACGCCTTCACCCTGGGGGTGCGGGCGGTCAACCCCAACGCCAAGGTCCTGGTGCGCTGGATCTACGAATGGTACAGCCCAGCCGCGGCCAAGGAGGCGACCGAGGCGCTGGTCGCGGAAGGCGCGGACGTCTTCGCCTTTACCGAGGACTCGCCGACCGTGGTCCAGGTCGCCGCGGAGCACAAGCTGCCCTCGTTCGCCCACTACTCGCCGATGCTCAAGTTCGCCCCGGACTACGTGGTGAGCGGCCAGCTGGTGCGCTGGGGGGAGATCTACAAGGACTTCCTGGCCAAGGTCTACGCCGGGCTCTACACCCCCAAGAACCTCACCGACGTCGACTACTGGTGGCTCTTGCCCCAGAAGGCGGTGGAGCTGGGCGCGGACTTCGGCGTTCCGGTGAACCCCAAGTTCATCCCCGTTTTGAAGGCTAAAAAGGTCAAGCACCCGATCTTCGGCGAGGTGAGCGTCTACGACCTGGTGACCAAGCTCCACGGGCTGATGCAGGACGTCGAGCTCGCCTTCGATCCCTTCCAGGGCCCGATCAAGGACCGTCAGGGAACGCTGCGGGTGCCCTCCGGGCTGCGTCTGACCAAGCACCAGCTGGAGACGATGGAGTGGGCCGTCGAGGGCGTCGTCGGTCCCTGGCCCAACGAGCCCAAGTAGGCGAAGGGGACGATTGGCGCGGGGCGTTCGCCCCGCGCTCGTTTGCCAAAAGGCGGGCGAATGCAGCCAAACAACGAGAAAAAGCCGCTCCGGGTGCTGGTGCTCTGCACCCACAACTCGGCGCGCAGCCAGATGGCCGAGGGCTGGCTCCGGTATTTCGCCAACGAGGCCGGGCTTTGGCTCGAGGTCCACTCCGCGGGCACCGAGAAGACCCGCCTCAAGCCGGAGGCGGTGCGGGTGATGGCCGAGGTGGGGATCGACCTCTCCGGCCAGGTCTCCAAGACCCTCTTCGAGGTCCCGGACCCCTGGAACTTCGACCTGGTGTTCACCGTCTGCGACGCCGCCGCCGAGGCTTGCCCCAGCTACCCGGCCCGGACGTTGCGCCTCCACGTTGGCTTTCCCGACCCCTCGGGACAGCCCCTTTCCGCCTGGCGTCGGGTGCGGGACGCGATCGGCCGCGTTGCCCGCCGCCTCGTCGCCGCGCTCGCCGCCGGGGAGGTCCCGGACGAAGCGGCCCTGGTCCGCGCCGCCGAGGTCTGACCTGGGCGAGGGCCGGGGCTGGCGTAGACTGGGGTGAATGGCGCTTTCAAGCAACGCCCCCCCGAGCTGGCCCCGGCCCGAGGCCCGCGACTGGGCCGAGGTCCTGAGGGCCCTCAACGACCCCGCGCGGGGGCTCAGGGTGGAGCGCCTCACGCCCGCCTTTCCCTCCCACGAGGGGGTGCTCTTCGCCGACGCGTTGGTGCGGGACGGGCGCGGGGTTTCCCCGGTCTTCTTCTTCGATGAAGCTGGGGAGGCGGCGGCGAGGCGCTTTTACGCCGCGGCCGGCTACCTCCTCGGCCATTTCCCGGCCCTGGAGCCGGTCTACTACGCCCCGGAATCGCTGGAACCGGTGCCCCACAGCGCCGCCGACGCCGGGCTGGAGGCCGGCTTCGTGTTGCGCCCGGTGGTGCGGGCCCGGCCCGGGCGCTATCCGCTCTGGCGCAGCGAGGACAGGGAGCGGCGTTTTCTCTGGACCCCGCTTTGGCCCTTGATCACCCAGCACATGCAGTTTCTGGCCGGGCGCGAGTGGGTGGGCCTGGGGTTGGTGCTGCAGGCGCTTGGGCTGACCCCTCACTGGCAGGCTGCCGGCGAGGTCAAGGACCGCCTCCTCCTCATCCCCCTCGAGGCCCCCGACGGCACCGCCTTCCTCCTCACCTACCGGCCGGACCGGGGGCTGCGGCTGCACCTCCACGAGGGCGAGCCGGAGGCGGCCTTCTTCCACTGGTGGGACTGGTTCTTCGGCTACCTCAAGCGTCACTGGCCCGAGGACGCTCCCCCTCCGGCGACCTCGAGCCCCCCGTTGCGCTGGTGGCGGGCGCTCCGCCAGAGGCTTGAGGACACCCCGGCGGCGATGGTCGCCGCGGTCCACCCGGAGGGCGCGTGATCCGGGCGGTCTTCTTCGACGCCGGGGGGACGCTGATCCACACCGACCCCCGAACCTGGCTCCCGCCGGTGCTCGAGCGCTTTGGCGTCGCCGCCGACTGGCGGCGGCTGCCCGAGGTGCTCCCCCCGCTCTTCGCCTGGTACGACGAGGCCCACCTCGAGGCCGATACCCCGGAGAAGGCCAAGGCCCTCTGGCACACCTTCGACCTGCGCCTGCTCGAGGGGCTCGGCGTCAAGGAGGCCGGGCCGATCGCCGACTGGCTGGTGGCCAACTGGAACCGGCCAGGGCTCTGGCCGAAGACCCCGGGCACGCCCGAGGTGGTGCACGCGCTCAGGGCTCGGGGCCTGAGGCTGGCGGTGGTCTCGAACTGGGACGTCCTCCTGCCCGAGGTCCTGGCCTCGATGGGGCTCGGCGGGGCCTTCGAGGCGGTGATCACCTCCGCCGCGGTGGGGGCCAAAAAACCCCATCCCCGGATCTACCAGGCCGCGCTGGACGCGGTCGGGGTCGCACCCGCGGAGGTGCTCTTCGTCGGCGACCGCGAGGACGCGGACGTTATGATGCCGAAAAAGCTCGGCATGCAGGCCCTCAAGGTGAGCCCCGCCGAGGGGATCCGCCCGGTCCTGGCGGCGCTTAGCGCCCGGTGACCCGAAACCGCAGCATGCGTAGCTGAAAGTACAAAAAGCAGCCCAGGCAGAACCCGAAGACCAGGTTCAAAAGCGCCAGGAGGGCCACCGCCAAGGTGAGGGCAAGCCCCAATCCCCCGAGCCCGAGCCCCCAGGCCAGGCTAGAGAGCCCCAGCATCGCGGTGCCCAGGGCGCGGGCGAAGGCGTGGGGGCGGGGGTCTTCCTCCACCGGGTGGGGCGGGAGCAGAAGCAGCCGCCGCATCCGCGTGAGCGGGTCGAGGGGGGTGAAGCTGAGGGCGAAGAGGGCCGCCAGGACCAGGGTCGGCGCCGGCCCCTCGAAGAGCGCCAAGAACCCGCCGAGGACGAGCAGGGCTTGATTGAAGCAGAGCTGGGTGCGGTCCACCTTGGCCATGGTCCCGTTATACCCCTTAGCGAAGATTTGTCAAGGACGGCGTGCTAGAGTTTTGGGCGTTCATGGACGCCGTCGCCGAGCTGCTCTTGCTCCTGGCCAGCTTCGCCTTCTTGGCCCTGGCCGCGAAGCAGGTCGGCGACTACTTCGCCCGCTACGACCTTCCCCTGATCACCGGGTTCCTCATCGCCGGGGTGCTGATCGGGCCCTACGGCCTCGCCCTGCTCGAGGCCTCGGAACTGGCGCGGTTGCGCTTCGTCGACGAGCTGGCGCTGGCCTTCATCGCCTTCGCCGCCGGGGCCGAGCTCTACCTCCCCGAGCTCAGGGCGCGGCTGCGCGCGGTCTTGAGCGTGACCCTGGCCCAGGTCCTGGCCACCCTTCTGATCGGGGTCTGGGCCGGGCTCTGGCTCCTCGACCGTCTCCCAGGTGGCCGGGCGCTCAGTCCTGAGGCGCTCTTCTTCCTCAGCCTGCTCCTCGCGGTGATCCTGATCGCCCGCTCCCCCTCCTCGACGATCGCAGTCATCCACGAGCTGAGGGCCAAGGGCCCCTTCACCCAGCTGGCCCTCGGGGTCACGGTGATCAAGGACGTGGTGGTCCTCGTCCTCTTTTCCCTGGCCCTGGCCCTGGCCCGGGCGGCCTACTTCGCGGAGCCCCTGGACCTCGGCTTTCTCCTGCGGCTGGGGGCCGAGCTGGCCCTCTCCTTGGCGCTGGCCTACGCCCTGGTCTGGGCGCTCCAAGGGCTCTTTCGCCGCCACTGGCTGCCCGCGCTCAAGGGGGCCGGGCTCCTCCTCCTCGGCTACGGGCTCTTTTTCCTCGAGCACCTCCTTGAAGGGTTGACCCACGAGCAGTTCGGCTACGAGCCGCTCTTGACCGGCATGCTCGGGGCCTTCTTGGTGGTCAACCGCACCCCCTACCGGGACGAGTTCCTGCGGCTTTTGGGCCAGCTAGGGCCGCCGGTGTACGTGGCCTTTTTCACCCTGACCGGGGCCGAGCTCAAGCTCGACGTCCTGGCCCGGGCCTGGCCCTTGGCCCTGGCGTTCTTTGCGGTGCGCCTGGTCGGGGTCTTTAGCGGTTCCTTTTTGGGCGGGGTGCTCGCCGGGGAGCCGCTGCGCTGGGCGGCGCTCTCCGGGCTGGCCTTCGTCACCCAGGCCGGGGTGGCGCTGGGGCTGGCGCGCAAGGTCGCGGACACCTTCCCCGAGGTCGGCGAGCCGCTGGCGACGATCGTCGTCGCCATGGTGGTGCTCAACCAGCTGGTGGGCCCGCCCCTGTTTAAGTTCGCCTTAAAGCGGGTCGGGGAGGCTCGCGCCGGGCTCCGGGTGCGGCGGGTGGTGGTCTTCGGGGACGACGACCAGGCCCGGCTCCTGGCCCAGCGGCTGCGCGCCCGGGGCTTTCGCGTGCAGCGGCAGGGACGGAACCTCGTGCCGGGGGTCGAGGAGGGGGTGGAGGTTGCACCGCTCGATCTCGACCGCCTCCCCGAGGCGGACGTCGCGGTGGGGCTCCTGACCGACGAGGAGAACCTCCGGCTCTGCGAGCGCTACGGCGAGCGGGTGGTGCTCAGGCATCAGGGCCAGCTCCCCCTGGAGCGCTTCGCCGGCTGCCAGGTGCTCAACCCCGCGGTGGCGATGCTCGAGCTCTTGACCCGCTTCGTCGAGAGCCCGGGGGCGGCGGCGCTGCTCTTGGGCCTGGAGGCGGGCCAGGCGGTGCGCGACTTCGAGGTGCAGGACCCCGCGCTCGACGGGGTGCCGCTGCGCGAGCTGCGCCTGCCGCCGGACGTCCTCGTCCTGGCGATCCACCGCGGCGACGAGGCGATCGTCACCCACGGCTACACCCAGCTCCGCCTGGGGGATCGGGTGACCGCGATGGGTAGCCCGGAGAGCCTCGAGGCGGTGGCCCGCCGCTTTGCCGCCCCCGCCTAGCGCCGGCGCAGCGAGGTCATCCCCAAAAGGGCCAAAAGGGTGGTGTAGACGAGGAGGGAGCTCACCGCGCTGGCGATGCGGAAGTCCTCGCGCAGCATCTGGAAGAGGAGCAGGGGCATGGTGATCGTGCCGAAGCCCGCGACCATGCTCGTTACCTCGAACTCGCCCATGCTGATCGCGAAGACCACCAGCGCTCCGGAGAGGATCGAGGGCAGGACGTTGGGGAAGAGCACGTAGCGCAGCCGGGCGAAGAGGCCCGCCCCGCTCGCCGCCGCGGCCTCCATCAGCGGCCCCACCTCGAGGGTGGCCATCCCCGCGTAGACCGAACGGAAGAAGAAGGGAAAGCCCAGGGTGGCGTGGCCGAAGACCACGATCCAGAGCGTTCCGGAAAAGGCCAGCGGTGGGCGGTTGAAGGCCTGCAAGAAGCCCAGCCCGACCAGGATCGGGGGCACCAGGAGGGGGAGGATCTGCAGGGTGCGGCGCAGCGCCTCCCCCGCCCGTCCGGAGAGGCGGTAGGCCGCGTAGACCGTCGGGAAGCCGACGAAGACGTTGATCGCCACCGCCAGGCTGGCGATCAAGAGGGAGAGCTTGACCGCCGGCAGGTACTGGGGGTCGCTGAGGACCCGGCGGTACCACTCGAGGGTGAAGCCCTGGGGCAGGACCCCCTGCCAGACCACCGAAAACGAGTAGACGATCGGGGCCAAAAGGGGCAGGAAGAGGTAGAGCAAGAAGAGCACGAAGAAGAACCAGCCCAGCGCCCTCACCGCCGCCACCTCCGTTCCCAGCGCGTCAGCAGCCAGAGCCCCAGCCCGCTGGTGGCCATCAGCACCACCGCCAGCGCGTCGGCCTGGGGCAGGTCGAAGGAGGACTCGCTGACCAGGGAGTAGATCTGCAGCGAGAGCAGGTTCTTGGCGAAGCCGGTGATCGCCAGGGCGGTGCCGAACGCCCCCATCATCAGCGCCCAGACCACGCTGGAGCCGGCCAGGATCCCGGGGAGGATGTTGGGGATCAGGACGTAGCGCCAGACCGCGAAGCCCTTGGCCCCCGAGGCCCGGGCGGCCTCGACCAGCTCCCGCCCCACCTGCTCGAAGACCGGGGTCATGACCAGCGCCACCAGGGGGATGTTGTAGAAGGGGAAGACCGAGAGCAGGCCGGTCCAGGTGTAGATGTTGAAGATCCGGGGCAGGCCGATCATTAGGAGGAGCTGGTTCAAGACCCCGTTGCGGCCGAAGAGGACGATGAAGCCGAAGGCCACCACCAGGCCGGAGAGGGTGACCGGGATCGAGTAGAAGGAGAGCAAGAAGTTCTTCGCCCGGCGGGGCAGCCGCGCGGTCCAGTAGCCGACGAAGGTCCCGCCCACGGCGGCGATCAGGGTGGAGGCGGTGACGAACCAAAGGGAGTTCTTCCAGGCCTCGAGGTAGGCCGGGGCGGTGAAGGCCAGGACGTAGCGGGAGAAGGTCAGGCCCTCGCGGTCGAGGACGCTGCGCAGGACGATGACCACCACCGGGTAGAGATAGAACAGGGTGATGAAGAGCAGCCCTGGCAGCAGGAGCCAGTGTTCGGGGTTGAGGGGGAGGCGTCTTCGCATCTTGGTTCAAAGGGCCGGGGCCTGGCCCCGGCCCGAAGCGTCTAGCGGATGACCTTGGCGTAGTAGTCGATCAACGCCTGGGAGATCTGCTCTTCCTTCTTGTAGTCGACGAAGAGCGCGTGCTTGTAGGCCTCCTTGGGCGGGAACTTCTTGGCGATCTCCGGCGGCAGCTCGACGTCGGGGCGGATCGGGCTCACGTAGCCCTTGGCGAAGAGGCTCTGGCCGTACTTGGAGAAGATGAACTCCAGGTAGAGCTTGGCGGTGTTGGGGTGCGGGGCGTTCCGGGCTGCGATGTTGCCGCCGCCGTTGGAGAGGGTGCCGTCCTCGGGGATCACCACCTCGGTGGGGAAGGGGAACTGGTCGCGCCACTTGAGCAGGTTGTAGTCGTAGTTGATCAGGATCCCCACCTCGCCGCGCTCGAACTTGGCGGTGGTGACCTTGGGGTCGGTGGAGCCGATCAGCCCCATGCGGTGCAGCTCGGCGAGGAAGTCGACCCCGACCTTGTAGTTGTAGGGGTCGCCGGAGAGGGCGTACGACGCGGCCATCACCGTGGCCACCCCGGTGCCCGTGGCGCGGGGGTCGAGGTAGCTGATCAGCCCCTTGTAGGCGGGGTTCTTGAGGTCACGCCAGCGCCGCGGCACCTGCTTGACCAGGTTCTTGTTGACGATCCACCCCAGGGTGCCCTTGTAGGCCGCGTACCAGGTCGAGCCGTCCTTGCCCACGCCCCGCTGGGAAGGGGGGAGCTTGTCCCAGACGGTCACCTTGTAGGGTAGGGTGAGGCCCTCCTCGGCGAGGAGCATCGCGAACGAGGGCTTGAGGTCGGCGATGTCGTTCTTCGAGGCGTGCTCTTCGCGCATCCGCGCGAGGACCACCGAGCTGCCCATGTCGATGTCCTGGTGACGGATGCCAAAGAGCCGCTGGAACTCGCTGAAGATCTCCCCGTAGTTGGCCCAGATGTTGGGCATGCCGTAGGAGAAGATCACCCCGCCCTCGGCCCGGGCCTTGGTCGCCAGGTCCTTGATGTAGGGGGTGTCGAGCTCAGGGGGAAGCTGGGCCAAGGCCAGGCCGAGCGCCAGTGCCAGGAAAGCCGCGATCCACCGTTTCATCCTTGCTCACCTCCTTGCTCCAAAGGGGCGGTCCCCTTCGAAGCCGAAACCGGAAAGAAGGGGGCGTGTTCGGGAAGCCCGAGGCGCACCCGCGCCCCCGGTCGGGGCGCCTCGGGGGAGGGGACGTCGACCTTGAGCACGACCCCCTCGACGACCACCTCCAGCCGGGTCACCGGCCCCAGGTAGGTCTCCAGCCGCACCGTGCCCTCGAGCGGGCCCTCGGGGTCCAGGCGGATCGCCTCCGGGCGCAGGACCAGCACCCCCCGCCCCGCCCCCTCGACCCGCACCCCCCAGGACCGGTCGCGGAAGAAGAAGACCCCGTCCCGGGCCTCGCCCTCGACCAGGCTCGAGGTCCCGACGAAGCGGGCGACGAAGAGGGTCGCCGGCCGCTCGTAGATCTCGGTCGGGGGGCCGACCTGCTCGATCCTGCCCTCGCGCATCACCGCGACCCGGTCGGAGAGCGCGAGCGCCTCCTCCTGGTCGTGGGTGACGTAGAGGCTGGTGGTCCCCAGCTGGCGCTGCAGGCGCTTGAGTTCGGCGCGCAGCTCCTCGCGGATCTTGGCGTCGAGGGCGGAGAGCGGCTCGTCGAGGAGCAAGACGTCGGGCTCCCGGGCCAGCGCCCGGGCCAGCGCCACCCGCTGTTGCTGCCCCCCGGAGAGCTCCCGCGGGTAGCGGTGCTCCAGCCCGGTCAGGTGGACGAGCTCGAGCAGCTCCATGACCCGGCGCTTGATCGCCTCCGGGGGCCGGCGCTTGAGGCGCAGGGGGAAGGCCACGTTGCCGAAGACGGTCATGTTGGGAAAGAGCGCGTAGTTTTGGAAGACCATCCCCACCGGCCGGTCCTCGGGGGGGATCGCGGTGACCTCGGTCTCGTCGAAGAAGACCCGGCCCTCGTCCGGCCGCTCGAACCCGGCGACCATGCGCAGGGTGGTGGTCTTGCCGCAGCCCGAGGGGCCGAGGAAGCTGAAGAACTCCCCGTCGGCGATGTCCAGCGTCACCTCCTTGGCCGCGACGACGCGGCCGAAGCGTTTGGTCAGGTGGTCCAAGCGAACGCGTGCCACTATGCCTCCCGATAGACGCCGCGGTAGAAGACGATGACCAGGATCAGGGTCAGGGCCAGGAGCAGGTAGGCCAGGGCCGAGGCCAGCCCTAGGTCCAGCCCCAAGAAGGCCTTGCGGTAGATGAAGTAGGCGAGCAGGTCGGTGGCCGCCCCCGGGCCGCCGCGGGTGAGGACGTAGACCAGGTCGTAGGTGCGGAGCTCGGCGATCGTCTGCAGGATCAGCACCACCCCGATCACCGGGCGCAGCATCGGCAGGGTGACGAAGCGAAAGCGCTGGAGATAGGAGGCCCCGTCGACCAGCGCGGCCTCCAGGGGTTCCTTGGGGAGGCTGCGCAGGCCGGCGAGGAGGACCAGGGCGACGAACGAGACCTGCTGCCAGGTGTCGACCAGGGCCAGGGTGGGCAGCGCGAAGCGGGGGTCGCCGAAGAAGTCCGGGGCCTCCAGCCCCAGCCGCCCGATCAGGTAGCTGACGATGCCCAGCTCCGGGTGAAGGATCATCTTCCAGATCAGCGCCACCCCTACCGGGGCGATGAGCATAGGAATCGAGATCACCGCGTAGTAGAACTCCCGGCCCGGGGCGGGCTGGAAGAGCAAGACCGCGATCCCCAGCCCCACCAAGAGCGAGAGGCCGACGGTGAGCCCGGCGTAGAGGACGGTCAGCCGCAGGGAGTTGAGGAAGTAGGGGTCGCGAAAGGCCTCCAGGTAGTGGGCCAGGCCGACGAAGGGCGTAAGGGTGGGCTTTAGGAAGGTGTAGCTGGAAAAGGAGAGCAAGAAGGCATAGCCCAGGGGAAAGAGCACCACCAGGGCCAGGACCAGGACCCCGGGCAACGCAAAGAGCCAGCCCACCCTCGCTTGCATCGCTACTTCACCAACCCGGCCTTCTTAAGCAGCCCGTAGAGCCCCTTGGCCGCGTCCTTGATCGCCTGCTCGACGGGCTTTTGCCCGGAAGCGGCGAGGGAGATCTCGCGCCCCACGACGTCCTCCATCTCGGCGGTGTAGGCGAAGATCGGGACCTTCTTCGCGCCCTCGAGGATCTTGAGCACCTCGGCGTAGTAGGGGTACTTGGCGAGGACCTCGGGGTCGGTCAGCACGTCCCGCCGCGTAGGAGCGTGGCCCATCAGTGCTCGCTTCTTGACGATCTCCGGCGACTCCACCCACTCGATGAACTTCCAGGCTTCCTCCTTATGCACCGAGTTGTGGGGGATCGCCCAGCCCCAGCCGCCGTTCACCCCGTGGCCCCCGGGCATCACCGCGAGGGCCACCTTGCCCGCCACCTTGGGGCACTTCGCGGCGTCGTCGAGCTGGGGCAGCATCCACCAGTAGGTGACCATGCTGAAGGCCCCGCCCTGGCACATCACCCGGTAGGTGTCGTCGAGGTTGGCGTTGAGGGCGCCCTTCTGCGCCGCCTCACGGATGTTCTTGACGTAGAGCTGGAGGGCGTTGACGCCCTCGGGGCGATCCAGGGTGACGTTCCAGTGCGCGTCCACGTAGTCCCCGCCGGCTCCGAAGAGGTAGTTGGAGAACTCCATGAAGTTGGGGTCGCCGCGCTGGCCCTGCATCGCCGCCCCGGCCACCCCGGCGTACTGCTTCATGAAGCGGCTGGTCTCGACGTAGGCCTCGAGCGTTGTGGGCAGGGCCAGGTCCTTGCCGTAGAGCGAGCGGAACTTGGCCTTGAGCTCGGGGTCCTCGAGGAGGTCGGTGCGGTAGATCAACCCCATCGCGTAGTTGTACATGGGGATCATGTAGAGCTTGCCGTTGTAGTAGCCGACGAGGTCGAGCATCGAGGGAAGGTAGGGGGAGAGATCGAACCCCGACTTCTTGACGTAGGGCTCAAGCGGCTCCAGCCAGCCCGCCGCCGGGAACTCCCCGGCCCAGAGGAAGTCGACCTCGAGGAAGTCGTAGGCGCTCTCCGGGGCCAGGAGCTGGGAGACCAGCTTGTCGTGCATCGCCCCGTACTGCACGACCTCGAACTCGACCTTGATCCCGGTCTTCTTCTCGAAGTCGGGCAGGAGCTTTTCGATGATGTGGGTCTCCGGGACGTCCTCCATCAGCGCCCGTAAAACGACCTGTGCCTGGGCCAGCCCGAGGGCCAGCACCGCCGCCAACAACCACCTGATTCCCTTCACTGCCTCCACCTCCTACTTGATCGCGCCAAAGGTGAGCCCCTCGACCAGGTAGCGGTCCACCACCCGGGCCAGGAGCAGCACCGGTAGCACCGAGAGCACGACCCCCGCGGCGACCTTAGCGAAGAGCACCCCGCGCTGGGTCATCAGCGCGGCGAGCGCCACGGGGATGGTCTGGGTATCCCGCCCGGTGAGCAAAAGGGCGAAGAGGAACTCGTTCCAGGCGAGGATGAAGCCGAGCACCCCGGCGGCGAAGAGGCCGGGGGCCGAAAGCGGCAAGACGATCCGGGAAAAGACCACCATGGGGGTGGCCCCGTCGACCAGCGCGGCCTCCTCCAGGTCGCGGGGAAACCCCTGGAAAAAGCCCATCAAGAGCCAGCTCATGAACGGCAGGGCGAAGGCCAGGTAGGCGAGGACCAGCCCGGGGTAGGTGTTGGTCAGCTTGAAGGCGCGAAAGAGCGCGAAGAGCGGCAGGGCGAGGACGATCGGCGGGAGCATCTGGGTGGCCAAAACGGCAAAGCGCAGCGGCGCGCCCCCGGTCCTGTAGCGGGCCATCGCGTAGCCCAAGAGCGCTGCCAGCGGCAGGCCAAAGAGCACCGTCGCGGAGGCCACCACCACGCTGTTCTTGAAGGCCCGACCGAAGGGGCCCTGGAGCATGGCGGCGAAGTTCTCGAGCGTTAAGGGCCCCCACTCCGGGGGCAGGGCGTAGGCCCGGCCCTCGGGGAGCAGGGCGGTGCGCAGGGTCCAGAACAGCGGCAACAGGAAGTAGAGCGTCACCCCCAGCAGGAGGGCGCAGGTGAACCAGGTGGCGAGGGCGCGCTGCCGTTTCATCTTTCTCCATCCGAGCTAGAAGATCCAGGCCCCGCCGTTGACCTCGATCGCCTCGCCGGTGATGAAGTCGGCGTCGGGGCCGGCGAGGAAGGCCACCACCCCGGCGACGTCCTCGGGGGTCTCGAGGCGGCCGAGGGGGGTCTGGCGGATGTAGTCGGCGATCACCTCCTCAGGGGTGATCCCCCTCAGCTCGGCCTCCCACCTCACCTCCCGTTCCTGCATCGATGTCTTGACGAAGCCGGGGTTCACCGCGTTGACCGTGAGCTTATAGGGGGCGAGCTCCTTGGCCGCGGCCTGGACCAGGCCCAGGACCGCGAACTTCGAGGCCGAGTAGTGGGCGAGCAGGGGCGCCGCCTGGCGGGCGGCCATGCTCGCGGTGGCGATCAGCTTGCCCCGGAGCTCGCTGCCGGGCATGCGCGGCTGGTCCTTCATCCGCCGGGCGAAGGTCTGCAGGGTGTAGAAGGTGCCCTTGGCGTTGACCGCGAAGTTGAAGTCCCAGTCCTCGTCGGTGAGGTCCAGGAAGGGGCGCATCGTGCTCACCCCGGCGTTGGCCACGACCACGTCGGCGCGGCCGTCCTCCTCGTAGACCGCCTCGCGGGCGGCCTCGAGGTCCTCCCGCCGGGTGACGTCGACCCGGAAGGGCTTGGCCAGGCCCCCCGCCCGGCCGATCTCGGCGGCGACGCGTTCGGCGGCATCGAGGTCGCGGTCGGTGACCCAGACCTTGGCCCCCTCCCGGGCCAACCGCTTGGCGATGGCCTCGCCGATGCCGCTGCCTGCGCCGGTGACCAGTGCGATTCTTCCCTTAAGCATCCTTCACCTCCAGGCGCGGGTAGAGGTCCTTGAGCCGCGCGTAGGTCTCGCGGTAGAGCGGGTAGAGCTGCGAATAGACCCGGGCCCACGTGGGATCCGGCTCGGTGACCCCCGCCGGCTGGGCCACCTCGCGGATCTTCTCCCAGTCCCAAAGCCCGGCCACCACCCCGGCCAGGAAGGCGGTGCCGTAGGCGCTGCCGGCGTGCCCGGTGGCGAGGTGGTAGACCGGGGCGCCGAGGACGCTGGCGGTGATCTTGCGCCAGAGGGGGCTCTTGGCCCCGCCGTCCATCACCAGGTAGCGTTGGATCGGGTGCCCGTGGGCCTTGAGCACCTCGACGTGGTGGAAGAAGGCGTAGGCGACCCCCTCGAGGATCGCGCGGTAGACGTGGGCCCGGGTGTGAGAGAGGGTGAGGCCGACGAGCGTCCCCCGGGCCTTGGGGTCGTGGATCGGGGTCTTCTCCCCGAGGAAGTAGGGCAAGAGGACGAGCCCCTCGGCCCCGGCGGGCACCGCCTCGGCCGCGGCGTCGAGCTCGGCGTAGCTGGCCTCGGGGGCGAACTGGGTCCTGAACCACTTCACCAGCGACCCCGAGGTGGCCATGCAGCCGTTGATCACGTAGCGCCCGGGGACGTCGTGGTAGTCGATGAAGAGGGCGCGGATGGGGGCGAAGCTGGGGGAGACGTAGAGGAAGTCCCCGGCCCCGCCGAACTTCAGCACCGCCTCGCCGGGCTCGAGCAGCCCCGCGGCCAGCGCCGCGGCGATGTGGTCGGCGCTACCGGCGACGATCGGGGTCCCCGGGGCGAGGCCCGTCGCGTCGGTCGTGACCTCCCCGACCCGCTCGGTCGGCCACTTGCGTGGGGGGAGGACCGAAGGGTCGAGCTCGAGGAGCTCGAGGAGCTCGACCAGCCAGCGCTGTTCCTTTTCGCTCCAAAGCGCGCTCTCCAGCGCCCAGTTGGCCTCCAGGTAGGGCGTGGCCCCGAGCCGGGTGGCGACGTACTCGTAGGAGCCGCTGAGGCGGCGGATCCGCGAAAAGACCTCGGGCTCGTGGCGCTTGAGCCAGAGCAGCTTGGGCGGGATCACCTGCTGGTTCCAGGTGGCGCCGTTGTGGGAAAAGAGCGCTTCCTCGGGGAAGTGCTCGCGGAACCAGGCGATCTCCTCGGTGTGCCGGGCGTCGTTTTGCTGGATCGAGGGCCGCAGGACCTCGCCCTTTTCCCCGAGCAGGACCAGCGCCGGCACCATGCCGGAGACCGCGACCGCCTTCACCTTTTTGGGATCGGTGCCCTCGAGCACCGCCCGGGTGGCGGCGACCGCGCCCCGCCACCAGTCTTCGGGATCCTCCTCGGCCCAGCCGGGGTGGGGGCTCCTCAAGTCGTGGGCGTGGCTGGCCTCGGCGACCACCCGCGCCGCCTCGTCGAGGAGGAGGGCCTTGACCGCGGTGGTGCCGATGTCGATCCCGAGCACCCTCATCCGCCGCGCACCTCCCGCACCCGGTCCATGAAGGCCTTGGCCCGTTCGGGGTCGACCGGGTTGAAGGTCTGCCCCTCGACCTTGAGCGCGGTGCCCACCACGCAGCCGTCGGCGACCGCGAGCACCTCGGCGACGTTCTCGTGGCGGCAGCCGGTGTTGGCGAGGACCGGGACCTCGGGAAGAGCGGCCTTGACCGCTTTGAGGTGCTCGAGGGGGGCCGGCTCGCCGGTCATCGGGCCGGAGACCAGGACCGCGTCCGCCAGGCTGGAGAAGACCGCGCTCTTTGCCCGCTCGGGGAGGCTGCGGGCGTCAAGGGGGGAGGCGAACTCGGCGGAGACGTTGTAGAGCAAGAAGAGGTCCTCCCTCGCCAGCCGCCGCTGGTAGCGCCGGGCCTGGGCCGCGCGGCCCTGCCAGAGGCCCATGTCCGAGCCGTAGAGCCCGGTGAAGATCTCGCGGGCGAAGGCGGCCCCGGTGGCCGCGGCCACGGCCAGGGTCATCTTAGGGTCCCAGAGGACGTCTACCCCGAAGGGGACCCGGATCTCGGGCCGCAGCTGGCCGATCACGTAGGCCATCGCGGCGGCGCTCGCGGGGTCGACCTCGAGCTCATAGGGGCGGTCGTTCTCGTTCCCAAACATCACCGCGTCGACCCCCGCCGACTGCAGGGCGCGCAGGTCCGCCGCCGCCGAGGCGACGACCCCCTCCATCCCTCGTTCGGCGTCGTAGAGCGGGGTGCCGGGCAGCGCCGGGAGGTGGACCATGGCGATGATCGGCTTTTCGGTCTTAAATACGTCCTTGAAGCGCGATAGGGCGTCCATCCTGCCTCCTCTCCTAAACCAGCTCCAAAAACCCCACCTTTTCCCGAAGCACCGGGGCAAAGCGGGCCGCTTTCTGATCGGTGATGATCCCCGCGAGGGCCTCGATCGGCGCCACCCGGGCCAGCGCCCGGCGGCCGAACTTGCTGTGGTCGGCGATCAGGATCGTGGCCTTGGCCGCGTCCATCGCCAGGCGTTTGAGGCTGGCCTCCTCGATGGTGGCGTTGGTCACCGCCTCCTCGTCCACCGCGTCGGCCCCGAGGAAGAAGAGGTCGGCGTGCACCTCGGCGAGGAGCCGCTCGGCCCAGGGGCCCACCAGGCTAAAGAGGCCGTTGCGCGCCCGCCCGCCGACCACCCAGACCTCGGGCCGGCCCCGCGCCAGGGCCTCGGCGACCTTGAGGTCCAGGGCGATCACCGTGAGCTGGCGCTCCGCCAGGTGCCGGGCCAGGGCCAGGGCGGTGGTGCCGGAGTCCAGGATCACCGTCGCCCCTTCGGGGACGTGGCGGGCCGCGGCGGCGGCGATGCGGGCCTTCTCCGTTCCCCGGGCCCGGGCCTTGAGGTCGTAGGGGGGCTCGGCGGCGGTGCGCATCTGGCGGGGCAGGGCCCCGCCGTGGGTGCGTTCCACCCGTCCCTCGGCGGCGAGCTGGGCGAGGTCGCGGCGCACCGTGGCCTCGGAGACCCCGAGCCGCTTGGCCAACGCCGCCGTCGTCAGGCCGCCCTCGGCTTCGAGGAGGGCCAGGATACGGCGGCGACGTTCCACGGCCAGGCCCATCTTGGCTCCTTACGTTTTTGATTATGCGCGAACATGTGCGAATCGCGCAAGGTAGCGCAGCGTCTTTGCGCGTTCCTGCGTCTTTGATTGCGGTAAGCTCGCGCTATGGACGCGGTCGAGGGAATCTGGGGAGAGGACCAGGAGAAGGTCCGGGCGCGCCTTGCTGGCCTGGACCCGGACCTGGCCCGCTACGTCGAAGGCTTTGCCTACCGCGAGGTGCTCTCCCGCGAGGGGCTCGACCTGAAGACCCGCGAGCTCCTCGCGATCACCGCCCTGGTGGGGCTCGGGAGCCCGCCGGAGATCGCCACCCACTTCAAGGGGGCGCTGAACAACGGCGCGAGCGCGGCCGAGATCAAGGAGACCCTCCTCCAGGCTGCGCTCTTTTTCGGCTTTCCCCGGGCCATCGCGGCCTTCGAGCGCTGGCGTAAGTTCCGGCAGAAGGCCGGCTAGCGAGGCTACCCGGCCGCGCCCCGTGCGTTCTTAATCCTCAGGGGGCCTGGGGGTGGTGGTCCTGGCCCGTTCCTCCGCCGCCCGTTTCTTATCCTCTCGATCTTTGACCTCGTACCAGAGTGCATCGAGCGTCCAGAGGTCGATCTCCAGCGCGTCGGCGAGCTCTCGGAGCCGCTTGTTGATGAGAACGTACTTTTCCCCCTCGCTCATGCCTCGGGCGAAGGCCGGCCAGACGCCGAGCGTTTTCAAACCTTTTTCCGAAACCGCATTCCATACGCCGTAGCGGTCGGGGTAGGTCACGAGGAGGATCGGGGTGGCCACGGCCTTTCCAAGCCCCTTGACGCGGCCAAGGGCCTCGTCGAAACGACGCGCCAGCGGCCTCGTCTCATCCAAGAGGAGGGCCAGAGCTTGGCGGAGCGCGTTCATGTCGCGGGTCATGCTGCCGGAGTGGCGATGGATCTGCTTCCAGTGCCGGTTGTTTCGAAAGAACAAGAAGGACTTGAAGGCGTCCGCGGTCAAGGCGTGAAGGTTCTCCGGGTTAAAGAGGGGCTGGTAACGGGCGAGCACTGCGTTTTTGGTTTCCAAGTATCCCGGGTTGGTGGTTTTGAGCCGGTCGAGGATCAACCGTAGCCGCTGGGCGGCGTGTTCGAGGTCTGCCATGGGTCTTCCTCCCTTGAGTGGTCTTAGCCTACCCCGGGATGCGCGTGTTCCCAAACGACTTTGGCCTTGGCGCGATGTTCGTTGAGGGAGCCGCGGTTGGAGGGCGTAAGGCGAGCTTCAAAGGGAAGGCCCCCGGCACCGGTGCCGGGGGCCGGGGGAGGGGGCTGGGGTTATTGGCCGAAGCGCTCGAGGACCTCGACCACCAGCGCGGCGCCGATCAGGTTGGCCCCGAGCTCGTTGCGGATGCGCTCGGCGCGGAACATGCGCTGGACCTCGTCGAGGGTGAAGTAGGGCTCGCCCTCGATGTAGACCGGCTCCACGAAGCCGATCGCCTCGTAGGCCCGCGCGGCGGCCGGGGAGAGGCCCTCGCGGATCAAAAAGGAGAGCGGGTAGCGCTCGACGCAGGCCAGCATCAGGCGGTCACCCCCCGTCGTTTGGCGAGCTCGGCGAGCTGCTTATAGAGGCGCTCTTCCTCCGGGGTGGGGTGCTCGGGGATCACCACCCGGACGGTGACGTACTGGTCGCCCCGGCCCCCGCCGGGTTTGGGCCAGCCCTTGCCCCTCAGGCGCAGCTTCTTCCCGGTCTGGGTGCGCGGGGGGACGGTGACCTCGACCGGGCCGTCCAGGGTGGGGACCCGGACCTTCCCCCCGACCACCGCGATCGGGGCCTCGACGTTGGCGGTGGTGTGGACGTCGAAGCCCTCGAGGCGGAAGGTCGGGGAGGGCGCGAAGCGGACGGTGAGGTAGAGGTCGCCGGGTGGCTGGCCGGGGCCGCCCTTGCCGGGCAGGCGGATGCGCTGCCCCTCGCGCACCCCGGGGGGAATCGCGACCTCCACCCGCTCACCGCCGAGGTCCAGCACCTGCTTGCCGCCGCGGTAGGCGAGCTCGATGGGGATCACGATCTCGGCCTCGTAGTCGCGCCCCTTGCGGGGCCCCCGGCGGGCGCGGGTGCCGGCGCCGAAGAGGTCCTCGAAGCCCCCCATCCCGCCCATGCCGAAGAGGCTGCGGAAGAAGTCCGAGAAATCCTCGAAGCCCGCGCCGCTGGTCTCCTCCCACTGCCAGCCGCCGGGGGGCGGGGGCGGCGGGGCCTTGGTGGTCCCGTACTGGTCGTAGATCTTCCGCTTTTCAGGGTCCGAGAGGACGGCGTAGGCCTCGTTGATCTCCTTGAACTTCTCCTCGGCGTCGGGCTCCTTGCTGACGTCGGGGTGGTACTTGCGGGCCAGCTTCTTGTAGGCCCGCTTGATCTCTTCCTGGCTGGCCGTCTTCGGGACCCCGAGGATGGCGTAGTAGTCTTTGTATTCCATGGCGATCCGGGTGTGGGGCGCGGGAAGACCCTACCCCCTACGTCCCACCACCCGCCTCCTTCTTCTTCGTCACCGCGACCCTCGCCGGACGGATCAGGTGGTCCCCGACCCGGTAGCCCTTTTGGTAGACCTCGGCGACCCTGCCCTCCTCCTCGCCCTCGACGACGCCGATCGCCTCGTGGTGGGCGGGGGAGAACTCGGCGCCCTCGCCGGGGACCTCCTCCACGCCCAGGCCGGCGAGGACCCGCAGGAAGGCGTCCTTGATCTTCTTGACCCCCTCGAGGATCGCCCCCGGCTCGGCCTCGGCGTGCTGGAGGGCGCGCTCGAGATCGTCGAGCACCGGCAACACGGCGCGCAGCACCTCCAGCCGGCCCTCGCGGCGGGCGGCCTCGAGCTCGCCGCTGACCCGCTTGCGGTAGTTGTCGAAGTCGGCGAGGAGCCGCAGGTACTTGTCCTTGAAGGCCTGGAGCTCGGCCTCGAGCCGGCCGACCTCCTCCATCACCTCGGCTTCCTCTTGGGCCAAACGTTTGTCGTTGTTGGCTTCGGCCATGACCGCTCACCCCCATCGGGGCGGGGCCGGCGGTGCCGGCCCCGTGGTTGGATTACTCGGCGGGCTTGTAGTCGGTGTCGATGACGTCGTCCCCGGCCTGGCCGCCGGCCGCCGCCCCGGGCTGCTCGGCCGCGCCCGTGGCCTGACCCCCGGCCGCGCTCTCGTAGGCCTGGATCGCGGCCAGGAGCTCGTCCAGGGCGGCCTTCAGCTGCTCGTCGGGGGCGTCTTGCTCCACCAGCTCCTTGGCCTTCTTGGCCAGCTCCTCGAGGCGGGCCTTGACCTCGGCCGGGGCCTCCTTCTCCTGCAGGAGCCGCTCGGCCTGGATGCGGGCGGTGTCCAGGTTGTTCTTGAGCTCGATGTGGGCCTTGCGCTTCTTGTCCTCCTCCTCGAAGCGCTTGGCCTCCTCGATCATCCGCTGGATCTCCTCCTCGGAGAGGGTGGTGGTGTTCTCGATCTTGATCGAGGCCTCCTTACCGGTGGAGAGCTCCTTCGCGGTGACGTGGAGGATGCCGTTGGAGTCGATGTCGAAGCAGACCTCGATCTGCGGCACCCCGGCGGGCATCGGGGGGATGCCCTCGAGGCGGAAGCGCCCGAGCGACTTGTTGTCTTTGGCCAGCGGCCGCTCGCCCTGGAGGACGTGCACCTCGACCGCGGTCTGGTTGTGCTCGGCGGTGGTGAAGATCTCGCACTTGCGGGTGGGGATGGTGGTGTTGCGCGGGATCAGCACGGTCATCACGCCGCCCTTGGTCTCCACGCCCAGGGAGAGCGGGGTGACGTCGAGGAGCACCACCTCGCCGACCTCGCCGGTGAGCACGCCGGCCTGGATCGCGGCGCCCAGGGCCACCGCTTCGTCGGGGTTGACCGATTTGTTGGGCTCCTTCTTGAGCATCTCCTTGACGATGCGCTGCACCGCGGGGACGCGGGTGGCGCCGCCGACCAGGATCACCTCGTCGAGCTGCTCGGGGGTCAGGCCGGCGTCCTTCAACGCCTGCTCCACCGGCGGCCGGATCCGGGCCAGGATGGGCTGGATCAGCTCCTCGAACTTGGCCCGGGTGAGCTTCTTCTCCAGGTGCAGGGGGGTCTTGGAGACCGGGTCAAGGGCGATGAAGGGCAGGCTGATCGTGGTCTCGGTGGTCGAGGAGAGCTCGATCTTGGCCTTCTCCGCGGCCTCGATCAGGCGCTGCAGGGCCTGGCGGTCGGCCTTGAGGTCGACGCCGTGCTCCTTTTTGAACTCCTCGGCGAGCCAGTTGACGATCGCGTGGTCCATGTCCGAGCCCCCGAGGTGGGTGTCGCCGGCGGTGGACTTGACCTCGAAGACGCCGTCGCCGATCTCGAGCACGGTGACGTCAAAGGTGCCGCCGCCGAGGTCGAAGACCAGCACGGTCTCGTTGCCCTTCTTGTCCAGCCCGTAGGCCAGCGCCGCCGCGGTGGGCTCGTTGATGATGCGCAGGACCTCGAGCCCCGCGATCCGCCCGGCGTTGGCGGTGGCCTCGCGCTGGCTGTTGTTGAAGTAGGCGGGGACGGTGATCACCGCCTTGTCCACCTTCTGCCCCAGCTTGGCGCTGGCGTCGTTGACCAGCTTCTTCAGGATGAAGGCGCTGATCTCCTCCGGGGTGTAGAGCTTGTCCCCGACGCGGATGCGCACCCCGCCGTCGGGCCCGGGCTCCACCCGGTAGGGGACGCGCTTGGCCTCCTCCTGGACCTCCTCCCAGCGGCGACCGATGAAGCGCTTGACCTCGAAGATCGTCCCCTCCGGGTTCAGGACCGCCTGGCGCTTGGCCATGCGCCCGACCAGCACCTCACCGTCCTTGAACGCGACGACCGAGGGGGTGACCCGCTCGCCCTCGGCGTTCTCCAAGACGACCGGCTTGCCGCCCTCGATGGTGGCGATCACGCTGTTGGTGGTTCCCAGGTCAATTCCTACGGCTTTGCTCATGGCACAACCTCCCCTTCTCTAAGCTCTAGCATAGTAGCCGCTAGGCTTCCAGTCAAGAGAGTTGAGCGGGGTTTTATAAATGTCGGGGCGATGCCCAACCTTCTCAGACGCGCGGCCTATACTAAGAGCTACCCATGCGCGGTCGACCCTTCAACCTTTGGTTCCTGATCCTGGGCGCGATCCTGCTCACCTGGGCGATCGGGATGAGCAACACCGCCCAGCCCAGCGGCACGCTGCCCTACTCGACCTTCCTCTCTGAGATCGACGCCGGCCGGGTGCGCTCGGTGGTGATCCAGGGTGAACGCCTGGAAGGGGTCCTGGCCGACGGCTCGCGTTTCGTCACCTATGCCCCTCAGCCCCCGGAGACCGCCGCGGTCGAGGCCTGGACCGCGAAGGGGGTGGAGGTCGAGGTGCGCCCGGCGAGCACCCCTGGGGTCGCGGGCATCCTGATCCCGCTCCTGGCCCTGGGGGCGATCGGCCTGGCCTTTTGGTACTTCACCCGCAACCCTCGGGGGGGCGGCGACTCCAGTGGGGCCTTCGGCTTCACCCGTAGCCGGGCCAAGGTCCTCACCGAGGCCCCGAAGACGACCTTCAAGGACGTCGCCGGGGCCGAGGAGGCCAAGGAGGAGCTCAAGGAGATCGTCGCCTTCTTGAAGCACCCCGAGCGCTTCCACCAGATCGGCGCCCGCATCCCCAAGGGGGTGCTCCTCGTCGGGCCCCCGGGCTCGGGCAAGACCCACATCGCCCGGGCCGTCGCCGGGGAGGCCCGGGTCCCCTTCATCACCGCCAGCGGCTCGGACTTCGTGGAGATGTTCGTGGGCGTGGGCGCGGCGAGGGTGCGCGACCTCTTCGAGACCGCCCGGCGCCACGCCCCGTGCATCGTCTTCATCGACGAGATCGACGCCGTGGGCCGCAAGCGCGGCCTCGCCGTGGGCGGGGGCAACGACGAGCGGGAGCAGACCCTCAACCAGCTCCTGGTGGAACTCGACGGCTTCACCAAGGAGACCAACGTCATCGTCATGGCGGCGACCAACCGGCCGGACGTCCTGGACCCGGCGCTCTTGCGCCCGGGCCGCTTCGACCGCCAGATCGAGATCGGCGTCCCGGACGTCAAGGGCCGGGAGCAGATCCTGCGCATCCACGCCAAGGGCAAGCCCCTGGCCAGCGACGTGGACCTCAAGGTCGTGGCCCGGCGCACCCCGGGCTTCGTCGGCGCGGACCTCGAGAACCTGCTCAACGAGGCCGCCCTGCTCGCGGCCCGGGAGGGGCGGCGGGAGATCACCATGGCCGACCTCGACGAGGCCGCGGACCGGGTGATGATGGGGCCGGCGAAAAAGAGCATGGTCCTCACCGAGCGGGACAAGCGCATCACCGCCTACCACGAGGCCGGGCACGCGGTGGCCAGCCACTTCTTGCCCCACGCCGAGCCGGTGCACAAGGTGACGATCGTGCCCCGGGGGCGCGCCCTGGGCTTCATGATGCCGGCCCGGGAGGACCTCTTGCACTGGACCAAGAAGCGCCTTTTAGACCAGATCGCGGTGGCCCTGGCCGGGCGCGCGGCGGAGGAGCTGATCTTCGACGACGTGACCACCGGCGCGGAGAACGACTTCCGCCAGGCCACGGCGCTGGCCCGGCGGATGATCACCGAGTGGGGGATGCACCCGGACTTCGGCACCGTGGCCTACGCCGAGCGCGAGGAGAGCTACCTCGGGGGCTACGAGAACCGCCGCTACTCCGAGGCCACCGCCCGGCGCATCGACGAGGCGGTGCGGGCGCTCATCGACGAGCAGTATGCCCGGGTCAAGGCCCTCCTGGTGAAGGAACGGGTGGCGCTCGAGCGCGTCGCCGAGGCGTTGCTCGAGGTCGAGACCCTGGACGCCGAGGCCTTCGTTCGGGTGCTCGCCGGACAGCCGCCCACCTCCGCGCCGGAACCGGACGAGGAGGCCAAGGAAACCCCCGAGCGCCGCGTCGTGCCCAAGATCCGCCCCGGCGGCGGCGCGCTGGGCGGGGCGTAGCGACCGGGCGGGATTTCGTAGAGAATGAGGGTGGAGGTCGACGGAGATGAAGGTAATCGCGTACACGATTCACAGGGACGTAGAGCGCGGCGGCCCCAACGAGGAGCTGCACATGACGCTGGACCACCTCGGCGGCGACAAGCGCAAGGAGGTCGACCTCATGATCGAGACCGATCTCAAGGCCCGGCCGGTGAAAAAGGAGCTGCTGGCACGGCTCGAGCGCGGCGAGGCCGACGTCCTGGTGGTCGGCCACCTGCACCACCTCTTCGACTCTCTCGAGGAGCTAAAAGACCTCTACTATAGCGTCATGCGCCCCCACGGGGTGGCCCTGGTCTCCTGGGGGGCCGGGCTGGACACCCGTAACCCCCGCGGCCTGGGCTCGGAGCGCACGCTCGAGGAGTTCCTGGCCCTGGCCCGGCTCCTGCCGGTGAGCTCGTAAGGGGTTTTGAAGGAAGAAGGCGGCCCCTTTGGGGCCGCCTTTTCACTCGACGAGCGGGCGGAACCGGGTCAGGACCTTTTGCACCTTGGGGGCCACCACCCGCTGGCAGTAGGGGACCTCGGGGTGGCGCTCGA
This sequence comes from Rhabdothermus arcticus, assembly GCF_055382915.1. NCBI lineage: Bacteria > Thermotogati > Deinococcota > Deinococci > Thermales > Thermaceae > Rhabdothermus > Rhabdothermus arcticus. Next base: position 1,631,861 of record NZ_AP043808.1, read on the forward strand.
AGTAGCGGTGATGCTCGGGCTCCGCGGGCCAAAAACGGTCCAGGGGCCGGACCTCGGTGACCACCGGGCGGGGGTAGGCGGCCTGAGCCCGTTTGAGGGCAGCTTCGATCTCCGGGCGCTGGGCGGGGTCCTCGTAGAGGATGATCGAGCGGTACTGGGGCCCGACGTCCGGACCCTGGCGGTCCTTCTGGGTGGGGTCGTGGATGGCGAAGAAGACGTCGAGGAGGGCCGAAAGCGGCAGCACCTCGGGGTCGAAGCGCACCCGCACCACCTCGGCGTGGCCGGTGGTCCCGGTCGCGACCTCGGCGTAGCTGGGATGATCCAGGTGCCCGCCGGCGTAGCCGGGCAGCGCTTCGATCACCCCTTTGAGCGGCCGGAGCGCGGCCTCGACGCACCAAAAGCAGCCGCCCCCGAGGGTGATCGCGGCCTCGCTCACGCCGGGGAGGCCTCCTCGGCGTGCTCGGCGAGCCACTTCTCGGCGGTCATCGCGGCCCGGGTGCCGGCCCCGACGCTGGTCGCGAGCTGCTTGTAGATGGGGTCGGCGACGTCGCCGGCGGCGAAGATCCCCGGCACCGAGGTCAGCACCTCGTCTTCGACCGCGATGTAGCCGTCGGGGCGGAGCTCGACGACGCCCTTGAGGAAGCCGGTGTTGGGCACCGAGCCGATGAAGATGAAGACCCCGTCGGTGGGGTAGACGTATGTCTCGCCGGTCTTGAGGTTCTTGACCCGGACCCCGGTGACCTGGTCCTCGCCAAGGATCTCGGTGACCACGTGGCTGAAGAGGAACTCGATCTTGGGGTTGGCGAAGGCCCGCTGCTGGGCGACCTTGTTCGCCCGGAGCTCGTCGCGGCGGTGGATGATCGTCACCTTCTTGGCGAACTTGGTGAGGTAGATCCCCTCCTCGACCGCGGCGTCGCCCCCGCCGACGACCACGACCTCCTTGTCGCGGTAGAAGAAGCCGTCGCAGGTCGCGCAGGTCGAGACCCCGCGGCCGTAGAACTTCTCCTCCCCGGGAACCCCGAGCTTCTTGGGGTTGGCCCCGGTGGCCACGATCACCGTCTTGGCCTTGTAGTGCTGCTCGAAGCCCTTGACCAGAAAGCCGTCCGGCTGGACCTCGACGCCGGTGACCTCGTCCATCACGATCTCGGCGCCGAACTTCCGGGCCTGCTCGGCCATGCGGTTGGCGAGCTCGGGGCCGGTGATCCCCTCGGGGAAGCCGGGGTAGTTCTCGACCTCCTCGGTCTGGGCGATCTGCCCGCCGGGAAGGCCCTTTTCCACGATGACCGTCTTCAGGTCGGCGCGGCCCGCGTAGATCCCGGCGGTCAGGCCGGCGGGGCCGCCCCCGATGATCACCACGTCGTAGGTCTCCTCACCCTTCTTTGCGGTTCCCAGTTCTCCGATCTTGAACTCCATCGAGATACCCCCCAGTCGTTTACCGAGTATACCGCTCGGGATTGAAAAGGGCGAGGCCCGAGCTCGCTGGTGACCCCAGGGGGATTCGAACCCCCGTCACCGCCGTGAGAGGGCGGCATCCTAGGCCGCTAGACGATGGGGCCGTGTGAGCTCGGGCCTCGTTTGGTGACCCCTAGGGGACTTGAACCCCTGCCGCCGGCTTGAAAGGCCGGTGACCTAACCACTAGTCGAAGGGGCCAGATGGCTGGGGCGCGTGGATTCGAACCACGACCGGCGGATCCAGAGTCCGCTGTCCTGCCGTTAGACGACGCCCCAAAGTCACCCCAGCTTTGCCCGGCCAACGCCGAGCAAAGCCCATGTTAGCCAAGATCACGGGGTTTGGCAAGCGCCGTCTAGGCCGGGGGATAGACCGGGAGCTCGCGGAGCCGCCCGCCCTCGAGGGTCAGGCCGAGCCGGGTGGCGGCGAAGAGGGCCTCCGGCCGGATCCAGCGGGTGACGTCGGCGTCGGGCATCGCGGCGCGGTTCTTGGGGGTGTCGATCACCCCCATCGGCACCAGGGCCAAGGTGCGAAGCTCGGGCGCCTCCTCGGCGAGGCTCCTTAAGAAGACCAGGACCCCGGCCTTGGCCGCCGCGTAGGCCGCCATTCGGGGCCCGCTTCCGCGCCAGGCGGGGGCCGCGGCCACGCCCAGGAACGCCCCCCCTTTGGCCCTCAGGTCGGGGACGAAGGCCCGGGCGAGGTGCATCAGGCCCAGCAGGTTGGCCTCGAGCATCCGAGCGAAGGTCTCCGGCGGGGTGGCCTCGACCGGGCCCGCGGCGAAGGCCCCGGCGAGGTCGAGGACCGCGTCCGGCGTCCCGGCCCAGGCCTTCAGCGCCGTGACCTCGTCCCAGCGGGCCAGGTCCGCGGCCATGAAGGGCAGGCCGAAGGCTTCGGCGCGGGCCTTGAGGGGCTCGGGGCGGCGCCCGGTGAGCCAGACCTCGTCCCCCTGCTCCAGAAAGCCGCGGATGAAGGTCTCGGCGAGGTCCCCGGCGGCCCCGGCGATGAGCACCCTCATCGGATCTCCCCCCGACCCCAGCGCTCGATCAGCTTGACCGCCTCGACGTGGTCCGCGTCCTCCCCGAGCTCGTTCTTGGCGATCTCATAGAGCTCGCGGGTGAGGTGGAAGAGCGGGGCGGGGACGCGGGCCCCCTCGACGACCTTGTTGCCGATGCGCACGTCCTTGGCCAGGAGCCCCAGCTTGAAGGTGAGGGGGAAGCTGCGGTCCAGGACCCGCTCGGGGATCAGCGCCTCGGTGGCGAAGCTCCGCCCGGAGCTCTGGTTGATGACCTCGAGCGCCACATTGGGGGAGACCCCCTCCTTGGCCAGGGCCAAAAGCCCCTCGGCGGCGGCGAGCAGGTTGGTGGCGAGAAGGGTGTTGTTCACCGCCTTGACCGCGTGCCCGGCCCCCACCGGGCCCACGTGCACGATGCGCCGTCCCACCGCCTCGAGGAGCGGGCGGACCTTCTCAAGGGCGGCCGCGTCCCCGCCGACCATGATGGTCAGCGTCCCGGCCTCGGCGCCCGCGGTGCCCCCGGAGACCGGGGCGTCGAGGAAGGTCACCCCCGTTTCCGAGAGCCGTGCGGCGATGGCCCGGCTCTTTTCCGGCTCGCCGGAGGTGCAGTCGATCCAGATCGTGCCCGGCGAGAGGCGGGGCAGGAGCGCCTCGACGACCGCCGCGACCTCGTCGGAGGTGGGCAGGCAGGAGAAGATCACCTCCGCTTCGGCGACCGCTTCAAGGTCGACCGCGCGGGTGCCGAAGGCCTCGGCGTGGCGCTCGGCCTTCTCCCGGGTGCGGTTGTGGACCAAGACCTCGTGCCCCGCGGCCTTGAGGTGTTTCGCCATGGGGTAGCCCATGGCCCCGAGTCCGATCCAGGCAACCTTCATGCGCCCTCCCGTCTTGCTGATTCTAACCGCGCTGGCGCAGCTCGCCGCCCAGCCAGCGCAAAAGGAGCAGGTAGGGCAGGCTGAAGGCCAGGCTGGTCAGGAAGAAGACCGCGCGGCGGGCGTCCAGGGGCTCGGCGTAGGCGATGAGGCGAACGGCCACCCCCACCGGGATCGCCACCGCCCAGGTCAGGAGCAGGGGGCCCGCCCCCGGGTTCCGCCAGGCGCCGGTGAAGGGGGCGATCAACACCCAGGCCAGCCAGAAGGGCCAGACCGCGCGGAAGACCTCCCCCAGGGGCAGGGCGTGGGTGTGGGCCCAGACCCCGGTGGCGGCGAAGAGAAAGAGGGCCAGGAGGTCGAGGAGCGCGCGCCTCACTCCTGGGCCTCCAAGAAGACCCGCTCGGCGCGGTAGGACGAGCGCACCAAAGGACCGGAAAAGACCTCCAGGAAGCCAGCCTCGTACCCCCAGTCGCGGTACTTCTCGAAGTCCTCGGGGGGGACGTAGCGGGCGACGGGGAGGTGGTGCTTGGTCGGGCGGAGGTACTGGCCGAGGGTGAGGATGTCCACCCCGGCGGCGCGGAGGTCCCGCATCGCCTCCCGGAGCTCGGCCTCGGTCTCCCCCAGGCCCAGCATCAGGCTGGACTTGGTGAGGACCTTGAGCCCGTTCTCCCGCACGAAGGCCTTGGCGAAGGCCAGGACCTCGAGGCTCTGGTCGTAGGTGGCGCGGGGGTCGCGCACCCTGGGGGTGAGGCGGCGCACCGTCTCCAGGTTGTGGGCGAAGACGTCGAGCCCGGCGGTGAGCACGGTGCGCACCGCGTCGCGGTCGCCCTGGAAGTCGGGGGTGAGGGCCTCGACCCGGGTCTCCGGCGTGCGTCGCTTGATCGCCCGGATGGTGCGGGCGAAGTGGGCCGCGCCGCCGTCCGGGAGGTCGTCGCGGTCGACGCTGGTCAGGACCACGTAGCCGAGGCCCAGCGTGGCCACCGCCTCGGCGACCTTCTCGGGCTCGGTGGGGTCCAGCCGCCCCTCGGGGTTGCCGGTGTGCACCGCGCAGAACTTGCAGGCCCGGGTGCAGACCTCCCCCATCAGCATCACCGTCATCGTGCCGTGCCCCCAGCACTCGCCGAGGTTGGGGCAGAGCGCCTCCTGGCAGACCGTGGCCAGGCCCAGCGACTTGACCAGGGTCTGCAGCCGGGCCACGGTCTGGCCGGTGGGCAGCCCGACCTTCAGCCAGTCCGGCTTCTTGCGGTCAACCGGTTCGGGGCGCTTGCGCTTGATGCCCCGCTCCACGTACTTCACCAAAGACCTCCTTCATGGCCCGCACCACGCGGGCCTTGACCTCGTCCATCGCCAGGGGACGGCCGAGGAGCCGTGCGAGGCTGGTCACCCCCTTGTCGCGGAGGCCGCAGGGGATGATCAGGCCGAAGTCCTCGAGGCGGGTGTTGACGTTGAGGGCGAAGCCGTGCAGGGCCACCCCCTCCTTGACCGCGACCCCGAAGGCGGCGAGCTTGTCCTCCCCCACCCAGACCCCGGCGTAGCCGGGGGTGGCGTAGGCCTCGATCCCGTAGCTGGCGGCGACCTTGAGGATCACCGCCTCCAGCCGGCGCAGAAAGTCGCGGACCCGGCGCTCGACGGGGAAGATCGGGTAGCCGACGAGCTGGCCGGGGCCGTGGTAGGTCACGTCCCCCCCGCGCTCGACCCAGTGGACCTCGATGCCCTGCTTTTGGTACCAGGCCTCGGGGAAGAGCAGGTTTTCGCCGGTGGCCTTGCGGCCCAGGGTGATGACCCGGGGGTGCTCGACCAAGAGCAGCGTCGGGGGGCGCGTTCCTCGCGCCACCTCGCCGTGAATCCGGTGCTGGAGGGCCCAGGCCTCCTTGTAGGGCATCCGGCCCAGGTCGATGACCGCGAAGTCCACGGGTTCAGTTTAGCAAGGGGGCCTCGCCCGCGGCCTTCTTGCGGAAGGCGTTGAGGGCCTTGGCCAGCGCCTGGGGGGGCCTGCCGTAGCCCTCGGGGAGGATTTCTTCCCGCCCCTGGTGGACGAAGGCCACCGCCCGGCTCAACACGAACGGGCCGACGCGCACCGGGCGGACGTAGAACCGCCCCACCTCGTGCCAGAAAAAGCGGCGCTCCTTGAAGAGCAGGCGAAAGCGAAAGCCCTCCTCGTCGAGGTGGAGGGCAAAGCGCTCGGGCAACAGGAGCCGGGCGCCGAAGTAGAGCGCCAGGGGAAGGGCCAAGAGGGCGTTGCCCGCCATGCCCAGGAGGGCGGCAGCGAACAGCCCGAGGTAGTGCTTCACCGGGTTGGGGTCGAGCCGGGCCCTGGGCACGTCTCCAGTCTAGGAGGCCTTGGTGAGGTCTTCTTCGGTAAAGGCCTCGGCGGTGTAGACCCGCACCCGGGTGCGGGGGTCCTCGTAGACCGAGGGGTCGAGGCCCGCCTTGGCCGCGAGGCTCTCCAGGAAGCGGTCCTTATCCGGCAGGGTCTCCCAGACCTCGGGCAGGTAGGTGGCCCGGCCCAGGGGGTGTTCCAGGATCAGCCCCAGGTCCGGTCCGACCTTGGCCTTGAGGTCCTCGTAGCCGGAAAAGGGGAGCGGCGTCGGCGGGCTGAGGACGCTGACCTCGAGCGCGGTCTCCGGCCATTCTTCGGGGGTGAGCGGGGGAAAGCGGGGGTCGCGGAACGCGGCGGCGATGGCGTTGGCGTAGGTGTCGAGAATCAGCGGGCGGTAGGGCTCGACCGAGCCGATGCAGCCGCGAAGGGCCCCGCCCTTGCGCAGGGTGACGAAGGCCGCGCCGTCCTCGGCCAGCCGCCCGGCGTAAAGCCGCGGGTCCGGCGGCGCGATCCGGCCGGCGAAGGCGTCCTCGATGGCCTGGCGTGCGGTCTTGAGCAGGGTGCGTTTTTCGCGATCGCTTAGCATCTCGCCTCCTCAGCGGTAGCGCAGCGCGGCGTAGCCCACGACACGGCTCTTCTCCCCGGAGGTGTCGCCGCTGGTCGCGTAGGCCAACAGCTCGGGGCGCCAGCCGGCTTCGGCGGCGATCCAGGTCAGCGCCGCCCAGGGGTGCCGGCCGCAGGCCTCGCTGTTCAGGACCCCGGGCGCGTCGAGGGCCAGCGCCCGGGCCAGGGTCTCGCGGTCGATCCGCCGCGCCACCTCGTCGGGGTGGTAGTGGGAGAGGTCGGTGGAGACCACGATCAGGTCCCCGGGGGCGAGCGTCTCGGCGATCAGCGGCGCGGCGGCGATGGGGTCGGTGAGGCCGAAGAGCAAGGGGACCAGGGTGAACTCGCCGAGTACGACCTGCAGGAAGGGGAGCTCGACCTCGAGGCTGTGCTCGGGGAGGTGGGGCTCGGCGAGGTCGTTGAACGGGCCGCCCAGCGCGAGCAGCCTGGCCACCCGGTCCAGGTCCACCGGCACCTCGCCGAGGGGGGTCTCCCAGACGGTGAAGGGGCCGGTGGAGATGCCCTCGAAGGCGACGTAGTGGGCAGGACCCATCAGGTAGACGGTGGGCGCTTGGCCGCGGTAGGGGGCGAGGGCCTTGAAGCTGTGGCCGGCCACCGGCCCGGAGTAGACGTAGCCGGCGTGGGGGGCGACGACCGCGTGCAGCGGGGCGGGGCTGACCTCGGCGGCCTCTAGAAATCCCTCGACCATGCGAAAGAGGGCCTCCGGGGCGGAGGGGTAGAACGCGCCGGCGACCGCGGGCTTACGCCGCATCCTCGGCCTCCTTCGTCCAGTGCCAGACCCCGGGGATCTTCCGCCCGCAGCGGGGGCAGACCCCGGGTTCCTTCCACATCGGCTGGACCCGGTAGACGTCGCGGTAGATGAGGAGCTCGCCGCAGTCCGGGCAGTAGGTGGACTCGTGCTCGGGGTCGCGGATGTTGCCCAGGTAGACAAACTTCAGCCCCTCCTCCTTGGCGATCTCGTAGGCCTTGAGGAGGACCGTCCTCGGCGTGTACGCGAGGTCTTGCATCTTGTAGTCGGGGTGGGCGGCGGTGAGGTGCCAGGGGATCTCGGGGTTGACCGAGGCCAAGAACCGGGCCATGCCCCGGATCTCCTCCTCGGAGTCGTTGTAGCCGTGGAGGAGGAGGGTGGTGACCTCCATCCAGATCTTCCCCCACGTCTCGGTGCCCAAGAACTCGATGTTCTCCAGGACCGGCTTCAGCCGGGCGCCGGTGATCTTGCGGTAGAAGGCTTCGGTGAAGCCCTTGAGGTCCAGGTTGACCGCGTCCAGGACGGGCTCGATGTAGTTCCAGGCCTGCTTGGTCTCGAAGCCCGAGGAGACGAAGACGTTCTTCATCCCCTCGGCCTTGGCGATCTCCGCGATGTCGTGGGCGTACTCCGCCCAGACCACCGGCTCGTTGTAGGTGTAGGCCAAAAGCCGCACCCCGAGCTTGCGGGCGGTGTCCACCACCCGGTCCGGGGGCCAGTCCTCGCCGATGTAGCGGTCGGTCTTCCCGGTGGCGAAGTCCACCTTGAAGTCGCGGAACTGGCTGATCTGCCAGTTCTGGCAGAACTGGCAAAAGAGGTTGCAGCCGACGGTCCCCATCGACAGGATGGGCTCGCCGGGGTGGAAGTGGAAGAGCGGCTTCTTCTCCACCGGGTCGACGTGCATCGCGGCGATCTTGCCGTAGGTGACCAGGTAGAGCTTGCCCTCGTGGTTGCGGCGCACGCCGCACTTGCCGACCCCTTGCGGGGGAATCGCGCACCAGTGGTGGCAGGCGGTGCACTGGACCCAGCCCTTGGGCAGGGGCCGGTAGAGGTCGCACTCGCGCAGGCTTGGCGCGACGGTTGGGGAATGGGCCATGGGGTTACCTCCTTTAGTTAACAATTCTTTGCTCACATTTTATCACCAACGGGCTTTGCGCTCAAAGGGGCTAAGCTGTGGGGGTGCGCGTGGGTCTGGGCAGCGAGAACCCGATCAAGCGGGCCGCGCTGGAAGCGGTCCTGGCCGCGCTGGGGCTTTCGGCCGAGGTCCGGGCGGTCCCGGTGCCGGGAGCGCCGGCGCAGCCTTTGAGCGAGGAGGCGACCGAGGAGGGGGCGGCGTTTCGGGCCTGGCAGGCAAGAAGGGCCACCGGCGCCGACTGGGGCGTGGGGCTCGAGGGCGGGGTGGACCTGGCGCGGGGCTGGTTGACGATGTACGCCGCGCTGACCGACGGCGACGCGCTCTTTTTGGCGCGCGGGCCCGGGCTGCCCCTCCCGGAGGAGGCCCGGCTAGCCCTGCGCCAGGGGCGGACGCTGGGGGACTGGCTTAGGGAACGCTACGGCCCCGAGGCGCAAGCGCTCGGGGCCATCGGGACCTTGAGCGGCGGCCTGCTCGACCGCCAGGCGGCCTTCGAGGCGGCGTTGCGCCTGGCCTTCGGCCAGGCCCTCAGGGCTGGGGCGCTTTCCCGGTGAGGGGCCAGCCCCTGGCCGTCGCGCCTGATTCGCTCGAGGTGGGTGACGGGCTTTGGGTTGCCGCTGACCGCCTCATGGTCCACGATGCACCCGGCCACGGCGCCTGTGTTTGCCTGTGTTCAGTTGAATACGCTTAGGTCTTATTAGCGTGTGAATATGTTTTAAAAATTTAAAGAACGCGGTAGACTGATCCCATGTCGCCGATGGCGCTGCTCTTTATCACGCTCTTTAACAGCATCCTGGGGCTTTCCATCCTCTTCCCGATCATCGGTCCCCTGGCCCGGGAGCTGGGGCTGACCGAGTTCCAGACCGGGCTCTTTTCCACCGCCTACGCCTTCATGCAGTTCCTGATGAGTCCCTACTGGGGGCGGATGTCCGAGCGCTGGGGGCGCAAGCCGGTCTTGCTCCTCGGCATCCTGGGCTTTGGCACCTCGTTCTTCCTCTTCGCCCTGGTCGCCCAGCTCAGGCTTATGGGAATGATCGGGGTGGGGCTGACGTTTTGGCTCTTGCTCGCGACCCGTCTGCTTGGCGGGGCCCTCTCCTCGGCGACGCTGCCCACCGCCCAGGCCTACGTCGCGGACATCACCGGCCGCGCCGACCGCACCGCGGGGATGGCCCTGATCGGGGCGGCCTTCGGCCTGGGGGTGATCCTGGGGCCGGGGATCGGCGGGGTCCTGGCCAAGGCCCACCTCCTGGCCCCGGTCTACTTCTCCGCCGGCCTGGCCTTTTTGAACGCGCTCTTCGTCTGGTTCGCCCTGCCCGAGCCCAAGCGCCACGTCCACGCCGGGCCGCTGCCGGTGTTGCGGCCCAGCGACCCCCGGGTCTGGCCCCTCCTCCTCGCCGGGTTCGCGATTTCCTTGGCCTCGGTGGCGATGGAGACCACGGTGGCCTTCTACTTCCAGGACGTTTTGCGGCTCGACGCCAAGGCGACCGCCGCGGCGGTCGCCACCGCGCTGGTGATCTACGGAATCGTCGCGGTCTTCGTGCAGGGGTTTTTGGTGCGCCGCTTCAAGTGGCCGCCCAAGGCGCTGCTCGACATCGGGCTCCCCCTGGCCTTCTTGGGGTACGCGCTCTTCGTCGTGGCCCGCGCCTTCTGGGGGCTGGCCTCGGCGCTCACGTTGCAGGGCGCGGGCCAGGGCCTGGCCGCGCCCGGGGTGACCGCGGGCCTCTCCCTGGCGGTGGGGGAGAACGAGCAGGGGGCGGTCGCCGGGCTGAACAGCTCGGCCCAGGCGCTGGGGCGGATGCTGGGGCCGATCGTGGGCACCGGCCTCTACGATGCCCTGAGCCCCCAGGCCCCCTACGTCTTCAGCGCGGCCTTGATCCTCTTGGTCTGGGTCTTCCTGCGCACCCCGCGGGCGCGCGCCGCGCTCGGCTCCTAGCCGCCGATCCCCAGCATCACCCGCTGCCGCTTGGTGGGCAGGGTGTTGCCGAAGGCCGGCTTGCGGTCGGTGGCGATCAGGATCGCGTCGACCAGGGCCTCGACCGGCCGGGGGTCGGAGAAGGCCCAGGCGATGTCGATCTCGAGCTCGGTCAAAAGGCAAGGCCTGAGCTTCTTGTCCGAGGTCAGGCGCAGCCGCGAGCAGTTCGAGCAAAACGGCTCGCTGACCGGGTTGATGAAGCCCACCGTGCCCATCGCGCCGGGGATCTTGAAGACCCGGGCGGGGGAGCTGGGGTCGGTCTCGACCGGGCTCAAGGGGCCGAAGCGCTCCTCGATCATGCGCCGGATCTCCGCCCCGGAGACGAACTGGCGCTTGTACTCCTCAAAGGGCGCGTTGTTCAGGTGCATGTACTCGATGTAGCGCATGTGCAAGGGCTCGTTGAGGGTGAGCTCGGCGAGGGGGACGACCTCGCCGTCGTTCATCCCCCGGATCACCACCGCGTTGAGCTTGACCGGGTGCAGCCCGGCCTCCATCGCCGCGTAGATCCCCTCCCAGACCTCCTCGACCTTCCCCCCGCGGGTGATCTTCCGGAAGACCTCGGGGTCGCGGGCATCGATCGAGATGTTGACCCGGGTGAGGCCGGCCTCGAGCAGGTCCGGCAGGCGCTTTTTCAACGCGGTGGCGTTGGTGGTGATGGCCACGTCCTCGACCCCCGCGGCCCGGGCAGCGGCGATCATCTGGGGCAGCTCCTTGCGCACCAATGGCTCGCCACCGGTAAAGCGCACGCTCTCCACCCCGAGCAGCACCCCCGCCTCGATGAAGTGCTGGACGTCCTCGACGGTCACCGTTCCCGGGGGATCGGTCATCTCCATCCCCAGGGGGTGGCAGTAGAGGCAGTGGTAGTTGCACCTCGGGGTGACCGAGATGCGGAGGTCCTTGATGACGCGGCCGTAGCGATCGGTGAGCTTCATAACCCCTCCCCAGCGTGTTGCACAGTATAACCACACGCCACCGTTGGCGATCGTGGGCTGGCCCACCCGCCGTGCCTTGTCAGGTGGTAACCTGAGGCGATGCCGCACCCCCCGGCCCTGGCCGCCGCCCTCCGCTACGCCGCGTTGGGCTATCCGGTGCTGCCCCTCTGGCCCGGGGCTAAGCGCCCCCACGGCCGGCTCGTGCCCCACGGGCTGAAGGAGGCGAGCACCGACCCCGAGACCCTCTTGGCCTGGTGGCGGGCGGACCCCCGGGCCGGGGTGGGGATCCTGCCCCCGCCAGGGGTCCTGGTCTTGGACCTCGACGCCCCCGAGGTCTGGGAGGGGTTGCAGGCGGCCTTCCCCGAGCTCTCCCAGACCCCGCGCCAGCGCACCCCGCGCGGCGGGGTGCACCTCTTTTTGGCCCTGGCCCCGGGGCAGGGCGAGGGGCTTTCGGTAACCGCCGGGGCCCTGCCCGGGGTGGACCTCCGCGGGCTCGGCCGGGCCTACCTGGTGGCCGCGCCGACCCGGCTCGCGCGGGGCGGCTACCGCTGGGAGGTGCCGCTCGTCTCCCCGGAGCGGCTCCCCCGGCTGCCCCGGGCGCTCGACGCCGCCCTCCGGCCCCCACCGCCCCCACCGCAGCCCCGGCCACCCGTCGTTTCGGCCTCGCCGGAGCGCCTCCAGGCCCGCCTCAGGCGCTACGCCGAGCGGGTCGCGGCGGCGCCGGTGGGGCGCCGGCACACCACCCTGATCCGCTACGCCCGGGCGGCCGGCGGCCTGATCCCCTACGGGCTCGACCCCCTCGAGGCCGAGGCGGTGCTGGTCGCCGCCGCGATCAGCGCTGGGCTGCCCGAGCAGGAGGTCCGCTCAGCCGCGCGCTGGGGGCTTTCGGTGGGGCGGCTGGCGCCGCTGCCGCTGGGCCGGCGGGGCTAGCCGCGGGCCTTTTCCGCCATCGTCTCGGGGAGGAGGACCAGCACCGCGCGGCCCCGCGCGGTCTCCTCGTCCCCGGCCAAGAGGCGGCTTTCGACCACGACCTTGTGGTCCTTGACCTCGACGGCCCGCCCCCGCACGCAGAGCTCGGGCCCGAGGGGGGTGGGCTTGAGGTAGTCGACCTCGAGCCGCGCGGTGACGAAGCGCGGGGCCTCGCCCTCGCCGGGCGTTCGGCCCTCGGCGAGCATCTTGAAGATCGCCGCCGAGCCCGAGGAGTGGCAGTCGATCAGGCTGGCGATCAACCCCCCGTAGACGAAGCCGGGGATCGCGGTGTGCTCGGGCCGGGGACGGTAGCAGGTGACGGTCTCGCCGGTGCCTTCGTCGTAGGCGGTCTTGAAGTGGTGGCCCTTGGGGTTCTTGTAGCCGCAGCCGTAGCAGTGGGCGAAGTCCTCGGGGTAGGTGTCCTGAATGTAGATCGTCATAAGGCCTCCAGGAGCTTTTTGCTGATTACCAGCCGCAGGATCTCGCTGGTGCCCTCGCCGATCTCCATCAGCCGCACGTCCCGCCAGTAGCGCTGGGCGGGGTAGTCCATCATGTAGCCGTAGCCGCCGAGGATCTGGATGGCGGCGTCGGCGGCGCGGGTCGCGGCCTCGCTGGCGAAGAGCTTGGCCTGGGCGGCGGCCATCGTGTAGGGCCGGCCGGCGTCCTTGAGCGCCGCCGCCTTCAGGTAGAGGAGGCGGGCGGCCTCGAGCTCGGTGGCCATGTCCGCGAGCTTGAACGAGACCCCTTCGAAGGCCGCGATCGGTTTGCCAAAGGCCTCGCGCTCGGTGCTGTAGCGGGCGGCGAGGTCCAGCGCGGCCCGGCCCAGCCCCACGCTGATCGCGGCGATCCCCACGCGGCCCCCGTCCAGGACCCGGAGCACGTCGTAAAAACCCTTCCCCCGCGTGCCCAGGAGGGCGTCCTTCGGAAGTTCCAGGCCGTCGAAGACGAGCTGGGCGGTGTCCGAGGCGCGAAGCCCCAGCTTGTCCTCCTTGCGGCCGATGGCAAAGCCCTGCCCGGGCGCGGGCCGCTCGAAGACGAAGGCGCTGATCCCCAGGTGGCGCTTGCCCTCGGGGGCGGGGTCGGTGCGGGCCATGACCACGTAGGCCCCGGCGACCGAGCCCTGGGTGATGAACTGCTTGGTGCCAAAGAGCCGCCAGCCGGAGGGGGTGGCCTCGGCCCGGGTCTTGAGCCCGGCGGCGTCCGAGCCGGCGCCGGGTTCGGTCAGCCCCCAGGCCCCAAGCCACTCGCCGGAGGCCAGCTTGGGCAAGAAGCGGGCCTTTTGCGCCTCATTTCCGGCGAGGAGGACGTGGCCGGTGGCCAGCGAGTTGTGGCTGGCCACGGTCAGGGCCAGCGCGCCGTCGGCGTAGCCGACCTCCTCCAAAAGGCGCATCGCGGTCGTCGCCGGCAGGCCCAGGCCGCCGTAGGCCTCGGGCACCATCAGGCCGAACAGGCCCAGCTCGGCGACCTCCTTGACCAGGTCGTGGGGGAAGGTGCCGCGCCGGTCGCGCTCGTCGGCGCCGGGGATGACCTTTTCCTTCATGAACGAGGCGACCGCTTGGATCAGCTCGGCCTCGTCCGGGGTCGGCTCGAACCAGGGGGCAGTCATGCCCCCAATATAACGGCTTTTCTCCGGCCGGGCTAAACCCGTCTCATATGGGCCAGGAAGAGGAACTCCTCGAGCTTTTTCAGCACGTCGGAAAGGTAATCGAGCTTGCGCCGGAGGTCGAAGCGCTTGAGGTCCAGCTCAAGCCCCAGGAAGTAGACCGTCCAAAGGGTCTCCCGGGTGCGCTCGGCGAAGGCCAGGTCGCCCTTGATCATGCGCTCGCTGGCGGCGCGAAGGAGCTCACCCCCGGCGTCGAAGAGGCCGTGCAGGAAGGTGGGCAGGGGGAGGGCCAGGGGGAGCTCGTCGGGGCCGGGAAGCTCTCCTGAGAAGACGTAGCGCACCACCACCTCGGCCTCCACCGCCTCCCCCAGGGCGACCCAAAAGAGCTCTTCGCCAAAGAGCGCGGGCTCGGCGTTGAGCCGTTCCCATAGGGTTCGGGCCGCGTCCCAGGTCTCGTCGCGCCGGGCCTGTGCGGCCGCCGGGTCCTCCCGGATCGCGGCGTAGATCGCCGCTTTCGAGGCCTTGATCGCGGTTCGCGCCAGCTCGATCGCTTCGTCGCGGCGGGCTTCCAGGGCCTCGAGGCGGGCCTTGAGGGTGGCCTTGGCGTCGGCGAGCGGCATGGCCCCATTGTGCTATAGTGGACGCGTCGTGAGGAAACAACCCACCGCACAACCCCACCCCTTCATGGAGGGGCAGTAGGCATGGTCGAGGCCGGCGAGATCGTCAAGGGCAAGGTCACCCGGATCATGGATTTCGGGGCCTTCGTCCAGCTGGAAAACGGCGAGAGCGGCCTGGTGCACATCAGCCAGATCGCCCACGAGTACGTCAAGCACGTCGAGGACTTCCTCACCGAAGGCCAGGAGGTCGAGGTGATGGTGCTCGGGCGCGACGCCAAGGGCCGGCTGGACCTCTCGATCAAGGAACTCAAGCCCAAGCCGGTGGCCCCGCCGCGCCCGCGGCGGCTTCCCCGGCAGGCCCCGGACTTCGAGAACAAGCTGAAGAGCTTCCTCAAGAGCTCCGGGAGCCTGGACGAGGGCGGCAAGAAAAAGGGGAGGGGCCGGAAAAAGCGCTAGGCGCGTCAGCCTGCCCCGCCGGTCCGAGGGCCGGCGGGGTTGTTTTTGAAACCGTGTAGCATGAAGCTGCAATACGGAGGTGTGGATGAGGTGGCTTCGCTATGTCCTCTTGGCGCTAACCCTTGGGGCGCTTTCGCCGGCCTTGGCGGCGCGGGCGCTGGTGCTGGCGACGACGACCAGCGTGCACGACTCCGGGCTTTTGGACCCGATCCTGCCCGGCTTCACCGAGGCGACCGGGATCCCGGTCCGGGTGATCGCGGTGGGCACCGGCCAGGCCCTGGCGATCGCCGGCCGCGGCGACGCGGACGCGGTCCTGGTGCACGCCCCGGCGCTTGAGGCCCGCTTCCTCGCCGAGGGCAAGGGGGTGGACCACGCCTGCCTGGCGAAGAACCGCTTCCTCATCGTGGGCCCGCCCGACGATCCCGCCGGGGTGCGCTGGGAAACCAACGTGTTGAACGCGTTTCGGAAGATCTACCTGAAGGGCGCCCGCTTCGTCTCCCGCGGCGACAACTCGGGGACCCACGTCAAGGAGCTCAGCCTCTGGAAGGCCGCCGGCCTCGCGCCCCAGGGGAAGCCCTGGTACCTGGAGTCGGGCTCGGGGATGGGGGCGACGCTGACCCTCGCCAGCGAGAAGGGGGCCTACACCCTCACCGACCTCGGCACCTACCTCTTCACCAAGACCCGGTTGGCCCTGGTGCCGCTCTTCGACCGCGACGACCCGCGGATGCTCAACCAGTACAGCTTCATGGCGGTCAACCCCAAGCGGTTTCCCTGGGTGAAGTACCGCGAGGCCCGAAGGCTCCGGGCCTACCTCCTCCGTCCCGACGTCCAGGCGAAGATCGGGGCCTACCAGCGGGACCGCTTTGGCCGCAGCCTCTTCACGCCCCTCGTTGGTCAGTGTGCCATTCCGGTCCGGTGAACGAGGTCCTCGAGATCACCCTGCGCAGCCTCGTCGTCAGCGGCGCGGCCACCCTGATCGCGGCGCTCTTCGGCCTGCCCCTCGGCCTCTGGCTGGGGGCCCGGGGCCCGGGACGGCTGGCCCAGAGCCTGCTCTACGCGGGGATGGGCCTGCCCCCGGTGGTGGTGGGGCTCTTCTTCTACTTCCTCTTCTCGCGTAGCGGCCCCCTGGGCTCGCTCGGCCTGCTCTACACCCTGCCCGCGGTGGCGATCGCCGAGAGCGTCCTGGCCTTCCCGCTCATCGCCGGGTTCACCATGGCCGGGGTGGCGAGCCGCGCCGAGGGGGTGAGGCGGCTGGTGAGGAGCCTCGGGGGGAGCGAGCTCCAGGCGTTTTGGACCCTGCTCGTGGAGAGCCGCCGGGTGGTGGTGGCCGCGCTCGCCGCCGGGTTCGGGGCGGTGATCAGCGAGGTGGGGGCGGTGACCATCGTCGGCGGCGACATCCGCCACGTCACCCGGGTGCTGACCACTGCGGTGGTGATCGAGACCCGAAAGGGGGAGCTGGCCCAGGCGGCGGTGCTGGGGCTCTTGCTCCTCGGGGTCACCCTGTTGATCAGCGCGATCCTGGTCGTCTTCGGGGATAGGGAGCGGGCGTGATCGAGGCCGAGGGGCTGGTGCGGGCGTATCCGGGGTTTCGCCTCGAGGTCCCTGTGCTCTCGGTCCTGCCCGGGGAGGTGCTGGCCCTGATCGGCCCCTCGGGGTCGGGAAAGAGCACCCTGCTCCGGCTGCTCGCCGGGCTCGAGGCCTTGGACGCGGGGCGGGTGCGCCGCCAGGGGCAGGCCGTCTACCTCGACCAGGAGCCCTACGTGCTCGAGCGCTCGGTCTTGGAGAACGCGGCCTTCGGCCTCCGCCTCAAGGGGGTGCCCGGGCCCAAGGCCCGGGCCCGGGCCCGGGCCTGGCTTTCCCGGGTGGGGCTTGTTGACCTCGCCGACCGCCCGGCAAGGCGGCTCTCCGGTGGTGAGAAGGTGCGCCTGGCCCTGGCCCGGGCGCTGGCGATCGGCCCCGCGACGCTGCTCTTAGACGAGCCCACGGCCAACCTGGACCCGGGCAACGTGGCCCGCATCGAGGCCTTGATCCGGGCCGAGCGGGCCGCAGGCCGGGCGGTGCTCTTGGTCACCCACAACCTCTTTCAGGCCCGGCGGCTCGCCGACCGGGCGGCGTTCTTGCTCGAGGGCCGGCTGGTCGAGCAGGGACCGGCCCAGACGTTCTTCGAAGCCCCCCGGGATCCCCGCACCCGCGCCTTCCTCGCGGGAGAGATGGTCTGGTAGCGGGGCTAAGATAGGGGCAATGCTCGTTCGCGACGTGATGAAGCGTCCGGTGATCACGATCCACCCGGACGCCACCTTGAAGGAGGCCCACGAGCGCATGTGGGCCGAAGGCATCCGCCACCTCCCGGTGGTGGAGGACGGCCGGCTGGTGGGGATCATCACCGACCGCGACATCCGCCTGGCGACCAGCACGCTGCGCAAGGAACCCCTGCCCTGCGACGCGCCGGTGCGCGCGGCGATGAAGACCCCGGTCCTCACCGCCGACCCCCTGGACCCGGTCGAGGACGCGGCGCGGGTGATGCGCGAGGAGAAGATCGGCTCCCTGCCGGTGGTCGAGGGCAAGCAGGTGGTGGGGATCCTCACCGGCATCGACCTCCTGGACGCGCTGATCGTGCTCACCGGGGCCACCCGCCCCGCGGGGCGCATCGAGGTCGCCCTTCCCGACCGCCCCGGGGAGCTGGCCCGGCTCACCGGCTTCTTCGCCGAGCGGGGGGTGAACATCCACTCGGTCCTCAGCTACCCCGCGGAGGACAAGGTGCGCAACGTCTTGCGCGTCGAAACCCTCGAGGTCCGCCCCCTCGCCGACGCGCTCCGGGCGGCCGGGTTTGAGGTGATCTGGCCACCCGAAAAGCCATGGTCCAGGTGATCTACGCCCCCGCCTACCGGCGCTACGACTTCGGGCCGGAGCACCCCTTTAGCCCCTTGCGGCTGGAGATGCTCGAGGACCTGCTCAAGGCCCTCGGGGTCTGGGTGCCCCCCGTCGTTCCCGAGCCCGCGCCCCGGGAGGTGCTGCGCTGGGCGCACGCCGAGCGCTACCTGCGCCGGGTGGAGGCGGCGAGCCGGGGGGAGGCGGTCCGGGACCTCGCCGAGTTCGGTCTGGGGACCGCGGACACCCCGGTCTTTCCCGGCATGGACGAGGCCGCCCGCTGGCTGGTTGGCGGCACCCTGAAGGCGGTGCAGCTCGCCGCCCAGGGCACGCCGGCGCTGCAGCTCGGCGGGGGGCTGCACCACGCCCAGTACGACCGGGCGGCGGGGTTTTGCGTCTACAACGACCTCGCGGTCGCGATTCGCTGGGCCCTGGACCGGGGCCTGCGGGTGGCCTACGTGGACATCGACGTGCACCACGGGGACGGGGTGCAGTGGATCTTCTACGACGAGCCCCGGGTGCTCACCCTGAGCCTGCACGAGAGCGGACGCTACCTCTTTCCCGGGACCGGCCACCTGCACGAGCTGGGCCGGGGGGAGGCCCACGGGACCAAGCTCAACCTTCCGCTCGAGCCCTTCACCGAGGACGAAAGCTGGATCGAGGTCTTCGAGCGGGTGGTCCCGGTCGCGCTGGCCCGCTTTCGGCCGGACCTGATCCTGGTCCAAAGCGGCGCCGACGCCCACTTCCTGGACCCCTTGGCGGACCTCTTGCTGACCAGCCGGGCCTACGTTCACGCCTTCTCCCGCCTCCTCGAGCTGGCCCGGGACCTCGCCGGGGGGCGGGTGGCCTTCACCCTCGGCGGCGGCTACGCGCTCGACGCCACGCCGCGGGTCTGGGCGATCCTTTACCACCTGCTCTTGGGAAGGCCCCTCCCCGAGGCCCTGCCCGAGGACTGGCGCGAACGCTGGGAGGCGCGGCTCGGAACCCCCCTTACCCCGACCCTCCAGGATGCGCCGCGGCGCTTCGACGTGCCCCGGCGGGAGGCGATCGCCGCCCAGAACCGGCGCACCGCCGAGCGGCTCTTGGCGATCTTCGAGGCTAACCTTCCTGATAGAAGCGGCTCTTGACGTAGTAGTCGGTGGCCAAAAGCTTGAGGAGGGCGGCGGTGGGCACCGCGAGGAGTGCCCCCCAGAGGCCGTAGAGGGTGCCGCCCAGGAGGATCGCGAAGATCACGCTGACCGGGTGCAGCTCGGTGGTCCGGGAGAGGATCATTGGGGAGTAGAGGTTAGCCTCGAGCTGGTTTTCCACCACGAAGACCAGGACCGCAAGGCCCACCGTGACCCAGCCCTTGGTGGCCGCGATCAGCACCGCGAGCAAGAGCGAGACCAGCCCCCCGAGGTAGGGGACGAGGTTGAAAAGCCCCCCGATCAACCCCAGCGCCGGGGCCATCGGCACCCCCACCAGGGCGTAGCCCACCCCCAGGGTGAGGCCGGCGAGCAGGGCCACGAGCAGCTGGCCCCGCAGGTAGCCGCCGACCGCCCGGTCCACCTTGGCCGCGAGCTCGCGCAACAAGGGCTGGTAGGGCCGGGGGGCGAGGCTCAGGAAGGTCTGGCCGACGCGCTCGAAGTCGAGCATCAGGTAGGCGGCGATGATCAGGGCCAAGAAGACCTGAAAGAGCCCGCCCAAGAACCCGGAGAGGCCCTGCAGGAGGCCGGCGCCCCCGGCGAGGAGGGCGTTCAGGCCCTGGAGCAGGGTGTTGGAGAAGTTCTGTAAGAGCGTGCCCAGGTCCTGGCTGAGGACCTCGCCGACCTGGCCCAGGTCCGAGCCCACGCCCAGCCGGACGAGGAGGGCGTCGAGCCAGTTGAGCGCCGCCCGGGCCCAGCCCAGCGCCCGCTCGGCGGCCTCGGGGATGCGCGCGGAAAAGCGCGCCAGCTCCGCGGCGGCGTCGTAGAGCAGGACCGAGGCCGCGGCGGAGAAGAGAAACCCCAAGAGGTAGATCAGCAGCACCCCCAGCCAGCGGGGCAGGCCGTACCGAGCCAGCCGCCGCAAGAGCGGCTGGACCAGGTAGGCCAGGGCGTAGGCCAGACCGAAGACCACGAGCACCTGGCTCGCCGCCTGGGCCAGGCGGAAGAGCAGGTAGAAAAGCCCCAGGTAGACGCCGACGCGCACGTAGGGGTTCTTCCAGACCTCGAGGAACGCTTCCCTCATGGGACCTCCGGTAAGAGCGCGAAGAAGCGTTTGGCGGCCTCGCGCACCTTCTCCGGCGGCAGGCCTTTGCCGAAGTAGTCGCTGGCCTGGACCTCTCCCGACCAGAGCTCGAAGAGCAGCCGGGCCCCGGCCCGGCTGCGCTCGGCCTCGTAGCTGGTGCCGGAGTTACCGACGTTGCCGATCCAGTCGCCGCGGTGCACCGTGGCCCCCACCTGCACGTGGGGGGCGATCTGGCTCAGGTGGCCGTAGACGCTGGTGCGGCCGTCGGCGTGGCGGATCCAGACCTCGCGGCCGCGCAGCGCGTCCATCGCCGCCAGGTCCGCCCCCTCCCGGACCCGTTCCAGCAGGGCGTTGAAGGCCTCGGGGTCCAGCGGCCGGTAGTCGCGGTCGGCCTTGATCACCTCGCCATCCGCCGCGGCGATGACCCCGGTGCCGTAGACCACCGGGACGCAGGCGTCGTCCCCGGTGAAGACGAAGCCGTAGGAGACCCCCTTGCGGTAGGCGCGCGGTGCGCCCGGCAGATGGTTGGGGGCTTTGGGGACGCAGGCCCCGGGCAGCGGGAGGACGTAGGGAAGGGTGCGGGTCGGGGGCTCGGCCGGGGCCTTTGCGGGGGCCGCGCCGACCACCGCCTTGGTGGCGAGCTCGGCCAGGCGGCGTTCGCTCTGCCGCCAGGCCAGGGTGACGACGAACGCGTAGAGCAGCGCCGCGCCAAGGAGGTACCAGCCGGGCTTGATCCGCATGGCGCTATTCTTGCACGCCGCGGCGCTCGGGCTAGGCCAGGTCGTCCATGATCGCCTCGATGTCCTTCTTCTTGCAGGTGAACATCGGGGTGTCGCGGAGGGTGTAGAGGCTGGCCTCGGTAAAGCGCAGGCGATGCACCAGGTCCACGAACTCCTGGGGGTAATCGGCGTCGAAGGCGACGACGAACTCCTGGTCGTCGATGCCGTAGGAGTAGCTGGTGTTGAGGCGTACCCCGGTGAAGGGGGCGGAGACGTAGATGTGCTCGTCCATCATCCCCTGGCGGGTATGGGGGGTGAGCTTGTACCACTCGCGTTTTTTGACGAAGGGGTAGACGAAGAGGTACTTGCCCTCTCCGGGACGGACCTCGACGCCCTCGCCCTCGGGGTTGTAGCGGTCGACGTAGATCGAGCGCTTTTGCATCGAGAGGAAGTTGTAGGGCTGGGTGAGGTAGCCCATCAGGACGGTCTTGTTCAGGGCCGCTTGCATCTCCTGGAAGCGTTCGGGGTTGAACGCGATGCGCCAGAGCATGAAGTCCACGTCGGCACGGAAGCCGACCAGCGAGTAGCTGCGCAGGATGACGTCGTCGCGCTCGGCCCAGGCTTTGACGACCCCGGCGAACTCCGCCTTGGCGGCGGCCTTTTCCTCGGCGGGGAGGCGGCGGAAGGCGGGGTCGAGCTTGAAGAAGGCGTAGTTCAAGAACTGCCGTCGCGCCCGGTCCGGGGCTTTCTTCAGCACCAGCCCCGCGGGATCGATGTCGAACATGCGCCGGGTTGGGGCCTCCTTGTACGCGCGGATCTCGGGTGGCTTCCTCATACACCGATAACTCTATCGGATTTTGCGGCCATTAGGGGCAGTCGTCGAGGCGCTCGAGCCCGGTCCACCGCACCGTCCCCTGAAGATAGAGCCCCTGCCAGGCCCAGCGGCCCGGCGACGGCGGGAGGAGCGTGGGGCGCAGGGCCTCGGGAAGCCAGTCGAGGTCGCCCGGGTAGCAGGCGATCACCCGCACCCGCGGGCCTCGGTCGATCGGCTGGCTGCGCCAGGGATGCCCGTCCGCGTACCAGACCCGGGCCCATTCACCGCCGTCCAGGGGCCCCTCGACCAGGGCCCAGGACCGGGGGGCGAGGACGCGCACCCTGGACGCGATCAACCGCCCGTCCTCGACCCTGCCGGTGACCTCCAGGCGCATCCCCGGGGTGAGGTAGGGGAGGATCGGAAGCTCGCCCTCGACCTCCCAGCTGCCCACCAGGAGGCGCGTTCCCGCAAGCCGCACCCGGCCGTAGACGACGAAGGCCTCGTCGTAATCCGGAGCCTTGGGCTTGGGGGGCTTGGGTCGGCGCGTTTCGTTCTCGTGGTGCGTTCGGTCCTCGTCGCGGTCCTCGTGATCGTCGTCGCCGTCGTGATCCATGGACTGCACGCGCGGGGCCCTGGTGGCCAGGGCGCCCAGGGGTGGCAGGGCCAGGCCGTGGGCCAGGAGCAAGAGGACCAGCAGCCAGCTACGCATCCTCGACCTCGACAGGACGCAGCCAGAGCTCGGCGATCAGGCCCGGGTGCGCGGCCGCCAGGTGCAGCCGTCCGCGCATCGCCTTGGCGGCGTGGGCGGCCAGGGCGAGGCCCAGGCCGGTTCCCGGGAGCCGGTGCTGCGCGCGGAAGAAGGGCTCGGTCAAGCGCGGGAGGAGGTCCCTGGGCACCCCCGGGCCGCGGTCCCGCACCCCGACGCGCACCCAGTCCCCTTCGCGGCGGGCGTAGAGGGTGATCGGTCCCGGGGCGTACTTGAGGGCGTTGTCCAGCAGGTTGTCGAGGGCCTCGACGAGCAACGCCTCGTCGCCCTCGACGTAGCGCGCTGGGTCCTCGATGTCCAGCGTGATGCGCGATCGCTCCGTTTCGGAGCGGCGGGCCAGGAGGCCTGCGAAGAGCGCCTGCAGGTCCAGGGGCTCGAGGCGCGCCTCGGGGGTGCGGCTCAGCGTGAGCAGGCCTTCGAGGATCATCCGCATGCGTTGAATGGCCCGGCGGGCCTCGGCCAGGGCCGACCCTTGGTCGACGAGGCCGGCCTCGAGGGCCTCGATCTGGGCCTGGAGGGTGGCCAGGGGATTCCTGAGCTCGTGGGAGGCGTAGCGGGTAAAGGCGCGCTCGCGCTCGAGGGCGGCGCGCACCGCGTGGACCATGCGGTTGAAGCTTCGCGAAAGCTCGGCGAGCTCGTCGTGGCCCTGGGGCTCGGGGACGGGGCTTGGAAACTCGATCCTAGAAAGGCGCCGGGTGGCCCGGGTGAGGTGCGCCAGGGGGGTGGTGATGCGGTGGGCAAACAGGTAGCCGATCCCCGCGGCGAGCAGGAGGATCGGGGGCAGGCTGAGGAGGCCGGTACGGAGCTGGGTGGAGAGCGCCCGGCGGTATTCGCCGATGTAGCTGTAGACGTGCAGGGTCAGGCCTTGCTCGAGGGGGCGTTGGGCCTCGGTCCAGTCCGGTGCCGGAGCGTTTGGAAGGATGCCGGCCTCGAGGTAGACGCGCCCGTCCTTCTCGATCCGAAACCCCAGGGTGCCGCTCTCGTCGAGCCAGGCCAGCCGCCCCGCCAGGCGGGGGCGGCCATCCTCGATCGTGATCTCCGCGAGGATGCTCGCGATGGCCCGCTGGAGATCGCGCCGGATGTCGCGGGCGACGAGCTCGGAAAAGCTCACGTACCCCACCCAAAGGTGCAGCGCGGCGGTGGCCGCGGCGATCAGCGCGGTGCCCAGGGCCACCCGCCAGCGCAGGCTCACGCGACCCCCAGCCGGTACCCACCCGGGGCCGTGACCACCACCTCCGGCCCCAGCTTCTTGCGCAACCGGTGGATGTAGACGCGCACGATGCGCAGACCGCTGTTGGCCTCGGGAAAGAGGGCGTCGAGGAGCTCTTCGGGGGAGAAGACGCGCCCCGGGTGCAGGGCCAGGCGCTC
Source organism: Rhabdothermus arcticus (assembly GCF_055382915.1). Classification (NCBI taxonomy): domain Bacteria; kingdom Thermotogati; phylum Deinococcota; class Deinococci; order Thermales; family Thermaceae; genus Rhabdothermus; species Rhabdothermus arcticus. The sequence continues at coordinate 1,655,305 of NZ_AP043808.1, forward strand.
GATCAGGGCGAACTCCCGGGGCGTCAGGCGCACCTCTTCTCCTTGCCAGAAGACCCGCCTGGCGACCAGGTCCAGCGTCAGCGGGCCGTACTGGATGCGGCTTTGGCGTGCTTCGCCGACCCGTCTGAGGAGGGCCCGGACGCGCGCGGCATACTCCTCCAAGGAAAAGGGCTTGACCAGGTAGTCGTCCCCGCCCACGTCGAGCCCCGCAACGCGATCGGCGACCGCGTCCCGGGCGCTCACGAAGAGGATCGGCCCCCTGTAGCCGGTGGCCCGCAGCTGCTCGGCGAAGCGAAACCCCGCGTCCTCCCCCTCGGGCAGCATCACGTCGAGGGAGACGAGGTCGGGCTCGGCCTCGACGTACGCGGCCCAGGCCTCCTCGAGCGAGCCCGCCTCGCGCACCTCGTGGCCCTGGCGGGCCAAGAGCGCCGCCAGGGGTTGACGCAGCCCGACCTCGTCCTCGATCAAGAGCACCCGCATGCTGGCTTTAGGCTAGCCCTTCTCGGTTAACCGGCGGTAAAAGGGGTCGCCGAGGTCGCGCTCGGCCAGGAGCGCCAGCCCGGCCAGTCCGGCGAGGCCGGTGAGGCCCAGGGGCGCCAGGGGGGGCGGGGTGATTGGTAGCGCGGGCCCGGCCTCCTCGGGCTCGAGGTGATGGGCCACCCCGACGAGTCCGGAAAGCGCCACCCCAACGAGGAGTAAAAGCGCGACCATGGCGGCCCGATTCGAGCGGAGCAATAGGCCGATGCCCACCGCCAGGAGCCCGACCAGCGCGCTCCCCACCGCGATCAGCTGTTCCCCCCGGGTGTGGCCGACCAGGAGGAGTTCGGCCAGAAAGAGCAGAAAGCCGACGCCGGAAAACGCCAGCACCAGGACGGGAAGCCGGTCCCTAAGGAAGGCGGCCACGACTCACTCCCCGTACCAGGCCCGCAGGTCGACCCCGTGGCGGTAGGCGCAGAAGTTGTTGGGGAGGGTGACGTTGAAGGCCGCGGGGTCCTCGGGGTTGGCGATCAGCTTGACCTGGGCCTGGAAGAAGCGGTGCGCCTGATCCACCTCCGCTTGGGTAATGCGGTCCGCCCCCCGGTGGCAGCGGGCGCAGCTTGCGGTTCCGCGCTCCCCGGCCTCCATGTGCCAGGGGGTGAAGTCGCGGCCGTGGGTTTTGGGAACGTGGCAGCGCTGGCAGCTGGCCTGACCCTGTCGGCCATAGGCGGTGAAGGGAACGACGTCAACCGGAGGCTTGGCCCCCTTGATCCCGGACGCCAACCCGGCGATCGGGGTCCGGCCGTCGTGGCAGGTGGCGCAAAACCGCCCCAAGGAGTCGGGACCGTGGGGTTCCAGGGAGGCCTTCGGCGCCCGGCTCGGCCAGGTGGTGCCCTGGCCGAGGGCGCGATGGCAGACCTGGCAAGCCGCCGCCTTTGCCCCCAGCGCGGCGAAGTGCCGCTCGTGGCTGAAGACCACCCGACTCGCTCCCTTGGGATGGAAGGTCTTCAGAATGTCCGTGGGCGGCCGCCATCCCCGGGTTGGGGCCATCCAGCCGTTGCCGACCCCGACGAACTGGCCGGGGACCACCCGGCCCTTGAGGGCGGCGGGCAGGGAGGTCCCGTCCGAGAACTCGAGGGCCTTGGTGTCGGGGTTAACCCGAACCCAGAGCAGGCGACCCCCCTCGGCCGCGACGACCCCGAGTCCAAGGATCAGGAGCCCGCCCAGTAACCAGCGCCTCACCGGACCACCCCTTCGCCCCGAACGGCGACCCGCACCCGGTCCTGAACGCGAAAGCCCAGCAGGCTCGGGGGACGCATCTTCCAGTCGGTGATCTTGGTCTCGAAGGAACCCTCAAACACCACCGCGTCGCCCCGGAAACGCACCTTGCCGGGGATGACCACGGGACGGGTGACGCCGTGAATCGTGAGGTTGCTGAGGAGCTTCGCCGCGCCGCTTTTTGGATCGCCTTCCAGTCCGGTGACCTCAAGGCAGGCCTCGGGGTACTTGCTGACCTCGAACATCCCCCGGGTGTGCTTATCCCTAAGCGGCTCACTGGAATCCCATTGCGCAAGGTCCAGGCACACCTTTCCGGTCAGCGTACCCGCCTGGGCATCTCATAGAACGTGCCCGGCCACCGCGGTATCGATCCCTTGGAACGCCCCCATCGGCCCCCTGGCCTGGTAGACGACCTTCCCGCTTACCCGGTAGGAAAGCGGGGCAGCCAGGACCACGCCCAGAAAAACCGCCAACGCCATCGCTTGAACGATCCGCACGTGTGTCGCCTCCGAAAAAGACGTAGGGGGCGCGGTGACCGCGCCCCCTATCGAGCTCAGTCCCCCGCGCCCTTTAACTCGACCTTGCTGGCCAGCACGGTGTACGAGCCTTGGTCGGTTCCCTTAACCTCGACCCGGTCGCCCACCCGCACCGTTCCCCAGAACCGATCCGCGGTAAGGACAGTATCGTGCGCCTCGTAGTAGGTGTTGGCGTCCACCTGAACGGTGTAACCCAGGAGCTGGAGGGTTTGGTTGGCGGGGTCGAGGCTCTGCACCGGGCCCTCGAGGTCAAGCCCGCCGGCGCCGTGGTCATCGCTACCGGAATGGCCTTCCCCGGCACCCTTCACTTCGATGCGGGTGGCGTACCCGTCGTAGGCGTTTCCGCTTGGGTCGGTGGCCTTGGTGCGGTGGTACTTCACCTCCACCCAAGCGCCCGGCTGGATGTCGCCGAAGGCGAGCGGCTGGTCGGGGTCGCTCTGCTTGACGATGGTGTTCGGATCGGCCCAGAAGGTCATCCCCCCGACGGTCAGGGTCATCGCCTGGACATCGACGTTATGCACCGGCCCCTTGACCTCGCCGTTCGAAGACCCGTCGCCGCCGTGCGCGTACTTCACCTCGACGCGGGTGGCGTGGACCAGCGTGGGATCGCTGGGGTCAGGGGTGCCCTGGACCTCGACGTAGGCCCCCTCAGCCAGCGAACCCACCACGGTGGCCTGGCTGTAGGCCACGGTAAAGCCCGCGAGTTCGAAGGTCTGGTTGGCCGGATCCAGGTGGGTCACCGGCCCGTAGAGCTCGGCCCGCTCACCCGCGCCGTGGTCCGCGTTGGGGTGTTCACCCGGCCCCTTGAACGCGACCTTGCTGGCGGTGATGGCGTTCGCGGCGCCGTCGTATGTCCCCTTCACCTCGACCAACCCCGCCTCGGTGGGGGTTCCGCTGACTTTCTGTGCGCCACTGTAGTCGACGCTAGGACCGGTGGCGCTGCACCGGGCGTCGCTACCCAGATCGAAGGTCTGGCTTGCGGTATCGAGGTTGCAGGCGTACCCCCGGACCTCCACGGAGACGGGCCCCGCTCCGGCGGTCGCCTTCCGCTGAAGGTAGGTAGCGAGCACGCTACCGTCCGCCTGGCGGGTGCCCGAGACCTCAACCACGTCCCCAGCGGTCAGGTCACCGAGGACCAGCGTAGTGTAGGTTCCGTCGGCGTTCTCTTCATAGATGCGCGTCAGCGCGTCCACCTTGATGGACTGGCCGAGGACCACCAGCGTGGCGTTCGGGACGTCGACGCTTGCGATCGGACCCTTGACCTCGATCTGGATATCGGCCGAATCGACCTTGACCGAGCCACCGTTGTCGATACCCTGCGCATAGATCACCATGCCAGGGTGAACCGTCACACCGGCCACCGCCTGCGCAGCGGCAACCGGATCCCCGTTGACGGTGATCGTGGCGCCGCTCAGGTCAAGCGACCTGCCCGCCAGGGTAGGGTTCGAATCGGTGCCCCCGACCACCCCGGCCAGGGTGGCCTGGGTGGTGGCCGTTCCCGCAGGCGGTTGCTGGTTGCAGGCTGCCAGGAGCAACAGCCCCGCCGCCAGGAAAAGACCGCTTGTGACCTTTCTCTTCACGAACATCACCTCCGGCGTTTACCATGCCCGCCGGAGGTTAACCCGAGGTAAACCGAGCTAGACCCCGACCGTGCCGGGGTCCGGGATGCCGATGATGTGGTAGCCGGCGTCGACGTAGATGACCTCGCCGGTGATGCCTTCGCCGAGGGGAGAAAGCAGGAAGAGGCCGGCGTTCCCCACCTCTTCCTGGCTGACGTTGCGGCGCAGGGGGGCGACCTTCTCCACGTGGTCCCAGAGCATGGTGAAGCCGGGGATGCTGCGGGCGGCGACGGTGCGCACCGGCCCGGCGCTGACCGCGTTGACCCGCACCCCCTTGGGACCGAGCTCGGCGGCGAGGTAGCGGACCGAGGCTTCGAGGGCGCTCTTGGCGATGGCCATGACGTTGTACTTGGGCACGTACTTCTCGGCGGCGTAGTAGGAGAGCGCCACCACCCCCGCCCCCGGGCGAAGATGGGGCATCGCCTCGCGCACGATCGCGACCAGGGAGTAGGCGCTGACCTCGAGGGCCTTGAGCCAGTCCTCCTTGGTCGTCTCCACGTAGCGCCCCTCCATCGCCCGCCGCGGGGCGAAGGCGATCGCGTGCACGATGGCGTCGATGCCCTCCCAGCGCTGCCCGATCTCGCCGATCACCGCCTTAAGCCGGTCCTCGTCGGTGACGTCGAGCTCGAAGAGGGCATCGGCGACGCCCTGCGTCGCCTTCTCCACCAGGGGGCGGACGCGTTCGCCCTGGTAGGTCATCGCCACCCTGGCCCCGGCCTCCTTGAGCTTTTTCCCGATGGCGAAGCCGAGGCTGCGCTCATTGGTCACGCCAAAGACCACCGCGTTCTTTCCCGTAAGGTCGATCGGCACCATGGGCCGAGTCTATCAGGCACGGGGGACGACGATCGTTCGCCGGTGGTAGCCGGTGGCCCCATCGGGCAGGGGAGGACGGGGAACGGGATCCTGGAGGTTGCCCTCGCCGTCGATGGCGCGCACCACCGCCGAGTAGCGGCCGGGACGGGCCCGGAACCGGTACCCCCACAAGACCCAGGCGTAGGGCCCGAGCGGCGGCTTGAGCACGGCCTCGTTCCAGGTCTTCCCGCCGTCCAACGAGACCTCGACCCGGGCCACCCCGCGGCGGCCGGCGAAGGCCACCCCGCCGATGCCGTAGGTCCCGTCGGCGAACCGGGTGGCCACCGGCGTGTCGATCCGGCTCATGGTCTTCACCACCGCCAGGTCGCTCCAACCCCGCCGCTCCCAAAATCCCTTGTAGTCGTAGTCGACCAGCTCAATCTCGGTCAACCATTTCACGTTCTTCATGCCGTAGAGCCCGGGCACCAGGAGGCGTACCGGGTAGCCGTGCCGGGCCACCAGGGGTTTGCCGTTTTGCTCGAGGGCGAGCAGGTTGCCCTCCTCCAGGGCAAAGGCCAGCGGCACCGACTCGGTGTAGTTGTCGCGGGCCCGAAGGATTAGCTCGGTGGCCTCGGGCCGCACCCCCGCCCGCCGAAGAATCGCCGCCAGCGGCACCCCCCGCCACCGGCTGCACCCCATGAGGTCCCCGCCGACGGGGTTGGAGATGCAGATCAGCGTGGTGGGCTGCTCGACCTCGGCGAGCTGCTGGAGCGCCGCGTAGTCGAGCTCCAGCGGCCGCTCGACCCGACCATGGATTTTGAGCTTGTAGTCGGCCACCCGAACCCGGGGAGGGAAGACGTCCTTGGCCACCACGTAGTGCTTGGCCACTGGGGTGGTCTCCTCGGGCATGCCCCGCAGGCGGCGGATCCAGCTTGCCGCCTGGGCGCGGGCGCGATCGAGGGCCAGGGGAAGCAGGGCGAGCCAGATCAGCGTCCTTCGCCGGTCCAGGTCCGGCAACGCCCCATTCCTGCCCCCCGCCCAGAGCAGGCCCACCGCCAGCGCGACCCCGTAGACCTGCCAAGGGGGGAAGGCGTAGTTATCGGCCGCGAGCCCGAGCGGGCCGTAGCCGAGCAGGGTGTAAAAGAGTGCGGAAAAGAGGAGGGGCGCGGTGGCCTTGAGCCACCGCGCCCCCCGGCCGACCGCGACCAGAACGAGGCCGAAGCCAAGGTAGCTGAGCCCGAAGAGGAGGTACTTGGCGTTGTTCCCGAAGGGCAGGGCGTGGACCAGGTTGAACACCCAGGGCACCCCGAGCAAATGGGCCAGCGCCTGGTAGAGGAGGTCCGCCGGCGTGGCGACGCCGAGCGTTCCCCGAAGGAGCGCCATTCCGACCACCAGGGCCAGCGCCCAAAACCCTCGTTGCACCATCTGGACCCCTATCCTACCCTGTCAGGCCCTACACGAAGACCACGTCGCCGGCCAGCGCGGGGGTGAAGACCGAGAGGGCCTGGAACCGCCCGGCCAGACGGTGCTTGGCCCTGGCGGGGATCAAGAGCAGGCTGCCCGGCTTGACCAGGAAGAGCTGCCCCTCGACGTCGATCCCCCCGTAGCCGGAAAGGACGTAGACCGCCTCGTCCTTGCTCCTGTGGTAGTGGAGCGGCTGCTCGTCGTCGATGTTCAGGGCCACCGCGGTGGCCAGCGGGTGGTTGGCCAGGGGCTTGGCGGCAAAGCGCTTGGGTCCGGTCACCGGCGCCGTGCTGAAGGTGAAGGCAAGCGGCTTCCCGGCGGCTGGACCCATTCCGGACTTCACGAAGACCACGTCGCCGGCGAGCTGCGGCGAGAAGCGGGAGAGGAGGTCCATCTCCCCCTTGAAGGCGTGGGCGGTCATCGGCGGGATGATCACCCCGCGACCGGGCGCAAGGGGGATCGTTTCCCCGGCCACCAGCGCGGTGCCCTCGCCGGCGAGGCAGAAGGCCACCTCGGCGTGGGTTTTGTGGTAGTGCAGGGGCTGCTCGGGCCGGGTGCGGATCAAGAGGCTGGTGCCCTTGGGCGTCTGGCCCACCGGCTTGACCGCGAAGGGGCGGCCCTGGGGCACGGTGAGGTCGGCGAAGTCGTCGGGATAGGCCTTGTAGATGGCCTTCAGCGGGGCTTTCTCGGCGCGAACGCCGAGCGTGCCCAAAAGGAGCCAAGCGCTGACGCCCTTGATAAAGTGCCTGCGGTCGAGGTTGGTCTTCATCCAGATCACCTCCACCCATGCCTACGCACGCGGGGACCGGTTTGGATGCTACAGGGGGACGCGCCCCAGCGGGTGGGTGGGGGCGGGGCTGCCTCCCTCGGGCTCGAGGCTGACGCCGACCGCCTGGTAGCCATCGACCCGCACCATGAAGGCTCGGGAGCGCATCACTCCCAGGGAGACCGGGCCCTGGGGCCCGTGCCCCCAGGCCTGGTAGACCTTCCCCGGTGGCGGCGGATCCGCGAGCACGAAGACCGCGGTTTCGCCCCGCGCCAACACCCGGCCCAGGAACCGCCCGCTCGCGTCCCGCAGCGGCATGATCCGGGCGTTCCTGGCGGCGAGCAGGTCGAGCGCGAGGAGCGCCACGCGGGCCTCCTGCACCCGGGGCCAGGCGAACACCAACAGGAGGGCCGCGGCTGCCGCGATCGCAAGCCCCCTCCACCAGCGCCGAGTCGGCCGCGCTTGGACGGTCCCGGCCAGGGGCAGGCTGTAGTAGGCCTCACCGAGGGCCCTGGCCTCGGCCCGGCAGGCCGCACAGCGCGCGAGGTGGGCCTCGATCTCGGCGCGTTCGTCCTCGTCGAGCAGGTCCATCGCGTAGTCCGCGAGGCGTTCGGGTTCGGGATGGGTCATGGTTCCTCCAAAAAGCGCCGGAGCTTGAGGAGCGCCCGGCGCAGGCGGCTCTTGGCGGTGCCCAGCGGCAGGCCGAAGGCCTCGGCGAGCTCGCGGTGGGTCAGGCCCTGGTAGAACGCGGCGAGCAGCAGGGCGCGCTCGTGGCGGTCGAGCCGGGAAAGGGCCCTTTGCACCCGGACGCGGTCCTCGATCGCCTCGGGGTCCATCGTCCGTGCCAGGGCCAGGTGGGGCAGGTCGTGGAGGTCCGCGTCCAGCCGCACCGGGCGGGCCTTCTGCCGCCGCAGGCGGGAGATCGCCAGGTTGCGCGCGATGCGGAAGACGAAGGTTCGCACCGAACCGCGCTGGGGGTCGTAGCGCCCGGCGTGGGTGGCGAGCTTGAGGAAGGTGTCCATCAACACCTCCTCGGCCTCCTCGGGATCGCGCAGCATGCGCCGAAGCATGGCCCGGAGATCGGGAGCGAGCGCCTGGTAGAGGGCCTCGAGCGCCCCGGCCTCGCCGCGCGCCAGCGCCTGGACCTCGGCCGTCAGGTCCACCCGCAGATACCTACGCGCCGGCGCCGGCCTCGGATGCGCCCCCAGCCGCCTGGATCAGCTCGCGCACCCGTTCCCCGGGGATCGTCTCCTTTTCCAGGAGCTCGCGGGCGATCGCGTGCATGGCCTCCGCGTAGTCCTTGAGGATCTGCTTGGTGCGCGCGTAGGCCTCGTCGAGGATGCTGCGCACGTCCTTGTCCACGAGCTCCGCGGTGGCCTCGGAGAAGTCCTTCTTGCGCGCCAGCTCCTCGCCCAGGAAGACCGGACCGCTGTCCGAGCCCCAGGCGATGTTCTTGAAGTGGGCCCCCATGCCCCAGTCGAGGACCATGCGCTTGGCCAGCTGGGTGGCCCGCTTGAAGTCGCTCTCCGCCCCGGTGGTCACGGTTCCGGTGAAGAGCTCCTCGGCGGCCCGCCCGCCCATCAGCATCGAGAGCTCGTCCATCAGGTGCTCCCGTGAGACCAGGACCCGCTCCTCGGGCTTGGAGACGGTCACCCCGAGGGCCATCCCCCGGGGCACGATCGAGACCTTGCTCACCGGGCTGGCGTGGGGCAGCACCTCGCCGACGACCGCGTGCCCGGCCTCGTGGTAGGCGACCGCCCGCTTCTCCTCCTCGGAGAGCTTCAACGAGCCGCGCTCGAGCCCCAGCGTGATCTTGTCCAGGGCCTTGAGGAAGTGGTCGCGCTGGATCTTGGTCGCCCCCTCGCGGGCGGCGATCAGGGCGGCCTCGTTGGTCAGGTTCTTGAGGTCCGCGCCGGAGAACCCCGGGGTGAGCTTGGCCAGCTCCTCCAGGTCGACGTCCCCGGCGAGCGGTTTGTTGCGCACGTGGACGCGGAGGATCTCCTTGCGTTCTTCCAGGCTGGGCAGGCCGACGACGACCTGGCGGTCGAAGCGGCCCGGGCGCAAGAGCGCCGGGTCCAAGACGTCCGGCCGGTTGGTGGCGGCGAGGACGATGACGTTGGTGTCCTTCTCGAAGCCGTCCATCTCCGAGAGGATCTGGTTCAGGGTCTGCTCGCGCTCGTCGTGGCCCCCGCCGATCCCCGCGCCCCGCTTGCGGCCGATCGAGTCCAGCTCGTCGATGAAGATGATCGAGGGGGCGTGCTTGCGGGCGTCGTCGAAGAGGGTGCGCACCCGGGAGGCCCCGACCCCAACGAACATTTCCATGAACTCGCTGGCGGAGACCGAGAAGAAGGGCACCCCCGCCTCACCGGCGACGGCCCGGGCGAGCAGGGTCTTGCCCGTCCCCGGGGGACCGACCAAAAGGACCCCCTTGGGGATCTCCGCGCCCAGCTTGCGGTACTTCTCCGGGTGCTTCAAGAACTCGACGACCTCCTTGAGCTCCTCCTTGGCCTCCTTGTGCCCGGCCACGTCCTTGAAGGTGGTCTGGACCTTGCGCTCCGCGCCGTACATCCGGGCCCGGGACTGGCCGAACTGGGTCATCTGGCCCATCGCGCCCTGCCCGCGCATGAAGAAGAACCAGAAGAAGACGATCAGGAGCAGGGTGGGGCCGAGGTAGAGCAGCAGCTGGGGCCAGATCGAGGGGGGCTCGGTGACGATCTCCACTCCGTGGGACTCGAGGAACTTCAAGAACTCGGGGTCCGACACCTGGGGCGGCGGCAGGTCGACGACGAAGCGCTTGGTCACCGCCGGTCCGGTGGGGGTGGGCAGCCGCTCGGGCTGCTTGAGGGTGCCGACGAGCCGGGTGTCGTTGATCACCACCCGCTCGACCTTCCCCTCGGCGACGAGGGTCTTGAAGTCGGTGTAGGAGATCTTGGGCGCGGCGCCAGGGCTAAGCTGGTTGAACGCCCAGAATCCAAACAGCAAAAGCAGCAAAACGGCCCAGGGGTTGATTCGATTCGCCAAGTGCCATCCCTCCAACCCGCCATCCTACCGGAGCCCGGTGACGGCGGTGTGCTCCAGGCCATGATATGCTTGATCAACCGTGAGGAGCGTGGAAGCCCGCCTCGAGGTCGGCGACTATGACGGCGCGCTGGCCCTGTTGGAGGCCCGCTACGCCTCGGGAGAGGTCCGGGCCGCCCTCCTGGCCGCGGAGATCTGGGCGCTCTTCGGTCCTGAGGAAGCCGAGCGGCTGCGTGCCGCCCTCACCGCGGCCGAGGCGCTAAGCGACGATCCCCTCTGGCGGGCGCTCTTGGCCCTCGCCGAGGCCTGGGAGGGGAGGGACGCTGGGCTCGCCGGCCAGGACGCCCGCGGGGAAGCCGCCTACTTTTTCGCCGAGGCGGCGCTGGCGCTCGGGTCGCTGGCGGACGCGCGGCGCTTCCTCGAGGCGGCCATGCCCCTTCCCGCCTTCCTGGCCTGGCGGCGGAAGGTGCTCTGGGGGCGGCTCTTTGAGCGCCACGGGGAGTTCCTCGCGGCCCGGCAGGCGTACCTCCAAGCCCTCGGCGACGCGCCGCCGCTCGAGCGGCCCTACGTGGCGATGGACGCGGCCGCGGTCATGATCGAGCTGGGTGAGGGGCGGGCGGCGCTCGAGGTGCTAGAGGCCCATCCCCCGGAGGAGGACAACGCCCTTTGGCACTACCTGCGGGCCCGCGCCCTGGTCGCCGAGGACAGCCCCCGGGCGGCGCTGGAGGCGCTTGAGGAGGCCGAGCGCCTGGGCGGGGACCCCTACGAGATCGCCCTCTTCGCGGGGCAGATCTGGATGCGCTTGGGGGCGCCCGAGACCGCCCGCGAACGCTTCGAGGTCGCGCTGAGGTACGCCCGCGAGGAGGAGAAGAGCTACGTCCTCCACGAACTCGGGGTGGCGGCGCTGGAGGCCGGGGACGTCGAGGCCGCGATCGAGGCCTTCGAGGCCGCCCTTACAGACCCCGCCTACCCCCATCGCGGGGGGCTCTACACCGAGCTCGCCGGCGCCCACTACCGGCTCGGCCAGCTGGCGGCCACCGAGCGCTACGCGGAGCTTGCGATCGCCCACCAAAGCCCGGCCTCCGGCCACCTCTACCTGGGCCACGCGGCGTTGGACCGGGGCGCGCTCCACGAAGCCCTGGCCCACTACCGCCAGGCGGCGGAACACGCCGAGGAGGGCAGCCCGGACTGGCTGACCGCCCAGCAGATGGCGGCGGACGTGCTGGCCCAGCTCGGCTACCCGGACCCCGCGGAGGTGCTGGACCGGGCCCAGGCGGCGCTGCGCCACACCCCGCCCTACGACGAGTGGGCGGAGACCCTGCGCGGCCACATCGAGGCCGCGCGGGCACGGAGCCGCCGCCGGTTGAACTGAGGGCGGCTAAAAGGCCAGCGCCAGCCCCACCCCGGCCCGCGCCCCTTCCGGCCAGCCCGCGCTCAAGGTCACGTCGGCGATGACGTTGGGGATGACCTGAAACTGCAGGTTGGCCAGGGCCTCGAGGAGGGGGCGAAAGGTCCGGGTCGCGGAGGGGGAGAGGCAGAGCTGTCCGCCCGCCCCCGCGCCCACGCGGAGGCGGTAGGTGCGCCTGGCCTCGAGGCGTCGACCGAGCCAGTCGAGGCCGGCCGTGTAGCAAAACAGGTCGCCGCCCAGATCGGCCGCGCTACCGAGCCGCATCCAGCCACGCCAATCGTGAAAGTCGAGGAAGCCACCAAGCCCCGCTGCCAAGGCCAGGCCGGGCGTCATCCCGCCCTGCCCGGTCATGCCCAGCGCGCCCACCACCCGGGTCATCGGAATGGGCGCGTGGAGGACGTGGGTCTGGTTGATGATCACCAGCGCCCCCTGCGCCGGGGCGAGGGTCAGGAGGACGATGATCAGGGCCAAGGCACGCGTCATGCCGTTTCGAGTTTATCCTCTTCGCCCTTCGTGCTAGGATGACAAGCTGGCGGGCGCCCGTAGCTCAGCAGGATAGAGCGAGCGCCTCCTAAGCGCTAGGCCGGAGGTTCGAATCCTCCCGGGCGCACCAGAACGGGGCGATTCGCCCCGTTTTTTAAGCCGGCTTCTCATGGCCCCTCCCTATAATCCGAACCGTGCTGAAGCGCTACCTCCTCCGCGAGGTGCTGGTGCCCTACCTGCTTGGGGTCTTGCTCTTCGTGGGGCTGATCACCACCGATCTGCTCTCCTCCCTCTCTGGCGTGCTGATCGCCCGCGGCACCCCCTGGAGCGAGATCGCCGCGCTCGTGGTCTACCGGCTGCCGCACACCCTGGGGGTGGCGCTTCCGCTGGGGCTGGTGTTTGCGATCTTGGTCGCGTTGGCGCGGCTCGTGCGCGACGCCGAGCTCAAGGCCGCCTACGCCGGCGGCGTGCCCCCGCTGTCGCTGGTGCCGCCGGTGCTCGGGCTCGCCCTGCTGGTTTCCCTGGTGGTCTTCGCCAACGCCAACTGGATCAAGCCCGAGGCGGAGACCCGGTTCGAACGCACCCTGTACCGGGTCTACTACGGCACCGCTCCCTCGGGCGTCCTCTACAAGCAGGGCTACGCGCCCAAGGGGCTTGGGGTCTACTACGCCGAGCGGATCTACCCCGCGAAAGGCGGCGGGCGCCTCGAGGGCGTGCGCGTGGTGGAGCCAAGCGGCGTGGTCTGGAGCGCCGACCGGGGCGTCTGGAAGGGCCGGGCCTGGGTGCTCGAGGACGCCTGGCGGGTCGAGGGCGACGCGGTCAGCCACTGGCCCAAGGCCGCGCTCGCCTTTCCCGCCCGCTACGTTCCCCGGCTCGCCGCCCGCGACTTCGAGGCTTTGCCCTTCGGGGACCTCGCCGAGATCGCCCGCGTCGATCCCCGGGCACGCTTCGCCTGGATGCGGCGCTGGGCCGACGCCGCCGGGGTGATCGTCCTGGCCTGGCTCGCGGTGGTCGTGGGGCTGGGGCTCAAGGAGGCGGTCTGGGCGTTCGCCAGCGTGGTGCTCTTGATCTTCGGCTACTACGTCCTCTGGACGCTGGCCGCGAAGCTCTCCGGCTACGCCCTGGTGGGGGCCTGGGGGGCCTGGCTTCCCGACGCGGTCTACGCGCTCCTTGCGACGATGGGGACGGTGCGTCTGCGGTGAGCACCCTGGACCGCTACCTGCTGCGCGAGGTCGGCGCGTACCTGGTGGCCGGCCTGTTGGTGGTGGTGCTGCTGATCCTCGGGGGGGTACTCTTCGAGGTCCTGGCCCCGCTCTTGACCAAGGGCCTCGACGCGCTCGCGGTGGGGCGCTACCTCGCCTACCGCATGCCCGAAGCGTTGCTCCGGGGCCTTCCGATCGCATACCTCTTTGCCCTTTTGCTCGCGCTCTCGCGCATGGCCGGGGACTCCGAGCTCAAGGTCCTCCTGGCCTCCGGGGTGCCCCGGGAGCGGGTGCTCTTGACCCTGGTGTGGTTCGGGGGGCTGCTCGCCCTCTTGGCCTTCGCCTTCGGCGAGCTGGTGGTGCCGAGGGCCAACGCCCTGGCCCGTCAGACCCTGCAGCAGGCGATCCTGGCCAAGCCCCGGGCCCTGCTGGAGCCGGGGAGCTTTTTCACCGACGCCTACGGGCGGCTGGTCTACGTCGGGGGCGCCGACGCCGAGGGGGTGCGGGAGGTGCGGGTGCTCTCCCGGGACGCGGTCTGGCTCGCCGAGCGGGGGCGGTTCGTGAAGGGTCGGCTCTGGCTGGAGTCCGGCGAGCGGGTGACCTACGAGGGGAGCCGGCCCCGCACCGTGGCCCGGTTTGCCCGCGCCGAGCTGCCCTTGAAGGAGATCGCCGCCCTGCCCCGGGGGCTCGCCTATGACCTCACCCTCGGCGAGCTCTGGCAGCGGGTACGCCGGGCCCGGGCCGCGGGATTGCCCTACGCGGCGGAGGCGACGGCCCTCTTGCGCAAGGCCGCCGAGCCCCTGGCGGCGGTGGTCTTCGCGGTCTTCGCGGTGGCCGTGGCCTTTTGGATGCTGGGGGGGAGCCGCAGCCTGGGTCTGGTGGGGGTGGTCACCCTGACCTTCTTCTACTACGCGACCTGGTCGGTCTTTCGCATCATGGGGGAGCAGGGGGCGATCCCGCCCTGGCTGGGGGCGTTCGGCCCGGACCTCCTCTACCTCGGCCTGGGCGGGCTGCTCTGGCTTTGGGGGCGGCGGTGAAGCGGCTCTGGGCCCTGGGGGTCTTCCTGGCGCTGGCCCTGGCGCTCGAGATCAAGGCCGCGGACCGGCTCTACCTTTCGCCGGATCAGAACCTGGTGGTGCTCGAGGGCCAGCCGGTGAGGCTGCGCTACCAGGCGCGGGACATCGAGGCCCGGCGGGTGATCTACGACCGTGCCCAAAAGCGGCTGATCCTGGAGGGGGAGGTGCGCTATCAAGACGCCGAGGGGCGCACGATCCAGGCCCGGCTCTTGGTCCTGGAGTTGACCACCGAGGACCTCGAGGCCCTCGAGGTGCACCTGCGGCAGGGAAAGCTCGACTTCTTCACCCCCAAGGCCTGCCGGGTGCTGGGCCAGGTGCAGCTCTCCACCGCCTACTTCACCCCCTGCCTGGCCTGCGGGCAGACCAGTCCGGACTACGCCTTCTACGCCAAGCGGGTGGTGATCTATCCCGGGGACCGGGTGGTGGCCTGGGACGTCGATGTGGAGATCGGCGGCGAGAAGGTGGTGCGCTTGCCCCTGCTCTTGCTCTACACCCAGTCCCGGCGCCCCCGGTTCGCCGTCGGTCTGGACGAGACCGACGGCTTTTACGCCAGCGCCGACCTGCCCTACGTGGGCCTCGGCGGGGCGGGGTTCACCCTTTTGCGCTACTTCGAGCGGCGCGGCTGGGGGTTTGGCTTCGATCACTGGGGGGCCGGGCCGGAGAAGTTCCACGCGACCTTGCTCTACCTGCCGCCTAAGGTGGGCGAGGCGACGCCCACCCTGACGCTGGGGCTCGACTACCTCTGGAAACGCTCCGAAGCCAGCTACGCCCTCAAGCTCACCCGCGACGACGCCCGGGTCCGGGGGCGCTTTGGGGTGTTCTTCGAGGTCAAGCAGACCCAAAAGGCCGAGCCCAGGGGCCGTCTCACCCTGGACGCGGAGATCGACACCGATCCCGAGGCGCCGAGCCCCCAGCGCACCTTCAAGCTTCCCGAGGTGGAGGTGGCCTTCCCCCGCGGCTACCGGACGCGGGAGGGCTCGATCAACGGGCGGGCCCTCTTGGGGGGGTACGCCGCCAGGACCAACACCTTCAACCGCTCGGCGCGGCTGGCCGGCCCCCGGATCCTGGCCGGGCGGGCCTACCTCGAGCACCACGAGCGCTACGCCCCCCGCCTGGGCAGGAACCTGACCTTCAGCCTGCGCAACGACTTTCGCGGCTACTACTACGACACCGCCGAGCGGCAGATCGACTGGCAGACCCGGGCCGCCGTCTCCGCGCGCTGGGGCGCGTTCTCCAGCGGGCTGGTGCTGGAGCGCTCGGTGCGCGAGGGGGAGACGCCCTTCGCCTTCGACCGCCTGCCCACCCGGCGCAAGGCCGAGCTCCGCCCCTACCTGGCCTTCCAAGAGGGAGGGTTGGGCCTGCGGGCCGAGGGCGGCT
The DNA here is from genome assembly GCF_055382915.1 of Rhabdothermus arcticus. NCBI lineage: Bacteria > Thermotogati > Deinococcota > Deinococci > Thermales > Thermaceae > Rhabdothermus > Rhabdothermus arcticus. The sequence continues at coordinate 1,670,801 of NZ_AP043808.1, forward strand.
GGGGGTTTTTCAAGGCCGCGCCCCTCCCCCTCGACCTGAAGGCCAGCTACAAGGACCGGGTCCTCGCCGCCGAGGCCGTCTACCAGCGCGATCTCGAGGCCGGCCGGCCCCTGAAGCTGAGCGCAAGGCTCTCGCTGACCCCCCGGCCCTTCAGTCTCGCCGTGCGGGGCGGCTACGACTACCTTGAGGCCCGCTACGACCCCTTGCGCGCGGTCGCGGGCTACGCCTTCGTGGGGGGCAATCTGAGCCTGACCACGACCTACGATCCCAACCGGGGCGCCTTTTCCACCCACGAGGCCAGCGCCGCCTGGCGCTCGGGGGCCCGGCGCGCGCAGCTGCGGCTGGGCTGGGACAACCTCCGGGGCGCCGTGCGCGGGGACCTCTCGCTGGGGTCGGGCCCCTTCTCCCTCAAGGGCAGGCTCCGCTACCCCTGGGACACCGGGCGGGCCAGCGCCAGGCTCAGCCTGGGCCTGGCCCGGGTCCGGCTGGACCTCGACGCCGTCGCCGAGGGGGGGCGCTTTCTCAAGGCCGAGGCCGCCCTCCGGGGCGGGGAGGTGGGCCTCTCCCGCCGCTGGGACGGTGAGGTGCGGCTGCACCTTCCGGACGAGACGGACTCCGGTGCCTTCGTCCAGCGGGTGAGCTTCAAGGGCGGGGTGGAGGTCTTCTCCAACCTCGCCTTTCAGGGCCGGCTGGCCTACGACCGCGCCGGGGATCGGGAGACGCTCGGGTTCTACGACTTCGGCCTGACCTTCGCCTTTCCCCAACGTCCCTCGACGCGGGTCTTCTTGAGCGCGTTCTTGAACCAGACCTTCGACCTCAAGCGCAAGACCCCGACCCCGATCAAGCCCCGCATCGTCTTCACCTACGATCGCTGCTGCTGGGGGTTGCGCTTTTCCATCGACGCGCTCAAAGAGGAGGTGCGGATGAGCTGGGTGTACGGCGGCCAGGCCGCGGACCTGGCCTTTGACAAGGAGGGCATCCTCCTTCCCGGGGGGGTGCGGCTGCCGTGAGGCGCGCGCTTTGGCTGCTGGCCCTCTTTCTGGCGGCCTGCACCGGGACCTTCGAGCCGGAGACGTCGGTCGTCCTGGCGGGGGGGCGCGGAACGACCCTGACCTTCTTTGACGCCAGCGCGCTGAACCGGGGGGCGTCGGCGGAGATCGGTGCCTGGACCCTGGCGGATCCGGTGTTGGATCTGGCCGCTGCCGGGGGGCGGCTCTTCGTGTTGACCGAGGGAGGGCTTTCGATCTACGCCGTCTCTGGGTTTCGCCTCGACGCCGTACCCGACCCCAGCGCGGCGCTCATCGCCTCCTGGCCGCTCGCCTGCGGGGCCGGTGGAGCGCTGCGCCTGGGGGCGGTGGACCTCGTCGTGGTCTGCGGCGACGCCGCCTGGCGCCTGGCGCAAGGAGCGGGCCCCGGCGACACCCCGACCTCGCTGGACCTCGGCCCCTACCCCGACCGACTCGACCTGGGCCTGGTCTGGGACGGGGCGGCCGATCGGCTCGCGGTGCTCGAGCGGGCGGCCTCGGGGGCGCTCCTGAGCGTCGAAGGTCAGGACCCCGTGCCCCTCGATCGCCCATCGGACGTCGAGGCCGGCTGGCTGTGGTGGGACGACGAGGCCCAGCGGCTGGCGGTGGGGTTGAAGGCGGGTTTCGGGGAAAAGGAGGCGCTTTATCGCTACGATCCCGGGGCCCATCGGGCAGAGCGCCTGGCCGAGGCCGACGTCGGCCCCGTCGGGGTCTACGCCGCCGGTGGGCTTTTCGTCCTCTACGGCGAGCGGGGCGCGCTCCTCGCGGAGGCCAAGGACGACACCGCGCGGATCGAGGGCCTCCCCGTCGCGGCGCTCTGGCTGCACCCCGACCGCTACCTCTACCTGGCGAGCTCGAGCGCGTTCTACGTCTACGACGCGGCAGCCAGCCCGCCCCAAAGGCTTCGCGCGGTCCACGGCCTGGGGGTTCGGGCCTTGACCGGCTTCCCCCTGCCCTAGCGGGCGGTGTTGAAGCTTGGCAGGCCCCCGCGTAGGCTGGGGGCATGCGGATCGTCATCGCGGTGATGCCGGACGGCGAGCGGCTCTACCCGGGGCCGTTCGGCCACAGCCCTTACTACGCGATCTACGAGAAGGGGGAGGAGGGGTGGCGGCGGGTGGCCCTCCTCGAGAACCCCTACGCCCGCGAGGAGGGCGGGCAGAAGGCGAACAAGCTGGTGCGGCTTTTCGGGCCCAGCGACCTCTGGCTGGGGGCGCGCTTCGGCCACGCCCACCACGGGCACGCCCACCACGGCCCGCCGGTGCCCCACCGCGAGGTGCGGGCCCCGACCGTCGAGGCCGCCTTGAAGGAGCTTTGAGCGATGCGCCTGCACCACGTGGGGATCGCGGTGGCCGACCTCGAGGCCGCCAAGACGCGCTGGGCGGTCCTCGGCTACCGGGTGGTCGCCGAGGGGGAGGTCCCCGAGCAGGGGGTGCGGGTGGCGATGCTCGAGGCCGAGGCCGGCGCGGCGATCGAGCTGCTCCTGCCCACCGACCCCGCCGGTCCGGTGGCTCGCTTCCTCGATCAACGCGGCGAGGGGCTGCATCACCTGGCGGTCGCCGTTCCCGAGATCGAGGCTGCGCTCGAGGCCCTGAGGGCCCGGGGCTGGCCGCTCGTTGATACGCGACCGCGGGTGGGCTTCGGCGGCCACCGGGTGGCCTTCGTGCACCCCAAGGCCCTCGGGGGGGTGCTCTTGGAGCTGGTCGAGGCGTGAGCTGGCCTTACCTGGGGGCGGCCATCGCCTACATGGGGCTGATCTTCGCCCTCTCGGCGCTTCCCGGCAGCGCGGTGGGGTTGCCCCCTCCCTGGGACAAGCTGGCCCACGCGCTCGAGTACGCCCTCCTCGGCCTCCTCCTCGCCCGGGGCCTGGGCCGCCCGGGTCCCGCCCTCTTCCTGGCCGCGCTCTACGCGCTCAGCGACGAGTGGCATCAAAGCTTCGTCCCCGGCCGCGAGGCCTCGGCCGGGGACTGGGCGGCAGATCTGCTGGGGGCGCTGCTCGGTGCCTTCTGGCTCAGCCGGCCTTGGGGCAGCCCTCCTCGGGCCAGAGCTCCCTGAGGTGCTTGGGGAGGATGTGCAGGATGTCCTCGATCTCGCCCTCGCTGATCCGGCGGCAGAGCACCTTGAAGACCGCACGGGCCACCGCCTCCGGGTCGACGTCCGGCTCCTGGGCCCGGGTGGTCTTGAAGGCCTGGTAGATGTGCTTTAAGAACGCTTCCTGGTGCCGTTCCTTGAGCGGCTTGTGGGTGGGGTCCCAGCCCTCGTAGTAGATGCCCCGGATCAGCATCGGCAGCTGCGCCCCCAGCTGGGCCACCTCCTCGACGGTCAGCCGGTCGCGGAGCGCGTGGAGCACCGCGCGCAGCGCCAGGTAGGCCTTGTGCCGGTCGTCGGTGCCCAGCGCCTCCATGATCTCCTTCAACCACTTGTGGGTCTTGTGCAGCGTGGTGTCGAAGACCTCGAGCCCGGTCAGCGGCATCCGGATCCCCCCTTTCAGTCCGGTTTTATTCTAAAACTTTATTTGCCCGCGATCAACTTCCCAGCATGCGCCGGGGCAGAACGAGGGCCAGCTCCGGAAAGGCGGTGATCAGCACCGCCAGCCCCATGAGCACGAAGAAGAAGGGCAGCGCGGCGCGGGCCACGAAGGAGATCGGCTTGCCGCTGATCCCCTGGATCACGAAGAGGTTGAAGCCCACCGGGGGGGTGATCTGGGCCGCTTCGACCATCAGCACCAAAAAGATCCCGAACCAAAGCGGGCTGAACCCCGCGGACTTGATCAGCGGCAGGACGATGGGCAGGGTCACCACGATCATCGAGATCCCGTCGAGGAAGAAGCCGAGCACGATGTAGAAGAGGGCCAGGACGAAGATCAGCGCGTAGGGGGAGAGCTGCATCTGGGCGATGGCCTCGGCGATGGCCCGGGGAATCCCGATGTAGCCCATCGCGGTGGTGAGCACGCTGGCCCCGGCGACGATCAGCCCGATCATGCTGGTGGTGCGCACCGCGCCCAGGGTGGCCCGAATGACCTCCTTCACGGTCAGGGTGCGGTAGAGGTAGGCGAGCACGAGCGCCCCCACCACGCCGATCGCCGCCGACTCGGTGGGGGTCGCGAGCCCGGCGTAGATGCTGCCCAAAACCGCGAGGATCAGCAGGGTCACCGGCAGCAGGTCGAAAAGCCCCTTGAGGCGCTGGCCCCAGGTGTAGCGCTCCCTCGCCGGGGGGGCCAGCTCGGGGCGCAAGAGCCCGATCAGGACCAGGTAGCCGGAAAAGCCCAGGGCCAGGAGCAGGCCGGGCACGATGCCGGCGATGAAGAGCCGGCCGATCGAGACATCGGCGAGGACGCCGTAGATGATCATCACCAGGGAGGGCGGAATGAGGAAGCCCAGGGTGCCCGCGCCGGCCAGCGAGCCCACGATGAGGCGCTCGTCGTAGCCGCGCTTTTTCAGCTCAGGGATGGTGATCTTGCCGATCGTCGCCGCGGTTGCCGCGGAGGAGCCGGAGATCGCGGCGAAGAGCGTGCTGGCGGCGACGTTGACGTGCAAGAGCCCCCCGGGCAGCCGCCCCAGCCAAGGGGCGAGGCCGTCGAACATCTTCTCCGAGATCCGGGTCCTGAGCAGGATCTCGCCCATGTAGATGAAGAGCGGCAGGGCCACCAGGGCCCAGGAGTCGGCGGCGTTCCAGGCGATGTTCGAGAGGACCCGGATGGGAGAGGGGTTGGCGAAGAACTCGAGGCCAAAGAGCGCGGTGAGAAAGAGCGCCACCGCGACCCAGACGGAGAGCCCGAGGAGCAGGAAGAGCACCCCGATCATCGCCGCGGTGGCGGTCAGGATCTCAGGACTCACGTCGCCTCCAGATCGGTCCAGGGTCGAAGAGGCTCTTCAAGAAGAGGGCCACGAACTCCAGGAAGAAGGTCACCGCCCCCGCCAACGCCAGCCCGTGGGGGTAGACCATCGGCGTGCGCGCGGGGGTGAAGCTGCGGGTCTGGTAGTGCCAGGCGTCCAAAAAGAGCTGCCAGAAGGCGATGACCAAGAGCAGGGAGAAGAAGACCCCGAGGGCCAGGGCCAGCCGGTCCAGCCAGCGCCGCCCCTCGGGCCCCAGGCGCTCGTAGAGCAGCCCCACGCGGATGTGCTCGCCGTGGGCCAGGGTGTAGCCCGCGGCGCCGTAGATCATCCCCGCGAGGAAGTAACCGGAGTACTCCTGGGCCACCAGCGTGGAGCGGCCGAAGGCGAGGCGCAGGCTGATCTCGGTGAAGATCAGCGCCGTGGTCACCACCAAAAGGGCCCCGGCGACCCAGCCCATCAGGGTCGCCAGGGCCTCGAGCCCCCGGATGAGGGCCTTCATTCGCCGAAGTAGGCCTTGAAGATCGCCTGGCCCGCTTCGCCCGCGAGCTTAAGCCACTTGTCCCAGAGCGTCTTCGCGGCCTGCTTCATCGCCGCCTGGAGCTCGGGGTTGATCTTCTTGATCACCGTCATGCCGTGGTTCTTCAGCGCGATCTCGGAGACCAGGTCGGCCTGCTTGGAGTTCTTCCACTGCTCGGCCTCAACCTGCTTGGCGGCCTCGAGCACCGCGGCCTGCACCTCCTTGGGCAGGGCCTCGAACATCCGCTTGTTGACGATCACCATGTTCAGGGGATAGGCGTAGTTGATGCGGTGGAAGTAGCGGGTGACCTCCCAGAGCTTGGCGTCGACGCCGGTGACGGTCGAGGTCAGCACCGCGTTGACCAGGCCGGTGGAGAGGGCGGTGTAGAGCTCGGAGAAGGGGATCGGGATGCCCTCGGCCCCGAGCAGGCGCACGAACTCCGCGGAGTTGGCGTCGTAGGTGCGCACCTTCAGCCCCTTGAAGTCGGCCGGGCGTTCAAGGCGCTTTTTCGCGTAGAGCCCCGAGGGCGGCCAGGGCGCGGCGTAGAGGAGCATCGCGTTGTTGCGCTCGAGCGCTTTCTCGTAGTAGGGGCGGGCGATCTCGTAGAGCCGCCAGGCGTCGTCGTAGCTTCCTGCCAGGAGGGGCAGCGAGGTCAGGCCGAAGATCGGCTCGTCCCCCTGGACGTTGCCCATCAGCACCTCGGCGATGGGCAGGGTGCCGTCGCGCACCACCCGCAGGATCTCGGCCCCCTTGAAGCCCAGGGCGCCGCCGGGGTGGACGACGATCTCGAGCGCGCCACCGGTCTTTTGCTTGACCAGCTCGGCGAAGCGCACGACCCCCTTGGTGTGGAAGTTGCCGGGGGGCCAGGCGACGTGCATGTCCCACTTCGCGGCAAGGCCTAGGCCTAGGGCGAAGACGGCGAGGATCCAAAACGCTTTCTTCATACTGATACCCCCTTTCTCCCCGGATTTTTGCAAAATTATGCACGCCCGGTCAAGGCTAGAATGCAGGTGTGACGGAGCGTCAGGCCGCGCTCATCAAGGCCCTCGTCGAGCGCTACGTCGAGGCCAACCGGCCGATCCCTTCGCGGCTGTTGGCCGAGGCCCTCGGGGTGAGCCCGGCGACGGTGCGCTACGACCTCCTTGCGCTGGAGGCCGCGGGCTACGTCCAAAAGCCCCATGCTTCCGCGGGACGGGTGCCCACGACCAAGGCGCTGCACGCCTACGCGCTGGGCCTCCTGCCCCCGGCTCCGTTGCCCGCGCCCACCGCGCGAGCGATGCGCCGGGCGCTCGAGAACGCGGGTCAGGACTGGCCGCGCCTGGCCGCCCAGATGGCCTCGCGGCTGGCCGGCTACCCGGCCCTCTTGCGGCTGGTGCCCCGGGACGAACCGCAGGTGGTCCAGGTCCACCTCACCCCGCTCGAGGACCAGCGCGTCCTGGCGCTCGCGGTGCTCGAGGGGGGGCGGCTGCGCCAGGCAGTCTTGGACCTGCCCTTTGCCCCGGAACCGGAGCTGTTGGCGGCGGCGGAGCAGGGGGCCGCCGACTCGCCCAAGCTGGCGGCGCTGCAGTCGGCGTTGAAAGGGGCCTTCGCCACCGCCAAGGACGAACGCTACATCGCCGGGGTGGCCGAGCTGCTCTCCGAGCCGGAGGCCAAGGACCCGGCCTTCCTGGCGCGGGTGTTGAGCCTCTTGGAGGCCCCGCCCAGGGGGCCGCTCACCCCCGAGGGCCGCTACAACATCCGCCTCGAAGGCGGCGCGGCCTGGGTGCAGGCCGGCTTCGGCCGACCGGGTTGGCACGGGGAGCTCTCCCTGGTAGGGCCCGAGCGCATGCGCTATGCTCGGGCCTTGAGCGTGGCACGGACCTTGAGCGAGACGCTGGGAGGGGGGAAGGATGAAAGTTAAGATCAGGCTCTTTGCCGCTTTTCGCGAGATCGCGGGGCGGGACGCGTTGGAGCTCGAGCTCGAAAACGGGGCAACGGTCGCGGACGCGGCCCGGGCGCTCGAGGCCCGGTTCCCCGACCTCAGGCTTTCCGGGGGGATGGCCGCGGTGAACGAGGCCTTCGCTGGTCCCGACCAGCCGCTCGCCGAAGGGGACGAGCTCGCCTTTTTGCCTCCGGTTTCGGGAGGTGCAAACGAGCGGCTGGGTCTGACCGAGGCCCCGCTCGAGCCCCTGATCCCCGAGGTGGTGGCCTGGGCGGTGCGGCCGGAATACGGCGCGCTGGCCCTCTTCTTGGGGACCACCCGCAGTCCCAACAAGGGGCAGACCGTCGACCACCTGGTCTACGAGGCCTACCCAGGAATGGCCGAGAAGGTGCTGACCCAGATCGCCGAGGAGATGCGCGCGCGCTGGCCCTTGGGCCGGATTGCGCTCCTGCACCGGTTGGGCCGGGTGGATCCGGGCGAGGCCTCGATCCTGATTGCGGTCAGCAGCCCCCACCGCCCCGAGGCCTTCGCCGCCGCCCGCTACGCGATCGACCGGGTCAAGGTCATCCTCCCGGTATGGAAGAAGGAGGTCCTGCCCGACGGGGCGTTTTGGGTCGAGGGTGGGGCGGACCCGGCCTTTCGGCTGGAATAGGGCCCGTATAATGCCGGGCTAAGGGGGCGTATGCAGGAAGAAGACGCGGTGATCGACGCGCTCGCGGCGTTCGGGCTCCCGCCGGCCGCAGCCCGTAACCTGATCGAGCGAGCAAAGCGACGGCACCCTCCTCTGCTGACCCCGGAGGACTGGGTGGCCTTCTTGGAAGGACCGCTGGTGGAAGAGATCCAGCGCATCATCCCCGTCTTTCAGCCGGTGGGGGCCTACGCCCGCTTGATCGAGGCGCTACGCGCCCGTGCCCAGCGCAGCGCGACCCCGCCGCCGGTGGAGACCGAACAACGCAGCCGGCGCCGCCAGGTGGACCTGAGCTCGGTCGAGGACCGGCGGCGGCTCCTTTCCGAGGTGGCCCGCGAGGAGGGCACGCTGGGGGTGATGCTGATCGGGCCGGGGAGCGCGGAGGTGCGTTTTCCCGGGGCCGAGGCCTCCTTACCGCCCCTGCTCTACGCCGCCCATCGCATCTTGGCCCGGCGTCCCTATAAGGTCGGCTATATATTGATGGAAGACGCGGTGATCTTCGCCCGTCCCCTTGGGCGGCACCTCCTGGCCGTGGTGGCCAAGCGGGGAGCTAACCTCGGGCGGTTTATGGCGAGGCTCTTGCAGGTGGAAGAAGGAGGCGGTGCATGAAGCGATGGATCTTGGTGCTGGCGTTCCTGGGGCTGGCCTTGGCCGCGGCGCCGCCGGTCGTGACCCTCTACGATGCGGTGGTGCCTCGGGTGCTCGAGGCCAAGCGCGTGCTCGCCACGGACCCCGCCCAGGCGCTCCTGCTGGTAGACGAGGCCAAGAAAGCCTTTCAAAAAGGCCAGGATCAGCTGCCCGAGGTGATCGCCCAGGGCATCGCCCGGGCGCTCGAGGACGCCCGGGTCTCGGTGGCGCGCCGCAGCAAGGCGGACCTCGAGGGGCGCATCTGGGTGCTCCGCGGGGCGTTCGGCAAGGCCCTCTACGACGCCTTCTTCGAGGCCGTCAGCCGCGGCGATCTGGAAGCTGCGAAGGTCATTCTGGACCGCCTTATCGAGGCCACCGCCCGGCCTCCCGAGCTCAAGGAGCGGGCATGGGCGCTGGCCCAGGCCAGGGAGATCGAGGGCTTGCGCCGGCTCTTCGAGCGGGCCTACCTGGAGGCAATCGCCAAGACCCTCGAGCTCGCCCAAACCGGAGAGGACCGGGTCCGGGCCTACGCGCTCACCTCGAAGGCCTACGGGCTTTTCCTGGTCATCCAAGACTCCCCACGGGTCGGGGCGTTGACCTCCAAGGCCTTCGTCAGCGCGCTGGAGAAGCTGACCTCGGGGGACGTCGACGGGTTTAAGGCGGAGGTCGCCGCCCTCGCCGCCGAAGCCCGGCGTGCGTTGGAGGCGATCGCCCCGGCGCCGGCGCCAAGGGCCGCCGCGCCCAGCGCGCCGGCACCGCAGCCGGTGCCGGCACCGGTGGCCCCTCAGCCCTCGCAACCGGCGACCCCGAAACCCGCGGCCACGGCGCCCGCCAAGCCCAAGCCGAAGCCGAAGCCCAAGTACGACCCCATGCTGGTGGCCCGCTTCACCGATGACCTCAACCTGCTCCTCAACGACCCTAAGAAGGCCCGCCAGGTGGCGCTTACCTTGATCTCCGCGGGCGTCGAGAGCATCGACGATTGGCGCGAGCAGCTCTACATCGCCGAGGGCTACGTCGCCACCGCCCAGGCCTACCTCTCGACCGGGCAGTACGACCGGGCGCGGACCTACCTGGGGTTTGCCCTGGGGCGCTACCGCTTTAGCCTCTACCCCCTGGTCGAGGCCGTGGACCCCGTTTTGGCGCAGGCGACCGAGGCCTTTTTCGAGCGCATCTCCACCGGGCTTGGCCTGCGTTCCTCGGACGTCGCGGTCTTGGCGGTGGCCCTGGAGCGGGTGCGGGACCGGGTCTTCGACGAGCCGGTCAGCCCCTGGTTCAACGCCCAGATCGCCGTAGAGAACGCGACCTTCGGTCTGCCCCGGGCGGTGATGTTCCTGATCGCCGGGATCCTCGCGCTCTTTCCCCTCTACCTGATCCGCCTGACCTTCGGGGGGCGCAACGTCTACTGGCGCTTCCTTGGTCTGGCCTTCTTCTTCCTGCTCTTGCCGGCGATGCTCGAGGGCCTCTCCTACCTCGGCGACATCCTCGCGGTCTACGGGGGCCTGCCCCAGCTCGCGGTGCTCTCCAACCTCTCACTCTTCCAGAGCATCGTGGTGCAGATCGCCTGGGGGGTCTTGATCTTCTTGGTCATCGTCTTCGCTGGCTGGGGCCTTTGGGGTATCGCTCGCCAGTTTGGCCTGATCCGCGATCGCGGCGAGTCCAGCCCCTCGCCCACCACGACCAGCGAGTCGATGATCGAGTGGGACGAGGAGTTCTAGCGCCGGGCTTTAACCCCTGCCGTCCGGCGCGGTATACTTAGGTTTGTGCCGCAAAAGACCCTCATCGTCGTCGAGTCTCCGGCCAAGGCGCGGACCCTGGCCCGCATCCTGGGGCGGGGGTACGAGGTTAAGGCCAGCCTAGGCCACATCGTCGACCTGCCCGAGCGCAAGCTCGGGGTGGACGTCGAGAAGGGCTTCGCGCCGGAGTACGTCGTCAAGCGGGAGAAGAAGAAGGTCGCCAAGGAGCTCGCGGCGGCGGCCAAGCGCGCCGACCGCGTCCTGGTGGCCACCGACCCCGACCGCGAGGGGGAGGCGATCGGCTACCACGTGGCCCGGTTGCTCGAGCTCGACCCCCAGGCCCCGATCCGGGCCGAGTTCCACGAGATCACCCCGCGGGCGGTCAAAGAGGCGATCCAGCGCCCCCGCACCCTGGACCTGCACCGCGTCGACGCCCAGCAGGCGCGGCGGGTGCTGGACCGGCTCGTCGGCTACAACCTCTCCCCACTCCTTTCCGAGAAGTTCCGCAAGCGTGCCCTCTCCGCGGGGCGGGTGCAGTCGGTGGCGCTGCGGCTGGTGGCCGAGCGCGAGGCCGAGATCGAGGCCTTCACCCCGCAGGAGTACTGGACCCTCGAGGGCCGGTTCGTTCGCGGCGAGGACGCGTTCGTCGCCGAGCTCTTGAGCGTGGACGGCCGGCGGCTGGTGGAAAAGCGCGGCGGCCGCGAGGCCTTCCTCATCACCGACGCCAAGACCGCCGAGGCCATCAAGGCGCGAGCCCAGGCGATCGGGGCCTTTCGCGTCGTCAAGAGCGAGCAAAAGGAGCGCCAGAAGAAGGCCCCGCCCCCCTTCACCACCAGCACCCTGCAGCAGGCGGCCTCGACCCGCTTCGGCTGGAGCGCCGGACGCACCATGCGCGTCGCCCAGCGCCTCTACGAGGGGGTGGACCTCGGGGGGGAGACGGTCGGGCTGATCACCTACATGCGCACCGATTCGGTGCGCGTGGCCCCGGAGGCGGTCGCCGAGGTGCGGCCCTTCATCGCCTCCAGCTTCGGCCCCGCCTATTTGCCCAAGACCCCACCCGTCTACCGTGCCAAGAAGGGGGCCCAGGAGGCCCACGAGGCGATCCGGCCCACCAGCGTGCTGCGCACCCCGGAGAAGGTGCGGCCCTACCTCTCGGACGAGGAGTTCAAGCTCTACGACCTGATCTGGCGCCGCTTCGTGGCCAGCCAGATGACCCCCGCCCGCTACCTGCAGACCCGGGCTGACCTGGCGGCCGGCGGCCTGGTCTTCCGCGCCAGCGGCAGCAAGCTCTTGTTCGACGGCTACCTCCGGGTCTGGGGCCGGGAGGAGGGCGACCGCGACCTGCCGCCCCTCGCGGAGGGGGAGACCGCCCGCCTCGTCGAGGTCCGCCCGGAGCAGCACTTCACCCAGCCGCCGCCGCGCTACACCGACGCCAGCCTGGTCAAGGCCCTGGAGGAGAAGGGGATCGGCCGGCCCAGCACCTACGCCCCCACCATCGAGACCCTGGAAAAACGCGCCTACATCGCCCGCGAGGGCCGGAGCCTGCGGCCGACCCCGCTGGGCCGGGAGGTCGTCGCGTTCCTCAAGACCCATTTCCCCAGGGTCCTGGCCTACGACTTCACCGCCCGGATGGAGGCGGAGCTGGACCGGGTCGAGGAAGGGGCGCGGGCCTGGCCGGAGGCGGTGCGGGTCTTCTTCGAGCCCTTCATGGAGGAGTTCAAGAAGGTGCCGCGGAAGACCTGCCCCGTCTGCGGCCGGCCCCTCGAGGTCAAGGCCGGGCGCTACGGCCAGTTTTTGGGTTGCACCGGCTACCCCGAGTGCACCTACACCGAGCCGCTGGAGGAAAAGCGCGAGGCCGAGCCCATCGGCGAGGCCTGCCCGGCGTGCGGCGCGCCGCTGGTGCGCAAGTGGGGGCGCTACGGCCCCTTCATCGCCTGCAGCCGCTACCCGGAGTGCACCTACACCCGCGACGAGGCCCCCTCGACCGGCCTGACCTGCCCCAAGTGCAAGAAGGGCGAGATCGTCGCCAAGAAGAGCCGCAAGGGGCGGACCTACTGGCGTTGCAGCGAGGCCGACTGCGATTTCGTGGTCTTCGACCCCCCGACCGAGACCCCTTGCCCAACGTGCGGCTGGCCGATGGTGAAAAAGGGCAAGGCCGGCACGCTGAAGTGCTCGAACCCCGCCTGCCCGGACTACGCCTACCCCCGGCTCTTGGAAAAGCGCGCGCAAAAACCGAAGGCCAAGCCCAAAAAGGCCAAGGCCGCCAAAAAGCCGAAGGCCAAGGCCAGCTGGGAGGAGCTCTCCCGCTTCCTCGACGCCCTCTCCGAGGAGGAGGCCCGGATCGCCACCCTGGTCGAAGGCCAGGGGCAGCCCCTGGAAGCGGCCGCCGAGGCGTTGGGGCTGACGCTTGAGGCCGCCAAAAGACTCCACAAGCGGGCGCTCTTCAAGCTGCGCATGGCCTTTGGCCGGGCGAAGAAGGCCGCGGTCTAGGCGCTTGCGTTTGGGCGCCAGAACCGGTAGGGTTGGTTGTTTATGAGCCTTCGCAACATCGCCATCATCGCCCACGTGGATCACGGCAAGACCACCCTCGTGGACGAGATGCTCAAGATCAGCCAGGCCCTTTCGCGGGGGGAGTTCACCGAGCGCGTGCTGGACTCGGAGGACCTCGAGCGCGAGCGGGGGATCACCATCCTGGCCAAGAACACCGCCCTGATCTGGAAGGGCACCAAGATCAACATCGTCGACACCCCGGGGCACGCCGACTTCGGCGGCGAGGTGGAGCGGGCGCTTTCGATGGTCGACGGGGTGCTGCTCCTGGTCGACGCCGCCGAGGGGCCGATGCCCCAGACCCGCTTCGTCCTGCGCAAGGCGATCGAAGCCGGCCTCAAGCCGATCGTGGTGATCAACAAGGTGGACCGCGAGGGGGCCCGCCCGGACGCGGTGCTCTCCGAGACCTTCGACCTGATGGCCGAGCTCGGGGCCAGCGAGGACCAGCTCGACTTCCCCTACCTCTACGCGGTGGGCCGCGAGGGCAAGGCCTGGCGCGATGGGGAGGCGCCCAACGACCTGGCCCCGCTCTTGGACACGATCCTCGAGCACGTCCCCCCGCCGAGCGCCGCCGAGGGCCCGTTCTTGATGCGCGTGGCCAACCTCGACCGCTCCGCCTACCTGGGAAAGATCGCGATCGGCAAGGTGCATCAGGGTCGGGTGAAGAAGGGGGACACCCTGGTCGTGCACGCAAGCGGCGCCCCCCGGACCCTGCGCGCGGTCGCGGTCTTCACCTACCAGGGCCTCTCCCGCCTCGAGGCCGACGAGGTTCTCCCCGGGGACATCGTGGCCATCGCCGGGATGGAGGGGGTGGAGATCGGCGACACCCTCGCCGCCTCCTTCGAGGCCACCCCGCTCCCCCGGTTGGCGGTGGACGCCCCGACGGTGGCCATCCGCATGCTGCCCAACAGCAGCCCCTTCGCCGGGCGCGAGGGCGCCTACGTCACCGGCCGCCAGCTCGAGGCGCGCCTCATGAAGGAGCTCGAGACCAACGTCGCTCTCCGGGTGGAAAAGCAGGACGCCGAGGCCTTCGTCCTCAAGGGCCGCGGCGAGATGCACCTGGCGGTGCTCTTAGAGAACATGCGGCGGGAGGGCTACGAGTTCGCGGTCGGCCCCCCGGAGGTCCTGATGCGGGGCGACCAGGAGCCCTACGAGCGGCTGGTCGTCGACCTTCCCGAGGCGCGCTTCGGTGCGGTGATGGAGTTCCTCGGGCAGAAGAAGGCCGAGCTTTTGAACCTGGTTCCCGAGGGGACGCGCGTCCGCGCCGAGTTCCGCGTGCCCGCGCGGGCGCTCTTCGGCTTTAAGAGCCGCTTTTTGACCCTCACCGGGGGCGAGGGGCTCTTCGCCCAGAGTTTCGACGGCTACGGGCCTTACGCGGGCGCGTTGCCCCGGCGCCAGAGCGGTAGCGCCTACGCCACCGCGTCCGGCCGCGCCTTCGCCTACGCGATCGGCAAGCTCCAGGAGCGGGTGCGCTTTTTCATCGCCCCGGGGGAGGAGGTCTACGCTGGAATGGTGGTCGGCGAGCACGTCCGCGAGGGCGACCTCGGGGTCAACGTCACCAAGAACAAGAAGCTCACCAACATGCGCGCCGCCGGTTCCGACGAGACGATCAAGCTCACCCCGCCGCGGCGGCTGACCCTCGAGGCCGCGTTGGGCTTCCTCGCCGAGGACGAGCTGCTCGAGGTCACCCCCAAGGCGTTGCGCCTGCGCAAACGCCACCTCAGCGAGGCGGAGCGTAAGCGCGCCGAGCGGGAAAACGTCCGATGACCAAGGCGATAGCTTGACACCTTTTTTCTCGATGTGCTAGGCTGCTTCTTCGGGCAGGGGTCCCATCCCCCGGCCCAGCCCCCAGGGTGCCACCCTAGCTCAACTGGTAGAGCGCCCGACTTGTAATCGGGGGGTTGGGGGTTCGACTCCCCTGGGTGGCTCCAAGAGGCGTGGGCAGGTGTCCCGAGTGGCAAAGGGGGCGGTCTGTAAAACCGTTGGCGTATGCCTTCGTGGGTTCGAGTCCCACCCTGCCCACCACGCGCGGGAGTAGCTCAGTTGGTAGAGCATCGGCTTCCCAAGCCGAGGGTCGCGGGTTCGAGTCCCGTCTCCCGCTCCACGGGCTCGCGTAGCTCAGCCGGTAGAGCACTCCCTTGGTAAGGGAGAGGTCGCCGGTTCAAGTCCGGCCGCGAGCTCCAAATCCGCGAGGGTCAGACCACGCCCGCTTTATGCGGGCGGGTTTGCCCTGCTAGGAGGCAGAAAGAGATGGCGAAAGAGGAATTCAAACGCACGAAGCCGCACGTGAACGTAGGGACGATCGGGCACGTGGACCACGGGAAGACGACGCTGACGGCGGCGATCACGTTTGCTGCGGCGGCGGAGAACCCGAACGTCGAGATTGCGGACTACGACCAGATTGACAAGGCGCCGGAGGAGAAGGCGCGGGGGATCACGATCAACACCGCGCACGTGGAGTACGAGACGGCGAAGCGGCACTACAGCCACGTGGACTGCCCGGGGCACGCGGACTACGTGAAGAACATGATCACCGGGGCGGCGCAGATGGACGGGGCGATCCTGGTGGTCAGCGCGGCGGACGGTCCGATGCCGCAGACCCGGGAGCACATTCTGCTGGCGCGTCAGGTGGGGGTGCCCTACATCGTCGTCTTCATGAACAAGGTGGACATGGTGGACGACGAGGAACTCCTCGAGCTGGTGGAGATGGAGGTTCGGGACCTGCTGAACCAGTACGAGTTTCCCGGGGACGAGGTGCCGGTGATCCGGGGCTCGGCGCTGAAGGCACTGGAGGCGCTGCACGAGAACCCCAACACCAAGCGCGGGGAGAACGCGTGGGTGGATAAGATCTGGGAGCTTTTGGACGCGCTGGACGAGTACATTCCGGAGCCCCAGCGGGAGGTGGACAAGCCGTTCTTGATGCCGGTGGAGGACGTGTTCACGATCACTGGTCGGGGGACGGTGGCCACCGGTCGCGTGGAGCGGGGCAAGCTGACGGTGGGCGAGGAGGTGGAGATCGTCGGCCTGCGGCCCACCCAGAAGACGGTGGTGACCGGACTGGAGATGCACCGCAAGGTGTTGAAGGAGGCGATTGCCGGGGACAACATCGGCGCGCTGCTGCGGGGCATTGCGCGGGACGAGGTGGAGCGGGGGCAGGTGCTGGCGAAGCCTGGGACGATCACCCCGCACACCAAGTTTGAGGCGCAGGCGTACATTCTGACGAAGGAGGAAGGCGGGCGGCACACGGGGTTTTTCTCGGGGTACCGGCCGCAGTTCTACTTTCGCACGACGGACGTGACCGGGGTGGTCACCCTGCCCGAGGGGGTGGAGATGGTGATGCCCGGGGACAACGTGAACTTCACGGTGGAGCTCATCAAGCCGATTGCGCTTGAGGAGGGGCTGCGCTTTGCGATTCGCGAGGGCGGCCGCACCGTGGGCGCCGGCGTCGTCACCAAGATCCTGGAGTAGTCCGCTCGCCGGGGCCGGCGCGCGCCGGCCCCGGGATTTGGAAAGGAAGCCATGGCCAGCGACGTCCGCATCATCATCCAGCTCGAGTGCACCGAGTGCAAGCGCCGCAACTACACCACCGAGAAGAACCGGCGCAACACCCCCTCCAAGCTTGAGCTGAGGAAGTACTGCCCCTGGTGCAGGAAGCACACCGTGCACCGGGAAGTGAAGGTCTAACATGCTGGCGCGGATCGTGACCTACTTTCGGGAGGCCCGCGCCGAGCTCGCCCGGGTGACCTGGCCGAGCCGCGAGGAGATCATCCAGTCCACCGAGGCGGTGCTGCTCTTCACCTTCTTCATGATGGTCCTCCTTTGGCTCTACGACGTCTTCTTCGGTTGGGCGATCGGGGTCATCCTAAGGTTCTTGCGATGAGCATCGAGTGGTACGCGGTCCACACCTACGTGGGCTACGAGGACAAGGTCAAGGAGAACATCGAAAAGCGTGCCCGGGCGCTGGGCATGCAGGACAAGATCTTTCAGGTCCTGATCCCCTCCGAGGAGATCGTCGAGCACCGCGAGGGCGGCCAGAAGGAGATCGTCAAGCGCAAGCTCTTTCCCGGCTACGTCTTCGTCCAGATGGACCTCGGCGACAACCCCGAGGAGCCCAACGAGGCCTGGGAGGTGGTGCGCAACACCCCCGGCGTCACCGGGGTGGTGGGCACGATCGACGATCGCGGCAAGTACCGGCCGGTGCCCCTGACTCCGGAGGAGGTGCAGCGGATCCTCGAGGCCGCGGGCGTGGCCAAGGAGAAAGAGGGTCCGAAGGCCGAGGTCAGCTTCAAGGAAGGGGATCAGGTCCGGGTGGTGAGCGGCCCCTTCGCCGACTTCACCGGCACCGTGGCCGAGATCCATCCCGAGCGCAACAAGGTCAAGGTTTTGGTCTCCATCTTCGGCCGGGAAACCCCGGTCGAGCTGGACTTCTCCCAGGTCACCAAGGCCTAGGGCTAGCGTTCGTACCCCGAAGTTCGGGGGAGCTAGGAGGCAGAAAAACATGGCAAAGAAAGTCGTTGGTTTCGTCAAGCTGCAACTGCCCGCGGGCAAGGCCACCCCGGCCCCCCCGGTGGGCCCGGCGCTGGGTCAGTACGGCGCCAACATCATGGAGTTCGTCAAGGCCTTCAACGCTGCCACCGCCAACATGGGCGACGCGATCGTCCCGGTGGAGATCACCATCTACGCGGACCGCTCGTTCTCCTTCGTCACCAAGACCCCGCCGGCCTCCTACCTGATCCGCAAGGCCGCGGGGATCGAAAAGGGAGCCTCGGAGCCGGGCCGCCAGAAGGCCGGCAAGATCACCTGGGACGACTGCCTGAAGATCGCCGAGATGAAGATGAAGGACCTCAACGCTGCCAGCCTGGAGGCCGCGGCGCGGATGATCGCCGGTTCGGCCCGCTCGATGGGCGTGGACGTGGAGGGGATGCCCGATGCCTAAGCGCGGCAAACGCTACCTCAACCTCCTGGAAAAGGTCGACGTCAAGAAGACCTACACCGTCGACGAGGCGGCGCGGCTGGTGAAGGAGCTGGCCAGCACCAAGTTCGACGAGACCGTCGAGGTCCACGTCAAGCTGGGCATCGACCCCCGCAAGTCGGACCAGACCGTGCGCTCCACCGTCGCCCTGCCGCACGGGACCGGCAAGGCGGTGCGCGTCCTGGCCATCGCCAAGGGCGAGAAGCTCAAGGAGGCCGAGGAGGCCGGGGCGGACTACGTTGGCGGCGAGGAGATGGTCAAGAAGATCAAGGAAGGCTGGCTGGACTTCGACGCCGTCGTCGCCACCCCGGACATGATGGGCGTGGTGGGCAAGGAGCTCGGCCGCATCCTGGGTCCGCGGGGCCTTTTGCCCAACCCCAAGGCCGGAACCGTCGGCTTCAACATCGGCGAGATCGTGCGCGAGATCAAGGCCGGGCGGATCGAGTTCCGCAACGACAAGACCGGCGTGGTCCACGCCCCGATCGGTAAGGCCAGCTTCGAGCCGGAAAAGCTCGCGGAGAACCTGCGCGCCTTCATGAAGGCCCTGGAGGCGGCGAAGCCGGAGGCCGCCAAGGGGACCTTCATCAAGAGCGTGCACGTGGCGCCGACGATGGGGCCCTCCCTCAAGGTCAAGTACCCGAGCTAGGAGAGGGAGGGGGCGGAACGTGATCCTGCACACTGGTCTTTTCGCCCCGCGTTCGGTATGGTTTAGCTTTGGCACCCCGGTGCGGACGCGGTCCGCGCCAAGCCGCTGAAGACAGCGGGGGGCGATTCGCCTTAAACATCCCGCCGAGGCGCTTTTGGGGGAAAGCGTTTCGAAACCCTAGGCAAACCGTGGGGTCCCCCGCCCCGGAGAGGAAGGGAGACGTGCCCAATCCGAGAAACGTGCGCCTTCTTGGGGAGATCAAAAAGCACCTCGAGGCCACCGGAGGGTCGTTCTTCCTCGTCGACTACCAGGGGCTCGACGCCCACGAGGACTTCCGGCTCCGCCGCGATCTGCGGGAGAGGGGGGCGCGGCTTTTTGTCGCCAAGAACACCCTGATCCGGATCGCGATGGAGGAGCTGGGGCAGGCCTCGATCGAGGAGCACCTCAAGGGCCCCTCGGCCCTGGTCTTCTTCGAAGACCCGGTGGCCGCGGCGAAGGTGCTCACCAAGTTCGCCGAGGAAGTCGGCAAGGAAGTTCCCAAGGTCAAGGCGGGGCTCCTCATGGGCAACGTGCTTTCGGCCGAAGAAGTCCAGGCTTTGGCCAAGCTGCCCAGCGAGGAGGAGCTCAAGGCCGAGCTGGTCGGCGTCTTGAGCGCCCCGTTGATGGAGTTCGCGGGCGTGCTTTCCGGCGCGCAGCGTGAGTTGGTCGGTCTCTTTGAGGCCCAGGCGAAGAAGCTAGAGGAAGCAGCATAGGAGGTAGGAGATGGCGCTAGACGTAGACGCGATCATGGAGCAGTTGAACCAGGCCACGGTGCTCGAGCTGAAGCAGCTGATCGACCGCATCAAGGAGGAGTGGGGCGTCGAGGCGGCGGCCCCGGTGGCGGTCGCGGCGGTCCCCGGCGCGGCCGGCGGCGAGGCCCCGGCGGCCGAGGAGAAGACCGAGTTCGACGTCGTCCTCAAGTCCCCCGGCGGCCAGAAGCTTCAGGTCATCAAGGAGGTCCGCGCGATCACCGGCCTGGGGCTCAAGGAGGCCAAGGAGCTGGTCGAGAAGGGCGGCGTGATCAAGGAGGCCGTGAGCAAGGAAGAGGCCGAGGCCCTCAAGAAGAAGCTCGAAGAGCTCGGCGCCGAGGTCGAGCTGAAGTAGCGCTTCGGCGGGTCACTGGCTCGCCGTCCCACCGGGTGTGCGTTTTTCGGGGTCGCCGGGCAGCCTTGCCCGGCCCCCCTCCTTCGCTAAAAAGAGGTGATCATGGCAGACGTCAAACGGTTCGGAAGGATCCGCGAGGTCATTCCCCTTCCGCCGCTGCTGCAAATCCAGGTTGATTCTTTTAAAAACGCTTTGCAACTCGACACGCCGCCCTCGAAGCGGGCCCACTTCGGTCTCCAGGCGGCGTTCCGCGAGGTCTTTCCCATCGAGGAGGGCGGGATGGTCCTCGACTTTCTCGAGTACCGCCTCCTCGACCCCCCTTTCGACCCCGAGGAGTGCCAGGAAAAGGACCTGACCTACCAGGCCCCACTCTACGCCAAGCTCCAGCTTATCCATAAGGACACCGGGCTGATCAAGGAGGACGAGGTCTTCCTCGGCGACATCCCGCTGATGACCGCCGACGGCTCGTTCATCATCAACGGCGTCGAGCGGGTGATCATCTCCCAGATCCACCGCTCCCCCGGGGTCTACTTCACCGAGGACGAGCAAAAGCCCGGCCGCTACGTGGCCTCGCTCATCCCGCTGCCCAAGCGGGGCCCCTGGATCGACCTGGAGTTCGACAACCAGGGGGTCCTGATCATGCGCGTCAACCGGCGCAAGTTCCCGGTGGCGCTCCTCTTGCGCGTTCTGGGCCACGACGAAAAGAGCCTGAAGCGCCACTTCAAGAAGTTCGGGGACGCCGCCAAGGGGCTCTTCGACGAGGAGATTTTGGCGATGACCCCGGACCGGGCGCTCTTGAAGCTCTTCACCATCCTGCGCCCCGGTGACCCGCCGAAGCGGGACAAGGCGACCAACTACCTCTACTCCCTCCTCGCCGACCCCCGCCGCTACGACCTCGGCGAGCCCGGCAAGTACAAGGTGGAGAAGAAGCTCGGGGTGAAGATGAAGGGCCGCACCCTCCTGCTCTTCGAGAAGGGGGCGTTCAAGGACCAGGCCCTGGTGCCCACGATCAAGTACCTGCTGGGCCTGACCGCCGGGCTCGAGGGCTTCGAGGTCGACGACATCGACCACCTCGGCAACCGCCGCATCCGCACCGTCGGCGAGCTCTTCGCCGATCACTTCCGGGTGGGGCTGGGGCGGATGGCCCGGGGGGTACGCGAGCGGATGATCCTCGGCACCCCGGAGACCGCGACCCCGGCCAAGCTGATCAACAACCGCTCCCTGGCCGCGGCGATCCGCGAGTTCTTCGGGCGCAGCCAGCTCTCCCAGTTCAAGGACCAGACCAACCCCCTTTCCGAGATCCGCCACAAGCGGCGCATCTCCGCCCTCGGCCCCGGCGGGCTGACCCGCGAGCGCGCGGGCTTCGACGTCCGCGACGTGCACCGCACCCACTACGGCCGTCTCTGCCCGATCGAGACCCCGGAAGGGGCCAACATCGGGCTGATCAACTCCCTCGCGGCCTACGGTCAGATCAACGACCTCGGCTTTATCATGGCCCCCTACCGCCGGGCCAAGGACGGCGTGGTCAGCTCCGATCCCAAGGACGTCGTCTACATGACCGCCGACGAGGAGGACAAGTACGTCATCGCCCAGGCCAACACCCCCCTGGACGAGAACGGGCGGATCGCGGTCGAGAAGGTGGTGGCCCGCAAGAAGGGCGAGCCGGTGCTGGTGCGGCCCGAAGAGGTCGAGTTCATGGACGTCAGCCCCAAGCAGGTCTTCTCGGTCAACACCAACCTCATCCCCTTCCTCGAGCACGACGACGCCAACCGCGCGCTGATGGGCTCGAACATGCAGGCCCAGGCGGTGCCCCTGATCCGCGCCGACGCCCCGGTGGTGGGCACCGGGATCGAGGAGCGGGTGATCCGCGACTCGATGACCAGCGTCTTCTCCGACATCGACGGGGTGGTGCGCTACGTCGACGGCAACCGCATCGAGGTCGAGGCGGAGAACGGCAACGTCGTCACCTACACCCTGCGCCGCTTCACCCGCTTGAACCAGGGGACGACGCTCGACCAGCGCCCCCGGGTGCGGGTCGGGCAGAAGGTGAAGCGCGGCGACCTCCTCGCCGACGGCCCCGCCGCCGAGGAGGGGCGGCTCGCCTTGGGGCAGAACGTCCTGGTCGCGATCATGCCCTTTGACGGCTACAACTTCGAGGACGCGATTATCATCAGCGAGGACCTGGTGCGCCGCGACTACTACACCTCGATCCACATAGAGCGCTACGAGATCGAGGCCCGCCAGACCAA
Organism: Rhabdothermus arcticus; assembly: GCF_055382915.1. Taxonomy (NCBI): domain Bacteria; kingdom Thermotogati; phylum Deinococcota; class Deinococci; order Thermales; family Thermaceae; genus Rhabdothermus; species Rhabdothermus arcticus. The sequence continues at coordinate 1,692,702 of NZ_AP043808.1, forward strand.
GCTGGGTCCGGAGAAGATCACCCGCGACATTCCCAACCTCTCCGAGGCCGCGCTGCGCGACCTCGACGAGGACGGGGTGGTGCGCATCGGCGCCGAGGTCAAGCCCGGCGACATCCTGGTCGGGCGCACCAGCTTCAAGGGCGAGACCGAGCCCTCCCCGGAGGAGCGGCTGCTGCGCTCGATCTTCGGGGAGAAGGCCCGCGACGTCAAGGACACCTCGCTGCGCGTCCCCCCCGGTGAGGGCGGGATCGTGGTGCGCACCGTGCGCCTCAAGCGCGGGGACCGGGGCGTCGAGCTCAAGCCCGGGGTCCTCGAGGTGGTGCGCGTCTACGTCGCGCAAAAGCGCAAGATCCAGGTCGGCGACAAGCTCGCCAACCGCCACGGGAACAAGGGCGTGGTGGCCAAGATCCTTCCCCCGGAGGACATGCCCCACCTGCCCGACGGCACCCCGGTGGAGGTCGTCTTCAACCCCCTCGGCGTCCCCAGCCGCATGAACCTGGGCCAGATCCTGGAGACCCACCTCGGTTTGGCGGCGCGGGAGCTCGGCCTCAAGTTCGTCACCCCGATCTTCGACGGGGCCACCGAGGAGGAGATCAAGGCCCACCTGGCCGAGGCCTTTGAGCGCCGCAAGGCCGAGCGCGCGCGGCTCGGTCAGGGGGTGGACAAGCGGGAGAAGGAGGTCCTCGACCGGGCCGCTAAGCTGCGCTTGGTGGACCCCGAGAAGTCCCCGGAAGACCAGCTCAAGGAGCTCTTCACCCAGGGCAAGATGGTCCTCTACGACGGGCGCACCGGCGAGCCGATCGAGGGCCCGATCGTGGTCGGGCTGATGTACGTGATGAAGCTCTACCACATGGTCGAGGACAAGATGCACGCCCGCTCCACCGGCCCCTACTCGCTGATCACCCAGCAGCCCCTGGGCGGTAAGGCCCAGTTCGGCGGCCCGCGCTTCGGCGAGATGGAGGTCTGGGCGCTCGAGGCCTACGGCGCCGCGCACACCCTGCAGGAGATGCTCACCGTCAAGTCCGACGACATCGAGGGCCGTTCCGCGGCCTACGAGGCGATCATCAAGGGGCAGGACATCCCCACTCCGAGCGTCCCCGAGTCCTTCCGGGTGCTGGTCAAGGAGCTCCAGGCCCTGGGCCTGGACGTCGAGACCCTCGACGACGAGGGGCGGCTGATCGACATCTTTGAGGGCCTGGCCTCGAAGTCGAAGCGATAAGGAGAGCGCATGAAGAGGGAAGTTCGCAAGGTCAAGATCGCCATCGCCAGCCCGGAGAAGATCCTGAGCTGGTCCTATGGCGAGGTCACCAAGCCGGAGACGATCAACTACCGCACGCTCAAGCCCGAGCGGGACGGGTTGTTCGACGAGCGCATCTTCGGCCCGGTCAAGGACTACGAGTGCGCCTGCGGCAAGTACAAGCGCCAGCGCTTCGAGGGCAAGGTTTGCGAGCGCTGCGGCGTCGAGGTCACCAAGTCGATCGTCCGCCGCTACCGCATGGGCCATATCTCCCTGGCCACCCCGGCGACCCACATCTGGTACGTCAAGGACGTTCCCAGCAAGGTCGGCGCGCTCTTGAACCTGACCGCCGCCGAGCTCGAGCAGGTGCTCTACTTCGCCAAGTACATCGTCATCGATCCCGCCGGGGCGGTGCTCGATGGCGAGCCGGTCAAGCGCGGCCAGCTGCTCTCCGACGAGCAGTACCGCGAGCTCAAGTTCGGGCGCCAGGAGACCTACAGCATCCCCAAGGGGGTGGACGCGCTGGTCCCCGACGGGGCCTACGTGACCAAGGGCCAGGAGCTGGCCCCCGGGGTCAAGTCCAAGATCGACGGGGTGGCCTTCTACCGCTTCCCCCGCAAGCTCGTCGTCGAGTACCTGGAGCGCGACCGGGCGCACCTGATCCTCCCCGCCGAGGCCTGGGTCGAGGCCGAAGCCTACCGGGGCGGCGAGGTCATCGCCGAGCTCGAGGAGGCCTTCGAGCTGACCGCCGAGGAGGGCGGGGTCGTCGAGCTCGTCGAGGTCGGCGAGGGGGCGGTGCTGCGCCTTCGCGACCCGGAGAAGGAGGAGGTCGTCGCGGTCTACCTGATCCCGGCGGGGATGACCCTCGCGGTCGGGGCCGGGGAGATCGTCGAGCCGGGCGCGGTCCTGGCCCGGGGTGAGGGCGAGCTGCGGCTTCCCCAGGGGCTCTCGGTCGAGGAGGTCGAGGCCGAGGAGGAGAACGGCCGCGTCTACCTCTCGATGACCGTGGTCTGGAAGCGGGAGAAGGCCTACGAGGTCGACCCTCACATGCACGTCTTGGTCCCCGAGGGGGCGCGCGTCGAGAAAGGGGAGAAGCTCGTCGGGGCCATTGACCCCGAGGAGGAGATCTACGCCGAGGCCGAGGGGATCGTGCACCTCAGGGAGCCGGCCTCGATCGTGGTGATGAAGGCCCGGGTCTACCCCTTCGAGGACGACGTCGAGGTGACCAACGGCGACCGCGTCGCCCCCGGCGACGTCCTCGCCGACGGCGGCCGGGTAAAGAGCGAGATCTACGGCCGGGTCGAGGTGGACCTGGTGCGGCAGGTGGTGCGGGTCATCGAGTCCTACGACATCGACGCCCGTATGGGGGCCGAGGCGATCCTGGTGCTCTTGAAGGAGCTCGACCTCGACGCCCTGGAGAGCGAGCTCGAGGCCGAGATGCAAAGCCCCTCGCGGGCCAAGCGGGCGAAAGCGCGCAAGCGCCTGGAGGTGGTGCGGGCGTTCAAGGACTCCGGGAACCGGCCGGAATGGATGGTCCTCGAGGTCGTCCCGGTCCTGCCCCCGGACCTGCGGCCGATGGTCCAGGTCGACGGCGGGCGGTTCGCCACCAGCGACCTCAACGACCTCTACCGCCGCCTGATCAACCGCAACAACCGCTTGAAGAAACTCCTCTCCCAGGGCGCCCCGGAGATGATCATCCGCAACGAGAAGCGGATGCTCCAGGAGGCGGTGGACGCGTTGATCGACAACGGCCGCCGCGGTAGCCCGGTGACCAACCCCGGCTCGGACCGGCCGCTGCGCTCCTTGACCGACATCCTCTCGGGCAAGCAGGGCCGCTTCCGCCAGAACCTCCTCGGCAAGCGCGTCGACTACTCGGGCCGCTCGGTGATCGTCGTCGGGCCCCAGCTCAAGCTGCACCAGACCGGCCTGCCCAAGCAGATGGCGCTCGAGCTCTTCAAGCCCTACCTGCTCAAGAAGATGGAGGAAAAGGGCATCGCCGCCAACGTCAAGGCCGCGCGGCGCATGCTCGAGCGCTCCCGGGACATCAAGGACGAGGTCTGGGACGCGTTGGAGGAGGTCATCCACGGCAAGGTGGTGCTCTTGAACCGGGCCCCGACCCTGCACCGGCTGGGCATCCAGGCCTTCCACCCGGTCCTCGTCGAGGGCAACTCGATCCAGCTCCACCCGCTGGTCTGCGAGGCCTTCAACGCCGACTTCGACGGGGACCAGATGGCGGTGCACCTGCCGCTCTCCCTGGCCGCCCAGGCCGAGAGCCGCATCCAGATGCTCTCCGCCCACAACCTCCTCTCCCCGGCCTCCGGCGACCCCATCGCCAAGCCCAGCCGGGACATCATCCTGGGCCTTTACTACATCACCCAGGTGCGCCGCGAGCGCAAGGGGGCGGGGAAGCACTTTGCCAGCGAGGCAGAGGCGCTCAAGGCCTTCGAGGCCGGCGAGGTGGCGCTGAACGCGCCGATCCGAATCGGCGACCGGGAGACCACCGTCGGCCAGATCAAGTACGTCTTCGCCAACCTCGACGAGGCCCTGCTCGCGGTCGAGGAGGGGGTGATCGACCTCCAGGACCTGGTGACGATCCGCCTCGAAGGCGAGCTCAAGGCCACCAGCCCCGGCCGGGCGCTCTTTTACCGCATCGTCCAGGAGGCCCTGGCCGAGGCCGGCGCCGAGCTCCCCGAGGGCCTCTTGGACGTCGACCGGCCCCAGGAGAAGAACTCGCTTAAGGAGCTCGTCTACCAGGCCTTCGTCAAGCTGGGGATCGAGCGCACCGCGCGGCTCTTGGACACCCTGATGCAGGCTGGCTTCTACTACTCGACCGTCTCCGGGATCACGATCGGCATCGACGACGTGGTCATCCCACCGGAGAAGGAGGCGCTGCTCGCGGAGGGCGACCGCGCGGTGGAGAAGATCGAGTGGGCCTACAAGAAGGGCTTTTTGACCGAGGGCGAGCGCTACCAGGCGATCGTCAAGGTCTGGAGCGAGATCACCGACCGGGTGACCAAGGCGGTCTTTAAAAACTTCGAGGAGAACTACCCCTTCAACCCGCTGCACATCATGGCCCAGTCCGGGGCCCGGGGGAACCCCACCCAGATCCGCCAGCTCGCGGGGATGCGCGGCCTGATGCAAAAGCCCTCCGGCGAGGTCATCGAGATGCCGGTGAAGGCCAACTTCCGCGAGGGCCTGACCGTGCTCGAGTACTTCATCTCCACCCACGGCGCCCGCAAGGGTGGCGCGGACACCGCGCTGCGCACCGCGGACTCCGGCTACCTCACCCGCAAGCTGGTGGACGTGGCCCACGAGGTGATCGTGCGCGAGGCGGACTGCGGCACCACCGAGTACATCGAGGTCCCCCTCTTCGAGCGCGACGAGGTGACCGGGGAGCAGCGCCTGCGCCCGGGCAGCCACATCGAGCAGGGGCTCTACGGCCGCACCGTGGCCCGCGACTTCAGTGCCGGAAAGAAGACGTTCAAGGAGGGCCAGCTCCTGACCCACGAGGACGTCGCGGCGATCCTCGAGGCCGCCAAGGCCGGCGCGCTCGAGGCGGTCCCGGTCTACTCCCCGCTCACCTGCCGCACCCACTACGGTGTCTGCCAGAAGTGCTACGGGATGGACCTCTCGATGGTCCGTCCGGTGGCCATCGGGGAGTCGGTCGGGGTGGTCGCCGCCGAGTCCATCGGCGAGCCGGGCACCCAGCTCACGATGCGCACCTTCCACACCGGCGGCGTGGCCGGGGTGGACATCACCCTGGGCCTGCCCCGGGTCATCGAGCTCTTCGAGGCCCGCAAGCCCAAGCAGAAGGCGGTGATCGCCGAGATTGACGGGGTGGTGCGGGTCAAGGAAGAAGAGGACAAGTACCTCCTCATCGTCGAAGGCGACGGCTTCAAGAAGGAGTACAAGATCGACCGGACGCTGCGCCTCGCGGTTCGGGACGGCCAGTTCGTCGAGGCCGGCACCCCGCTGACCTGGGGCGCGGTGGACCCCCACCAGATCCTCGACGCCAAGGGCCCGGAGGCGGTGCAGCGCTACCTGGTCAACGAGGTCCAGCGCGTCTACCGCTCGCAAGGGGTGAAGCTCCACGACAAGCACATCGAGATCGTGGTGCGGCAGATGCTGAAGTACGTCGAGATCACCGACCCCGGCGATTCCCGGCTCTTGGAGGGGCAGGTGCTCGAGCGCTGGGACGTCGAGGCCCTGAACGAGCGGCTGATGGCCGAGGGCAAGACGCCGGCCTCCTGGAAGCCGGTGCTGATGGGGGTGACGAAGAGCGCGCTCTCGACCAAGTCCTGGCTCTCCGCGGCCAGCTTCCAGCACACCACCCACGTCCTCACCGAGGCCAGCATCCAGGCCAAGGTCGACGAGCTCATCGGCCTCAAGGAGAACGTCATCCTGGGCAAGCTGATCCCCGCGGGCACCGGCAACGACCACGTGCGCTTCACCCAGGTCGTCGACAAGCGCACCCTGGAGCGGCTCAAGGAGGCCCGCCGCGAGGCCGAGGCGGGGGTCGTGGCCCCGGCCAAGGAAGAGCGCCCGGGCCTTTAGGCGATGACCCCGTCGCCTGAGCTTCTGGCCGCGTTTCGCGCGGTGGGCGAGGACCTCTTCGCCCACCGCTTGATCGGCGGGGCCGCGGGCAACCTCTCGGCGCGCGCGGGGGAGGGGATCTGGATCACCCGAAGCGGCGCGCGAAAGCACCGGCTGGGCCCGGAGGACCTGCTCTACGTGCCCCTTGCCCCGGACCCCGAGCGCGACCGCGGGGCCTCGATCGAGCTCGCCTTGCACCGCGCGGTCTACCGGGCGACCGACGCCGGGGCGGTGGTGCACGCCCACCCGCGCACCGCGGTGGCGCTCTCGCTGGTGCTGGAGCGGATCGTGCCGCTGGACCTCGAGGGGCGGGTCTTCCTCGGCGAGGTGCCGGTGCTGGCCCCGGCCCGGGTCTCCGCCAGCCCGGAGGCGGCGGCGGCGATCGCCGATGCCATCCCCCATCACCCCGTGGTCCTGCTCAAAGGCCACGGGGCGTTCGCCCGGGGGCGCGACCTCGACGAGGCCTACGCGCGCATGAGCGCCCTCGAGGAGTCCGCCGAGGTGCTTTTGAACAAGCGACTCTGGGAGGGTGCGTGAAGAGCGTTTTCCTAAAGGGCGAGGCCGAGGCCCTCCTGGCGCTGGCCCGGGCCTTCCCCTACCCCTACCAGCTCTACGACGGCGAGGAGGCCCTCTTGGTGGTCTTCGCCGCTGGGCCGGACCTGATCGCCGAGGCCGAACGCCGTGGCGCGGAAGTTCGTATACTCTTGGAGGAAGCATGCGCGAGGAAATCCACTTCATCCCCGTAGGGGAGGCGGAGCTCTACGTCGAGGACGTGGGCGATCGGAACGCGCCGGTGCTGGTCACGGTGCACGGTGGCCCCGGGGGCTCGAGCTATCCCTTCCGGGCCGCGTTGGGGGAGGCGCTTGCCGATTACCGCGTCATCTACTACGACCAGCGCGGCGCGGGGCGCAGCCCGGCGCTTCCCGACGATCCCCGGCTCTTCACCATCGACGCCTTGGTCGAGGACATGGAGGACCTGCGCCAGGCCCTGGGGATCGAGCGCTGGACCCCGTTGGCCCAGGGCTTCGGGGCGGTGGTGGCGCTGGAGTACGCCCGCCGGTTTCCCGCGCAGGTGGAGGGGCTGATCCTGGTCGGTCCCTGGGTGCACTTCCCCTGGTTGGTCAAGCGGATGTGGCGGGCGGTCTTCGAGGCCGATCCCCCCGAGGACCCCAAGGCGGCGGTGGAGGCGCTCTTCGACCACACCACCCCCAAGGCGGTCTTCGACCGCTTGATGTTCCCCACCTCCCACGGCCGCATGCAGCACGAGTGGCTCCAGGACGGGGCCCAGCTCGTCCCCGACCATCAGGTCCTGCGGCTTTTCGCCTTCAACGGTCTCTTCTCCTTCGACTACACCCCCTACCTGGTGCGCCACCCCCACCGCCCCTTCGTCCTGGTCGGGGACCAAGACGGCACCAGCCACCCCGAGCAGGCGGAGGCGGTCGCCGACCTCACCGGGGGCGAGCTGCGGGTGCTTCCCGGTGCCGGGCACCACCCCTGGGTGGACGTCCCCGAGACCTTCCTGGGCGCGCTCTACGAGGCTTTGGACACGATCCACGCGTTTAGCGAGGACTCATGACCCCGGGGTAGAATCGCCCCGATGAGCCCTTCGGATCTGAACCTGATCGCCGCGTTCTTGGGGGGCATGGCCTCCTTTTTGCTTCCTTGCGTGCTGCCCCTCGTCCCCACCTACCTCCTCTACCTCTCCGGGGAGAAGGGGCGGCCGTTTTTCAACGCGGTCTTCTTCGTCCTCGGGTTCTCGGTGGTCTTCATCCTCATCTTCGGGCTTCCCACCACCCTGCTCGGGAACTGGCTCTTTTCCTACAAGGAGGTCCTGGCCCGCGTTGGCGGGGTGCTCTTTTTGCTCTTCGGGCTCTACATGCTGGGGGTGCGGCTTCCCTTCCCCGTCCTCTCCGCCGGCTCGGGGGCGGTCGCGGGCTACCGCGGCGACCCCTCGCGGCCGCTCGGGGCTTTCTTGCTGGGCCTGGTCCTGGCGCTCGGCTGGACCCCCTGCATCGGTCCGGTCCTCTCCCTGATCCTGGCTTTGGTCTTTAACGAGGGCGGGTTGTCCGGGCTCGTCTACCTCACCGCCTACACCGCCGGGCTCGCGGTGCCCTTCTTGCTGGTCGCCCTCTTCGCCGATCGCGCGGTGGCCTTCATCCGTAAGAACGCGCGCGTGGCCCAGCTGGTGGAGACGGTCTCCGGGGCGTTTTTGATGCTGGTCGGGGTCTTGATGCTGAGCGGGCTCTACACCCAGTTCAGCCACTACCTGGCCCGGTTCGGGGTATAGGGTGCTTCGCCTCGTCGATGTCTGGAAGCGCTTCGGCCGTGACTGGGTCCTCAAAGGGGTCGCCCTCGAGGTCGCCGCCGGGGAGGCGGTGGCCCTGCTCGGCCCGAACGGCGTCGGCAAGACCACCCTCCTGCGCGTCGCCGCCGGCCTGACCCGACCCCAGCGGGGCCGCGTCGAGGCCGTGGTGGGGCGCGAGGCGATGCTTTTTCTGGCCAACCCCCCCGCGTTCTACCGCCACCTCTCGGGGCTTGAAAACCTGCTCACCGGGAGCCTGCTCGCCAACCGCCCGGTCGGCGAGGCCGAGGCGCGGCGGGCCCTTGAAGCCCTTGGCCTGCCCCCGGAAAAACCGGTCGCCGCCTACTCCAGCGGCATGAAAAAGCGCCTGGCCCTGGCCCGGGCGCGGCTCCTGGCCCCCAGGCTGCTCTTGCTCGACGAGCCCGAGACCGCCCTCGACGAGGCCGGCCGGGCCGGGCTCTTGGACCTCATCGCGGCGGTCAAGGCCCGGGGCGGGGGCGTTTTGCTCGCCACCCACGACCGCGCCTTCGCGACGGCCGCCGCGGACCGCGAGGTGGTCCTTTCGTGAGGCGGGTCTGGGCGCTCGCCGTCCGCGACGTGAAGATCGAGTTCCGCAGCCGCGCGGGGCTCTTTTCCACCTTCTTCTTCCTCGGCGTGGTGCTCTTGATCCTGGGGTTCGCCCTGGGACCTGACCGGGACGCGCTTTCCCGGGCGGCGCCGGGCGTCCTCTGGGTGGCGCTGGCCTTCGCCGGCAGCCTGCTCGCGGGACGGGCGTGGGGGCTGGAGGTCGAGAACGGCACCCTGGATGAGCTCTTGCTTTTGCCGGGAAGCCGGGAGTGGCTTTACTGGGGGAAGTTTCTCTTCCTCTGGGTCCTGCTCGCCGGGCTCTCGCTCGTCGTGTTGATCCTGGTGGCGGGGATGTTCTACCTGCCGCTTCGGGCCTTTGCCGCGCTCTTGGTCACCCTGCTCCTCGGGATCACCGGCTACGCCGCGGTCTCGACCTTCTACGCCGGGCTGGTGGCGCGGCTGGCCACCGCCCAGCTGATCCTGCCGATCCTGGTCTTCTCCGTCGTGGTTCCGGTGATCCTGGCTTCGGTCAAGGCCACCTCGGCGCTGGCCGGGGGAGCGGCCCCAGCCGAGGTCTGGCCCTGGTGGCAGCTACTGATCGCCTTCGACGTGATCTACCTGACCGCCTCCAGCTTGCTCTTTCCCTTCGTCATCGAGGGCTGAGCCGGCCCGGTAAGCGAGCGCGGTCTGCGATGCCAGGACCGCTGTCTTGAGCGCGTCCGGATCGTCGGCGAGGAAGATCTGGTAGGCGTCGGCGCGGTCGTTTCGATGCATGCCCACGACCAGGGCATGGGCATAAGCCGCGAACGCGGGGTTCGGGGTAAAGACCCCAGCCCCCGCCCAGTCCGCCCGAAAGAGCCGCCATGCCTCGAGCGGAGGGTAGTCCTTCTCCCGATAGCGTCCGTTCGCCGAAAGCCGGGAAAGGAGGCTGGGAAAGACCAGGGAAAAGACGTGGTTGGGTTCGGGTGCCGAGGCGTGGGGATCCTCGTAATCCACCTTAATGCGTCGGATGGGGATCACCAGGTAGCGGATCTCGACGCCCGACCTGGGGTGTCGCACGCGGTAGGGATAGGCCAGGAGGGGGTTGGGCGCGGGTGCCAGCTCGATGTACCCCGCGGGCCGTTGATAGCGCATCCCGGCTTCCTCAAGCAGGTCGCGAAAGAAGGCCCAAGGGGTTGGGGCCGCGGCCAGGGCCAGCCCGAGCAGCATCGTCCAGATCGCGCTAGCGCGCCTCACCTTGCCAAGTCTCCATGAGCTGTTTCGCCTGGGCTTTCCAGCTTTCCTTCGGCGCCAGACTGAGGAAACGTTGGAGGTCGGCGAGCGCGGCCTCCACCTTGCCGAGCGCGTGATAGGCGACGGCGCGGTTGAAGTAAGGCCCGGGGGCCTTTGGGTCGATCGCGATGGCCTCGCTGAGGTCACGCACCGCGGCCGCGTAGTCGCCGGCCTCGAGGTAGAGCGTTCCGCGGTTGAAGCGGGCGGCCAGGAAATGGGGGTCGAGGGCCAGAGCACGGTTGAGATCGCCGAGCGCGCCCGCACGGTCTCCAAACGTGCGCTTCGCCAGGGCCCGGTTGGTGTAGACCCCGGGGTCCTCGCGGTACGCGAGGCTTTGCGTCAGATCGGCGATGGCCTTTTGGTGCTCGCCCAAGGCCAGGTAGAGGGCGCCGCGCACCGCGTACAGCACCGGGCTCTTTGGATGGGCTCGAAGGCCCTGGGCAAGCACGGAAAGCGCCTGGTCGATCTCTCCCCGGGCCTGGTGCATCAGCGCCACCTTGGCGATCGCGTCGGGGGAGAGGCCGCTATGGGCGTACTGGCTGCCGTGGGGCTTGACCGCCTTGGGATCCAGCGGACCGGCCGTTTCGCCGGGGGCCACGACCGGGACCCGTGGTGCGGTTTCGGTGGGCGCCCTTGAGCCTGACTTTGGCTTGCAACCGCCCGCCGCGAGCAGCAAGGTGAGGAGGATGACGAACCCGCCTCGCATCACGGGGCCTCCATGGGCGGGGGAAAGGCGGGAACGCCTGCCTTTCCCCCCGTGAGGGTCACCTTAGCGGCCGGATCGTTTCGCATATTCCAAAAGCATCTTGTGCATCACGTCGATGTGGGCGATGTCGTCGAGGGTGCCGGGGGTGCTGACCTTGGCCCAGAGCTCGGGGTTGGTCATCTCCTTGTGGCAGCCCATGCAGAGGCCGGTCCGGTCCATGCCGTCGCGCATCGCCTTAGGAAGCGCGCGGGAGAGGGGCCAGTGGTTGCCCACCGTCTGGACCTGGTATCCGGTCTTCTGGTCGACGATCACCGACCAATCCCACTTGAGGTCGGGGATCGCCGGGATTTGGACACGGTGGATCTTGGGGATGACTTTGCCGGTACGGGCGTCGATCAGGTCCTCGACGACGTCCTCCGCGTAGCGGGTTTGGAAGATACCCCCGTTGATGCCGTACCCCAGCGTCTTGGGGTTGTTGTGGCAGGACTCGCAGGAGCGCGCTTGCTTGAGCGCCGAGTGGGGCTGGGCCGGCGCCATGTCGATCGCCAGGGGGATGAACGGCTGGTCGAGCTGCTTGGCTTCGTCGGGGCTACGGGCGATGACGTTGTGGGCGATGGTTTCCCCGTCGCGGTCGATCACCGTGTAGACCACCTGGCAGCCCGGCATCAGGGGGGTGACCCGCCCTTCGCCGTTGATGCCCAAGATCGGATCCTCCCAGCGCAGATAGCTGCGGGACTCGCTGGCCTTGCCGGGGCGCTTCAGGCCGTGGGTGCCGAGCGGGCTTTCCGGGGTCTGCCCGGTCTCGTCGTGGGCGTTGCCGTTGGCCACCCAGTCGGTGTCCGACTTACCCCCCGAGTAGTCGACCTTGACGTGGCAGCCGTAGCACTGCGGCACCCAGGAGGCGTGGCAGGCGTAGCACTCGAGCGAATCGACGTGCTTTTGGACGCTGCTCATCGCCACCTTGGCGTCGGGCGTCTTCCACGCATCGCGGTCGTTGATCCACTTCAACACCGGCACCTCGAAGTCCGCCCCGGTGGCCGAGTGCAGGATCACCTTGTCGCCCTTCTTGACCACGTTGCCGAAGGGGTTGCCGCGCGCGGTGAGGAGGTAGCCGTCTTCGGCGGGGTACACGGTGGCAAACGCCTGGGTCTCCGGCAAGGGGGCCTTGGCGAGCCCCCGCGGGGTCTTCGGAAGGTCGCGCCCAAACTCCTCGGAGTAGCCAAGCGGCAGCTCCCAGGGCAGTTGCTCGGCGGTGCCGTGGCAGTCTTGGCACTCGACTTCGACCTGGGCCAAGGTGGTGGCGAAGATGTTGCCGTCACCGTGCATGTCGATCGTGGTATGGCAATCCTGACAGAGCATCCCGCCCTTGCCCGGCTCGCCCTGGTGGTGCACGTCGTCGGCGATGTAGAGGTAGGTCTTGGTGTGCAGCTTGGGCTGCTTGTTCCCCTTCTCGTCGTAGGGGGTGCCGTAGGGGAACTCCATCAAGCCCTGGAAGGTGACGCCGATGCGCTTGCCCCGGTTGTGGCAGGAGTTGCAGGTTTCGACCGGGATCCCGGAGTAGACGGTGTCGTGCACCTTGACCTTGGACTTGCGGGTGGCCTGGAGGGTGTGCACCAGCATGTGCCCCGGCTCGTCCTTGGGGATCGTCGGGTCCTCGCCCTCGTAGAAACCGTCGTTGGAATAGGGGATGTGGCAGGCGGAGCAACCCATGCCACGGTAGTCGCCGCGTTTTTCCCGCCCCTTCACCCCCACGTGGCAGCGCTGGCACTGCTGGCGCTGGTAGGTGATCGCGGCGAGCTTGGGATCCTTTTCAATCTCTTCAACCGAGGGGCTGGGGATCTCGTCGAGGGCGTCGGGCAGGACCTGGGGATAGCGCGCCTTGAGGGCTTGCATGTAAGCCTTGTAGGCCTCGGTGCCCACCGCGGGGACCGGTCCGTCGGTGTCCTTGACCGCGTAGTTGCCATAGGGGGTTTGGCCATCCCAGGTTTCCGGAAAACCCCAGGTGTGCAGGTTGCCCTGAATCTTTCCCGCCTCGGTCTGCATCAGCGAGAGGTTGAGGCGGTAGGCGTAGCCCGCGTGGCACTGCCCGCAGGTATGCTCGGCGATCCAGATCGAGCCGGGGTCCGGGTAGAAGGTCTTGGGGCCGCGCCCTTGCTTGAACAACGCCGGCGCCCCTTGGTGGGCCTCCTCTTTGGTGGCCCCTCGAGGGTTGCCCCCGTGGCAGACGGTACAGCCGGTGGGGTCGCCGGCCGCGGTGCCCAGGGCCTGGATCTGGCGCATCATGCCCGATGCTGGGTCGCGGATCGCCTCGATGCCCCGGTGGCAGCTCAAGCACCCCGTCTGGGCTGCGGTGTTTGGCGCCTCGTTGGCCTGGGCGAACGCCGCGCCCCAGAGTATCAGAAGGGGCGCCAGGGCCCATACCATGCTTCGCATACCTATCACCACCTTGTCCTTGGGGGCGCGAGCCCCTCATGGAGTTCTCAGCAATTAGACCACGACCGGGGAGGGATAAATGTCCCCGGGAACCCTGAAGCGGCTCTCATACCTCCCAAAGGGGAAGTGCTAGGCTTGGGCTTGACATGACCCGCCCGGAACGACGCCTCGACGCATGGACGCTGGCTTTCTTGGGGCTTGGTTTCGCGCTCCTCCTGGTGGGGCTTTGGTTCGCGCTGACGGCGCCGCCCGATCGGGATCAGGGCTACCTGGTGCGCATCCTCTACGTGCACGTGGCCTCCGCCTGGACCGGCTACCTGGCCTTCATCCTGGCCGGGGTCTTCGCGCTCTTCTTTTTGGTGCGCAACGACCTGCGTTGGGACCGGCTCTCCGCGGCGAGCGCCGAGCTCGGGCTTTGGCTTTCGCTTTTGATGGTCCTCGGGGGGATGATGTGGGCCCGGCCCACCTGGGGGGTCTACTGGGTCTGGGAGCCCCGGCTGACCTCGGTCGCGGTGATGATCGCGGTCTACGCCGGCTACTTCCTCTTGCGCCAGGCCATCGAGGATCCCGAGCTGCGCGCCAAGGCCGCCGCGGCGGTGGCCATCCTGGGGGTGATCAACATCCCGATCACCTACATGTCGGTTTACTGGTGGCGCTCGATCCACCAGACGGCCTCGGTGGACGTGATCAACCGCCGGGTTCACATGGCCCCGGAGATGCTCACCGCGTTGCTGGTCAACCTCTTCGCCTTCACCCTCATCTACCTGGGGTTTTTGCGCCTGAAGGCAAAGATTGCCGCCCTGGAGGCGGCCAAGGAGGACGCCGATGGTTTCTAATGGGATCTTCGTCACCGTGGTCTACCTCGCCACCTACGGCTTTTTGGTCGGCTACCTCGGCTACCTGATCTGGCGCTACCGGAGGGCCGCGCAATGAAGTGGAAGTACCTCATCGGGGCGCTGATCATCCTGGGGGCGATCGGCTACCTGATCTTCGGCGGCCTCAGCCAGAGCCTGACCTACTTCATCACCCCCAGCGAGTACTACCAGAACCCGGCCAAGTATGCGAACAAGCGGGTGCGCCTGGGGGGGCTGGTCAAGCCTGGAAGCGTCCGCTACGACCCCAAGACCCTGGACCTGGCCTTCGTCCTCACCGACGGCGTCGCCGAGGTCCCGGTCAAGCACCACGGCACCCCGCCGGCGCTCTTCAGGGAGCGGCAGGGGGTGGTCGTCGAGGGGCGCTTTGACGGGAAGACCTTCCTCGGGGACACCCTCCTCGTCAAGCACTCCGAGACCTACCAGCCGCCCAAGAAGGGCTACACCCCCGAAGAGGTGCGCAAGCTCATCAAGGAGGCGCAATGACCCCGGGCGTCCTGGGTCAGGTGGGGCTGGTCTTCGCGCTGGCCTTCGCCCTTTTGGGGCTGGGCCTGGCGGGCTACGCCTGGTGGGCGAAGGACGGCCGCTTCGTGGAGGCCGCACGGCGCGCCGCGCTGCTCTCCCTCCTGGGAGCGTTCGCTGCCTTCGCGGCGCTGGAGTGGGCGCTTTTGACCGACGATTTCTCGATCGTCTACACCGCCAAGAACCACTCGACCCTGAGCCCCACCTGGGTAAAGTTCGCCACCCTCTGGGCGGCGCTCGAGGGCTCGATCTTGCTCTGGGCCACCCTCCAGGCGCTCTACACCTGGCTCGCCGCGCGCCGCCTCAAGGACTACTGGATGGCCCCGGGGGTGCTCGCGGTCCTCTTCGGCATCCAGATCTTCTTCTTTGGGGTGATGCTCTTCGTCACCAACCCCTTCCTCCCGGTGCCCAACCCGCCGAGCGAGGGACCGGGGCCGAACCCGCTCTTGCAAAACCACTGGATGATGGCGGTGCACCCGGTGCTGATGTACCTGGGCTTCGTGGGCATCAGCGTCCCCTTTGCCCACGCGGTGGCGGCGATGCTGGCCCGGCGCTACCAGTCCTGGATCCAGACCACCCGCTGGTGGACGCTCGTCGCCTTTGGCTTCCTCACCCTGGCGATCTTCGCCGGGGGCTGGTGGAGCTACGAGGTGCTGGGTTGGGGCGGCTACTGGGGCTGGGACCCGGTGGAGAACGCTTCCTTCATCCCCTGGCTTTTGCTCGCGGCCTTCTTGCACACCGCCCTGGTCCAAGAGCGTAAGGGGCTCTTCAAATCCTGGAACTTCGCCTTCGTCACCCTGGCCTTCGCGGCCACCGTCTTCGGCACTTTCCTCACCCGCTCGGGGGTCGTGCAGTCGGTCCACGCCTTCGCCGAGGGGGCGGTGGGGCCGGTCTTCCTGGGCTTCTTCTTGCTCGTGTTGCTGCTCGGCTTCGGCCTCCTCGGCAGGGTCTCCAGCGAGGTCCGCGACGTCGGCGGAGTGCGCCTTCTCTCCCGCGAGGGGCTCTTGCTCGGCGGGGCGCTGGTCTTTTCCACGATGGCCTTCGTCGTGGTCTTGGGCACGCTCTACCCGCTTTTGGTCGAGGCCCTGACCGGAGACAAGGTCTCGGTGGGGGCACCCTTCTTCAACAGCGTCTTCGCGCCCTTGGGGGCGGCGCTCTTGCTCTTGATGGGGGCCGGGCCGGTCCTGCCCTGGGGCCGGGCCGACGCTTGGGCCAAGCGGACCCTGGCCGGGATGGGCCTCGCCCTTTTCCTCGGGGCCATCGTGGCGCTCGTCCTCGGGGCCACGCCTGGCGTCGCGCTCGGGGTGGGGCTGTTCGCCTACAACCTGGCCTCCGCCCTGGCGCAGGTGGGGCGGGCGGTTGCCGCCCGCCGCCGGCGGGGCTGGGGCGAGGCGTTCGCCGGCTACCTGGTCCAGGGGCGGCGCCACGCTGGCGCCCAGCTGGTGCACCTTGGGGTGGCCCTGGCGGCGCTGGCCATCGTCTTCTCCCAGGCCTACCGGGTGGACGTGCAAAAGACCCTGGAGATCGGCGAGACCGCCCGCCTGGCGGGCCTCCCGGTGCGCCTTGAGCGGCTGCACGCCTTTGACGAGGGCTACCGCTTCGTCGTCGAGGCGGTGGTCGAGGCCGAAGGGGTGGGTACTTTCCGCCCCCGGCTCAACTACTACAAGACGATGAACGCCCCCCTGGCCGCGCCCAGCGTGCGCTACGGGCCGTTGCAGGATTACTACTTCATCCTCCAGGCCTTCGATCAGGACGCGGGCAAGTGGGCCACGTTGCGGCTGGTGCTGACCCCGATGGTCTACTGGCTCTGGGTCGCTGGTGGGGTGATCGCGCTGGGGATCGTCTACATGATGCTCCCCCTCGGCCGGACGGCGACGCGTCGGCGGGAGGTGACGACGTGAACCTCTGGCGGCTTTTAGGCCTCCTTTCGATTCTGCTCCTTGGGGGGCTCTTTTACTGGGGGATGCAGCGCGACCCCGGTGAGTTGAAGTCGGTCCTGGTGGGAAGGCCCGCCCCGGACTTCGAGCTCCCCTTGCTCGCGCCGTACCGCGCGACCTGGGGGGAGACCTTCAAGCTCTCCGAGCATCTGGGCAAGCAGCCGATCGTCATCAACTTCTGGGCCAGCTGGTGCTACCCCGCCTGCTATGAGGAGGCGCCGGTGCTCGAGGCCGCCTGGCAGACCTACCGCGACCGGGTGCTCTTTTTCGGGGTCAACACCCAGGATCAAGAGGAGAAGGCCCTGGCCTTCATCAAACGCTTTAACATGACCTTCCCCATGGGCTACGACCCCCGCGGGAAGGTGGGCATCGACTACGGCATGTACGGGGTGCCGGAGACCTTCTTCATCGACACCGCCGGGCGGGTGCGCTACCGCTTCGCGGGCGCGATCGACGCCCGCACGCTGCGGGCCCGGATCCAGGAGGTCCTGCGGTGAGGCGGGCCCTCCTTCTGGCCGTTTTCGCGCTCTTCGGCCTGGGCTTGGCTCAGACCCCCACCGGGGCGCCGCCCCCGGACCTCTCCCCGGAGGTCTTCAGGATCGCCAACCAGCTGCGCTGCCCAGTCTGCCAGGGGGAGAGCGCCGGGGAGTCGAACGCCGGGGTCAGCCAGGAGATTCGGCGGCAGATCGCGGAGATGCTCAAGGCCGGCAAGAGCGAGGAGGAGATCAAGCGCTACTTCGTCGAGCGCTATGGGGAGTGGATCCTGTATGCGCCGCCGCGGCGGGGGGTGAACTGGCTCCTCTGGGCCGCGCCGCTGATCGGCCTGGGGCTGATCGGCTTTGGCCTTTGGCGCTATTTGGCCGAGGCCCGGCGGCGGGAAGAGGCCCTGGCGGTCCCTCCCGAGGAGCTCAGGGCGCTGGAAGCCGAGCTGGAGGACGAATGACGTTCATCTACCTGCTGGCCCTGTTCGCCTTCGTCTTGGGCCTCTACCTGGTGCTGCGCCCGGTCGTGGGCCCCGCGCGCCCCTTTCCCGAAAACCCTCGGCCGGAGGAGCTTAGGGCCGAGCTCGCCGCGCTCAAGGAGGAGCTCAAGGAGAAGACCGGGCCGGAGCGGGTCCGCCTCTTAAAGCGCGTGGCCTGGATCAAGCGCGAGCTCGGGGCCCAGGCCGAGGCCCCGCCCCGGACCGCATCCCGTCCGTCCTGGCTCGTCCTGGGCCTGATGGTGTTGGTGGTGGTGGGCGTTGCCGGGGGGCTTTTCTACCACACCTACCCCCGCCTCCCCGGGGGCACGGTCACCGAGGCCCTGGCCCTCGAGGACGCCCGGGCGCTCAAGGCGCTCAAGGCCCGCGCGGAAAAGGAGAACAGCGTCGAGGCCTGGATGGCCTACGCGGACAAGGCCTTTGAGCTCCGCGACTTCGAGCGCGCCGCCGAGGCCTACGCCAAGGTCATCGAGCTTGACCATCAAAACCTCAAGGCCTACCGGCGCTACGGGGAGATCCTCTTCTTCGCCGGGCGTCCCAAGGAAGCGGCCGAGATCCTCGCGGTGGTCACCCGCGCCGATCCCGACCCCGAGGGGCTGCTCTTCTTGGGGAACGCCTACTTTCAGCTCGGGGAGTACCAAAAGGCGATCACTGCCTGGAAGGCCTACCTCAAGCGGGGCGGCCCGGCCCGGGAGCGGGTCGAGGGCCTGATCGCCGCGGCCCGGGGCCGGCTTGATGCGACCTCCCCGGGGGAGGCGGTCTACGCGGCGAAGTGCGCGGCCTGCCACGGGGCCAAGGGCGAGGGCGGGATCGGCCCGCGGCTTGCGGGATCCCCGATCCTCAAGGCCCCGGAGGCGGTGCTCGAGATCGTCCAGAACGGCCGCGGCCGGATGCCGCCGGTCCCCTTGAGCCCGGAGGAGGCGACGGCCCTTCTCGACTACCTGAAGGGGCTCTAGGAGCTAGTCGGGCACCTCGACCCGGGAGAGGTCGCCGAGGATGAGCCGGGGGGTCTTGGGTCGCGCCGCCTGCCGGCGCACGGTGGCCCCGACCCCGAGCAGCGAGCCGAAGATGCGCACCCCTTCGAGGACCGCGTTGTCCTCGAGGACCGAGTGCTCGACCTCGGCGTCCAGGACCCGAGCCCCGGGCCCGAGGGAGGTGTAGGGGCCGACGTAGGCGTCCCGCACCACCGCGCCTGCGCCGACGTAGGCCGGGCCCAGGATGCGGGCGTGTTCGATCTGCGCCCCGGGCTCGACGACCACCGGCCCGCGCAGATCGCTCGCCTCGACCTGGCCGTCCAGCCTTGGCGTTAGGCGCTCGAGCAGGAGCCGGTTGGCCTCGAGCAGGTCGTCGGGGCGGCCGGTGTCCTTCCACCAGCCCTCGACCGGTACCCCGAGCACCCGCTCACCGCGATCGATCAGGCCTTGGATCGCGTCGGTGATCTCGTACTCGCCGCGGGCGCTGGGACGGAGCCCGGCGATGACCTCGTGCACCACTGGGGCGAAGGCGTAGACCCCGGCCACCGCCCAGTTCGAGGGCGGGCTTTGGGGCTTTTCCAAAAGCCGCACGATGCGCCCGTCCTCGATCACCGCCACCCCGAACTGGCGGGGGTCCTCGACCTCGACCAGGCTGATCGCGGCCGCCGGGCGCTCGGTCGAAAAGCGCGCGACCAGCGTCTCGATCCCGTGCTCGAAGAGGTTGTCCCCGAGGTAGAGGACGAACGGGGCGTCCCCAAGCCAGTCCCGGGCCACCGCCACCGCGTGGGCCAGGCCCTCGGGGTTGTCCTGGAGGACGTAGTCCACCCGCTCGCCGTTGAGCGCCTGGGCGACGTGGTCCTTGGTCTTGGGGGAGACAACGACCGCGATCTCCTCGACGCCCGCGGCGCGCAGGTTCTCCACCGCGTAGGCGATGATCGGCTTCCCGGCGAGGCGGATCACCGGTTTGGGGCGGGCGAACGTCAGGGGGCGCAGCCGGGTGCCGTGGCCGGCGGCGAGGATCAGACCCTTCATGGGGTCATGCTAGCGCAGGATCGCCCCCGGACGGGTGCGCATCAGCCGCCCCAGCGGGGCCAGCGCTGCGAGCATCGCGGTGACCAGCGCGACGCCGCTGGCGAACGCCGCGTCCCTGGCCTCGAGGACCACCGGGAGTCGCTCGATGAAGTAGAGGTCGCCGGGGATCGCGAGGGGGTGGGCGGCGAGGTAGAGGCTGAGCGCGACGCCGAGGAGGTTCCCGAGCAGCACCCCGAAGGCGCCCAAAAAGAGCGCCTCCAAGGCGAAGGCTGAAAAGAGCTGGGGGCCGCTCGCCCCCATGACCCGAAGAAGGGCGATCTCCGGGGTTTTCTCCACCACCGCCAGCACCAGGACGTTGGCGATCCCCAGCGCCGCCACCGCGACGATTAGGGTCAGCACCCAGCCGATCACCCGCTTTTGCAGCGCCAGCTGCTCGAGCAGGGTGCGGTTGAGGTCCTGCCAGGTGCGGGCCCAGTAGCGGCCGTCGGCGGTCAGCCGCCGGGCGACCTGGGGCGCGTTTTCGGGGTCGCGTAGCCGCAGGTGCCAGCCGGCGATTTGGCCCGGAGCCTCGAGCAGGCGCTGGGCGTCCTCGAGGGCGATGAAGCCGTAGCCCGCGTCGATCGGGTAGTTGCCGGTGCTGAAGGTGCCGGCCAGCGTCAGGCGCACCCGCTTTTGGGTGATCGCGAGCGCGAAGAGGGCATCCCCGGGGTAGGCCCCGAGGCTGCCCGCGAGCGCCGCCCCGAGGACCGCCTTCCCCGGCCCCAGGGCGGCGAGCCCGAGGTCGGGGTAGACGCCCTCGGCCCCCGCGCCCACCCCGATCAGGGTGCCGAAGTCGCTGGCCGCGCCGCGCCCGGCCTGCGCGCGGCGGGTGAGGAGCGCCTTGACCGGGAGGACCGGGGTCTTGGCCACGATCGCCGGGTCCTGGGGCGGGGGGGCGTTTTGTGGGTCGTAGGCGAAGAGCATGACGTGCGGGGTGGCCTTCAGCGTGGCCCGGATCAGCTCCTTGGTGAAGCCGTTGGTCAGGGCCAGGGCGGTGATGATCACCGCCACCCCGCCGGCCACCCCGAGGATCGTCGCCAGGCTCTGCCAGCGGCGTTTCGCGATCTGCCTTAGGGCCAAAAGCAGGGCAAAGCGCACCGCCAAAAGCTTACTGCCCGCGGCCGACCCGCACCACGGTGACCTTGAGACGGCGCCGGCCGAACTTCAGCGCCAGGCTGCGGTCCGGAAGCCAGACGTCGATGCGCTGCTTGAAGCGGCGGTTCATCGTGTCCTCGACGACGAAGAGCACGTCCTTGAAGAGGAAGTTGAAGCGCCCGGCGTCCTGGCCGTCCTGCCAGCGGCCGAGGTCTTCGAGGCGGACCAGCGAGCCGTAGGGCAGTTCGGCGAGGAGGTCGCGGCTGACCGCGAGGATCCCCAGCCGGGTGCGGGCACCGGTCGCGGTGATGAACGGGGTGCTGTCGGTCTCGGCCGGGCTCGAGGTGTAGGCGGTGGCCTCGAGGATCAGCACCCTGGGCCCGGCGGCCAGGCCGGTGAGGGCAAAGAGGGTCAGCAACAGGGCCAGCGCGCGCTGCATCATCCCGTAGTTTATCACTTCTGGGCTCAAAAAATCAAAGCAGCCCCGTGCGACCCGGGTGGGGTGCAAGAATGGGTGCATGCGATTCTACCTTGGCCTCGCCCTCGTGCTCGCGGGGGCGCTCTACCTGGTCCTGACCCATCCCTTCCTTCCCGGCTGGGTCTGGGGCCTGGTGTTTGGTCTGGGCTTTTCTTGGGCCGCGGAGCGCGAGGGCAGGAAGGAATACCGCTGGCTGGGGGCGCTCTTTTTGGGCTGGGCCGTCGGCGCGCTCTTTTCCGACCTCTTCGGGCTCTTTTCGCTGAAGCTAGTGGGGCTGGGGGCGGGGCTCTTGGCCCTCGCCTGGCGGGAAGGCGAGCCCGGCCTGACCTACCTCGGCGCGGCGCTCTTGCTGGTGGGGCTGGCGGTGGGCCTCTTCGAGGTCGGGGCCGCGCCCTGGGTGGGGCTGGCCCTGGTGGTGTTTGGGATCTGGCTGCTCATGCGCGCGCCCGAGGACCGGCCGGCGGAAGACGCGGCCTTCGAGCGCCGCTATCGGCGGCTTTTGGCCTGGCGGCTGGAGAAGGCCCAGGCCGAGCGAAAGCGGGTGGACGAGATCTTGAGCGACGAGGAGCTGGCCCGGCTGGCAAAGGCCGAGGATCGGGCGACGATCGAGCGCGCCCTCTTGCCCGAGCACCTGGGCTACGCCGAGGAGCTCGCGCTCTTGCTGCTCGAGGCCGATAGGCCCTAGGGGCAGGCAGTGTTGGTCAGGCTCAGGGTGTACTGCAGGCTGCCCGGCTCGTCGAAGCCCGCCACCTGGTTGCCGCGGCCGCGCACGATCACGAAGTTCCCCGCGTTGACCGGGAGGCAGGCCAGGCCGTCGGGCTCCAGGGAGGCCAGCTTGCTGGCGCCGGGGCCGGCGTCCTCGTAGACGTCGGCGACCAGAAAGGCATGCGCCGCCCCGCTCCCCGAAAGGCGCAGGTAGCCGCTGGCGTTCAGGGTGTAGGCGTCGAGCTCCCCGACGAACTCGATCGCCCCGGTCTTGGATGCGCCGAGGCCCAGGGTGTCGTTGGTTTCCCACGTGCCGCTGGGGTTGGGGCTGAAGTTGAAGGCCCCCACGAGGACTTCGACGGGCGCGTTGCTCAGGTTCTCCACCCGCACGAGGTAGGGGTGGCCCAGGTGGGCGTCGAGGTTGAGGCGCACCCCGTCGCTCGGCTCGGGGACGATGAGGGGCGCGGCCCCGTTCCCGGCCACCGCCACCTGGGGCAGGCCGAACCAGCTGTGGTCGGCGCTGGCCAGCATCGGGGTGAGGTCCTCGTTGAGCACCACCAGGCGCAGCTGGGCCCCGGCGGGAACCTGGCTCTGGGCGAAGAGGCGGACCGGACCGCTGGCCCCGACCAGTCGGAGGTAGGCGGCGCTGGAGGGGTCGACGTCCAGCGTCACCGTGGCGTCCGGGGTGAGGTCGGCCTCGACCGGGACGGGTTCGCTGCAGGCCGCGAGCAGGAGCAAGAGCGCGCCAAGGGCGGGAATCAGGGCCCGTTTCATAGGGCCCTTATTCTACCTCATGGCGGGGAGCTTATTCGAGCACCCCGACGAAGGCGTAGAGCTCGGGACCGCCGGGGTGGAGCTCGAGCTCCAGCTCGGGAAAGAAGGCCTCGAGCTGTTCCCGGACGCGCTCGGCGGCCTCGGGCTGGACCTCCGGCCCCCAAAAGAGGGTCAGCACCTCGAAAGCTGCTTCGTCGGTCAAAAGCAGCCGCAGCAGCTCGACCAGGGCCTCTTCCGGGGTCTCCGCGACGAGCTTGAGCTTGCCGTCCAGAAGGCCCATCACCGTGCCCGCCTGGATCGCCCCCACCTCCTCGGTGTTGGCGTCGCGGGCGGCGCGGGTGACCTCGAGGGTGCGCGTGGCCTCGGCGGCCTCGGCCATCGTCTCGAGGAGCGCCTCGGGGGGCTGGTTCTCGTCGAAGTGCACGGCGGCGGCGAGCCCCGCGCCGAGGGTCGTGGTGGGCAGGACGACGACCCGCTTGCCCAGCGTCTCCTGGGCCAGCCCGGCGGCCTTCTCCGCGGCCAGGAGAACGTTCTTGTTGTTGGGCAGGAGGATGACGTGCTCCGAGGGCACGGCGCGGATCGCGTCCAGGAGGTCCTCGACGCTGGGGTTTTGGGTCTGGCCCCCGGCGACCACCCGGGCCCCGAACTGGCGGAAGGCCTTGGCCAGCCCCCAGCCCGGGGCCACCGCGACCAGCCCGGTGGGCGGCGGGGGCTCCTCGGCGGCGCCCACCGCGGCGAGGATCTCCGAGTGCTGCTCGGCCATGTCCTCGACCTTGGTGCGGCGCATCCGCCCGAACCGGGCCACGGTGGCCAGCAGCCCGTCGGGGTCGTTGGTGTGGATGTGGCCCTTGACGAACCCCTCGGCTCCGACGACCAAGAGCGAGTCTCCAAAGGGCGCCACCGCCTCGCGGATGGCTTCGATCGGGGCCTCGACCGCTTCCATCAAGAACTCAGTGCAGTAGCCGTAGTCCTCTTCCTCGAAGGCCTCCTGGGCGTAGCGCTCGACCTTCGGGGCCTCGGGGAGGGGGAGGCCCTTGAGGTAGCCGAGGAGCCCCTCGAGAAAGCGCACGTAGCCCATTCCCCCCGCGTCGACGACCCCCGCGGTCTTGAGCACGGGGAGCATCTCCGGAGTGCGCTCGAGGGCCTCGCGAGCGGCCTTGAGGGCGGCCTCGAGCACCCCTTCCAGGGTGTCCACCCCGGCCTCGACCGCCCGGCGGGCCCCTTCGGCGGCGGCGCGGGCCACGGTGAGGATCGTCCCCTCGACCGGCTTCATCACCGCCTTGTAGGCGGCCTCGGCACCGGCCTCCAGGGCCTCGGCGAGGACCTCCGGGGTGACCTCGCTTTGGTGGCGCAGGACCTGGGCGAAGCCCTTCAGGATCTGGGAGAGGATCACCCCCGAGTTCCCCCGGGCCCCCAGCAGGCTGCCGTAGGAGAGGGCCCGGGCCAGGGTGTCCATGCGCCGGGTGTCGTTGACGTCGAGCTCGCGGCGCACCGCCTGCAGGGTGAGGTGCATGTTGGTGCCGGTGTCCCCGTCGGGGACCGGGTAGACGTTGAGGGCGTTGGTCTCCTCGACGAAGACCGCGAACCAGTCGGTGGCAAAGCGCAGCGCCTCGGCGAGCGCCTCCGGGCTTAGGCGGGTCATGCCTCCCCCCGGCTCACCCCGGTGACGTGCACCCGCACCTTGGTGAGGGTCTTGCCGGCGAGCTCCTTGGCCGCCCACTGTACCCGCTCGGCGATCGACTCGGCGACCGCGGGGATGTTGACGCCGAAGGCCACGACCACGTAGAGGTCGGCCTCGAGCGCCTCCGGGTGCTCGGGGTTGGGCTTGACCACCACCCCCTCGCTGGCCTCGCGCTTGCCGAGGATGCGGGAGAGGCCCTCCCGGATTCCCACCGGGCTCATCCCCACCACGCCCGGCACCTCGTGGGCGGCGAGGCCCAGGATCGAGGCCAGGGCGGGTTCGCTGACGCGGATCGTTCCCTTCATCGTGGCTCCTCCAAGAGCGCGGCTTCCACGCGCTCGCGGCCGAATCCCAGGATCAGCCGGACGGGCAGGCGCCGGGGCCCGGCCAGGTAGGCCTCAAAGTAGGCCCCGGGATGATCGAAGCGAAAGCGCCGGGCCCGGTAGGTGCCCGCGGGCACCCGGACCGCCTGCCTTCCCAGGCCCTCGAGGCGTCCGGTGACCGGGCCGTAGAGGCCGAGCAGGGTGAGGGGCCCGCCCTCCGGCCGCACCCGAAGATGATACAACAGCGAGAGGTCGTTTTTGACCCTTGGATCCCGGTAGCGAAAGACCGCCTCCCGCCGGCCGTTTTTCCAGCGTTCGGCCAGGATCAAGCTGCCCTGGCGGCGGGCGAGGAGGCGGATCTCCCCCGTCGTGGGGGCCTGGAGGCGCTTTTCAAAGCGCAGGAACGCAAGGCCGGGCGTGCTCTCGCCGAAGAGGGTGAGGTCGAACCCCGCGAGCTTGGCCGGGGAATAGGGCGGGGCCTCGCCGCGAAAACGCCAGCCTTCAGGGGTGGCCTCGGCGGTGAGGGCAAACCCACCGATCCAGACCCCGCGGTAGTAGAGCGCGTAGAGAAGATGTTCGCCGCTCGCCCAGGGAACGGCCTGGGCGAGGACGAGGCCGAGCCAGAAGAGCGTTGGGACGAGCCTTCGAATACCGTTAGTTTAGCCCCAAGACCGCCTCGGGCGGGGTGTAGGGGAGGCCGAAGGCCTCGGCCACCGCGGGGTAGGTCAGCTTGCCCTGGTAGGCGTTCAGGCCGTGCCGCAGCGCCGGGTCCACCTTGAGCGCGTCCAGCCCCTTTTCGGCGAGCTTGAGGACGTAGGGCAGGGTCTGGTTGGTGAGCGCGTAGGTCGAGGTCCGGGGCACCGCGCCGGGCATGTTGGCCACCCCGTAGTGGACCACCCCGTCGACCAGGTAGGTGGGGGCGTCGTGGGTGGTGGGGCGGATGGTCTCGACGCAGCCCCCCTGGTCGACCGCGACGTCGACGATCACCGCGCCCTCCTTCATCGTCGCCACCATCTCCCGGGTCACCAGCTTCGGGGCCTTGGCCCCCGGGATGAGGACCGCGCCAATCAGGAGGTCGGCGAACTGGACGGCCTTCTTGATGTTGGCCTCGGTCGAGGTGAGGGTGACCAGCCGGCCCCCGAAGACGTCGTCGAGGTACTGCAGGCGCTGGTGGTTGACGTCCAGGACGTAGACCTGGGCGCCCATGCCGAGGGCGATCTTGGCCGCGTTGCTGCCCACCGTGCCCCCGCCGAGGATCACCACCGACGCCGGGGCCACGCCGGGCACCCCGCCGAGGAGGATGCCCCGCCCGCCCATCGGCTTTTCCAGGTAGTAGGCCCCGACCTGGGTGGCCATCCTGCCCGCGACCTCGCTCATCGGGACCAAGAGGGGCAGGCTCCCGTCCTCGAGCTGGACCGTCTCGTAGGCGATCGCCACCACCCCCGAGCGCAGCACCGCCTCGGTGAGCTCGCGGCTCGCCGCCAGGTGCAGGTAGGTGAAGAGGATCAGGTCCGGGCGCAGAAAGCGGTACTCCTCGGGCAGGGGCTCCTTGACCTTGACCACCATCTCCGCCCCCCAGGCCTCCTCGCGGGAGACGATCCTGGCCCCGGCGGCGCGGTACTCCGCGTCGGGCATGCCGGAGCCCACCCCGGCGCCGGCCTCGACCAGGACCTCGTGCCCGCGGCGGGTCAGGCTCTCCACCCCGCCCGGGGTCATCGCCACCCGAAACTCCATGGGCTTGATCTCTTTGGGAACGCCGATCTTCATCTTGCCTCCTCGAGGGTTAGCCTAGCCCGGCCCGTGGGCGGAGAAAAACCCAGAATCGAAACCCGAACGCTCAAAAGGCCATCGGTTCTGCGGTAGGATTCTTGGTATGGCCGAAGGTTCCAAGGTCCGGCTCGACGCCCGGGACCGCCAGATCCTGGACTGGCTGCAGCGCGAGGGCCGGCTCAGCTTCGCCGAGCTGGGCCGGCGGGTGGGGCTCTCCCCGCCGGCGGTCGCCGAGCGGGTAAGGCGGCTCGAGGACCTGGGGGTGATCCGCGGCTACGGGGCCCGGGTGGACCTCGAGGCGCTCGGCTTTGCGGTCAACGCCATGATCGAGCTGGCCACCGACCCGGTGCGCTACGACGCGGTCTGGAGCTACGCCGAGGGGCAGCCCCTGGTGCGGGAGTGCTACTTCGTCACCGGGGCCTCGTCCTTCATCCTGCGCGTCGTCGCCCGCTCGATCGACGGCCTGAGGCGGGTCATCGAGGACCTCTCGGCGCTCGGCGAGACGCGCACCTCGGTGGTGCTCAAACGGCCCTTGATCAAGGAGACCTTCTTACTTGAAGACGCGGCGGATCTTTAGCTTGAAGCCGTCGCCTTCGGCGACCGCGATCAGCCGCCCGCGGGGGTCGGCGAGCCCGACCAGGCCCCGCGCGGGGATGGGCAGCGGGATGCCCTCCATCACCCGGCGGACCTCCGCGGGCCCGAGCTCCACGGTGGGGAAGGGCAGGGCCTCCCTTTCGGGGATCCGCGCCTGCTCCAGCCGCTCCGGGGGCTGGGCCTGGCTGAGGTCGATCCGCCCCACCCGGGTGCGCACCAGCCCGGAGAGGAAGGCCTTGGTGCCGAGCATCTCCCCGAGGTCCCGGGCAAAGGCGCGCACGTAGGTCCCGGGCCCCACCACCAGGCGCACGATCGCCGTGGGGAAGGGGCCCAAAGGCTCGGGGATCCCGACCTCGCGCCCGCGCTCGGCGAGGGTCCAGCCCTCGCCGGTCTTCTTGATGCGCTTGGGGCGGGGGGCGTCTTCGAGGGCCAGGAGTTCCACCGCGTCGTAGCGCACCGGGCGGGGGGCGAGCTCGAGCGCCTCTCCCCGCCGGGCCGCCTCGTAGGCCCGCACGCCCCCGACCTTGACCGCCGAGTAGGCCGGGGGGCGCTGCGCGGTCATCTCCAAAAAGGCCTTGAGGGCGCGCTTCAGCCGCCGCTCGCTGAGCTCGACCGGGGCGGTCTCCACCACCGGTCCCTCGGCGTCCAGGGTGGGGGTGGTGGCCCCGAAGGAGATCCAGGCGATGTACTCCTTATCCGCCTCGGAGAGGAAGGGGATGAGCTTGGTGTGCGGGGCGCTGGCCAGGACCAGGACCCCGCTCGCCAGGGGGTCCAGGGTGCCGGTGTGGCCGATGCGCCGGACGCGGAGCGTTTCCCGCGCGAGGTCCACCACGTCGTGGGAGGTCAGGCCCAGGGGTTTGTCGACGGCGAAAAGCGGCATGCACTCCGGATTTTACCGTAGACTTTGGGCCGATGGCCGAGCGGCTGCAAAAGTACCTGGCCCGGGCCGGGGTGGCCTCGCGCCGCAAGGCCGAAGCCCTGATCCGCCAAGGCCGGGTGCGGGTGGACGGCCGCGTGGCCCGGCTCGGCGACACGGTGGCCCCGGGGAGCGAGGTGAGCGTGGACGGCCGGCCGGTCCCCCCGCCAGAGGCCCCGGTGGCGCTGGTCCTGCACAAGCCCCGGGGGTACGCGACCACCCACCGCGACCCCCACGCCCGGCGCACCGTCTACCAGCTCGTTCCGGAAATTCCCGGGCTCGTCTCCGCGGGCCGGCTGGACGTGGAGAGCGAGGGCCTCTTGCTCCTTACCAACTGGGGGGAGCTCGCCCACCGCTTGATGCACCCCCGCTACGGCGTGGAGAAGGTCTACCGGGTCTACAGCCGAAGGGGAACCCCTCCGGCGCGGGCCTTGCGGCGGCTCGAGCGCGGCATCGAGGACCGGGGGGAGCGCCTTTTTGCCAAAAAGGCCCGCCCGGCTCCGCACGGGGCGGTCCTCACCCTGACCGAGGGGAAAAAGCGCGAGGTGCGCCGGATGATGCGCGCGATCGGCTACCCGGTGGCGCGCCTGGTCCGGGTCAAGTTCGGGCCCCTCCGCCTGGGGGGGCTCAAGCCCGGCGCCTGGCGGCGGCTCTCTTCTGAGGAGCTGGCGCAGCTGGCCCGGGCGGTGGGGCTTTCGCTCCCCGAGGAGGCCGAGTGACGCCGCTCGTTTGGATCCTGCTGGGGGTGGGGCTGCTCTATGTCGGTGGGGAGCTCTTGGTCCGGAACGCGGCCCTCCTTGCCCGGGCCCTGGGCTGGTCGCCGCTCGTCGTGGGGCTGACCGTGGTCGCGTTCGGCACCTCCGCTCCGGAGCTCGCGGCGAGCCTCGCCGCCGCCCTCGCCGGCACCCCGGAGATCGCCTTCGGCAACGTCGTCGGCTCCAACGCCGCGAACCTGGGGCTGATCCTGGCCCTGGCCGCGCTGATCCAGCCGATCCGCGCCCAGGCCCGCTTCCTGCGCCGGGAGCTGCCCTTCATGCTGGGGGTGAGCCTGCTCTTGGTCCTCGCCGCGGCCGACGGGCGGGTGGGGCGGCTCGAGGGCGCGGTCTTCCTGCTCTTGCTTTTCGGCTACCTCTGGGTCCTCTTGCGGGACCGGGAGCCTCCCGAGGTCCTCGCCGCGTTCGAGGCCGCCTACGGCCCGGCCGCGCGGCGCCTGGGGCTGCGGCTTTTGTTCGTGGCGCTCGGGGTGGGCCTCTTGAGCCTCGGGGCGCGGGCCCTGGTCGAGGGGGCGGTGGCCCTGGCCCAGGGCTTTGGCGTGCCCGAACGGGTGATCGGCCTCAGCGTGGTCGCGGTGGGCACCAGCCTCCCTGAGCTCGCCGCCGCGGTCGTCGCCGCGCTTCGCCGTGAGGGGGACATCGTGCTCGGCAACGTGATCGGCTCGAACGTCTTCAACGTGCTCGGGATCCTGGGCACGGTGGCGCTGGTGCGGCCGCTTTCGGTGCGGCCCGGGGTGGGGCCGGACCTGCTCGGCATGCTCGCGCTTTCGCTCTTGGCCTGGGGCTTCCTCTGGACCGGGATGCGGCTCGGGCGGCGGGAGGCGGCGCTCTTGCTCGCAGGCTATCTGGCCTGGCTGGGCTGGGTTTACTAAAACGCCCGGGCCGCGACCCGGGCGTTGGCCTAGCCCTTGTTGGGCGGCGGCCCCACCTCCCGCTGATGCGGCGTGGGGACGTACTGCACGCTGGGGCGGCCCATCTGGGGCTGGGGGTAGAGCTCCATCAGCTCGTAGACCTCCTTTGGCATCTCGGTCTGGATGGGCAGGCCGAGCTTCCTTCCCTCGTCGACGAAGATCGGGTAGTCGTGGGTCCAGGTGCCCTGGGAGAGGATCTCCGCGACCTCCTCGGCCTTGGCCTCGTCCATCTTGCTTTGCAGGAGCTCCTTGACGAAGGCCTTGACCTGCTTGAGGGCCTTCTTCGAGACGTCGGCGTAGATCAGGGTCTGGTCGTCGATGTCCTTGGGCTCCTTCTGCTCGAGCACCTTGACGATCGAGGCCGCCGGGTACTGGCCGAGCTGGGGGTCCACCGGGCCCAGGACGGCGTTCTCGTCCATCACGATCTCGTCCGCCGCCAAGGAAATCAGCGTGCCGCCGGACATCGCGTAGTGGGGGACGAAGACGGTGACCTTCGCGGGGTGGTTCTTGAGGGCGCGGGCGATCTGCTCCGCGGCCAGCACCAGCCCCCCCGGGGTGTGCAGGATGAAGTCGATCGGCACGTTGTCGTCGGTCATGCGGATGGCGCGCAGGACGTGCTCGGAGTCGTCGATGGTGATGAAGCGGCTCAGGGGGATCCCCAGAAAGTTGATCGCCTCCTGGCGGTGGATCAGGGTGATCACCCGGGACTTGCGCTTGCGCTCGAGCTCGGCGATCTTCCGTGCCCTCGCCGCGAAGAGCGCCTGCTGCTGCATGTACGGCGAGAGCATCGAGAAGATGATGAAGAGCCAAAAGAGCATGCTGATTGGGTCCATGCTTACCTCCCTCCTCTTACGCTAGCAGCTTCCGCGAAGCTGTACCAAAAGGGATCGGCCCGGTAGGGGCGCGGGGCCTTGAGGAGCGGGGCCAACGCCGCGCCCACCAGGAAGCCGCCGATGTGCGCCCACCAGGCCACTCCGGGCACGCCGGCCAGGCCGTAGAGGAACTGCAACAAGAGCCAGTAGGCGGCGTAGGTCGCGGCCGGCAGCCAGAAGAAAAAGGGCAGGATGAACCAGACCATGGTCAGGATGTAGGCCTGGGGCAGCAAGACGAAGTAGGCCCCGAGCACCCCGGAGATCGCCCCCGAGGCCCCGACCATGGGCACCGGGCTGGCGGGCAGCACCGCGGCCTGGGTGAGCGCCGCGCCGACTCCGGCGACGAGGTACAGAACGAGGTAGCGCCCGGAACCCAGCCGATCCTCGACGCCGGGGCCGAAGACCCACAAGAACCACATGTTCCCGACGATGTGGGCGACGCCGCCGTGCAGGAACATGGCGCTGAAGATGCGCCAGGCCTCGCCCAGGGGATCGGCCCAAAAGAGGGCGGGCACGAACCCCAGGGCCTGGATCGTCCAGGCGAAGTGCTCGGGGCCGCCGGAGACCTGCCACAAGAAGACCAGCACGTTGGCCAGGATGAGCCCGCGCGTCATCGGCGCGGGCCCGTGCAAGAGCGAGTCGCGGATGGGGAACATGGGTTCAGTCTAGCCTTCCAGCTCCCGGGCCAAGTGGGCAAGTTGCCAGGAGGCGGTGAGCTCGAGCGCGAAGACCAGGACGGTGGGCACCGCGGCGCCCCAGATCAGCCCGGTCAGCGCCCCCGCCCAGCCCAGGGCCGGGGTGGCCAGCTGGGGGGCCAGGCCGACCAGCACGACCACCAGGAAGAGGCCGTAGTAGGTGTAGCGGTAGGGGGCGAGCTGGCCGAACCAGAGGGTGCCCAGGGCCAGCGCGCTGAGCTCCTTGAGGAGCGCCTCGGGCAGGGCGAGCGCCTCCCGCGCCAGCGCTTCCGGGCGGTGGCCGCGGGCCAGCTCACCGAGGAAGCCGAGCAGCCCGGCGTAGCCGAAGAGCAAAGGGTTGGCGAGGACCAAAAAGCCGAAGAGCCCCAGCAAAAAGGCCAGCGTCTCCGGGGTGGCCCCCCAGGCGAGGAGGCTCGCCCCGAAGAAGACGATCAAGGCGAAGAGCAAGAACCAGAGCCAGGCCAGCGCCTTTTTCATCGCCCTTCCTCCAGCTTGAAGAGGCGGGTGACGCTGTAGACGTCGTTGGAGAGCGGGTGGGTGTAGGTCACGGTGCCGGCCACCACGTCCCCGGGCTTGAGGGTCTCGCTGTTCGGCTTCAGGGCCAGGTGCACCTTGACCGAGGCCCCGCCGGGGAGCGCGAGGTTGAGCGGCACCGCGGCCAGGGCGTAGGCCTTCTGCTTGGACTGGCTCCCCGGGGTGAAGACCACGGTCTGGTCGACCAGGGTCAGGGGCAGAACGCCGGGGTTCGCGAGCTCGAGGACCAGCTCGTTCTTGGCCTTGTCGTAGTTCGCGGAGACGACGATGGGGGAGGGGGGGATGGTCTCGAGCGTCGCGCGGGCGCGGCCGGACTCCAGGTAGATGCCCGCGCCGAGCCCCACCAGGAGGGCGACGATCACGCTTAGCACCAAACTACCGGCAACGTTCTTCATTCATATCACCTCGTGCAGCATTATTGCGCATTTTCTGCTTAAGGTCAATAAGCCTTTTCAAAACAAAAGACCTGCGGCATGTGCCGCAGGCCACGGTGTCGCGCGAGGTTAGAGGGCTGCTTCGAGGTGCACCCAGCCCAGGGTCTGCTTCTCCTTGGGCAGGTAGAGGAGGCGCCGGGGCTCGATCCGGTAGCCCAGGCGCTCGAGCGCCCGCCGCACCTCGGGGATCCGGCGAAAGGCGATCAACCGGGCGCGCAACGGGTCCTCGCCCCAGTAGCCGAGGCGCAGCGGCCAGGGGGCCTTTTTGAGCTTGGCCGCCTTCAGGGCCTCGTAGAGGGGGACGAGCTCGGGGAGCGCCTCGCGCACCGCCTCCAGCTCCATCGTCGCCAGCGCCTCGCTGAGGCTGCGGCCGGCGGCGGCGAGCCACTGGCGCAGCCGTTCCGGGGGATCCCAGGGGAGGGGGAAGACCCCTTCGACGACCTCGATCGTCGCATCCCGGAGCACCTCGTGCTTGGTCAGGCTGACGAGCAGGGCCCGCCGCGTTCGGACCTCGCCGGCCTCGTGGTAGAGGCGCGGCGGCAGCTCCAGGTCGGCCAGCGCCGGCTCGAAGGCCAAGAGCTCCGCCTCTAGCGTTCGGGCGAGGCGCATCAGGTCGGCCTTCTCGGCGATCACCGCCTTGTGCACCCGGGCCTTGAAGGCCGGGTCCTTGCGGGTGGCGTAGACGAAGGCCGCGGCCCGCAGGGCCTCCTCGAGGTCCTTGCCGGGGAGGTAGGGGCGGCCGGCCTCGTCGCGGGGGAAGCCGCCGCGGCCGTGGGCGGTGGGGGTGAAGGTGACCAGGAACACCTTACACCCGGTAGGTCATCGCGAAGGCCTCGGGGAAGTGGATCAGGATCTGGTCGCGGGCCGCCTCGGGGCTGTGGCCGGGCTCGGCGTAGCCGGCCGCGGTCAGGCCCTCGAGGACCTCCTCGGCGACCTCGCGGTCCACCCCCAAGGCGCCGCCGATGAAGCGCAGCGCGGCCTCCCGGGGGTCCTCGTCTCCCTCGCCGACGAAGGCCTTGTACTCCTGGTCCAAAAGGCGCATCAGCTGGCGCAGGTCGATCGAGCGGGAGGTGAAGATCCAGCGCGGCCGGTCCCCGGGCAGGTGGTGGGCGAACCCCCCCTGCTCCAGGGCCTTGGCCACCTTGACCGCGTCCTTGTGCGCCAGCCCGACCTGGCTGACCAGGAAGGTGACCAGCGCGTCCCGCTCACCGACCAGGCCTTTGGGGAAGGCCTGGAGGAGGGCCTGGGCGAGTCCCGCCCAGTCCCCGGCCTCCGCGAGCCTTTTCAGCAGTTCGTGGTCCATACCGGCCTCCCTAAGCGACGATCTCCGCCAGACCGTGGACCGCTTCGCCGGGGTTCATCTTCTCCGCGACCTCGAGGAGCAAGAGCCCGGCCTCGTTGACCGCGTTCTTGCCCACGAACCCGGCGACGCGGGCGGCCTCCATGGCGTTGTCCCAGGCCGCCTTGGAAAGCCCCGAGAGGCGGACGGCCTTCTCGATGTTCCGGGGCAGGATGCGCACCCGGCGCTCCTTGACGTAGAGGGTGCCGGCCTCGCGCAGCGCACGCAAGAGGCGCACCACCAGCGGGTTCACCGGGTTGCCGAACCCCTCCGGCACCCCCGCCAGGGCGCGGTCCAAGAGCTCCCCGGCCTCGGTCTCGACGATGTTGTGGTCGGGGAGGACCTCGACGAAGTGCCGGGCCTCGAGCTTCTCCAGCGCCCAGCGGATGCGCTCGCGATCGAGCTGGCCCTCGAGCGCCTGGTAGAGCTCCTCGAGGCTCATCCCCTTGGCCGGGATCTTGTGGAAGACCATCAGCTCGTACTTGGTGAGGTGCGGCAGGCGCTGGATGTGCTCCGCCAGATGGGCGTAGAGGAAGCCCGACTGGGTGGGCGCGGCGCTGCCCAGCAGCCCGGCCTCGCGGCCCTCTTGGTACCACGCCAGGCCCGGCGCGTTGAAGGTCTTCCGGGTCATGGTGATGGCCTTGACCCCGGTCGAGGGGATGTCCCGCTCGTTTTGCGTCTGGTCCTCCTTGACCCTCTCCCCCCAGTCGCTGACCAAGAAGACCTCCCGGCCCTTCTCGTCGACGCTGCTCTCGATGAGGTTGAAGGACTCCAGCGAGTGCAGCGCCTCGCGCAGGTCGAAGTTCTCCTCGTACCAGCGGGCGAGGTCCTTGGCGGCCTGGAAGCGCTCGGCGATCAGCCGCTTCTTGTAGGGCATCTCGTCCAGGCGCCGGCCGTACTTCTCGACCAGGGCCTTGTACTCGCGCACCTTGCGGTCGATCATCTCCCGCTTGAGGCGCTCGAAGGTCGGGACCTCCTCGGGGTTTTGCTCGGCCTTCGCCCAGAGGGCGGCGATCGTCTTCAGCACCTCGGCCTCCTCGGCTTCGATGGAGAAGGACCAGACGTCGGCCCGGGCGCCCTGGGTGTAGAGCCTGAGGGCCTCGAGCGCCCACTCCCCGGCGGGCAGGAGCTCCCCTGACGGGCCCACGTAGCCCAGCGCCTGCAACGTGGCCAGCGCCGCCTCGGTGGCCTCGCCGGTGTCCGTGTAGTCGGCGAGGGTCCAGAGCAGGTCCGAGGTGAGCACGTCCCCCTCGCCGAAGCCCCCGGTCTCCAGGGCCTTCTTCACCGCCTGGCCGAGGGCGGTGTAGGCGAAGACGTCGGAATCGGGCACCGAGTAGGCGATGAGGCGCATGTTCTCCAGGAGGTGTTCCTGGTGGCTCCCGGTGGGCAGCTCCGAGGAGGGCGCGGGGCCCAGCGGGGTCTTGCGGATGACCTCGGCGAGCTCGGCGGAGATCTCCAGCCCGGGCTCCGCGGCGCGGTAGACCTCGAGCACCCGCCGCCCCTGGTCGGTCAGCGTCAAGCGCTCGACCTTCCGCTCGCGGTCCCGCACCCGCGCGGCGAGGCCCCGCTGCATCAGGGCCGCCTCCGCCAGGGGGCCGACCCGGCCGGCGCGCTCCGCGGCGTCGAGCATGGCGATGACCTCGCTGCCCAGCCAGCGCCAGCCCTCCTCCCAGGCTTCGGGCTTGTCCAGGCCGTAGGCCTCGAGGATCACCAGGTCCCCGGCGACCTCCGCCTCGTCCTCCGCGTAGGGCTTGGGTCCGAGGGCGTAGAGGTCGCGCAGGATCCAGGCCAGCTCGCGCCCCAGGTAGGTGGGGACGAGCTTGACCGGGGTCTGGAAGCGGGCCAGGCCGGTCATCTCCAGCTCGGTGAAGGTCGCGTCGTCCACCGCCTCGATCGGGGTGTAGGGCTTTCCGGCCTCCTCGTCGGCGAGCAGGCGTTCCAGGGCGATCGCGTGTTTCTTGGTGATGACCATCGTCGTTCCTCCTTTAGTCCAGCGCTGCGAGCAGCTTGTCCACGTGCTCGGCGACCTCGACGTCGAACAGCTTGATCGTGGGCAGCAGCCAGGTGACGACGTAGCGGTCCTCGCCGTCCTTGTTCTTGCCGAAGTAGACCAGGGTGAAGCGCCCCATCCCGGCGTGCTTTTTCAGCACGTCGCGGGCCTCGCGCAGGGCGCGGCGCATCTTCGGCGGCAGGGCCTCGAAGGCGTAGGCCTTGCCGGCCTCCCCGTTCTTCTGGATGAACTCGGTGGTCAGGCCCGAGGAGTGGAAGGCCTCGAGCAGCTTGCCGAACCCCCGTTTCTTGAAGTAGGCGAGCAAGAGCTCGGCGGCGGGCAGGGCGAAGAGCTCGGTCTCCTCCCCGCGGGGGGCGCGGTAGTAGGCGCGGATCACCCCCCGGCGCTCCTCCAGGGCCACCCGGATGAGGAGCTTCGCGCCCTTGGGAAGCTCGCTAAGGATCTCCTTGACCTCGAAGACCTCGCCCCGTTCCTCGTAGACGTCGCCGGGCTCCCGGCCCTCGGAGGTCTCGGCGACGAAGACCGCCTCCTCGCCCTGGCGCAGGCCGAAGATCAGATCGAACCCCCAGGCCTTGAGGCTCTTGAGCTTGACCTCGAGCTCCCCGGGGAGCTCGCCCCACTGCTCGCGGACGAAGGTGTTGAGGGCGATCTGGTGTTTCTTCTCGAGTTCCTCTGCGGTGAGCTTGCTCTTTCGCTTCTTCATAACCCTCTAAAGTCTAGCCCGCCGCGAGGGTGTAAGTCAACTTTAATGAGCGAGGTTTTATAAAGCTCACTCCTCCTTGGTCCGGATCAGCCAGAGCGCCAGCGCCAGGAGGGCGATCGCCCCGGCGAACTGGACCATCTCGAAGGGGGTGGTGGCCTCCATCAGCTGGGCCAGCTCGAAGAACTTGACGATCAAGAGCATCACCACCACCTTGCCCAGCTTGCTCTTGAGGTCGTCGAGGTCGGCGACCTCGAGGACCTTGTCGAAGACCCCGCCGCCCACCTTGAGCTCGGCGATGAAGAGCTCGTAAAGCCCCAGGGAGAAGATCACGAAGACCGCGGCCAGCAGGCTCGCGTCCAGGGCCTGAATCGTCTTCACCACGGGGTTTTCCGCGTGGCCGAAGAAGGCTAAGTAGATGTAGTAGACCGCCTCCCCGGCGAAGAACACGGTCCCGAAGAGGAGGGCGACGACCGGGAGGACCATCATCCAGCGCGCGGCCCAGAGCAGGCGTTCGAAGGCGTTCATGCTTGGCCATTGTAGGGCTTGGCGCCGCTAGAGCCAGCGCATCTCGCCCCGTTCGTCGAGGAAGAAGGCCCGGGCCCCTTTGGGGCCCAAGAACGCCCCCGCTTGGGGATCGGCCTCGATCGCGACCCAGGTCCCGGGCGCCGTCCCGTCCCCGGCGTCCAGATAGAGCGCCCCCCGGCTCTTGCCCTCGGGGAAGACGCGCACCTCGAGCGCGGGAAAGAAGGCGTCCTTCGGCGGCTCCGGGGGGGCCAGGGGGACGGCGTGCCCCTCGCGCAGGAAGAGGGGAATGACCTCGAGGGGGGCGGGGACGCTGACCCAGCCCGGCCCCCGGTAGCGCGCGCCGGTGTGCCAGTCCTGCCAGTCGCCCCGGGGCAGGTAGAGGGTACGGGTGGTCTGCCCGGGCCGGGTCATCGGCGCCACCAGGAGGGCGGGGCCGAAGAGGAACTGGTCGTAGACCTCGTAGGCCGCGGCCTCGTCGGGGAAGTGCCAAAAGAGCGGCCGCATTAGGGGGGCCCCGGTCTCGCTCGCGGTCTTGGCCAGGGCGTAGACGTAGGGCAAGAGCCGGTAGCGCAGGCGGATCGCCGCGGCGATCCGCCCGGTCCAGGGCTCACCGAAGGCGTAGGGCTCCTGGTGCCGGCTGGTCTTCGCCGCGTGGTTGCGCATGAAGGGGTAGAAGACCCCGAGCTGGGTCCAGCGCAGCAAGAGTTCGGGGTCCGCGTCCTCGGTGAAGCCCCCGATGTCCGCCCCGGCGAAGGCCACGCCGGAGAGGCCCAGGTTGAGGAGCATGGGGATGCTCATCTCCAAGTGCGACCAGTAGCTCTTGTTGTCCCCGGTCCAGACCCAGGCGTAGCGCTGGATCCCGAGGAAGCCGGAGCGGGTGAGGACGAAGGGCCTGCGGTGGGGGGCCAGGGCCTTCAGGCCCTCGAAGGTCGCCCGGCTCATGCACTGGCCGTAGACGTTGTGCACCTCGGCGTGGGTCTTCTTGCCGTGGAGCACCCCCGGGGGCAGGGTCTTGCCCACGGCCGGCGCCTCGCCGCTCTGGCCCTCGAGGGAAAAGACCGAGGGTTCGTTCATGTCGTTCCAGATCCCGCTGATCCCCTTTTCCAGGTAGAAGCGGTGCAGCGAGGCCCACCAGCGGCGCACCCGCTCCTGGGTGAAGTCCGGCCAGACCGCGGGCTTGGGCCAGACCTCGCCGACGACCTCGTTGCCCCGGGGGTCCTTGACGAAGGCGTCGAGCCGCCGGCCCTTTTCGTAGACCCGGTAGCCGGTCTCCTTCTTGACCGAGGGGTCGACGATCGCCACCATCCTGACCCCCTCCTCGGCCAGCGCCTCGGCCAGCCCCTTGGGGTCGGGAAAGCGCTCCGGGTGGAAGGTAAAGACCCGGTAGCCGTCCATGTGGTCGATGTCCAGCCAGATCGCGGAGAGGGGGATGCGGTGGGCCTTGAAGGCCTCGACGACCTCGCGCACGCTGGCCTCGTCGGGGTAGCTGTAGCGGCACTGGTGGTAGCCGAGCGCCCAGAGCGGGGGCAGCGGGGGACGGCCGGTGAGCTCGGCCAGTCGGGAAACGACCTGGTCGGGCCGGGGGCCGGGGAGGAGGTAGAGGTCGAAGGTCGGGCCGGGGGTCGAGAGGCTGGTCTTCGTTGGATCGCTTCGGGCTAGGTCGAAGACCGTCCGCCAGGTCTCGTCGAGGACGATCCCCGCGGCCTGGCCACCGTCCACCGCGAGCAGGAAGGGCTGGCTTTGGTAGAGGTTGTCGGTGCCCTCCTCGTGGTCGGTGTCGTCGATGTTCCAGTGGGTGTAGCGCCGGCCTTTCTTGTCCAGGAAGCCGGTGCGTTCGCCGAGGCCGAAGTAGCGGCGGGCCTCGGGTTCCTCCAGCCAGAGGACGAAGCCCCCGCCGAGGGGGTGGCCCTCGGCGGGCGGGGTGGGGTGGGTCACGCCCAGGGGGTCGAGGGTCACCCGTTCGACGCCGCGCCAGGTCTCGAGCGGCTTGGCGAAGAGCCCGCTGGCGCGCAAGGTCTCGAAGCGGAAGGTGAAGGGGTTGAGGGTGAGGGTGAGCGGCGGGAGGCCCTCGGCCCTGGCGGTCTCGCCGTCGAAGGCGATCGGCGCGGTCGCTTCGGCGACAACCGCGTAGCTCTCCTTGTCCCGGTCCTGGGGGCGGAGGAAGACCAGGATCCGCCAGGCCGGCCCCCGGGCCTGGATCCGGGCCTGGAAGACGGGGCCTTTGAGCCAAAGTTCCCCGCCCTCGACCCTGGCTTCGTTGAACCCGACTGGAACCATGCCTCACTCTACGGGATACGGGGTGAGGATCAGCGTCTTCAGGTAGAGGGTCTCCGGGACCTGGAGCACCCAGGGGTGATCCGGGGGCTGGTGGGTGATCGCCTCGACCACCAGCCGGGTGCGCGTGTCGGCTCCGGCGCGGCGGGCGGCTTCGAGGAGGTCCGCTTCCTTGATGGGGTAGCTGCAGCTCGAGACCCAGACCTGGCCGCCGGGGGCCAGAAGCCTCAGGGCGTGGCCGATCAGGGCCACGAAGATCCGCTTGGCCCGGGGCACCTCCCGCGGCGTCTTGGCCAGGGCGGGGGGGTCGAGGACGATGCGCTCGAAGCGGCGCGCTTCGCGCGCGAGCTGGCCCAGGACCTCGAGGGCCTCCCCCTGGCGGAGGTCGACGGAGAGCCCGTGGCGCCGGGCGGTCTCGTCGAGGACCCTGAGGGCGTTCAGGTCCTTGTCCACGGCGAGGACCCGGGCGCCCTTGCGGGCGGCGCGCAAGGCGAAGCCGCCGACGTGGCTGTAGACGTCGAGGACGCGCATGCCGGGGTGGACGCCGGCCTCGAAGCGGCGCCGGTTCTCGCGCTGGTCGAGGTAGAACCCCTTGGTCTGGGCCAGGGCCAGGGGGATCTCGAAGACCAGGCCATCCTCCTCGACCCTTAGGCGCTCCGGCCGTTCGCCCCAAAGGGTGCCCTGGGCCGGGGGCAGGCCCTCCCTGCGCCGGGCCTCGGTGTCGACGCAGACCGCGACGCTTGCCCCGGTCAGGGCCCTGAGGGGCCCCGCCCAGCGGGGTTTGAGGGCCTCGGCGCTTTGGGTGCGCACCTGCACCAGCAAGACGGTGTCGAAGCGATCGACGACGAGCCCCGGGAGGCCATCGGCCTCGGCGTGGAGCAGGCGGTGATGGGGCCCAAGCCCTTCGCGCCGGCGCATCGCGGCCGCGATGCGCGCGGCGAAGAAGGCCGCGTCGAGGGGGCCGGGGGTGAAGCGGTAGAGCCGGATCGCGGCCTTGAGGCCGGGGGCGTGGTAGCCGACGCCGAGGATCTCCCCGTGGGCCGAAAAGACGTTCACCAGGCCGGCCGCCTTCGGGGCCTCGGCGAGCTCGTCGGCGTAGATCGTGGGGTAGAAGTTCTTGACCTTCTTTTCCTTGCCCGGCTTCAGGGTGGCGCGCAGCATGGTTCAAGCCTAGGCGACATTGTGCGCCGCGCGCCTGCACCGCCGGCGTTGCCCCGCTTAAACTCTGGGGTATGAAGCTCTTTTTGGTGACCAACGAACTCCAAGGCGACCTCCCCGAGCGCCTCGAGGCGATCTACGTGGTGGCCGCGGAGAGCCCGGAGGAGGCCCTCGAGCGCGCCAAGAAGCGCGGCGGCGAGGGGGTCGTCGCGCAGCACGTGCGACCGCTCCAGTTCGAGTCGGATCAGACCGCGTTGGTTTGGATGGGCCTGATCGGCGGACGCGAGGAGGTCCAGACCGGTCGGGTGAAAAAGCAAAGCGGCATGCGCGTGGATCGCTAGGGACGTTTGTAGTTTTGAACTCGGCGTAAGATGACCGGAGCATGAGCGGGCTAGCCGAAGTTAGTGAAAGGAATCTCAAGGAGGGGACATGGACCCAACGGTGGAATACCTCAACGCCCTGATCTACCTCATCCTCGCGCTCACCATCTCCGCCGCGGTGGTCGCCGCGGGGTCGCTCCTGGGACCGCGGCGGCCGAGGAAGGCCAAGCTCTCGGCCTACGAGTCGGGGCTCGAGCCCGCCGGGTTCGTGCGCCGTTTGCCGGCGCACTTTTACGCGGTGGGCATGCTGTTTTTGATCTTCGACGTGGAGGTCGCCTTCCTCTGGCCCTACGCGGTGAACGCCGGCACCCTGGGATTGGTTGGGTTCTGGGCGGTGCTGGGCTTCACCGCGGTGGTGATGCTCGGCTTCCTCTACGAGTGGCTCAAGGGGG
This sequence comes from Rhabdothermus arcticus, assembly GCF_055382915.1. Classification (NCBI taxonomy): domain Bacteria; kingdom Thermotogati; phylum Deinococcota; class Deinococci; order Thermales; family Thermaceae; genus Rhabdothermus; species Rhabdothermus arcticus. The sequence continues at coordinate 1,733,504 of NZ_AP043808.1, forward strand.
TGATGCGGTGGGACTAGACGCCTACGAACGCGACTTTAGGGAGCTCGAGCGCCAGGGCATCCTCTTTACCACCCTGGACAAGCTGATTGCCTGGGGCCGCTCCAACTCGCTCTGGCCGGTGACCTTCGGCCTGGCCTGCTGCGCCATCGAGATGATGGCCAGCACCGACGCGCGCAACGACCTCTCGCGGTTCGGCAGTGAGGTCTTCCGCGCAAGCCCCCGCCAGGCCGACGTGATGATCGTCGCCGGGCGCCTCTCCAAGAAGATGGCCCCGGTGATGCGCCGGGTCTACGACCAGATGGCCGACCCCAAATGGGTGATCAGCATGGGGGCCTGCGCCTCTTCCGGGGGGATGTTCAACAACTACGCGATCGTGCAGTCGGTGGACTCGGTGGTGCCGGTCGACGTCTTCGTGCCCGGCTGCCCGCCGCGCCCGGAGGCGCTGATCTACGCGGTGATGCAGCTGCAAAAGAAGATTCGCGGCCAGGCCTTCGACGAGGCGGGGCGCAAGCTTCCCCCGGTCGAGGCCTGGGCAAGGGAGGGGCGATGACCCGTCGCGAGCAGGCCCGGGCCTACGCCGAGGAGAAGGGCTATCCGGTCCACGAGGCCCATGACCTCCTGCACCTCGAGCTCCCGCGCGAGGACCTGATCGAGGCCATGACCGCGTTCAAGGCCATGGGCTTCAACTACCTGGCCGACGTGATTGGAATCGACTACCTCGAGTACCCGTCGCCGACCCCCGAGCGCTTCGCGGTGGTCTACGAGCTGGTCAGCCTGCCGGGGTTCGCCGACGGCGACGGAAGCCGCATCTACCCCCGGGTCTGGGTGCCGGAGGCCAGCCCCAGGCTCCCCAGCGTGGTCGGCCTCTGGCCCAGCGCCAACTTTCCCGAGCGCGAGATCTACGACCTCTTCGGCCTGGTCTTCGAGGGGCACCCCGACCTGCGCAAGATCCTCACCCCCGACGACTACGAGGGGCACCCCTTGCGCAAGGACCACCCCCTCGGCGAGACCCCGACCCTCTTCAAGGACGGGCGCTACATCAACCCCGAGCAGTTCCGCGCCGGCCTCAAGGGTAAGGAGAAGGGCCTGACCGGATGGCGCGGGGGGCGCCGGAAGGGAGAGCGGCGATGAGCCAGTCCAACCCGCCCAAGGAGCTCCGCGTCGAGGAGATGGTCCTCAACATGGGCCCCCAGCACCCCTCGACCCACGGGGTGCTGCGCTTGGTGGTCACGCTCTACGGCGAGGAGGTCGCCGACGTCGTCCCCCACATCGGCTACCTGCACACGGGGTTCGAGAAGGTGATGGAGAACCGCACCTACCACCAGAACATCACCTTCACCCCGCGGATGGACTACCTCCACTCCTTCGCCCACGACCTGGCCTACGCCTTGAGCGTGGAAAAGCTCCTCGGCGCCGAGGTGCCCGAGCGGGCCCAGGTGATCCGGGTAATGCTGAACGAGCTCTCCCGCATCGCCAGCCACCTGATCTTCGTGGCCACCGGGCTCTTGGACCTGGGGGCGATGACCCCGTACTTCTACGCCTTCCGCGAGCGGGAGACGATCCTGGACCTCTTCGAGTGGGTCACCGGGCAGCGCTTCCACCACAACTACATCCGCATCGGCGGCCTTAGGGAGGACCTGCCCGAGGAGTTCCCCGCCGAGCTCAAGAAGTTCCTGGACACCTTCGATCACCGCGTCGACGACTACCAGGGGCTCTTCGTGGGCAGCCCAATCTTCGAGGGGCGGGCCCGCGGCGTCGGGGTGGTGCCCCCGGAGGTGGCGATCGCCTACGGCCTGACCGGGGGCTCGCTGCGCGCCAGCGGGGTCAACTACGACGTGCGCAAGGCCTACCCCTATTCGGGCTACGAGACCTACGACTTCGAGGTGCCGCTGGGCGAGCGGGGGGACACCTGGGACCGGATGGTGATCCGGCTGGAGGAGATGCGCCAGTCGGCGCGCATCGTCCGCCAGGCGCTCGAGCGCCTGGCGCCGGGGCCGATCCGCGACCCCAACCCCCACTTCTCCTTCCCCGACAAGAAGCTCCTCGACAGCTCGATGGAGGCGGTGATCTACCACTTCAAGCTGGCCACCGAGGGGTTCGAGGTGCCGCCCGGTGAGGCCTACGTGCCCACCGAGAGCGCCCGCGGGGAGCTCGGCTACTACATCGTCTCCGACGGGGGGAGCCTGCCCTACCGGGTGAAGGTGCGCACCCCCAGCTTCTTCAACCTGCAGTCCTTGCCCTTCGCCGCCAAGGGGCACTTCTTCCAGGACCTGGTGGCGATCCTGGCGAGCTTCGACCCGGTCTTGGGCGACGTGGATAGGTGATCAGGCATGGGATTCTTTGACGACAAGCAGGACTGGTTGCAGCGGGTCTTCGCCAACTACCCGCCGGAGAACCGCCGGGCGGCGGTGATGCCGCTCTTGCGCAAGGTGCAGGAGGAGGAGGGCCACGTCTCCGCCGAACGCATCGCCGAGATCGCGGCGCTCGTCGGCACCACCCCCACCGAGGTGCGCGGGGTGATGAGCTTTTACTCCTACTACCAGGCCCTGCCCACCGGGAAGTACCACATCCAGGTCTGCGCCACCCTCTCCTGCGCCCTGGCGGGGGCCGAGGAGCTCTGGGACACCCTGCGCAGCGAGCTCGGCGTGGGGCCCGGGGAGGTGACCCCGGACGGCCTCTTCTCCATCCAGAAGGTCGAGTGCCTGGGCTCCTGCCACACCGCCCCGGTGGTGCAGATCAACGACGCGCCCTACGTCGAGTGCGTGACCCGGGAGCGGCTCAAGGCGCTGCTTTCCGGCCTGCGCGAGGGCAAGACGCTGGAGGAGATCGAGCTGCCCGGGGACTGCGGGCACCACGTGCGGGAGGAGGGGGCATGAGCGAAACGCCCATCGTCTCCGGTCACGACCCCCGGTTCGAGCGCACCCTTTACGCCCACGTGGGCCGGCCGGGGTCGCACACCCTGGCCTACTACCTCGAGCACGGGGGCTACGAGGCGGCGAAGAAGGCGCTTTTGAAGATGACCCCGGACGAGGTCATCGAGGAGGTCAAGACGTCCGGGCTGCGCGGCCGCGGCGGGGCTGGCTTCCCCACCGGGCTGAAGTGGTCCTTCATGCCCAAGGACGACGGCCAGCAGCACTACATCATCATGAACGCCGACGAGTCCGAGCCCGGTTCGTTCAAGGACCGCTACATCCTCGAGGACGACCCCCACCAGGCGATCGAGGGGATGATCCTCGCGGGCTACGCGATCCGCGCCACCAAGGGCTACGTCTACATTCGCGGGGAGTACCGCAGGGCCTACGACCGGCTGGTGGCGGCGATCGAGGAGGCCTACGCCCAGGGCTACCTGGGAAAGAACCTCTTCGGCTCCGGGTTCGACTTCGACCTCTACGTCCACCGCGGCGCCGGGGCCTACATCTGCGGCGAGGAGACCGCGCTGATGAACTCCCTCGAGGGCCTGCGCGCGAACCCCCGCTTAAAGCCCCCCTTTCCGGCCCAAAAGGGCCTCTTTGGCAAGCCCACCACGATCAACAACGTCGAGACGATCGCCAGCGTGGTGCACATCATCGCCCGCGGCGCGGAGTGGTTCGCCCAGATGGGCTACGACAAGTCCAAGGGGATGAAGCTCTACCAGGTCTCCGGCCCGGCGGTGCGCCCGGGGGTCTACGAGCTGCCCATGGGCACCACCTTCCGGGAGCTGATCTTCGACTGGGCGGGAGGGGTGAAGGAGCCGATCAAGGCCCTGATCCCGGGGGGCTCGTCGACCCCGCTCCTGCCCTTCGACGACGAGACCCTGGACACCCCGATGGACTACGAGCACCTGCAGCAAAAGGGCACGATGCTCGGCACCGGCGGGGTGATCCTCATCCCCGAGTCCACCTGCATCGTGGACGCGATGTGGAACCTGGTGCGCTTTTACGGCCACGAGTCCTGCGGCAAGTGCACCCCCTGCCGTGAAGGGGTGGCGGGCTGGATGACCAAGCTCCTGGGGCAGATCGAGACCGGCCGGGGCAAGCCCGGGGACATCGAGCTCCTCGAGGACCTCCTGGACAACATCGAGGGCAAGGCCTTCTGCCCCCTGGCCGACGCCGCGGTCTGGCCGGTGCGGGGGGCGCTCCGCCACTTCCGCCACGAGTTCGAGCACCACCTGACGCACAAGGCCTGCGCGGTGGACAAGAAGGGACGCTGGAGGTAGCCATGCCAAGGGTCAAGATCAACGACCGCTGGGTCGAGGTGCCCAAGGGCACCTCGGTCCTGGACGCGATCTTCCACGCCGGCTACGACGTGCCCTACTTCTGCAGTGAGCGGCACCTCTCCCCGATCGGGGCCTGCCGCATGTGCCTGGTCAAGGCCGGCGCGCCGCGCAAGGGGCCGGACGGGGCGTGGATCAAGGACGAGACCGGCGAGCCCAGGATCTTCTGGTTCCCCAAGCTGATGGCCTCCTGCACCCTCGAGGCCACCGAGGGCATGGTCGTCGACACCCTCTCCGACGAGGTCAAGAAGGCCCAGGCGGGGATGGTCGAGTTCCACCTCATCAACCACCCCCTGGACTGCCCCACCTGCGACAAGGGCGGGGCCTGCGAGCTGCAGGACCGCTCCTACGAGTACGGCCTCTTCGAGAAGTACTACACCGAGACCAGGAACGGGTTGAAGACCGTCCTCTACTCCCGCTTCGACTTCACCAAGCGCCACGCCGACAAGCACCACAAGCTCAGCGAGTTCATCGTCCTCGACCGCGAGCGCTGCATCCACTGCAAGCGCTGCGTCCGCTACTTCGAGGAGATCCCCGGGCAGGAGGTGCTGGACTTCATCGAGCGCGGCAACCACACCTTCATCGGCAGCGAGGAGGGCCTCCCCCCGGGCTACACCGGCAACATCACCGACATCTGCCCGGTCGGGGCCCTGCTCGACCTCACCGCCCGCTTCCGCGCCCGCAACTGGGAGTTCGAGAAGACCCCCACCTATGACCTCAACGACGCCTTCGGGGCGGCGATCTGGGTGGACGCGCGCTCCGGCCGTCTGGAGCGCATCCGTGCCCGGGAGAACCCGGAGACCAACGAGATCTGGATCTCGGACGCGGCCCGCTTCGGCCACGCCTGGGTGAACGAGGACCGGCTTCGGGCGCCGCTGGTGCGCAAGGACGGCCGCCTGGTCGAGGTCGGCATGCCCGAGGCGATGGCCGCCCTGGCCGAGGGGCTGGGCCGGGTCGAGGGGTCCAAGGTAGCCTTCTTCCTGGCCGGCGACGCCACGATCGAGGAGGGGCTGGCCTTCGCCGAGGCCGCGCGGCGCTTCGGGAGCCCTCACCTCGACTTCGAGAACCGCACCCCCTACCCGGTCTCGAACTTCGAACCGATCCGCTACGCGGACCTCCTCGAGGCCGACTTCGCCTTGGTGGTCGGGGACCCCGAGGCCGAGATGCCGGGGCTCTATCTGCGCTTACAGGCGTTCTTGAAGGGGCTCAAGCCCCCGCCGCGCTTTTACCACGGCACCCCGATCGCCGACCTGCAGATCAAGGAGCGGATGCCCCGGGACGGGCGGCGGCTTTCGACCTTCGCCCCCTATCCCACGGGGTTGATGGCCTTTTCCGGCACCAAGGGGGTCTACGCCCCGGGCGCGGTGGCGCGGCTGCTGATGGCGATCGAGGCCCGGCTCGACAAGAAGCCCGCCCCCGAGGTACCGGGGGTGCCCCCGGAGGCCCTGGAACACGCGGCGGAGCGGTTCTTGGCGGCCAAGCGCCGGGTGCTGATCCTCGGTGCCGAGGTGCTTCAAGACCCCGAGGCGGCGGCGATCGCCGAGCGTCTGGCGCGGGCCAAGGGAGCCCAGGTGCTGGCGATGCCCCCGGCGGCCAACGCCCGGGGCCTGGAGGCCGTCGGGGTCTGGCCCGGGACCCGACAGGAGCGGCCCGAGGCCGGGGTGTACTACGGGGCGCTGCCTGAGGACGGAACGCTTGCCAGCGGCTTCAAGGTGGTCTTCGCCACCCACCTCGACCCCCGCGTCGCGGCCCACGCGGACCTGGTCTTCCCGGCCAAGACCTTCTACGAAAAGGCCGGCGGCTTCGTCAACGCCGAGGGCCGGCTGCTCGAGCTGAAGGCCGCGCCGGTGGCCCCGCTGGGCAGCCTGGATGGCCTGGAGGCGATCAAGCTCCTCTTCACTGCGCTGGGCAAGGCCGCTCCCTTTTCGAACCTCCAGGAGGCCCGCCAGGCGCTCCACGCCCGCTACAAGCTCCCCCTGGTCGCGCCCGAGGAAGGCTGGCTTTGGCGGCCGCGGCCGCGGCTTGCCACCACCTGGGCTCCGGAGGCCGGGGGGCTCTACCTGCGGCCCACGATGTGGAAGGCCCGCCAGCTCGCCGACGAGCGGGTGCGCCGGGCGACCGGCGAGCCACGGCTCTTCGCTGCCCCCGACGAGGCGCGGCGGCTGGACCTGGTCGAGGGGGCGGAGATCGAGGTGGCCACCCCCTTCGGTCCGGTTACCGCAACGGTGCGCATCGACGCCGGACTGCCTGAGGGCGCGCTCTTCCTCTCCGCGCTGGGGCGGGCCCCCGGCCGCCGGGTCGGGTTCCGCCTCCTGGTGCCTGAAGGGGGTGCGGCATGATCTACCTGGTCACCGCGGTCAAGGCTCTCGTGCTGCTGGTGGTCCTGCTCCTGACCATCGCCTACATCACCTGGATCATGCGCCGCGGCCTGGCGCGCTTCCAGGTCCGGCTGGGGCCGAACCGGGTGGGCCCCTTCGGCCTGTTGCAGCCCCTGGCCGACGGGCTCAAGGCCTTTTTCAAGGAATCCATCACCGTCGAGCGGGCGGACAAGCTCGCCTACTGGCTGGCCCCGATCCTCACCTTTGCCTTCGCCCTGGCGGCGTTCGCGGTGATCCCCGTGGGGCCCGACGGCTGGGTCGTCGCCGATTTGGACCTCGGGGTGCTCTACGTCTTCGCGGTCAGCGAGATGGCAGTCTACGGGGTCTTCCTCGCCGGCTGGGCCTCCGGCTCCAAGTACCCCCTGCTCGGGGGGATGCGCTCGATCGCCGCGTTGATCGGCTACGAGCTCGCGCTGGGTCTGGCCATCCTGGGGCCGGTGCTGATGGTCGGCAGCCTCAACCTGCAGGAGATCGTGCGCTGGCAAAAGGAACACGGCTGGCTGATCGTCTACCAGCTTCCCGCCTTCTTGGTGTACTTCACCGCCGCCCTGGCGGAGATGAGCCGCACCCCCTTCGACTTCGCCGAGGCCGAGCAGGAGCTGGTCGCCGGCTTTCACACCGAGTACTCGGGGACCAAGTTCGTCGCCTTCTACCTCGGTGAGCTGGGCCACTGGGTGGTGGGCTCGGCGCTGATGGCGACGCTCTTCCTGGGCGGCTGGGCGGCGCCCTTTGGCCTGCCGGACATCCCGGTGCTCTGGCTCTTCTTGAAGTGGGCGCTCTTCATCTTCCTGGTGCTCTGGATCTGGGCCAGCTGGTTTAGGACCCGCTACGACCAGATGATCCGCTTCGCCTGGGGGGTGCTCTTCCCGGTCGCGGTCGTCTGGTTCTTGATCACCGCTTACTACGTCGCGAAGGGAGGGACGCTATGAGCGTGATGGCGCTGGCGAAGGCGCTCGGGATCACCCTGCGCCACTTCTTTTCCAAGCCCGTCACCATCCCCTATCCGGACGCGCCGGTGCCCTTAAAGCCGCGTTTCCACGGGCGGCACGTGCTGACCCGGCACCCGGACGGGCTGGAGAAGTGCATCGGGTGCAGCCTCTGCGCCGCGGCCTGCCCGGCGTACGCGATCTACGTGGAGCCCGCGGAGAACGACCCCGAGAACCCGGTCTCCCCGGGCGAGCGCTACGCCAAGGTCTACGAGATCAACATGCTGCGCTGCATCTTCTGCGGCAACTGCGAGGAGGCCTGCCCGACCGGGGCGATCGTCATGGGCTACGAGTTCGAGCTCGCGGACTACCGCTACTCGGACTTCGTCTACGGCAAGGAGGACCTCCTGGTGGACACCGTGGGGTCGAAGCCCCAGCGGCGCGAGGCCAAGATCCTCAAGAAGCCGGTGAAGCTGGGCTTCAAGGTGCCCTACGTGCGCACCGAGCTCGAGGGGGTGAGCTACGAATGAACCTCTTCGACCTCGTCGCCGGGGTCTTGCTCTTGCTCACCGGGTTCCTGGCGGTGCGCAGCAAGAACGCGGTGCACGCCGCGCTCTCCTTGGCCGCGAACTTCATCGTCATGGGGGCGGTCTTCATGCGCCTGGAGGCGCGGTTTTTGGGCTGGATCGAGATCATCGTCTACGCCGGGGCCATCATGGTGCTCTTCATCTTCGTGATCATGCTCCTCTACGACGCCAAGGCGGACCTCGGCGTGGACCCCCTGCCCTGGCTGCGGCTGGCGGCGCCGGTCGTCGCGCTCCTGTTGCTCGTGGGCGCGGGGGTCGCGTTCGTCGGCTTCCACCCGCCGGTCGCCGAGGCCACCGCCAGGGCCGCCCTCTTCGGGGGCACCGCCAAGGCCCTCGGCCCGGTGCTCTGGCGCGACTGGCTCTACGCGGTCCTGCTCATCGCGGCGCTGCTCTTCGTGGCCACGGTGGCCGCGGTGGCGCTGGTCAAGCCGGAAAGGGAGGCCGGGCGATGACCTTTTACCTCTTGATCTCGGCGGTGCTCTTCGCGCTTGGGGCCTACGGGGCGATGGTGCGGCGCAGCGTGCTCTTGATCCTGATGTCGGTCGAGCTGATGCTGAACGCCGCCAACCTAAGCCTGGTCACCTTCGCCCGCGCGTATGGCAGCCTCGCCGCCCAAGGGGCGGCGCTCTTGCTGATCGCCCTTGCCGCCGCCGAGGTGGCGGTGGGGCTGGCGTTGGTGGTGGCGGTCTTCCGCGTGCGCGAGACCACGACCGTCGACGATCTCTCGGAGTTGAGGGGGTAGGGCCATGTGGATGTTGTTCGCGATCGCGTTGCCGCTCCTTGGGTTCTTGGTCCTCGGGCTCTTCGGCCGGCGCTTTAACGAGCCCGCCCCCGGCGTCCTCGCCTCGGCGATGGTCGGCGGCGCGTTTTTGATCAGCGTGGGCATGCTTGTTTCCGGCGGCGACCGCTTCGTCCTCGCCGACTGGCTTCCGGGGATCCCTTTCGCGCTGCGCCTGGATCCGCTCTCCGGCTACATGGCGCTGATCGTCACCGGGATCGGGTTTTTGATCCACGTCTACGCGATCGGCTACATGGCCAAGGACCCGGGCTACAGCCGCTTTTTCGCCTACTTCAACTTCTTCATCGCGGCGATGCTCACCCTGGTCTTTGCCGACAGCTACCCGGTGATGTTCATCGGCTGGGAGGGGGTGGGCCTGGCCTCCTTCCTGCTGATCGGGTTCTGGTATCAGGACTGGAAGAACGCCGACAGCGCCAGGAAGGCCTTCATCACCAACCGCATCGGGGACCTCGGCTTTTTGTTGGGGATGGCCGCGCTCTACGCGCTCTTTGGCACCCTCTCGATCAGCGAGCTGCGCGCGGCGGTGGAGGAGAGCCTGGTGCTGCCCACGGGGCTGGGGCTGATCGGCCTCTTTTTCTTCATCGCCGCGATCGGCAAGAGCGCCCAGGTTCCGCTGATGGTCTGGTTGCCGGACGCGATGGCCGGTCCCACCCCGGTCAGCGCCCTGATCCACGCGGCGACGATGGTGACCGCGGGCGTCTACCTCCTGGCCCGCTCCTCGTTCCTCTACGCCAACCTTCCCGACGTCTCCTACTGGATCGCGGTGATCGGCGTCCTCACCGCGCTCTACGGGGCGCTCTCGGCGCTCGGGCAGTGGGATATCAAGAAGATCGTCGCTTATTCCACGATCAGCCAGCTCGGCTACATGTTCCTGGCGGTCGGGGTGGGGGCCTACTGGATCGCCCTCTTCCACGTGATGACCCACGCCTTCTACAAGGCGCTCCTCTTCCTCGCCTCGGGGTCGGTGATCCACGCCCTCGAGGGCGAGCAGGACGTGCGCAAAATGGGCGGGCTCAAGCGCTATTTGCCCCGCACCCACCTGCACGGCCTGATCGGGGCCCTCTCGCTCGCGGGCTTCCCCCTCCTCGCCGGGTTCTGGTCCAAGGACGCGATCATCGCCGCCACCCTCACCTACCCCTTCGGCGGGCTGGGGTTCTACCTGGTCGCGCTCTTCGTCGCCCTGCTCACCGCGATCTACGCGATGCGCTGGTACGTCCTGGTCTTCCACGGCGAGTTCCGCGGCAAGGGCCATCCCCACGAGGCGCCGCCGGTGATGACCGTGCCCAACGACCTCCTCGCCCTGGGCGCGGCCTTCGCGGGCTTCCTCGCCCTGCCCGAGCCCTTTTGGAACCTCATCGAGCCCTTCCTGCGGCCGGCGCTGGCCGAGGTCGAGGCCCATCCCTTCGACCTGCTGACCGAGTGGGGGCTGATCCTGCTCTCCGCGATCGTGGCCCTCGCCGGCCTCTGGGCGGGATGGGTCCTCTACCGCGACTACTTCAAGAAGAAGCTGCCGGCGTGGTACCTGAGCTTCGAGCGGGCGGCGCTTGAGGCCTTCTACGTCGACCGCGTCTACAACACCTTCATCGTCAACCCGGCGAAGGAGACCGCGAAGCTGCTCGGCTTCACCGACCGCAGCCTGGACCAGGGCTACGTGCTCGCCGCCGGCGAGGTCGGGACCCTGGGCCGGTTTCTGGCCCGGTTGCAGACCGGCTACGCGCGCGTCTACGCCTTCTTGATCCTGCTCTTCGCCGGGCTCTTCGTGCTCTGGGGGGTGGTGCGATGATCCACGTGCTGATCTTCCTTCCCGCCCTGGCCGGCTTGATCGGCCTGGCCTATCCCCGGGCCGCGCGGGGGCTGGGGCTTTTGGCCACCTTGATCGCCGCGGTGATCGGCGGGGGCTACCTCCTCGCTGGACCGGGGACGCGGGCGCTGGTGGAGCTGCCCCTCCTGCGCGAGGCCGGCGTCTACTACGCGGTCGGTGTCGACGGGGTGGGGGCGGTGTTCGCCTTTTTGGTCCCGGCCACCGTCTTCTTGGCCCTGCTCGCGGTGCGCGAGGTCCCCGGGCGCATGCTGGCGCTGGGGTTGTTGATGACCACCGGGTTGCTGGGGATCTTCTTGAGCCTGGACCTGGTGCTCTTTTACCTCTTCTACGAGGCCACCCTGATCCCCAGTCTGCTCATGCTCGGGGTCTACGGGGGCAAGCACCGCGTCCGGGCGCTGCTGAAGTTCGCCCTCTTCACCCTCTTCGGAAGCCTCCTGATGCTCGCCGGGATCTTCGCCGCCCGGGCCCTGGGGGGCGCGGAGACCTTCCTGCTCCGCGACCTCTTGTCCCACCGGGTCGGGGGCGCGGCCGCGGCCTGGGCCTTCTTGGCCTTCACCCTGGCCTTTTGGGTGAAGACCCCGCTCTTTCCCCTCCACGTCTGGCTGCCCGACTTCCACGCGGAGAACCACCCCTCGGGCTTCGCCGACGTGATGGGCACGCTCTATAAGGTCGGGGCGTTCGGCTTCTTCCGCTGGGCGATTCCCCTCTTCCCGGAGGCCTTTGCCGCCTACCAGCCGTATCTCCTGGCGCTCGCCGCCTTCACCGCGCTCTGGGCGGCCTGGATCGCCTACGCGCAGACCGACTGGAAGCGGCTGATCGCCTACGGGGCGCTCGCGCACATGGGCATCGCCGCGCTTGGGATCTTCTCCGGCAGCACCCTAGGGGCGGCCGGGGGGCTCTTCCTGCTTTCGGCAGGGGCGCTCTACACCGGGGGGCTCTTCTTGCTCGCCGGCTGGCTCGAGCGCCGTTTCGGCACCCTGGCCCTGGCCCCGACCCACGGCCTGGCCAAAAGCGCGCCCGCGCTGGCCGCGTTGATGCTCTTCATGGTGCTGGCGATGATCGGGCTTCCCGGCCTCGCCGGCTTTCCCGGGGAGTTCATGAGCTTGCTCGGGGCCTGGACCGCCGCGCCGGGACTGGCGGCGTTCGCCTTCCTTTCGGTGATCGCCTCCGCGGCCTGGGGGCTGACCGCCTACCAGCGCCTCTTCCACGGGCCTCCGGGGCGGGAGGCCGGTGACCTCGAGACCGCGGAATGGCCCTTTGCCGTGCTCTCCGCGCTGCTGATCGCGCTGATCGGCCTCTACCCCGCGCTGGTGAGCGGGCCGCTGGCCGAGGGGGCCAAGGCTCTCGCGGCGCTCGTTGGAGGTGGGCAGTGATCGCCTTCGTCGTGCTCTTTCTGACCGCGACCCTGACGCTTTTTTCCGGGCTTTGGGGCTCGAACCGCCTGGCCAAGGCCGTCGCCCGGGTGGGCCTTTTGCTCGCCCTCTTGCTGCTCTTCTTCGCAGGCACCGAGGAGGCCTTCCACGGCCTCTTCATCCTGGACCCGCTGGGGCGTGCGCTCAGCTTCGTCGCGGTGATGGCCGCGCTCTTCGCCTCGCTGGTGGGGGATCGCTACCTCGAGGCCCAGGGGCTGGACCGTTTCGAGTATCACGCCCTGCTCGCCTTCTCCGCCTTCGGGGCGATGGCCATGGCCACCAGCGGCAACCTGATGGTCATCCTGATCGGCATCGAGCTGCTCTCTTTGCCCCTCTACGCCCTCGCCGCGAGCCGCTACGATCCCGCCAGCGAGGAGGCGGGCCTCAAGTACTACCTCCTCGGCGCGGTCGCCGCGGCGCTCTTCTTCTACGGCGCGGTGCTGCATTTCGGCGCCACCGGGAGCTTCGCGGTGGACGCGGTGGGCCAGGGGCCGCTGTTTGTCGCCGGGGCGATCTTGTTGCTGGCCGGCCTCTTTTTCAAGGGCAGCCTGGTGCCCTTCGCCTGGTGGACCCCGGACGTCTACCAGGGCTCGCCGACCCCGCTGGTGCTCTACATGGCGACCGGGGTGAAGGCCGCGGCCTTCGCCGCGCTGCTCCGGGTGGCGGCGGGGGTGGGGATGCTGGGCCCGGTCGCCGGGGTGCTCGCGCTGGTGGTGCTTTTGACCGTCTTCTACGGCAACCTCTCGGCGCTCGCTCAGACCGAGGCCAAGCGGCTGCTGGCCTACTCCGCGATCGCCCACGCGGGGTACCTGGCCCTCGGCCTCTTTGGCGTCGCGCCGGTGCCCGCGCTCGGCTATTACCTCCTGGTCTACGCCCTCTCCACCGGGCTCGCGCTCGCCGTCCTGGCCCAGGTCGACCGCGGCGGCGGGGTGCCCTATACGGCGCTCGAGGGCCTGATCCAAAAGAGCCCCCTTCTGGCCGGTCTCTGGTTGCTCTCGCTGCTCTCGCTGGCCGGGCTGCCCCCGCTCGCCGGGTTCTGGGGCAAGTACCTGGTCTTTTTGGAGGCCGCCCGCGGCGGGGCCTGGGGGCTCTTGGTCTTCGCCCTCGTCACTGCGGTGGTCGCCGCGTATTACTACCTGCGGCTGGCGGCGCTGGCCTTCTTCAAGCCCCCGCGGCAGGCGGAGGCGATCGCGGTCGAGCCGCTCGCGGCCTTCATCCTGGGGCTGGTGGGGGCGCTGGTCCTGGCGTTCGGCGTCTTCCCCGGCCTGGTGATGGCCTGGCTTCGCTAATCAAGGGGGCCCGGGGTCGTCCCCGGGCCCCGCGTTGGGGTCGCCTCAGGCGGGGCTGGCCTCGCGCCAGGCCGCCGGAACGTAGGCGCAGCGCGGCTCGGAGGCGAAGGGATCGCCGAGCTCGGCCCAGGCCCGGGCGCGGCTGCCCCAGCAGACGTCGCCGAACTCGCAGACCCGGCACTTCCCCTTGAGCTGGCTGCGGTCGCGGAGCCTCTTGAAGAGTTCCGAGTGCCGGTAGATCTCCAAAAGCGGCTTCTCCTTGATGTTCCCCGCGGAGAGGGCCAGGAAGCCGGAGGGGTAGACCTCGCCGGTGGCGGAGACGAAGACGAAGCCGTAGCCGTCGTGCATGTGCACCCCGCGCTTGTTCTGCACCAGGGCGTGGTCGCCCTCCTGGCTCTTTGCCCGCTGCTGGATCACCACCCGGCGGAAGTGAGGGGCCTCGGTGGTGCGGATGTGCAGCTTGTGGGTCTTGGAGACCTGGTAGAGCCAGGTGAGGACCTCCTCGTACTCCTCTGGGCTGAGCTGCTCAAGCAGCGCCCCGCGGCCCACCGGCACCAGGAAGAAGACCTCCCAGGCGCTGATCCCCAGGTCCCGGCCGAGGTCGGCGAGCTTCGGGAGCTCGGGGCGGGTGGTCTTGGTGACGGTGGTGTTGATCTGGGTGGCCAGCCCGATCGAGCGGGCGTAGCGAAGGGCATCCACCGCCAGCTCGAAGGTCCCCGGCACCCCGCGGAAGGTGTCGTGGGTCTCCGGGGAGGCGCCGTCCAGGCTGATCGCCATCGCGTGGATCTCGAGCTCCTTGAAGCGGTCGATGACCTCGTGGGTGAGCAGGGGGGTCACCGCCGGGGTGATCCCGACCTTGATCCCCAGCTCGCGGGCCTTTTCCAGCACGTCCCAGAGGTCCGGCCGCTTCAGGGGGTCGCCGCCGGTGGGGAGGAGGATCGGCTTGGGCCGGTAGGTGGCGAGCTCCTCGAGGAGGCGGAAGGCGTCCTCGGTGGTGAGCTCCCCGGGCAGGGGGTCGGGCTCGGCGCTGGCCCGGCAGTGCTTGCAGGCCAGGTCGCAGGCGTGGGTCATCTCCCAGGCGACGAGGAAGGGGTAGCGGTCGAAGTCCGGGCGCATGCCTTAGTTTCGTCCGCTCTGCACGGGACATTTGTCCTAACGGCAAAGCGCCCCCGGCCTGGCCGGGGGCGCTGCGGCGGAGGGGGGGGATTAGGCCTCGGCCTTGGTCTCCTCGGCGGGGGCGCGGTGCTCGACCTCGAACGCGAGGCCCTGCTCGCCGCGCTTGACGACGACCTTGTCGCCCTCCCGGACCTCGCCGGCGAGGATCTTCTTGGAGAGCGGGGTCTCGAGCTCCCGCTGGATCACCCGCCGGAGCGGCCGGGCGCCGAAGACCGGGTCGTAGCCGCGCTCGCCGAGCCATTCCTTGGCCTCGGGGGTGAGCTCGAGCTCGATCTTCCGCTCCGCGAGCCGGGCCCTGACCCGATCGACCAGGAGGTCCACGATCTGGATGATCTGCTCCTTGGTCAGCGGCTTGAAGATCACGATCTCATCCAGCCGGTTCAGGAACTCGGGGCGGAAGTTCTGCTGCAGCACCGCGAAGACCCGTTCCTGGATCGCCTCGTAGGGGAGGTGCTCCTTGATCCCCTCGAGGATCAGGTGGCTGCCCAGGTTGGAGGTCATGATGATGATCGTGTTCCTGAAGTCCACGGTGCGGCCGTGAGCGTCGGTGAGCCGCCCGTCGTCGAGGATCTGCAGCAGGATGTTGAAGACGTCGGGGTGGGCCTTTTCGATCTCGTCGAAGAGGATCACCGAGTAGGGCTTCCGCCGCACCGCCTCGGTGAGCTGGCCGCCCTCTTCAAAGCCGACGTACCCCGGAGGCGCGCCGATCAACCGGGCCACTGAGTGCTTTTCCATGTACTCGGACATGTCGATGCGGATCATCGCATCCTCGGTGTCGAAGAGGGTCTCCGCCAGGGCCTTGGCCAGCTCGGTCTTGCCCACGCCGGTGGGGCCGAGGAACATGAAGGAGCCGATCGGCCGGTTGGGGTCCTTGAGCCCCGCGCGGGCGCGGCGGATCGCGTCGGAGACGGCCTGGATGGCCTCGTCCTGGCCGACCACGCGCCGGTGCAGGGCCTCCTCCAGGCGCAAGAGCTTCTCGCGCTCGCCCTCGAGCAGCTTGGCCACCGGGATGCCGGTCCAGCGGGAGACGATCTCCGCGATGTCCTCGGCGGTGACCTCGAGGCGCACGTACTTGGCGTTCCTCAGCTTCTCCGAGAGCTCCTCGACCTTCCGTTCCAGCTCGGGGAGCTTGCCGTAGCGCAGCTCCGCGGCCTTGTTGAGGTCGTAGTTGCGCTCGGCGAGCTCGATCTCGCGGCGGACCTCGTCGAGCTCCTGCTGCGCCTGGCGGAGCTCTTTAAGGATCTCCAGCTCGGCCAGCCACTCGGCCTTCATCTCCTCGATCTTCTTGGTGAGCTCCGCGATCTCCTTCTCGATCGCCTCGAGCCGGGCCTTGGAGTCGGGATCGGTCTCCTTCTTCAGGGCCTCGCGCTCGATCTCCAGCTGGAGCTTTTTGCGCTCGAGCTGGTCGATCTCTTCGGGCTGGCTCTCGAGCTGCATCCGGAGCCGGGCGGCGGCCTCGTCGATCAGGTCGATCGCCTTGTCCGGGAGGCGCCGGTCGGAGATGTAGCGGTGGCTGAGGGTGGCCGCGGCGATGATCGCCGGGTCGGAGATGCGCACGCCGTGGTGGACCTCGTACTTCTCCTTGATGCCGCGGAGGATGGTGATCGTGTCCTCGACCGAGGGCTCGTCGACCAGGACCGGCTGGAAGCGGCGCTCGAGCGCCGGGTCCTTCTCGATCTCCCGGTACTCGTCGAGGGTGGTGGCGCCGATCAGCCGCAGCTCACCGCGGGCCAGCGCGGGCTTGAGCATGTTCCCCGCGTCCACCGCGCCCTCGGCCTTACCGGCGCCGACGATCGTGTGCAGCTCGTCGATGAAGAGGATGACCTTGCCCTCGCTGGCCACGGTCTCCTGGATCACCGCCTTGAGGCGCTCCTCGAATTCGCCGCGGTACTTCGCCCCGGCGAGCAAGGAGCCCATCTGCAAGGCGATGATGCGCTTGTCCTTGAGGCCCTCGGGCACGTCGCCCTTGACGATGCGCTGGGCCAGCCCCTCGACGATCGCGGTCTTCCCCACGCCGGGCTCGCCGATGAGGACCGGGTTGTTCTTGGTGCGCCGCAGGAGGATCTGGATCGTGCGCCGGATCTCCTCATCCCGGCCGATCACCGGGTCCAGCTTGCCCTCCTCGGCCATCCGGGTCAGGTCGATGCCGTACTGCTCTAGGGCTTCAAAGGTGCTCTCGCTGTGTTCGCTTTCCACTTTCCTGCCTCCTCGTACTTCCTGAATGATCGCTTTGAGCTTCTCCGGACTGGGCAGCCCGGGGTAGCCGCTCTCCGCCAGCGCCAAGAGCAACACGTCGACCGCGACGAACTTATCGCCCCATTCGGCGGCGATCTGCTCGGCGCGGGCGATCGCCTGGTGCAGGCGGTGGCTGATGTGGGTGCCGCCCTCGACGCCCTCGACCCGGGGTTTTTGCGCGAGCTCGCTCTGGATCTGACGCTTCAGCGTCTCGGGGTCGCCGTCGGCGGCGACGATCAGCTTGTAGGGCAGGCTCGCCGGGTCCTTGAGCATCACCAGGAGCATGTGCGGGATGTCGATCTCCTGGTGCTTCATCTCCCGGGCTAGGACTTGCGCCTGGGCCAGGGCCTGCCGGGCTGCTTCGGTCCATTTGTCCAGGTTCATGCTCCCACCTCGCTCGCAAATATCATAAAGGTTGATAATATCCGTGTCAACTGCAGGGGACCGGCAGAGGGTAACCTGGGGCCCATGGAGGCCGAAGCGCGCACCCTCGAGCTCGTCTTTCCCTCCCACGCCAACCCCATGGGCAACGCCTTCGGCGGGTTCGTCGTGGGCCTGATGGACAAGGTCGGTTCCTACGCCGCCGTGCGCCGGGCCAAAAAGCCAGTGGTCACGGTGGCCATCGGCGAGGTCGAGTTTCACGTTCCGATCAAGGTCGGCGACCTGATCGAGGTCGTGGCCCGGGTGGACCGGGTGGGCCGGACCTCGATCACCGTCCTCGTCGAGGTCTACAAGGAGCGCTTCGTCGAGGGCGCCAAGACCCGGCAGCTGGCGACCCAGGGCCGCCTCACCTACGTCGCGGTCAACGAGGCCGGCGAGCCGGTGCCGGTGGATGGCTGAGCGGATCCTCCTCGTCGGTCCACCGGACGTCGGCAAGTCCACCCTGGCCCGGCGGCTGGCTGAGGCGCGCGGCCTGGCCCTCCTGGACCTCGACGTGGGCCAGGGGGACCTTCCCGGGGTGGTCACGCTCTTTTCCGGCGGCCATCCCCAGGTCCGGCTCCTGGTGGGCCGCGTCAGCCCCCGCGGGGCCGAGGGCTGGCTGCTGGCGGCGAGCGCCCGGCTGGCCCGCCTCGCGCAAGAAGGCTTCGTCGCCGATAGCGACGGTTGGCCGGAGCCCAGGTTCCGCTACCAGCAGGCCGAGGCGCTTGGTGCACAGCACGTTTTGAGCTTCGACCCCGGGTTCTTTGCGGCCTTTGCTTGGCGTGAGGACCTGGCCCTTTCGTGCCTCCATCCGCTGGCCGGAGCGCGGCGGCGCACCCTGGCCGAGCGCCGGGCCCATCGCCGGGCGCGGCTTGCCGCGCACTTCGCCGGGGCGGTGTTTCGCCTGCTCCCCCGGCCGCCGGGCCGGGCCGAGTATTTATTCGCGCTTTTGGATGGCGCGGGCCTCTTTCTGGGCTACGCCAAGCTCGTCGCCGAGTTCGGCCGCGAGGGGCTCTACCGCACGCCGGTGACCGCGCCGGTGGCCAGGGTGGTGCCCACCTGGGTGCGGGATTAAGGCCTCATTCGCCCCTGGCGGGATCGCCCCGGTGGGGGTATGCTCTATGCTCAGGGACAGTTGTCCTAGGAGCAAAGATGAGGACGTTTTGGGAGGTTCTATGAACAAACGCGCTGTGGTTGGCCTGCTCTTGCTGGCATTGGGGATCGCGCTGGCGCATAACGTCACGATCCTCGGCGACACCCCGGTCAACCGGGAGGTGGCCGCGCTCTTGAAGTGGG
The DNA here is from genome assembly GCF_055382915.1 of Rhabdothermus arcticus. Taxonomy (NCBI): domain Bacteria; kingdom Thermotogati; phylum Deinococcota; class Deinococci; order Thermales; family Thermaceae; genus Rhabdothermus; species Rhabdothermus arcticus. Next base: position 1,752,096 of record NZ_AP043808.1, read on the forward strand.
TGCTGGCCTTCTCGGTGGTGATCTTCGCCGGGGTCGCGGGCTTTTTGCTCTACACCATCGTCAAGTTCCGCGCGTCGCGGGCGCACGTCGCCGGCGCCGAGGACGAGGCGCTGCCCACCCAGTTCCACGAAAACCCCAGGCTGGAGTTCATGCTCACCCTGATCCCCTTGCTCATCGTGCTCGTGCTCTTCGTCCTGACCGCGCAGGCGCTGGTCAAGATCAACCGCCCGATCGCCGGGACCATGCCGGTCGAGGTGATCGCGCGCCAGTTCTGGTGGGACTTCAAGTACCCCGAGGAGGGCGTCCGTCTCTCCAGCGAGCTGGTCATTCCCGTGGGGCGGCCGGTCGAGGCCAAGCTGACCGCGGCCGACGTCATCCATTCCTTCTGGATACCGAGCCTCGCGGGCAAGACCGACGCGATCCCGGGGGAGACCACCTACAACCGCTTTCTGGCCACCAAAGAAGGCAACTACTACGGCTACTGCGCGGAGCTTTGCGGGCCTTCCCACGCCAACATGCGCTTTCGCGTGATCGCGCTCGACCCCCAGGACTACGAGCGCTTCATGAAGGCCTATCAGGCCTACCGGGCTCCGGAGCCCCAGACCGCGGCCGCGGTTCGGGGGCAGAAGCTCTTCATGACCCGCTGCGCCGCCTGCCACACGGTCAAGGGCACCCCGGCGGCGGGGGTGATCGGCCCCGACCTCTCGCTCCTCGGCAACCGGGTCACCCTGGCCAGCGGGATCATGGAGAACACCAAGGAGAACCTCAAGGCCTGGATCAAGGACCCCGCCGCGTTCAAGCCGGGGGTCCAGATGCCTTCCTTTAAGGACCTCTCGGACGCCGACCTGGACGCGCTCGCGGCGTATCTGGAGTCGCTCAAGCTCGAGGGCTTCGACTTCAAGGCCCTGCCTAAGTACTAGGAGGAGACGATGGCGAGCACGATTGCGACCGAATCCCGCGGCTTTTGGCCCACGGTCTGGGAGTGGCTGACCACCGTCGACCATAAGAAGATCGGCATCCTCTACACCGTCACCGCCTTCGTGGCCTTTGGCGTCTCGGGCATCCTGGCCTGGCTCTTCCGGCTGCAGCTCGCGGCGCCCAGCTCGAACTTCATCACCGGCGACACCTTCAATGAGCTGATCACCATCCACGGGGCGATGATGCTCTTTTTCTTCATCATCCAGGCCGGCCTCACCGGCTTCGGCAACTTCCTGGTGCCGTTGATGCTCGGTGCCCGCGACGTCGCTTTGCCCCGGGTGAACGCCTTCTCCTACTGGACCTTCCTCTTTGCGATCCTGCTGGTCCTCGCGGGGGTCTTCTTCGGCCAGCTCCCCGAAGCAGGCTGGACCTTCTACTACCCGCTCAACCAGTCCCTGGGCTCGGCGTTCTACTTCACCTCGATCCTCTTGCTCGGCATCTCGTCGCTGCTCGGCAACGCCAACTTCGTCGCCACGATCTACAACCTTCGGGCCAAGGGGATGAGCCTGTGGCAGATGCCAATGTACGTCTGGTCGGTCTTCGCCGCGAGCATCCTGAACCTCTTCTCGCTCGCGGGGCTGACCGCGGCGACGCTGGTCACCCTCTTGGACCAAAAGCTCGGCATCACCCTCTTCGACCCCGCGCTCGGGGGCGACCCGGTCCTCTTCCAGCAGTTCTTCTGGTTCTACTCCCACCCCACGGTCTACGTGATGCTCCTGCCGTACCTGGGCATCCTCGTCGAGGTGGCCTCGACCTTCGCGCGCAAGCCGATCTTCGGCTACCGGGCGATGGTCTTCGCCCAGCTTGGGATCGTCCTCTTGGGGCTCTTGGTCTGGGCGCACCACATGTTCACCGTCGGCGAGTCCACGATCTTCCAGCTGGCCTTCGCCTTCTTCACCGCGCTCATCGCGGTGCCCACCGGGGTCAAGCTCTTCAACATCCTGGGCACGCTCTACGGCGGCAAGCTGGTGATGCAGACCCCGCTTTTTTGGGTGCTGGGCTTCATCTTCAACTTCCTCATCGGGGGCATCACCGGGGTGATGCTCTCCATGGTGCCCCTCGACTACCAATTGCACGACTCCTACTTTGTCGTCGCTCACTTCCACAACGTGCTCATGGCAGGCTCGGCGTTCGGCGCCTTCGCCGGGCTTTACTACTGGTTCCCGAAGTTCACCGGGCGCATGTTCGACGAGCGGCTGGGCAAGCTGCACTTTTGGTTCTTCCTCTTCGGCTACCTCTTCACCTTCCTGCCCCAGTACGCGATGGGCTTTTTGGGCATGCCCCGGCGCTACTACACCTACCCCACCGAGGTCCCCGGCCTGCTGAGCCTGAACCAGGTCTCCACCTTCGGCGCGACGCTGCTCCTGATCGGGGGGCTGATCTGGGCCTACAACATGCTGCGTTCCTGGACCTCGGGACCGCGGGCGCCGGAGAACCCCTGGGGCGGCTGGACCCTGGAGTGGCTCACCGCCTCCCCGCCCAAGCCCTACAACTTCGACGTCAAGCTGCCGAGCCTCTTCAAGTCGGCGCGGCCGCTCTACGACTGGGCCCGCGAGGGGGTGACGCTGGAAAAGGAGGACCCCAGCCACATCCACCTGCCGCGGCCCTCGATCTGGCCGCTCTTGACCTCGATGGCGCTCTTCGTGCTCTTCCTGGGGCTCGCCGGCTGGAGCTGGCCGAATCCGGTGATGCTCGTCGGGGCGCTCTTGACCGTGGTGGGGCTGATCGGCTGGGCGCTCGAGCACGAGTACGAAGACCCCGAGCACGCCCACCACGAAACCCTAACCGGGAAGTCCAACGCCTTCATGGGCACGGTCTGGTTCCTCTCCTCGGAGATCGGGCTCTTTGCCATCCTGCTCGCCGGCTACCTCTACTTGCGCCTCTCCGGGAACGCGGTGCCCCCGCCCGAGCGCCCCGCGCTCTGGCTGGCGTTGGTCAATAGCTTCTTCCTGGTCAGCTCCTCCTTCATCGTGCACAGCGCCGCCCACGACCTGAAGAAGGGCCGCTTCAACAGCTTCATGGTCGGCCTGCTGACCACGATCGTCTTCGGGCTGATCTTCCTCGGCATCCAGACCTACGAGTTCATCACCGCCTACCACCACCTGCCCTGGACCGAGAACCTCTGGATGAGCGCCTTCTTCTTGATCGTGGGTTTGCACGGCCTCCACGTCCTGATCGGGGCCACCGGCCTCACCCTGGCCTACCTCCAGGGGCTCTTGGGCCGCCTTGAGCCCAAGAACCCCGGTACCCTGGAGTCCGCAAGCCTCTACTGGCACCTGGTGGACGGGGTCTGGCTGGTCATTCTGGCGCTCTTCTACTTCTGGTAAACGGCGCCGGGACACAAGGACGCGGCCGGTTTTTCCGGCCGCGTTTTGCGCTAGGCTTGAACCATGCAAAAGGAGCTCCTTGCGGCGTTCGGCGAGAAGGTGAGCTTCAACCCCTCGGTGCTCAAGGCCCATGGCCGCGACGAGGGCTACCCTGAGGTGCGTCCGGTGGACGCGGTGGTCTTCGCCGAGTCGGTGGCCGACGTCGAGCGGCTGGTGCGCCTGGCGCCGGAGCTTGGTTTCGTAATCATCCCCTTCGGTGCCGGCACCAGCCTGGAGGGTCACCTCCTGCCCGAGGTCCGGCCCGCGGTCAGCCTTGACCTCTCGCGGATGGACCGGATCCTCGAGGTCCGCCCCCAGGACTTCCTCGCCGTCGTGGAGCCCGGGGTGACCCGCGAGGCCTTGAATAAGCGCCTCAGGCCCCACGGCCTCTTCTTCCCCGTCGACCCCGGGGCCAACGCCAGCCTGGGGGGGATGGCCGCGACCAACGCCTCCGGCACCACCACCGTGCGCTACGGGGGGATGCGGGCGAACGTCCTCGCCCTGGAGGCGGTGATGCCCACCGGGGAGCGGGTGCGCTTTGGCCGCCCGGTGCGCAAGACCAGCTCGGGCTACGACCTCAAGGACCTGATGATCGGCTCCGAGGGCACGCTCGGGGTGATCACCAAGCTCTACCTCAAGCTGCACCCCCTCCCTGCGGCGGTGCACGCCTTGCGGGTCTTCTTCCAGAACGTCGAGGACGCCGCCCAGGCCAGCTACGCCCTGATGGGGGCGGGGCTTCCGGTGGCCCGGCTGGAGCTCTTGGACGCGCGCTCGATCCGCGCGGTCAACGCCTACGTGGGCACCGCCTACCCCGAGGCCCCGGCGCTCTTCATCGAGTTCCACTCCTCGACCCCGGGCGCGCTGGAGAGCGAGCGGGAGACGGCCTTGGAGCTGATCGCCGAGCACGCCCCCCTGGAGGTCAGCACCGCCAGCAGCGAGGCCGAGCGCCGTGAGCAGTGGGAGGCCCGGCACCAGGCCTACTGGGCACTGGTGCGGCTCTTTCCCGAGCACGCGTTCGTCATCACCGACACCGCGGTGCCCCTTTCCCGCCTGCCCGAGCTGGTGGCCTTCGCCGCGCGGCTGATGGACGAGATGAAGCTTGAGGGCGCGATCCTGGGCCACGTCGGCGACGGCAACTTCCACACCATCGTCGCCGTGCCCGAGGCCCGCTATCCCGAGGCCGAGGCCTATGCCGAGCGCCTGGTCGAGGAGGCGCTCGCGCTCGACGGCACCGCCACCGCCGAACACGGGGTGGGGCTCAGGAAGCGGAAGTTCATGCCCCGCGAGCACGGCCCGGCCCTCGCCTGGATGCGCCGGCTCAAGGCGGCCTTCGACCCCCAGGGGATCATGAACCCCGGCAAGATCCTGCCGGACTCGGCGCTGCCCCCCGCCGACCGCGGGTAGGTCGCGCTCCCCGTGGCCGCGCGCTACGGCGGCGTTGGGGGTGTCTGGCGCAGGCTGCGGAGCACGCGGGCGAGCGCGAGCCCCAGAACCAGGCTGGCGCCGGCGAGCGGCCAGGCGAGCGGTTTGACCGCGAGCAAAAACTCCAGGGCGTAGCCGCTCAGGTAGCCCCCCGCGAGGAGCAAGAGCGTGCTCCCCAGGGCGGGCAGCGTCTGGCCAGCGCGTCGCAAGAGCCGGAGGGCCTCCTGCTGGCCGACGCCGACCAGCACCCCCACCGCCATCAGCACCGCGGCCATACCGGCCCCGTAGGCGAGCAGGGCGGCCAGGCCCGCGAGCGGGCCTTTGGTGAAGGCCAACCCGGTCACCGCCAGGAAGATCGGTAGGGTGCAGCCCAGGCTGGCGAGACCGTAGGCGAGACCGAAGAGGTAGAACTCTCCAAAACCGGCCCGGGTGGGGGCCCGGACCCCAGTACCGAGGCTGGGGGCGTGGCCCGTCAGGCTCGCGACCCCGTAGGCGACGAGGCCCGCACCAAGGAGCAGGTCGAGGTAGGGAAGGTAGCCGCCCAGGGCGGTGCCGGCCAGCGAGAGCGCGAGCCCCACCAGGGCGAAGGTGGACAGCGCCCCCAAACCCAGCCAAAATCCCAGCAAGAGCCCGGCCCCGGCCCCACCCCGCTCCCGGATCAGGAAGCGCCCCAGGGTGGCCGGCAAGAGCGCAAACCCGCAGGGGTTCAGGGTGGCGAAGGCGCCCGCGGTGAGCGCGTAGATGAAAAAGCTCACCGTCCCACCTCCACGAGGGCGAAAGCCCGGCGCCAGGTCGCCTCGTTGGCCGGGGCCAGGCTCTTCCAGCGCAGGGTGCCGTCAGGGCCGATCAGGTACTTGGTGTCCAGCGCCTGGACCTGGTAGCGCAGAACCATCGTCCCCGGGTCCTTGGCGTAGTACCAGCGGCTCGGGAAGCCGTAGCGATCGCGGAAGGCCCGGATTGCGTCCAGCCCCTCGTTGGGGTCGACGAAGACCACCAGCACGCCCGGACGGACCCGGGCCGTCTGTTCGAAGCGGGTCAGGGCCTTCAGCCCCTCGACGCAGGGAATGCACCAGGTGGCGGTAAAAAAGAGCAGTCCCGGCCGATCCGCGGTGAGGGTGGAAAGGTCGACGGGGCGGCCCCAGACGTCGGTGAGCGCAAAGGAGGGCGGGCGGTCGCCGATGTCCAACCCCACCCCTCCGTTTCCACGGCTTCGCACCCGGTACCCGATGATCGCGACCGCGATCACCAAGAGGACGGCCAGGACCCACCAAGGCGTCGGACGTTTCACGCAGCACCACCTCCCCGGTTAGGCGCAGCAGGAGAGCCGCTTGACGTCGGTGTCCATCGCCTGGGCCACCAGCCGCACCCCTTCGGCGAGGGTCAGGTAGGGGTGCAGGAGCCGACCCAGCTCGCGGTAGTGAAGCCCGCCCAGGATGGCGATCGCGGCCTCCTCGATGACCTCCCCGGCCTCCGGCGCTAGAACGTGCAGGCCGAGCACCCGGCCTTCGGCGTCGACCACCAGCTTGAAGGCGCCCCGGGTGTCGAAGGCCGCAAGGGCCCGTGGCAGCTCGGAAAGGTCCAGCCGGGCGGTGCGCACCCCCTCAAAGCGCGCTCGGGCCTCGGCCTCGGTCAGGCCCACCGCGGCCAGGGCGGGATCGGTGAAGGTGACCCGGGGGACCGCCGAGAGCGCGAGGGTCTCGCTGGCCCCGAGGGCGTTCCGGGCGGCGACGCGGCCGGACTGGGCAGCGACGTAGACCAGCTGGGGCAGCCCGGCCACGTCTCCGGCGGCGAAGACCCGGGGGTGGCTGGTGCGAAGCCGGTCGTCGGTTTGGATGAATCCGCGGGGATCGGTGGCGATCCCCGCCGCCTTAAGCCCCAGCCCCTCGGTGCGGGCGCGGCGGCCGGTGGCCACCAGCAGCCGCTCGGCGTGGAAGACGCCCTGGTCGGTGTGGACCGCCTCGCCCTCGACCCGCTCGATCCGCACCCCGGTGTGGATCTCGAGCCCCTCGGCCTCGAGGTAGCCTTGGAGCGCTTCGCTGAGCTCGGCCTCCTCGGCGGGGAGGATCCGGGGCTGGGCCTCGAGCACGGTGACCCGGCTCCCCAACCGGGAATAGGCCTGGGCCAGCTCCAGCCCCACCGGACCGGCGCCGATCACGATCAGGCGCTCCGGCCGGGTTCGGGCGGTGGTGGCCTCGACGTAGGTCCAGGGCGCGGCCTCGGCGAGACCGGGAATGGGGGGGAGCGAAGGCTTCGCGCCGGTGGCCAGCAGGTAGGCCCGGGCGGGGAGGGGGCGGCCGTCGACGGTCAGGGTCTCGGGGCCTTCGAACCGGGCCTGCCCCCGGATCAGGGTCACCCCGGCGGCCTCGAGCACCGCCGCGTACTTCTCCCGGCGCAGCTGGGCGACGAGCGCGTCGCGGGCCGCGGCGACCTCGGCGAAGTCCACCGCGGTCCCCTGGCTCTCGATGCCCGGAAAGCGCGGCTGGGCGGCGCGGTGGGCGGCCTCCCCGGCACGCAACAGGGTCTTGGAGGGGACGCAGCCCACGTTGACGCAGGTCCCTCCCAGGGTTCCAGCCTCGACCACCGCAACCCGGGCCCCGCGGTCACGGGCCTCGAGGGCCGCCGCCACCCCCGCGGCGCCGGAGCCGACGATGACCAGATCGAAGGGCCCGGTTTCTTCCAGGGGGGCGACGCCGTAGCCGACCTCGTTGACCGCCGCGGCGATCGCCGAAACGGGGGCCTCGCCCTCGATCTCGGCCAGGCCACGCGTCGCGTCGACGCGCACCCAGCGAACGCCGGGCAGCTTCTCGATCGCTCGGGCGACGGTCTCGGCGCAGTGGGCGCAGGTCATCCCTTCGACGCGAAGCTTCATGCCCGCACCCTAAACCCTGGAGCTAGCTCCAGGGTCAATAGGGGAGGCCGAGCGCGCGGATCTTTTCGGTGACCCAGGCCAGGGCCTCCGAGCCGGGGTAGGTGATGCCCGAGTGATCCTCGTCGGCCACGTGGGTGTAGATGCCGCGCTCGCTGCCGTCGAGGCGCTTGTTATCGGTGTAGTCGAAGACCAGGCTGGCGTTGCCCTCGGGCGCCACCTCGCTGGCCAGGAGCCGGGCGGACTGGACCTCGAGGTTGACCAGGGCGTTGTCGTAGGCCACGTCCTTGGCGCTGTAGCTCGAGGTCCACCACCAGGAGGTCTTGATGCGTTCCACGTCGCAGGCCTTGGAGAGGTCCACCGGCCAGGGGTTGCCCCAGTTTTGGTAGTACCAGCTGAAGTAGGGGGCGTTGTCGTCCTCCCAGAGGGCGCAGATCCCGTCGAGGTCGATGAGGTAGGCAAAGCGCCAGTCGGGATGGGCGCGGAGGAGGTTGTGCGTCCAGTTGGTGCCGTGAGAGTGCCCAAGGAGCACCAGCCGGGCCGAGGGCCAGGTCTGCCGCACCCAGGCGACGTCGGCCTCGATCTGCAAGAAGCCGTACTCCGTTTGCCCGCTGATCGGCGAGGTGTGGTTGAAGAGGTGGGCGGCGTAGCTCGCGTAGGCCACCGAGGCTCCGAGGTCCAAAAAGGCCTGGGCCACGGCCCGGACCGTGCCCCGGGGGCCGAGGTAATCGTAGTTGCCGTCCGGAGCGCTGTCGCAGGGCACCCCGCAGCGGCCGCTGACGGCGAAGATCACCACATCCGGGGTGGCGGCGGGGGCCAGTTCGGAAAGCGCGACCGGCGGGCGGGGGGTGACGGCGGCGGGGCTCGGAGCCTGGCTGCAGGCCGCAAGCAGGAGGACGAGGCTAAAGAGCGGATACCAAAGGCGTTTCATAGGTCCCCTCCAAGAACGGGCACCCTGTTATAACACGCCCGCTAGGAGGGGAGGTAGACGCAGGGCTCCCCCTCGCAGGGGGCGTCGGGGTGGGCCTTTGCCCAAGCCAGGCTGGCGCGCAAGCGGTCCCGGAGGGCGGAGAGCGCGGCGAGTTGCGCCTCGACCTGGGCCAGCTTGGCCGCGAGCGTGGCCTGGACGTGGACGCAGGGCTTCTCCCCAGCCTCCAGCACCGCGACCAGCGCCCGGATCTCCTTCAGGGTCAGACCCGCGGCCTTGGCGCGGCGGATGAGCTCGATCCGATCGAGGTCGGTCTCGCGGTAGATGCGGTAGCCGCTTTCGCTGCGAACCGGCTTCAAGAGCCCTTCGCGCTCGTAATAGCGCAGGGTGTCCCGGCTCAAGCCCGAGCGCCGGGCCAGCTCGCCGATGCGCATGTCCTTATTATCCCTCACATCCAAGCGCCGTCTAGAATGGAGGCGTGAACTTCGACTACGGACGCTTGCGCGTGTACCGCCTGCCAGGCTGGGCGGCTTGGCTGTTGCTCCTCGCGGCCGCGGTGCTCGGCCTCTTCCTCGCGGTCTGGTTTCTGGCTACGACCCTGGTGCTGGCGTTGATCCTGGTACCGGCGGTCTACCTCTGGCTTTGGTGGCAGCGCTTCAAGCTACGGCACCGCCGCCTGCCCCCGCCCTACTAGCCGCGCCTGAGGCCCAGGACGAAGCCGGTGATGAAGCCCCCGGCGAAGGGGCCGTTGTAGGTCAGGATCGCGAGCAGGCGGTCCCAGAGGCCCTTGAGCGTGTCCGGCTGCAGGAAGGGTTCGACGTCCTTTTGGATGCGGGTCCAGTGGACCTCGAGGTAGCCGGCGTAGGCCAAGAGCTGCACGCCGATGAAGAAGAGGCCCAGGACCAGGGCGAAGAGCTTGCCCACCTTCTTCAGGGCATAGCCGCTGACCAGTCCGGTCAGCCCGCCGAAGCCCAGCTGGCTGATGATCGGTCCGTAGACCTCCATGCCCCCTTATCATAGGCGAGGCATGGAAAGGGTGCTGATCACCGGGGACGACCGGGAAGGAGCGAGGGTCGCGATCCTCGACCGCTTGGAAGCGGGGCGGACCATCGCCGAGGCGCTCGGCGGGGTCTTCATCCGGGCCGAGCTTGCCGACGAGACGGCGCGGGCCCGGGCGTCCTTGATCACCGGCGCGATCCTCACGGTGGGCGGGGGGAGGACCGCGAGCTTCGGGATGGTTGGGCGGCTGGATTAGGAGGCGGGATGCGGATTCCAAGGAACGTCTGGGCGGCGAGCCTCACCAGCTTCCTCACCGACGTCTCCTCGGAGATGGTGCAAAACCTCGTCCCCCTCTTCCTGGCCAACGCCCTGGGGGCGAGCAGCGCGGTGATCGGTCTGATCGAGGGGGTGGCGGAGGCGCTGGCCTCGCTTTTGAAGGTGGTCTCCGGCCACCTCTCCGACCGCCTGGGGCGGCGCAAGGCCCTGGCGGTCTTCGGCTACTTCCTTTCCGCGGTCTCCAAGGTCGGCTTTTACCTGGCCCGGGCCTGGCCCCAGGTGGCCCTCGCTCGCTGGGGCGACCGGCTGGGCAAGGGGGTGCGCACCGCGCCCCGGGACGCGTTGATCGCCGACTCGATTAGCGAGGCCCACCGCGGGCTGGCCTTTGGCCTGCACCGCGCCGCCGACACCGCCGGGGCCCTTGTCGGCGTGCTCATCGCCCTCGCGGTGGTGCACCGGGTGCAGGGCGAGGCGCCGCGGCTTTCGGCCGGGACCTTCCACCAAATCGCCCTTTACAGCCTGATCCCCGCGTTCTTAGCGGTCCTCGCCCTGGCGCTTTTGGCGGAGGAGCCAAAACGCGCGCAAAAAGCTCGCGAGCGGGCCGCCCGCGCGCGGGTTTCCGACCTCGGCCGGCCGTTCTTGGTCTTTTTGGGGCTGGTCCTGCTCTTCGAGCTCGGCAACTCCGCGGACGCCTTCCTGGCCCTCCGGGCGCAGACGCTGGGGGCCAGCGTGGTCGAAATCCTGGCGATGATCGCGCTTTTCAACCTGGTCTACGCGCTCGTCTCCACGCCCGCCGGGGCCCTTTCCGACCGGGTGCCGCGCAAGGCGGTGATCCTCACGGGCTGGCTGATCTATGCCCTGGTCTACTTCGCCGCCGCCCTCGCGAAAGGGGAGGCGGCGATGTGGGGGGTCTACGCCCTCTACGGGGCCTACTACGGGGTGGCCTACGGCACCACCCGCGCCTACGTCGCCGATCTCGTCCCCGAGGCGCTTTGGGGCACCGCCTACGGGGCCTACGCGACTGCGGTGGGGCTGATGGCCTTCCCCGCGTCCTTCCTCGCCGGGCTGCTCTGGGACGCCTACGGGCCCGCCGCGCCCTTTTTCTTTAGCGGGATGTTGTCCCTGATCGCGGCCTTCGGCCTCTGGCGTTTCCGGCCGTCCGGGGGATGAAAAAAGGGCCCGGATTCCGGGCCCTTCGCCTGGTGGGCGGTACTGGACTTGAACCAGTGACCTCCCGCGTGTGAGGCGGGCGCTCTGGCCAGCTGAGCTAACCGCCCAAGCGCCCCTGAGCTTAGCACCTATGGGGATTTTAGGTCAAGACGCGGCCTCGTCGAGGACCCCTTGGGCCCACTCGACCACCGGGAGGTCGATGAAGCGCCCGTCCTTGAGCCGGGCGACGGCGCGCCCGGCGCGCTTTGCGGCCTCCCAGGCGGCGAGCACCTCCCGCGCCGCCGCGATCTCCTCCGGGGTGGGGGCGAAGGCGCGCCGGACCACCGGGATGTGCTTGGGGTGCAAAAGGGTCTTGCCCATGAAGCCGAGGTCGCGCTCGAGCCCGGCCTCCTCAGCGAGCCCTTCGGCGTCCTCGAGGAAGGGCCAGACCCCGCCCACCGGGGGCCGGATCTCCGCCGCGCGGCTGACCGCGACCAGGTGAGCCTTGGCGTAGAGGAAGGTCTCCTTGCGGTAGCGACCGCGGATGTCCTTGAGGTAGTCGAGGGCGCCGAAGATCAGCGCGTAGACCCCGCCCGCCTTGGCAATGGCCAGGGCCTGGGTGAGGCCCGCGGCGCTCTCGATCATCGGCGCCAACCAGCCCTCGAAGCGTTCGCTCACCGCCGCGACCTCCCCCGGGGCCTCGATCTTGGGCAGGACCAGCCCGAAGGGGGCGGCGGCGATCGCGGCCTCGAGGTCCTCCTCGAAGGCGTCCTCGAAGGGGTGGTTGATGCGGATGAAGACCCGCGGCTTGGGGGAAACGTCCGGGGATTCGAGGACCGCCAGGGTGCGCTCGCGGGCGAGGGGCTTGGCGGACTCCGCGACCGCGTCCTCCCAGTCCACGATCACCGCGTCGGCCTCGCTTTGTAGCGCCTTTTTCAGCTTCCTTTCGTCGTCTCCGGGGACGAAGAGCCAGGTGCGCATGGGGATAGCCTACCGCGCCCGTGGCCTCATGCCTGAACCTCTTCCCGCCAGATCCGGTAGGAAAGCCAAACCAGATAGATCGCGGCGATTAGCAAAAGGCCGATCAGCGCGAGCACCGCGTAGGCGACGCTGGGCCGCGGCCAGAAGAGGGCCACCAGCACCATCGCGGCCCCCAGGGCGACGAAGACCCAGCCCGCCAACCGGTTGGTCACCTGCCAGCTCCGCCGGCTGGTGAGCGTCCAGGGGGTGCGCACCCCGAAGACCCAGTTCTGGGGGGCTTTGGGCAGGTCGTTGCCGATCACGAGGAAGAACAGCCCAAGCCCCAGCCAGAGGCCCCGAAGGCCGGCTTCGCCGGGCTGGCCAGCGAGGGTGGCCCGGGTGAGGTAGAGGATGCCGAGCTCCAAAAGGGTGAACCCCCAGGCCGTCACCCCCACCAGCAGGGGCCAGTGCTTCCACTCGCCCCGCCGGGACGGGTCGAACCGGGGCCAGCCCCAAAGGAGGCCAACCAGGAGCAACTGGACCGCGGGCACGATCAACAGCGCGTACTTCGAGCCCCAGCGGTCGACCGTTCCGCCGAAATCCCAGTGGGCGGGGATCCGCTCGGGAAAGACGGCCACCGCCCAAAGGGCCGCCACCCAGTTAAGCGCCAGTGCCAGCACCGGAGAAAGGTTTTGCTTCATCCTCGCTCCCCCCCCTTCAGCTCGATCAAGAAGGCCAGGGCGTCCTCGAGCACCGAGGTGGAAAGCCGGTAGATCCGCCGCCGGCCCTCACGCTCGACCTCCACCAGGCCGGCCTCGCGCAGCACCCCGAGGTGCTGGGAGAGGGTCGAGCGGGCCAAGGGGAACCGCTCGGCGAGCGCCCCCGCGCTTAAGGGCCCCTCCCTGAGGGCACGGAGGATTGCCCGCCGGGTGGGATCGGCGAGGGCGCGGAAGACGGCGTTCCCGACCACATCTTTACTGTAGAACTTCTCATTTCGCTTGTCAACGAAATATCCCTTGCCGGGCTCCGTCCCTTCGCCGGTCGAGGAGCGACGGGAGGAGGGTGATCAGCCCCAAGGCCCCCAGGAAGAGCACCAGGTTGGCTAAGGAGGAACGCCGGAGGGCGGCCAGGGTGAGCGGGGGCGCGAGCGCCCGCCGGGCCGCCGGCATTCCGGCGAGGCCGGCCCGGGCGAAGGGGAGGCTAAGCCGCAAGAGCGGGTAGACGAAGGGGCCATGCGCCAGGCGCGGGGGTCCAGGCCAACCCCCTCGGGCGGGGCGAGGGCCGCCAGGACGGCCAGGGTTAGGGTGACGAGGTGGGCCAGGACGGCTCCCCCCCAAACCGCCGGGCGACGTAGGCCTCGAGGAGCTCGAGAAACCGCGCCTCGAGGTCCTCTCCGGAGAGGGTGACGTGGTGGGCGCCGTCGACGTAGACCGGTACCTTGGGGTCCTCGCCGGTGCCGGGGAGGCTGATCCCGATGTCCGCGTGCTTGCTCTCCCCGGGCCCGTTGACCACGCAGCCCATCACCGCCACCTTGAGGGTTTCGACCCCGGGGTACTTGGCCTTCCATTCCGGGAGGCGGGCCTTTAGGTAGGCCTCGACCCGCTCGGCGAGGCGCTGGAAGCGGTCAGAGGTGGTGCGCCCGCAGCCCGGGCAGGCCGAGACCTCGGGGGCGCGGCGCCGGAGTCCCAGCGCCTGGAGGATTTCCCAGGCGATCTCCACCTCGCGGGTGCGGGGTTCGCCGGGACGGGGGGTGAGGGAGACCCGGATCGTGTCCCCCAGGCCTTCGAGCAGGAGGGGGGCGAGGGCGGCGACCGAGGCCACCACCCCCTTATCCCCCATCCCGGCCTCGGTCAGCCCCAGGTGGAGGGGGAAGGGGGTGCGCCGGGCGAGTTCGCGGTAGACCTCGATCAGCTCGGGAACCCGGGAGACCTTGGCCGAGAGCACGAGCTTGTCCTCGGGGAGGCCCAGGGCCAGGGCGTACTCCGCGGAGCGCACCACGCTCTCCACCAGGGCCTTGAGGACCACCGCCTCCGCGGGGAGGGGCTCCGGGCGGCGGGCGTTTTCGTCCATCAGCTCGGCCAGGACCTCCATGTCCAAGGAGCCCCAGTTGCCGCCGATGCGCACCGGCTTATCGAGGTCCTTGGCCACCGCGATCATCTCCGAAAAGGCGGCGTCCTTGCGCTTTTTCCCCAGGGTGCCGGGGTTGATCCGGTACTTGTCGAGGGCCCGGGCCGCGTCCGGGTGGTTGCGCAGCAGGATGTGGCCGGAAAAGTGGAAATCCCCGACCAGGGGCACGGTCACCCCGAGGTCCTCGAGCCGGGCCTTGATCTCCGGCACCGCCCGCGCCGCGGCTTCGGTGTTGACGGTGATGCGCACGATCTCGGCCCCGGCCTCGGCGAGGGCCGCGACCTGGGCGGCGGTGGCGGCGGCGTCGGCGGTGTCGGTGTTGGTCATCGCCTGGACCGCGATCGGGTGATCGCCGCCGACGGGGACCGGGCCGATGTGAACGGTAGGGGTGGTGCGTCGCATCGCTTTATTCAACCAAAGGAAAAGGGCCGGGCCAAGCCCGGCCGCTTGGTGACCCCAGGGGGAATTGAACCCCCGCCTCCGCCTTGAGAGGGCGGTGTCCTGACCTCTAGACGATGGGGCCCTGTAAGGGGGCGGGCTCGGCCGCGCACCAGAAGCATAGTCTAGCCCAGGGCGCGGGATGTTGCAAGCAAACGGGGCCCCGGACGCGGGGCCCCGAGGCTGGTGGGCCGTGAGGGATTCGAACCCCCGACCAGCCGATTAAAAGTCGGCTGCTCTACCAGCTGAGCTAACGGCCCGGCCGCTTCGCCCTAGGCGATTATAGGAGCGCCGTATCCCAGCGTCAAACCGCCGTTTTGGGAGTTATCCGGTTAAAAGCGCCCGGGCCCGGAGCGCCAGGTGGACCTGGGCCAGGAGCTCGGGGTGCCTGAGCCTGCCGCCGAGTTTGGCCTCGATGCGCTGGAGCCGGTAACGCAGGGTGTTGGGGTGGACGTGAAGCGCGCGTGCGGCGGGGGCCAGCTGCCCGTCGTGGGCGAGGTAGACCTCGAGGGTGCGCACGAGCTTTTCCTCGAGGGGGAGAAACCGCTCGACCAAGGCCTTCAAGTCCTCCGGAGACTGCTGCAAGAGCACCCAGGCCACCGGGTCCAGCTCGGCGAAGCCGGCGGGCGTTTGGCCGCTGGCCGCCTTTAGGGCGATCAACGCCTCGCGGTAGGCCGCGGGCACCTCCTCGAGCTGGCGGTGGGGGGCGGAGTAGCCCAGCTTCACCCCCTCTCCGAGCGCCCGCGAAAGGCCCTCGGCCTCGCGTGTCAGCGCGTGGGTCTGCCACAGCGCCACGGCCCTTCCCGCCCGGGTCGAGACCAGGTACCCGACCCCCAGGTGGGCGAGGTAGCTGCTCGCGCGCTGGCGCAGCGATTGCAGCACCTTCCGCCTTCGTTCCTCGGCCAGACGGTGCTGTCCGGGGATCGGGGCGGGTTCGGCGAGGGCCAGGGCATAGGGAAGCCCTGGGTGGAATCCGAAGGCGATCGCCCGACGCTCGTCGGCGGCCCGTTCGAGGAGGTCATCGAGCAGGGCCGCCCGCAGCCCCTCCTCCTCGATGCGCTGGGCCTGGTCCAAGAGCCCCCTGGCGGCCAGGACCTGGGACGCCAAGCTTAGCAGGCCGCGCGCGGTGTCCAGCGCCTCGGGGTTGCCAAAGGCCACAAGCAGCCCTTCCCCGGCGGAAAAGGCGAGGTAGTCCGGCCCTTCGCCGGGGGCCTCGGGCAGGGTCTGGGGAAGGGGGCCAACGCCCGCGCGCCGTTCCCCCCACGGGCTGACCAGGGCCAGAGGGAGGCGGGTCCAACGATGCAGGGTTTCCAAGAACCGTGCTTCGTGCGCGGCGAGCCGTTCCAGGGACTCGATCAGCGGTCCCAGGGTCATCAGCTGGGGCATGCAGGCCTCCAGGATCCGCTGTTGGGCTTCGGCGATGGCTGCGCCGAGCTCCACCCACGGAGGCAGCACCGCCAGCCCCAGTTCGTGGTGTTTGGCCAGCGCGGTGAGCGCGGGCTCCGGGTCCTGGCAAAAGATGCCCGCGCCGCGCTGTTTGAGGAGCCTCTGGCCCAGCCGCTCGTGCCCTTTCGGGGCCACGACCAGGGCGTGGAGCACGGGGTTTGCGAGCTCCTTTTCAGTGCCAACCCAGGTCACCGGACGCGTCGAGGGGGCCAGCAACTTCAGCCCCATCGCCTGGGCGAGCTCACCGAAACGCAACATGCTTAAACCCTCCTAAAAACGTTGCTGGTTTTGTCCCTTATACCAAAGGGATTGAGGCCGGGCAAGCATCTCTTAGGACATTTGTCCTTAATCGCCAAAACCTCGCGATTGTTTTGGATCATTCGCCAATAGCGTCCGGTGGCTTCCGGGAAGAGAATTTGGGCGACACGGGAGGTGCGGAGTGTTTGAGGGCTCGGTGGTCCCCCTGGTGACCCCCTTTCGCAATGGGGCGATAGACGAACAAGCGTTTGTTCGGCTGGCGGAGCGGCAGATCGAGGCAGGAAGCCACGGACTGTCGGTGGGCGGGACCACCGGCGAGCCGGCCTCGCTGACCTTTGAGGAGCGCAAAAGGCTGATCGCGTTGACGGTCGAGGTCTCCGGGGGGCGGGTACCGGTTCTGGCCGGAACCGGCAGCGCCAACCTGGAGGAAACGGTCGCCCTCACCCGCTACGCCAGGGACGCGGGTGCCGATGGGGCCCTGGTGATCACCCCCTACTACCTCAAGCCCAGCCAGGAGGGGCTCTACCGCTATTTTTCCGCGGTGCTCGAGGCCGTGCCCGAGTTTCCCGTGGTGATCTACAACATCCCCGGCCGGGCCTGCGTGCCGGTTGCCGTCGAGACCCTGGTCCGTCTGCGCGCGCGTTACCCCTGGGTGATCGGGGTCAAGCACGCCCTCAAGGACCTGGACGTGGTGACCGAGACCCTCTTGCGGTTGGGGGAGGCGTTTGGGGTCTTCTGCGGCCTGGAGTCCCTGACCTACCCGATGCTCGCCCTGGGGGCCCGGGGGATGATCGCGGCCACCGCCAACCTGGTGCCCGAGAAGGTCGCCGGGCTCTATGCGGCCGTCAAGCGCGGCGACCACGCCCGGGCGAGGCAGCTGCACTACGAGCTTTACGAGCTCAACGACGCGATCTTCTGGGAGACCAACCCGGTGCCGCTGAAGTACCTGATGGCCAAGGCGGGGCTCTTGGCGCCCGAGTGGCGGCTTCCGCTGGGGCCGCCTTCGCCGGAGGTGGCCGCGCGGCTCGACGCGCTGGCCGCCAAGTGGGGGTGGGCATGAAGCGGGGCCGCATCCTTTATCGGGGACGCCTGCGCGCGGTGCGCTGGGAGGCGGGGGCCCTGGTCGACGAGGCCGGGGGGCGCCACGACCCCGAGACCGCGCATTACTGGCTTCCCTTCGCGCCCAGGACGATCTTCGGGCTGGCCCTGAACTACCGCGGACACGCGGGGGAGCTCGGGCTTGAGGAGCCCAAGGAACCGGTGCTCTTCCTAAAACCCCCGTCCAGCCTGGTGCCGCACCGGGCACCGGTCGAGTATCCCAACGGCGCCGAATACATGCACTACGAGGCCGAGCTCGCGGTGGTCATCGGCCGGCCCGGGCGCAGGATCAAGCCCGAGCGGGCGATGGACCACGTCCTCGGCTACACCGTGGCCAACGACGTCACGGTGCGCGACTACGTCGGCAACCTCTTCCGGCCACCGGTCAAGGCCAAGGGCTGGGACACCTTTACCCCCCTGGGCCCGTTCCTGGTGGACGCCGAGGACCTGCCCGACCCCCACGCGCTGACCCTTCGCGCCTACGTGAACGGCGCGCTCAAGCAGGAGGGCTCGACGGCGCAGATGGTCTTTACGATTCCCGAAGTCATCGCCTACATCAGTCGTTTCCTTACCCTCCAGCCCTACGACGTGATCCTCACCGGCACTCCAAGGGGGCTTTCGCCAGTGCGCCCCGGCGACACGATGCGCGTCGAGGTCGAGGGCGTCGGGGCCTTGGAGAATCCGGTGATCGAGGAGGCGGTATGAAGCGAGCGTTTGATCCGGCGTTCATCGAAGCCGTTCGGGAGACCCTGCGCCAGGGCTCCATCCCCCACTACATCGACGGCGAGTTCCGCGAAAGCGTCTCCGGCGAGACCTTCGAGACCCTGGACCCTGCCGAGAACAAGGTGCTGGCCCGCGTGGCCCGGGGTCGGGCCGAGGACGTGGAGGCCGCGGTCCGGGCGGCCCGGCGGGCCTTCGACGAGGGGCCCTGGCCGCGGCTCTCGGCCAAGGACCGCCGCCGCTATTTGCTGCGCGTCGCCGAGCTGATCGAGAAGTACGCGGACGAGCTCAGCGTGATCGAGTGCCTGGATACCGGGCAGGTGCTGAAGATCATTCGCGGAGGGCAGATCCCCCGGGCCGCGGCCAACTTCGCCTACTACGCGGAAAAGGCCACCGAGGCCTTCGACGGCGAAACCTACCCGGTCGACGACCGCTTCGTCTACTACACCTTCCGTCAGCCGGTGGGGGTGGCTGGGCTGATCACCCCCTGGAACACCCCCTTGATGCTCGAAACCTGGAAGCTCGCCCCCTGCCTGGCCAGCGGCAACACCTGCGTCTTGAAGCCCGCCGAGTGGTCGCCGCTTTCCGCCTGGTTTTTGGCCAAGATCTTCGCCGAGGCCGATCTCCCCCCCGGCGTGGTGAACATCGTCCAGGGGTTCGGCGAGGAGGCGGGCGCGGCCCTCGTCGCCCATCCCGGGGTGCAGTTGATCAGCTTCACCGGGGAGACCACCACCGGAAAGATCATCATGAAGACCGGCGCCGACACCTTGAAGCGCTACTCCTTCGAGCTCGGGGGGAAGAGCCCGGCCCTGGTCTTCGCGGATGCCGACCTGGACCGGGCGCTCGACGGGGTGATCTTCCAGATCTTCAGCCTCAACGGCGAACGCTGCACCGCGAACTCGCGGCTGCTGGTCGAGCGTTCGGTGTACGACGACTTCGTGGCGCGGGTGGTGCGGCGGGCGGAACGGGTGCGCGTGGGCCATCCCCTGGACCCGGACGCCGAGGTGGGGCCGCTGATCCACCCCGAGCACCTGGCGCGGGTGCAGGCCTTCGTCGAGGAGGCCAGGGCCGAGGGGGCACGGGTCCTCGCCGGCGGACATCGGGTGGGGGAGGTGGGCAACTACTTCGCGCCCACGGTGATCGAGGCCGAGCCCGGCATGCGCATCGAGCAGGAAGAGGTCTTTGGCCCGGTCCTGGTGACGATGCCCTTTGGCGATGAGGCGGAGGCGGTGGCGATCGCCAACGGCGTGCGCTACGGCCTGGCCGCGTACGTCTGGACCCGGGCGCTCGAGCGCGCGCACCGCCTGGCCCGGGCCATCGAGGCGGGGATGGTCTGGCTGAACAGCCACAACGTCCGCCACCTGCCCACCCCGTTCGGGGGGATGAAGGCCTCTGGGATCGGTCGCGAGGGCGGGAAGCACAGCTTTGCCTTCTACACCGAGGAGAAAAGCGTCATGGTGCCCCTGGGCCCGCACCCGATTCCCAAGTTCGGCAAGGAGGAAGACTGATGGCG
The DNA here is from genome assembly GCF_055382915.1 of Rhabdothermus arcticus. Classification (NCBI taxonomy): domain Bacteria; kingdom Thermotogati; phylum Deinococcota; class Deinococci; order Thermales; family Thermaceae; genus Rhabdothermus; species Rhabdothermus arcticus. The sequence continues at coordinate 1,771,640 of NZ_AP043808.1, forward strand.
AGAACCGGCGCAGCCTACATCGAGGCGCTCAGGACCGCGCCCCCCAACCTCTGGCTCAAGGGGGAGCGGGTCGAGGACCCCACCACCCACCCCGCCTTCGCTGGCGTGGTGCGCACCATGGCTGCCCTTTACGACATGCAGCACGATCCGCGCTGGCAGTCGGTGCTCACCTACCCTTCCCCGGACAGCGGTCAGCCGGTGGGGATGAGCTTTCGGGAGGCCCACGGGGTCGAGGACCTCAAGAAGCGCGCCGCGGCCTACAAGGCCTGGGCGGATCAGACGCTGGGGCTGATGGGGCGGACCCCGGACTACCTCAACGCGGCGCTCACCGCCTATGCGCAGGCCGCCGACTTCTTCGCCCAGGGGGACCCCCGGTTCGCCGAGAACGTGCGCGAGTACTACCGCTTCGTGCGGGAGAACGACCTTTGCACGACCCACGCCCTGACCAACCCGCAGGTCAACCGCGCCAAGAGCACCGTCGAGCAGCCCGACCCCTACATCGCGGTGGGGGTGGTGCGGGAGACCAAGGACGGGGTCATCGTCCGCGGGGCCCGGATGCTGGCCACCTTCCCCCTCGCCGACGAGATCCTGGTCTTCCCCTCCACGGTGCTCAAGAGCGAGCCTGGGGCGGAGCGCTACGCCTTGGCCTTCGCCCTGCCCACCAACACCCCGGGCCTGCACTTCGTCTGCCGCGAGCCCCTGGCCGGCCGGTCGACCTTCGATCATCCGGTCTCCTCGCGCTTCGAGGAGATGGACGCGATGGTCGTCTTCGACGACGTCTTGGTTCCCTGGGAGCGGATCTTCATCCTGGGCTCGGTGGAGCTCACCAACCGGGCCTACGCCGAGACCGGCGCGCTGCACCACATGGCCCATCAGGTGGTGGTGCACAAGGTGGCGAAGACCGAGGCCTTTTTGGGGCTGGCGAGCCTCATCGCCGAGGGCATCGGGGCGGACCGCTTCGGCCACGTGCGCGAGAAGATCGCCGAGATCATCGTCTACCTCGAAGCCATGCGCGCGTTCTGGCAGGCCGCCGAGGTCGAGGGGTCGGCCAACGCCTACGGGGTCTTCGTGCCCAGCCGGGCCAAGCTCGACGGCGCGCGCAACCTCTACCCCAAGCTCTACCCCAGGCTTCGCGAGATCATCCAGCAGATCGGGGCGGGGGGCATGATCCTGATTCCCTCCGAGCGCGACTTCGAGGGCCCGCTGGCCGAGGCCATGGCCAAGTACATGCAGGGGCGCAACCTGGAGGCGCGCCAGAAAGCGCAGCTCTTCCGCCTGGCCTGGGACATGACCCTTTCCAGCTTCGGTGCCCGCCAGGAGCTTTACGAGCGCTTTTTCTTCGGCGATCCGGTGCGCATGTACCAGGCGCTCTACGAGGTCTACGACAAGGCACCCTACAAGGAAAAGATCCAGCGGTTCTTGGGATGGGAGGGGTAGCGATGCGTCCGGACGTGGTGCGGATCGGACAGGTGGGGCTTTGGGTGCGGGACCTCGCCGCCGCCCGGGCCTTCTACGTCGACCTTTTGGGGTTCGTCCCGGTGGCCGAGCGGCCGGGGGAGCTCTACCTGAGGGGCTACGAGGAGCGGGCCTGGAGCCTCCTCCTCAAGGAGGGGCCAACGCCGGGGGTGATGTGGATCGGCTTCAAGGTCGCCTCCGAGGCGGACCTGGACCGCGTCCTGGCGTTCGCGCAGGCCCGCGACCTCCCCGCCAAGGAGCTCGAGCTCTTCGAGCGGCCCCGCGCGGTGCGGCTCCAGGACCCTTTTGGCTACCCCCTGCTCTTCTACCACCGGGACGTCAAGCACGAGCGGCTCTTGCAGGCCTACCACCGCTACCGCGGACCGGGGATTTTGCGCATCGATCACGCCAACGTCTTCTCCCCGAGGGTGGGGGCGACGCTTGCGTTCTACCGGGAAGGGCTGGGCTTTCGCCTCACCGAGTACACCGAGGACGACGAGGGGCGGATCTGGGCGGCCTGGGTGCACCGCAAGGGCAACGTCCACGACCTGGCGTTCACCAACGGGGAGGGGCCCCGGCTGCATCACTTCGCCTACTGGCTGCCCGATCCCATGGCGATCATTCGCGCCGCGGACATCCTGGCCGGCGCCCGGCAAACGGACCGCATCGAGCGTGGCCCGGGGCGGCACGGGATCTCCAACGCGATGTTCCTCTACCTCCGGGATCCCGACGGGCACCGCATCGAGCTCTACACCTCCGACTACCTGACCGTCGACCCCGACCTGGAGCCCATCCGCTGGCAGCTCAACGATCCCCGCAGGCAGACGCTCTGGGGGCACAAAACGCCGAAGAGCTGGTTCTTGGAAGGCAGTCCGGTGGCCGCGTTCGAGGGCGGCGTCATGCCCACGACGAAACCCGAGCTGGAGGGGATTCCGGAGCACGTGATATGAGCGCGAGGGAAACGGTCGCCGTGGTCGGGGCGGGCACCATGGGCCGGGGCATCGCCCAGGCGGCAGCGCTCGCGGGGTTTGAGGTCAAGCTCCACGACCCCCATCGCGAGGCCCTGGACAAGGCCAAACGCGCCATCGCCGCCTCGCTTGAGCGGGCCCGGGACCGGGGTCGCCTGCACGAGGCCCCGGAGGCGGTGCTCGCGCGGATTCACCTGGTCGAGGGGCTTTTCGACCTGGCCGACGCGACCTGGGTGATCGAGGCGGTCCCCGAGGAGTTGGCCCTCAAGCAGCGGGTCTTCGCCGAGCTGGGCGAGGCCAACGCGGAGGCGGTGTTGGCCACGAACACCTCGACCCTTTCGGTGACCGCGATCGCCCGGGCGGTGCCGCGGCCGGGCCGGGTCATCGGCCTTCACTTTTTCAATCCCGCCCACCGCATGCCCCTGGTGGAGGTCATCCCGACGGTGATGACCGAGCCCGGGGTGCTCGAGCGCACCCTGGCCTTCGCCCGGCGGCTGGGCAAGGAGCCGCTGGTGGCCAAGGACCGGCCGGGGTTCTTGGTCAACCGCCTGGCCCGCCCCTACTATGGCGAGGCCCTGGTCCTCGCTGGAGACGGCGTCCCCCTCGAACAGATCGACCGCATCATGCGCGGGCTGGGGTTCCCCATGGGCCCCTTCGAGCTGATGGACTTCATCGGGATCGACGTCAACTTCGCCGCCACCAAGAGCGTCTGGGAGCAGACCTTCCACCTCCCCCGCTACCGGCCGCACTGGCTCCAGGCGGAGCGGGTCAACGCGGGCTGGCTGGGACAGAAGACGGGTCGGGGGTTTTACGTCTACCCCAGGGCGGAAGAAGCGAAAGCCGAGGTCGCGCCACGCCCTCTGCCGGCCCTGGTCCTGGGAGCGGGGCCGGTCGCCGCGGCGCTGGCGCCGAAGCTGGAGCGGGTCGGGCCCGAGGCGGCGCGGGTGATCCTCGACCTCCGAATACCCCTAAAGGAGAAGGCCTACCCCCGCGAGGCGCCCCCGGGCCTTCCGGTCCTGACCCTGGTCTGGGGGCACTCGGCCTCGCGGGCGGTTCCGTGTTATCCCGAGGCCGGTGAGGTCTATGGCGTCAGCTTGGTCCCGCCGCTTGCGTCCGGCGCTCCGATCGAGCTCATGGCCCCCGAGGGCGGGGAGGTGCCGGACTGGGTCGAGGCTTTCGCGGCCTCCCTGGGGCTGACCCCGCGGGTGATCCCGGACCAGCCGGGGGGCGTGGGGTTTCGCATCCTGGCCATGCTGGTCAACGAGGCGCACAGCGCGCTGCGCGAGGGGTTGGCCGAGGCCAAGACGCTGGATCGGGCGCTCGTCCTCGGCACCCGCTACCCCCGGGGGCCCCTGGCGTGGGCAGGGCACCTGGGGCTTCCTTCTTTGCTCGCCGGGCTCGAGGGCCTCTTCCAGGAACTCGGCGAGGAACGGTATCGGCCGGATCCGCTGCTGCGACGACGGGCAGCGGTCGGTGTTTAGGAGGTGAGGGAGATGCGAAAAGGTTGGTGGGTGATCTTGGGATGGTTGGTCTTGGCCCTGGGGCTGGCCCAGGTCGAGGTGCGCGTCGGGGTGACCCTCTCGACGACGGGTCCCGCGGCCTCGCTGGGCATCCCCGAGAAGAACACCCTGCTCTTGATCGAACAAGGCAAGCTCCTGGGGTTCCCCGAGGGCACGACGGTCAAGTTCTTCATCCTCGACGACGGCACCGACCCCACCGCGGCGGTCAAGAACACCAAGAAGCTGATCGAGGAAGACCGCGTGCACCTGATCATCGGCGGCACCACGAGCCCCAACTCGCTAGCGATGATCGACGCGGTGGCCGAGGCCAAGGTGCCGTTCATCTCGCTGGCCGCGGCCAAGGCGATCATCTACCCGGTTGACGACAAGCGGTACTGGGTCTTCAAGACCCCGCAAACCGACGAGCTGATGGCCAAGGCGGTGGTCTCGGACATGGTCGCCCGGGGCATCAAGACCGCCGCGTACCTCGGCTTCAACACCGCTTACGGCGAGGGCTGGGCGCGTGAGTTCGAGAAGGCGGCCAAGGCCGCGGGGATCCGGATCGTGGCCAGCGAGCGCTACTCCCCCAAGGACACCTCGGTGACCGGGCAGGTTTTGAAGCTCATCTCCCGCCGCCCGGACGCGGTGCTGATCGGCGCGGCCGGGACCCCGGCGGTGCTGCCGCAGCGCACCCTGGTGGAGAAAGGGTACAAGGGTCAGATCTACCAGACCCACGGGGTGGCCAACCCGGCCTTCCTCAAGGTCGGCGGGCGCTACGTGGAGAACACCCTCCTGCCCGCGGGCCCCATCCTGGTCGCGTCGCAGCTCCCGGACGCCTTCCCCTCCAAGCCGGTCGCGCTCTCCTACATCGTGGCCTACGAGGCGGCCTACGGCCTGGGCAGCTACTCGACCTTCGGGGGGCATGCCTACGATGCCTGGAAGATCGCCAAGGGCGCGATCGCGCGGGCGCTTAAGAAGGCCAGTCCGGACGACCTCGCCGCCTTCCGCAAGGCCCTTCGCGACGAGATCGAGGCCACCCGCGGGGTCGTGGGCACCCACGGCGTGTTCAACATGAGCCCCGAGGACCATCTCGGGCTGTCGTTCGAGGACGCCGCGGTCATCGTCCGGGTGAAGGACGGCAACTGGGTGCTGGAGCGCACCTTCCGCTGACGCGCGGGTGGGGCATGGATCCCCTCATCTTCGGTTTTCTTCTCAGCGACGGCTTGATCGGCGGGGCCTTGTACGCCCTGGTGGCCCTGAGCCTGGTCCTGGTCTTCGCGGTGACCCGGGTCATCCTCATCCCCATGGGCGAATGGGTGGTCTATGCCCCCCTGACCCAGGCGCTCCTGCTGGAGGGCCACGTGCCCGGCACCGTGGCCCTCTCCAGCCTGCTCTTGGCGGTTTGGGCCTGGCTCGACCGCCGCCGCGGCCGGGGGGCGCTCCGGCTGTTGCTGGCCGCCCTGGCCGTGGGGTTGCTGGGCGTTTTGGGGGCTCGGGTGCCGGCGCTGGCCTGGCCGGTGGCCCTGCTCGTGGTGCTGCCCCTGGGGCCGGCCACCTTCCGCCTCTTTTTCGAGCCCCTGCCCCAGGGGTCGGTGCTCCTTTACCTGATTCTGGCGGTCGGCCTGCACTTCGCCTACAAGGGCCTGGGGCTGGCCTTCTTCGGTCCCGAACAGTTCGCCACCCCCGCGCTCTGGTCCGGCGAGGTGGCGCTCTTTGGCGTCCCCGTGCCCGGGCAGGGGCTGGTCGTGGTCGCGGCCTGTGCGGTCGTCGCCAGCGCCCTCTTCCTGTTCTTTTCCCGCTCGCTCTTCGGAAAGGCGTTGCGCGCCGCGGCGGTCGACCGCGTCGGGGCCAGGCTGAGCGGCATCAGCGTGCGCGAGGCCGGGCGCGTGGCCTTCTTGCTCGCCACCGCGATCGGCGCGCTCGCCGGCCTCCTGACCGCGCCGCTCTCTAACGCCGGCTACGACATGGGGTTCTTGCTGGGGCTCAAGGGCTTCGTCGCGGCCATCGTCGGCGGGCTGGTGAACTACCCCCTGGCGGTGCTCGGCGGGGTGTTCGTGGGCTTGATGGAGTCCTTTAGCTCCTTCTACGCCAGCGCCTACAAGGAGGCCATCGTCTTCGTCTTGCTCTTGCCGGTGCTGGCCTGGCGCAGCCTGGTCGCCCGGGAAGTGGAGGAAGAGGAATGAGGCGCGCGATCTGGTTCCTCCTCCTGTTGGTGCTGCCCTGGGTGCTGCCCCCCTTCTATCAGACCCTTTTGGTCTTCACCGCGATCTCGAGCCTGGTGGTGGTCGGGCTCTACCTGCTCACCGGGCTCGCGGGGCTGACCAGCTTCGGTCAGGCGGCGTTCATGGGGGTCGCCGGGTACACCAGCGCGATCCTCGCGGTGCGCTTTGGGGCCTCCCCCTGGCTGGGCCTGGTCGCCGGGCTCGCGGTCACCCTGGTCTTCGCCCTGGGGCTGGGGGCGCTCACGGTTCGGCTGAAGGGCCACTACCTCCCCCTGGCGACGATCGCCTGGCAGGTCGCGATCTACATCGTCATGGGTTCCTGGGTGGCGCTGACCGGGGGGCGCACCGGGCTGTCCGACCTGCCCGCGGTTAGCCTGGGTGGGCTCGAGCTCCGCGACCCCCGCCACTACGCCTACCTGGCCTGGGGGCTGGTGGGGCTCTACGCCCTTGGCCTTTGGAAGCTGGTGCGCAGCCGGCACGGACGCATGGTGCGCGCGCTGCGCGGGGACGCGGTGGCCGCCGCTAGCTTCGGGGCCAGACCGCCGGTGTTGAAGCTCTGGGTCTTCGTCCTGGCCGCGCTCGGGGCCGGCCTCGCGGGGTGGCTCTACGTGCACTTCATCCGCTTCGTGAACCCCAGCCCGTTCTCCCTCGAGGCCTCGATCTTCTACCTGATCATGGCCGTCGTCGGCGGCGTGCAGTCCCTCCCCGGGGCCTTCCTCGGGGCCGCGCTGCTCACCGGGCTGGAGCAGTGGCTCAAGGACCTGGTGCCGCTGCTCCTGGGCAAGAGCGGCAACTACGAGATCATCGTCTACGGGCTCCTGCTGGTCGCGATCCTGCACCTCGCCCCCAAGGGCCTCTGGCCCTGGATCGAGGCCCGCCTCCCCCGCGTCCGGCCCCGCCCCCCCGAAGGCCCGGGCCTGGCGCCTCGCCAACCCCCCCTCGCGCCCGAGATGCTGCGCGTCGAGGGGCTGACCAAGGCCTTCGGCGGGCTGCTCGCCGTCAACCGCATCAGCTTCGAGGTGCGCTCCGGGGAGATCGTCGGGCTGATCGGTCCCAACGGCGCCGGGAAGTCCACGCTCTTCAACCTGATCGCCGGGGTGCTGCGTCCCGATGCCGGAACGGTGCGCTTCCTGGGCCAGGAGATTACCGGCCGCTATCCCTTCGAGACGGTGCGCCTGGGGCTCGTGCGCACCTTCCAGCACCCCCATCTGTTTCCCGAGATGACGGTGCTGGAGAACGCGCTCCTCGGCACCTATCCGCGGACGAGGGCCAGCCTACCGGCCTCGATCCTGGGGCTGGACCGGGCGGAGGAGGCGCGCGCCCAGCGCGAGGCGTTCCTGGCCCTGGAGCGCGTGGGGCTGGGCGGGTTGGCCTTCGAGAAGGCCTCGGCCCTCAGCCTGGGCCAGCAGCGCCAGCTCGAGGTCGCCCGGGCGCTGGCCGCGGCCCCGGTGATGCTGTTGCTCGACGAGCCCGCGGCGGGGCTCAGGGCCGGGGAGAAGCGGGCCCTGGCGGCCCTGATCCGTTCCCTGCGCGAGGCCGGCATCACCATCCTGATCGTGGACCACGACATGGACCTGGTGATGCACCTGGTGGACCGCGTGGTGGTCATGCACTACGGGGAGAAGATCGCCGAGGGGACGCCCGACGAGGTCCGGCGCCATCCCGCGGTGATCGAGGCCTACCTGGGAGGGGCGGCGTGATCCTCGAGGTCCGGGACCTGGAGGTCCGCTACGGTGCGGCGGTGGCGGTCGACGGCCTCAGCCTCGAGGTGCGCGAGGGGGAGGCGGTGACCCTGATCGGCCCCAACGGCGCGGGCAAGACCAGCACCCTGTTGGCGTTGATGGGCTTGGTGAACGGCCGGGGCACGGTGCGCTACGCGGGGGCGTCGCTGGACCGGTTGGAGCCGGAGGCGCGGGTCGCCCGGGGGCTCGTCCTGGTGCACGAACAACGGCACCTCTTCGGCTCGATGACCGTCGAGGACAACCTCCGGTTGGGGGCCTTTCTTCGCTACAAGCGCGGGGAGCGCGACCTCGAGGCGGACCTCGAGCGCGTCTACGCACTCTTTCCCCGGCTCGCCGAGCGCCGTCACCAGCTCGCCGCCACGATGTCCGGGGGCGAGCAGCAGATGCTGGCGATCGGGCGGGCGCTGATGGCCAAGCCCCGGCTCCTCTTGCTCGACGAGCCTTCCTTGGGCCTGGCGCCGCTGATCGTGCAGGAGATCTTCCGCACCCTGGCCCGGCTCAAGGAGGCCGGGACGACCCTTCTCGTGGTCGAGCAAAACGCCCGGGCGGCGCTGGCCCTCGCCGATCGCGGCTACGTCCTGGAGGCGGGGCGCGTGGTGCTCGAGGGCCCCGCGGACGCCCTGGCCGATGACCCCCGGGTGCTCGAGCACTACCTCGGGGGGGCCAAGGAGGGGACGCCTTGAGGGATCCTTTGATGCAGACCCTGGGGATCGAGGTCGAGGCCCTGGACGCGGCCGCGACCCGGTTGCGCCTGAAGGTGGACCGGCCCCATCTCAATCTGCACGGCACCGCCCACGGCGGGGTCCTCTACGCCCTGGCCGACGCCGCCTTCGCCCTGATCTCCAACCTCGAGGTCAAGGCGGTGGCCCTCTCCACCCGCATGGACTACTTCCGTCCGGTGCGGGCCGGCGAGGTCGTCGTGGCCCTGGCCCGGCCCCTTCACCGGGGCCGGCGCACCGCCACCTACAGCGTCGCGTTGAGCGTGGAGGACCGCTCGGTGGCGCACTTTACGGGAACCGTCTTTCACCTGGAGGAAGCATGAGGGAAGCGTGGATCGTCGCGGCGAAGCGAAGCCCCATCGGGCGCTACGCGGGGGCGCTGGCCCCGGTGCGCCCGGACGACCTGGCGGCGCGGGTGCTCGAGGCCCTGATGGCGGAGAGCGGCGTGCCCAAGGGCGAGGTCGAGGACGTCTACCTGGGCTGCGCCAACCAAGCGGGGGAGGACAACCGCAACGTGGCCCGGATGAGCCTGCTCCTCGCGGACTTCCCGGTGGAGGTCGCCGGGGTCACGGTGAACCGCCTCTGTGGTTCCGGGCTCGACGCCGTGGCCCAGGCCGCGCGGGCGGTGATGCTCGGCGAGGCCGAGGTCTACATCGGGGGCGGGGTGGAGTCGATGAGCCGCGCCCCCTGGGCGGTGCCCAAGCCCGAGACCGGCTACGCCCGGGGCAACGCGGTGATGTACGACACCGCGCTCGGCTGGCGCTTCGTGAACCCCAAGATGGCCGAGCGCTACGGCACCGAGTCGATGGGGGAGACGGCGGAAAACCTGGCCGAGATGTACCGGATCCCCCGCGAGGCCCAGGACCGCTTCGCCCTGCGCTCCCATCAGAAGGCGGTGGCCGCGATCGACGCCGGGCGCTTTGCCGACGAGATCGTGCCCATCGAGGTCACCACCCGAAAACGGCAGTACCGGGTAGAGGTCGACGAGGGGCCGCGCCGCGACACCAGCCTGGAGAAGCTGGCTCGCTTGCGCCCGGCCTTTCGCGAGGGGGGCACGGTGACCGCTGGCAACAGCTCCTCCCTCAACGACGGCGCGGCGGCGCTGCTGGTGACCAGCGCCGAGTACGCCCGGCTCCACGGCCTTCGCCCCCTGGCCCGGGTCCGGAGCATGGCGGTGGCCGGGGTGCCGCCGCGGATCATGGGCATCGGCCCGGTCCCGGCCACGGAGAAGGCCCTCAAGCGGGCCGGGCTCACCCTCGACGACCTCGACCTGATCGAGCTCAACGAGGCCTTCGCGGCCCAGGCCCTTTCGGTGCTTAAGGCATGGGGGCTCGACCCCGAGGACCCCCGCTTGAACCCCAACGGCGGCGCGATCGCGCTCGGCCACCCGCTCGGCTGTTCGGGGGCGCGGATCCTCACCACCCTGCTCCACGAGATGCGCCGGCGGGAGGCCACTTTCGGCCTGGCCACGATGTGCATCGGGGTCGGGCAGGGCATCGCGATGGTGGTCGAGCGCGTGGCGTGAGGAGGTGAACGATGTACCAGCCGGAAATCGAAACCATGCCCAGAAACCAGCTCCAGGCCTTGCAGGATCAGCGACTCAAGCACGTGGTGGCCTATGTCTACGAACGGGTGCCGTTCTACCGCGAGCGCCTGGACCAGGCCGGGATCCGGCCCGAGGCCTTCGGGGGGCTTGAGGCGCTCTCCGAGCTCCCCTTCACCCGCAAGCAGGACCTGCGCGACCACTACCCCTTCGGGCTCTTCGCGGTGCCCCGGGAGCAGGTCGTGCGCGTCCACGCTTCTTCGGGGACCACCGGCAAGCCCACCGTCGTCGGCTACACCCGCAAGGACATCGGGGTCTTCGCCGAGGTCAACGCCCGTTCCCTGGCCGCGGCCGGGGCCCGTCCGGGAATGATGCTGCACAACGCCTACGGCTACGGGCTGTTCACCGGCGGCCTGGGGGTCCATTACGGTGGGGAGCGGCTCGGCATGACCGTGGTGCCGGTCTCCGGGGGGATGACCGAGCGCCAGATCACGCTCATTTTGGACTTCAAGCCGGACGTGATCACCGCCACCCCCTCCTACCTGCAGACCCTGGCCGAGGAGTTTCGCAAGCGGGGCATCGCTCCGGAAGCGATCTCCTTGAAGCTCGCGATTCCCGGCGCGGAGCCCTGGACCGAGGCGATTCGCAAGGACATCGAGGCCGGGCTCGGGGTCAAGGCCATGAACATCTACGGCCTCTCCGAGATCATCGGCCCCGGAGTGAGCCAGGAGTGCTACGAGGGGCAGGCCGGCAGCCACATCTGGGAGGACCACTTCCTGCCCGAGGTGGTGCATCCGGAGACCGGGGAACCCCTGCCCGAAGGGGAGGAAGGGGTCTTGGTGCTGACCACCCTGACCAAGGAAGCCCTGCCGCTGTTGCGTTACTGGACCGGGGACATCACCTACCTGACCTACGAGCCCTGTGTCTGCGGGCGCACCCACGCGCGCATGGGGCCGATCAAGGGGCGCACCGACGACATGCTGATCATTCGCGGGGTCAACGTCTATCCCACCCAGATCGAGGCGGTGCTGGAGTTGATCCCCGAGGTCGCCCCGCACTACCAGCTGGTCGTGCGCCGGGAGGGGACCCTTGACGAGGCCGTTCTCCGGGTCGAGCTGACCGAGCCGGTCTTCCGCGAGATCAGCCACGAGGTGCTGCACGACGAGATCGTCGAGGCGGATCATTTCCTGCGCGGCCTAAGGGACAAGATCCGGCAGAAGATCAAGGACACGATCGGCGTCACGATGCGCGTCGAGCTCCTGGCCCCCGGGGAGGTCCCGCGCAGCGCCGGAGGCAAGCTGCGGCGCGTCGTCGACGAGAGGAACCTCAGCGCATGAGGCCGATTCCCGTGGGTCATCGGGCCACCTTCGAGACCGTCGTCACCGAGGCGATGACCGTGGACTTCGAGGAGCTGGGCCGGGTTCACCCGGTCTACGCCACCTATTGGATGGTCAAGCACATGGAGCTCGCCTCGCGGAAGCTCATCCTTCCCTTTCTCGAGCCCGGGGAGGACGGGATCGGCTACGAGGTCTCGGCCCGTCACCTGGCCCCGGCCCCGGTGGGCATGCCCCTTCGCGTCGTGGCCCGGCACGTCCGCACCGAGGGCAACCGCGTCTACGCCGACTGCGTCGTGGAGAACGCCCTCGGTGACCGCATCGGCGAAGGGAAGACCACCCAGGTCGTCCTGCCCAAAGAGAAGATCGCCGCCCGCTTCGAGGCGGAGCGGCGCCGCGTTTTGGAGGTGCGCGGTGGCGCCGATACGCCTTAGCACCCCGCACCCCGGGGTGGCGCTCCTCGAGCTCAACCGGCCGGAGCGGCTCAACGCCCTCTCCGACGCGCTCCTCGAGGCCCTCGCCGAGGCCCTCGACCGGATCGCGGCGGACGCGTCGCTGCGGGTCGCGGTCATCACCGGGAACGAGCGGGCCTTCGCCGCGGGAGCGGACCTCGAGGCCTTCCAAGGCCGGTCCGCGGTGGACCTCTTGAACGGGCCCCGGGCCCGGGCCTGGGCGCGGATCCGCGCGTTCCCCAAGGTGCTCCTGGCCGCGGTCAGGGGGTATGCCCTGGGGGGTGGCTTCGAGCTGGTGCAGTGCGCCGACCTGGTCGTCGCCGGCACCGACGCGGTCTTCGGTCAGCCGGAGGTCAACCTGGGCCTGATGCCGGGGGCCGGGGGCACCCAGCGGCTGGCGCGCCAGCTCGGGCGGGCACGGGCGATGGCGGTGCTGCTGGACCTCGAGCGGCTTTCCGCGGTGGAGGCCAGGCGCTTCGGGCTGGTCAACCGGGTGGTGCCACCCGAGGCCTGCCTGGACGAGGCCTTGCGGATGGCGAAAGCGATCGCCGCGCGTCCGCCGCTAGCGGTACGGCTGATCAAGGACGCGGTGCGGAAGGCGGAGGAGACCTTCCTCGAGGCGGGCATCGCCTACGAGCAGCGCGGCTTCCTGGTGCTCTTCGAGAGCCAGGACGCCCGGGAGGGGGTGCGCGCGTTCTTGGAAAAGCGCCCCCCGCGCTTTGAGGGGAGGTAGCGGTGCTAGAAACGACACGTCAAGACGGGTTGCTGGTGCTGACCCTTCGGCGGTCCGATCGGCTCAATGCCCTAAACCCCGAGCTGCTGGGCGCGCTCGCTGAGGCCTTGCGCCGCGCGCGGCGCGATCGCGACGTCCGGGCGGTGATGCTGACCGGGGAGGGGCGGGCGTTCAGCGCCGGGCAGGACCTCGAGGCGGTCCCCGAGGACCGCGACTACCGCCGGGTGCTCGCCGACTACATCCCGGTCATCGAGGCGCTGGCCCGTCTGGACAAGCCCACCGTGGCCGCGGTGAACGGGGTGGCCGCGGGGGCCGGCATGAGCCTGGCGCTGGCCTGCGACCTCCGGGTGATGGCCGCGTCCGCCTTTTTCACCCCCGCCTTTGCCCGGATCGGGCTGGTCCCGGACGCCGGGATGAGCTTTTTCCTGCCCCGGCTGGTGGGCATGGCACGGGCCCTGGACTGGTGTCTGCGCTCGCCCCGGATCGGGGCCGACGAGGCGCGGGCCTCGGGGCTCGTCAGCGAGGTCTTTCCTGACGAGGCCTTCGCGGAACGGGCCCGGGCCTTCGCCGCCGAGCTGGCGGAGGGGCCCACCCGGGCCTTGGCGCTGACCAAGCGCGCGCTCTGGCAGAACCTCGAGGCCAGCCTCAGCGAGGCCCTGGCCTTCGAGGCCGCGAGCCAGGCCGCCGCCGGGCAGACCGAGGACCACCTCGAGGGCCTCACCGCGTTCAGGGAGCGCCGGGCCGCGCGGTTTAAGGGGGTGTAGGGAACTGTGATCGGCGTCGTGGCGTGGACTAACAAACGTTCGTTAGTATCCGGGTACATGGGTCGCAAGGAAGAGATCTTGGACACCGCCGGGCGCCTCTTCTCCGAGCGCGGCTACCACGCCACCAGCGTGCGCGAAATCGCGCGCCAGCTCGCGCTCCAGGGGGGCAGCCTCTACGCCCACATCGACTCCAAGGAGGAGGTCCTCTTCGCGATCGTCGAACGGGCCGCCCAGCGGTTCAAGGCGGTCATCGAGGGCCTCCCCGAAGGGGACGCCAAGACCCGGCTTTGCGCCTTCGTCCGCGGTCACCTCGCGGTCATCGTCGAGGAGCTGCCCTTCGCGACGGTGTTCTTCCACGAGTGGAAGTTCCTCTCCGAGCCCTACCGGGAGCGGGTGCGGGCGCTCCGGGACCGCTACGAGGCCGAGCTCCGCGCCCTGATCGAGGAGGGGGTGCGGAGCGGGGCGTTTCGCGTCGAGGACCCGGCCCTCGCGGCGCGGTTCCTGCTGGGGGCGTTGAACTGGACCTACCAGTGGTACCGCCCCGAGGGACGGCTTGGCCCCCGGGACCTGGCCAGGGGCTTTTGCCGCATGGCGATGGGGGCGTTGGGAGGTGAGATCGAATGAGCTACCGCTACACGGTCGTGGAGACCCTGCCGCTCAAGCCGGGGGCGAGCGCCTCGCGCTTCGCCAAGGCCTACAAGTCGCTTTCGACCCTGGACGGCATCGCCCAGGAGTACGGGGTTTCGCCGACCTCGGAGAACCGGGTCCTGCGCTCGCTGACCGATCCCAGGCGGGTCAAGCTGATCTACCGGGCCGAGGACATGGAGATGCTCTGGCAGTTTTACAAGGACGCCACGGTGCACGAGGCGATCCGGCGGGTCTTCGAGCAGTACGTGGACCCGGAAGGGGTGGAGCTCGAGTACTGGGAAGAGCTTTAGGAAAGGGAGGGAGTCATGACCTACGAGGAACGGGTAGAGGCCTTCAAAAAACGGCTGGCGGAGGGGCACCGGGTCGAGGCCACCGACTGGATGCCCGACGCGTACCGCAAGCGGCTGATCAAGTTCATCGAGATGCACGCCAACTCCGAGCTGATGGGGGCGCTCCCCGAGCGCGACTGGATCCTGCGTGCCCCCAGCCTGCACCGCAAGCTCGCGGTCACCGCCAAGATCCAGGACGAGGTGGGGCACGCCCAGCTGCTCTACCGCTTGGTCGAGGACCTGGGCAAGCCCCGGGAGCAGATCTTCGATGACCTGATCAACGGCCGCACCAAGTTCCACAACGTCTTCCACTACCCCACCTACTCCTGGGGGGACGTCGGCATCATCGCCTGGCTGGTGGACGGCGCCGCGGTGATCAGCCAGGGGGCGCTGCAGCGCTCGTCGTACGCCCCCTACGGGCGCACCATGCGCCGGATTTGCTGGGAGGAGGCCTTCCACCTCAAGCACGGCGAGGACATCGTGCTCACCGCGATGATGGGCACGGAAAAGCAAAAGCGGCTGATGCAGGAGGCGCTGGAGCGCTGGTGGGAGCCGCTGATGATGTTCCACGGCCCGCCCACCCCGCCGGAGAAGGACAAGGACCTCGCCTGGGGGATCAAGACCAAGCCCAACGAGCAGCTGCGGCAGGAGTTCCTCTCCACCTACGTGCGCAAGATCCGCGAGATCGGGTTGAAGATCCCCGACCCCAAGCTGCGCTTCGACGAGAAGACCGGCCGCTGGCAGTACACCGAACCCGACTGGGACAAGCTCTATCAGGTGGTGACCGGCAACGGACCGGCCTCCAAGGAGCGCCTGGGGTTTAGGCGCCTGTCCTACGAGGAGACCGCCTGGGTGCGCCGGGCCATCCTGGGCGAGAAGGCCCAGGCCGCCTAGGGGGTGGCCGTGCACGTCTGGGAAGTCTTCCGCCAGGAGCAAGAAGGCGAGCCGATGGTGCACGTGGGCTCGGTCGTGGCCCCCGACCGCGACCGGGCGGTGGAGTACGCCCGTGACATCTACTCCCGGCGCTACGAGGCCTACCGCCTTTGGGTGGTGCCCCGCGAGGAGGTCGTCGAGGTGACCGACCTCGACTACCTCCAGCCCCCGATCGACCGGACCTATCGCATGGGCATCGCCTATCGGGTGACCGTCGAAAAGCGCCGCCAGATCAAGTCCATGTTCGAAACGCTCGCCCAGGAGGTCTTCGATGAGTCCTGAGCTGAAGTCCGCCCTGGCCCGTTACCTGCTGACCCTGGCCGACGACGAGATCGTCATCGGTTACCGCGATTCCGAGTGGACCGGGGTCGCGCCGGTGATCGAGGAGGACGTGGCCTTTTCCTCGATGGCCCAGGACGAGATCGGCCACGCCCGGGTCTTCTACACCCTGGCGGGGGCGCTTTTGGACCAGGACCCCGACCACCTGGCGCTCTTGCGACCCAAGGACGCCTACTACCACGCCCGGTTGCTCGAGGACCGCACCACCCCCAAGTACGACCCCAAGGGCCAGCATCAGGGGGGCGGGGACTGGGCCAAGGCGGTGGCCCGCAGGTTTCTCTACGACCTGTTCGACGAGCTTCGCATCGAGGGGCTCCTGGCCTCGGCCGATCCCGAGCTCGCCGGGGCCGCCGAGAAGATTCGCCGCGAGGAGCGCTATCACGTCCGCCACGGCGAGGCCTGGTGGCGGACGCTGGCCGAGGGCTCGGTCGACGCCCGGACGCGCCTGGAGGCCGCGCTCCAAGCGATCTGGCCCGATCTGCTGGGCCTGTTCGAGCCGGTTCCCGGCGAGGCGGCCCTGGTCGAGGCGGGGCTCCTGGCCAGGCCCACCCCCGCGCTGCGCGACGCCTGGCTGGCGCGGGTCTACCCCTACTTCGAGGCCCACGCGCTGCCCTTTCCCGGGGAGCGGACCGGCGGGGCCTGGCGGCTGGACGTGGCCCCCCGTTACGGGGGTCGGCAAGGCCAGCACGGCCCGGGCTGGGACGAGCTCTACGAGGAGATGACGATGGTGCGGCGCATCGAGCCGGAGGGGGCGTGGTGAGGACCGGGGTGGACGAGGCCAAGATCTGGGAGGCGCTGGGGGAGCTGACCGATCCCGAGATCCCCCTCCTCTCCCTGGTCGACCTGGGGGTGATCCGGGAGGTCGAGGTCGGCGACCGGATCGTCGTCCACTTCACCCCCACCTTCCTCGGCTGCCCGGCGGTGGATCGCATGAAGCGGGACATCGAGGAACGGCTCTCGGAGTTCGGTCCGGTGGAGGTGAAGCTCGATCACACCCGGCCCTGGGATCCCTCGCGCTTGACCGAGACCGGAAAGCGCATGCTCTCCCTGGCGGGGTTCGCCCTGCCCGAGGACCTCGGCGAGGAGGTCCAAAAGGAGGCCCCCGCGGCCTGCCCGTACTGCGGCTCCCAGGCCACCACCTTGATCAACCGCTTCGGCCCCACCGCCTGCCGGGCGCTCGGCTACTGCAACGACTGCCGCCAGCCCTTTGAGATCTTCAAGGTGGTCTGAGGTGGACGAGCCGCCGTTGCGCTTGGAGGGCCCCCGGGAGGGGGTCCTGGAGGTGGTGCTCGTCGGGGGCAAGAAGAACGCCCTCGGCGCCGAGGGGCACCGCGCCCTGGCCCGGATCTGGCGCGACCTCGAGGACCGGTCGGACGTGCGCGCCGTGCTCTTGCGCGGGGCGGGCGAGGATTTCTCCGCCGGCGGCGACCACGCCCTGGTGGAGGCGATGGCCGCCGACTGGCGGGTGCGCGCCCGGGTCTGGAAGGAGGCCCGGGACCTCGTGGTCGGGATGCTGGACTTTTCGAAGCCGGTGGTGGCCGCGGTCCGGGGGGCGGCCGCCGGGGCCGGGCTGGCCGCGGCGCTGCTCGCGGACATCGCGGTCGTCGGCGAGGAGGCGGTGTTGATCGACGCCCACGTGCGGCTCGGGGTGGCCGCCGGCGATCACGCCGCGTTGCTTTGGCCCTGGCTGGTGGGCCTGGCCCGGGCCAAGTACCACCTCCTCCTCAACGAGCCCCTGACCGGCCGGGAGGCCGCGCGCCTGGGGCTGGTGGCCCGGGCCGTGCCCGACGATGCGGTCCTCGACGAGGCCCGCCGGATCGCCGTCCGTCTGGCCCGGGGCAGCCCCACCGCCCTGGCCTGGACCAAGCACGCCCTGCACGGCTGGTTGCGCATGGGGCTTCCGGTCTTCGACGTCTCGTTGGCGCTCGAGTTTTTGGGGTTCTCCGGTCCTGACCTCGAGGAAGGCCTGGCATCGTTTCGCGCGCGGCGTATCCCGAACTTCGAGGACGAGCCGCCGTTTTAGCGAGGTGCGCATGGAGGTTTTGGAAAGCTATGTGATGGGCCGCTGGATGCGCGGCCAAGGGGAAGGGCGAAAGATCCGCGATCCGCTGAGCGGCGAGGTCCTGGCCCGGGCCTCGAGCCGGGGCCTGCCGGTGAAGGAGGCCGTGGCCTGGGGGCGGGAGGTCGGCGGGGCGGCGCTCGGCGAGCTGGGGTTCGCCGAGCGCGGCCGTCGTCTCAAAGACCTCGCGCGCTACCTTTCGGAGAAGAAGGACGCGCTCTACGCGCTTTCGGCCACCACCGGAGCCACCGCCAAGGACGCCTGGTACGACGTCGACGGGGGCATCGGCGTGCTCTTTTCCTATGCCCGCCAGGCCCGCAGGCTCCCCGAGGGCAACCTCTGGCCGGAGGAGGCCTTCCTGCCCCTTTCCCGGGACGGCCGTTTCCTGGGGCGTCACGTCCTGGTCCCCAAACAAGGGATCACCCTGCAGATCAACGCCTTCAACTTCCCCGTCTGGGGCCTCTTGGAGAAGTTCGCCCCGGCCTTCCTCGCCGGGGTGCCGACCCTGGCCAAGCCGGCCACCCCGACGGCGCACGTCGCGGTGGCCCTGGTCCGGGCGATGCTGGCCAGCGGACTCTTGCCCGAGGGGAGCCTGCAGCTCGTCGTCGGCGGGCTGGAGGACGCGTTCGACGCGTTGGACCACCGCGACAGCGTCTACTTTACCGGGTCCCGGGCCACCGCATTAAAGCTCGCCGCCCACCCCGCCTTTCACCAAGGGGGCGCGCGCTTCAACGCCGAGACCGACTCCTTGAACGCGGCCATCCTGGGAGAGGCCGCCGGTGAGCCGGAGAAGGCGGCCTTCGCGGAGATGGTTGCCGAGGAGCTCACGATCAAGGCCGGGCAGCGCTGCACCGCGGTGCGCCGCGTCCTGGTCCCCGCCGAGGCGCTCGGGGCCGTTCGCGACGCCATCGCCGGACGCCTCGCCGCGCAGGTGCTCGGCGATCCCCGGGATCAGGGGACGACCCTCGGCCCGCTGGTCTCGGTCGAGCAAAAGCGCGAGGTCCAGGCCGCGGTGGATGCCCTCTTGAAGGACGGGGCGCGCGTGGCCTGGCGCCACCCTGGCCGTGACGACGGCGCCTTCTTCCCGCCCCTGCTGCTCGTCGCCGAGGGCGGGGTGGCGGCGGTCCACGAGGTCGAGCCCTTCGGCCCGGTGGCCACCCTCATCCCGTACCGGGACCGGGACGAGGCCATCGCCCTCGCCGCCCGGGGGCGGGGCAGCCTGGTCGCCACCGTGGCCAGCCCGGACCCCGGGGAGGTCGCCGCGTACCTGATGGGGCTTGGGCCGCATCACGGCCGCGTGCACGTCCTCAACCGCCGCGACGCCGAAGCCTCGACCGGGCACGGCTCCCCGCTGCCGGTGCTGAAGCACGGGGGCCCCGGCCGGGCTGGCGGGGGCGAGGAGCTCGGCGGGCTGCTCGCCGTGCGCCATCACCTGAACCGCGTGGCCCTGCAGGGCGACCCCGAGACCCTCGCCGAAGTCCTGCAAGAGCATGCCCCCGGGGCGGAGAAGCCGGCTTCGACGCATCCCTTTCGCAAGGCCTTCGAGGAGCTCGCGATCGGGGAAACCCTCACCACCCACCGCCGCACGATCACCGAGGCCGACATCGTCGCCTTCGCCAACCTCTCCTGGGACCATTTCTACGCCCACACCGACGCGCTGGCGGCCAAGGAGAGCCTCTTTGGCGAGCGGGTGGCCCACGGTTACTTCGTGCTCTCGGCGGCGGCCGGGCTCTTCGTCGACCCCGCCCCCGGGCCGGTGCTCGCCAACTACGGGCTCGAGGAGCTGCGCTTTTTGGAGCCGGTGCGCGTCGGCGATACCCTCCAGGCGCGGCTGACGGTGAAGCGGAAGACCCCGCGCGACGAGAAGACCGGGGTCGTGGCCTGGGACGTCCTGGTCACCAACCAGGAGGAAACGCCCGTCGCCCGCTACACGATCCTCACCCTGGTGGCGCGCAAGGCCGGCTGAGGGCCGCGTCGGGTCAGTACGCCAGGACGTAGCGCAGGGCGGCGGTCACCCGCTCGGGGGTCGGCCGGTAGTGGTCCTCGAGCATGGTGAACGGCGGGTAGGGGGCGTCGTAGCCGGCCACCCGGACCACCGGGGCCTCGAGCAGATCGATCGCCCCCTCGCTGATCCGGGCTGCCACCTCGGCCCCGAACCCCCCGGTGCGCATCGCCTCGTGGAGCACCACCACCCGGCCGGTCCTTTGGACCGCGTCGAAAAGGGTTTCGGTGTCGAGCGGCACCAGCGTCTCGAGGTCGATCACCCCCACCGCGGTCCCCTCCTCGGCGAGGCGTTCGGCCGCGGCGACGGCGACCTCGACCATGGCCCCGTAGGTGATCACGGTGGCGTCCTCGCCGGGGCGCACCACCCGAGCCTTGCCCAGGGGGAGGGTGTAGGGTTCTTCGGGGACCGGGACCCGGGTGCTGCGGTAGAGCTTGATCGGCTCGAAGAAGAAGACCGGGTCCGGATCCTCGATCGCCGCCAGCAAGAGGCCCTTGGCCCGCTCCGGGGAGGCGGGCACCACCACCTTCACCCCAGGGGTGTGGGTGAGGATCGCCTCCGGGCTGTCGGAGTGCTGTTCGGGGCTCTTCACCCCGCCGCCAAAGGGGGCGCGGACCACCACCGGGAGCCCGAAGCGGCCCCGGGAGCGGTGCCGCCAACGGCCGAGGTGGGAGAGGATCTGATCCAGGGCGGGGTAGAGGAACCCCGCGAACTGGATCTCCGCCACCGGGCGCATCCCCCCGATGGCGAGCCCGATCGCGCTGCCGAGGATCGCGCTCTCCGCCAGGGGGGTGTCGAAGACCCGGGCCTCGCCGTACTTGGCCTGAAGCCCCTCGGTGGCCCGGAAGACCCCGCCCATCCGGCCCACGTCCTCGCCGAAGACCAGCACCCGCTCGTCGGCGGCGAGGGCCTGGTCCAGCGCCTCGCGGATTGCCTCGACCTGGGTTAGCGCGCGCGCCATGTCTCCTCCAGCGAGCGGCCCGACTTCAGGGCCTCCCAGACCCGCCGTTGGTCCGGGCCAAGCTCGGCGTAGACGTGCTCGACGATCTCCTCTGGGCGCGGCGGCGGGGCCGCGTCGGCCTCGGCCAGGGCAGCCTCGAACTCGGCCTGGAGGGCCTCGGTGAGGGCCGCCTCCCGCGCTTCGTCCCACCAGCCCGCGGCCAAAAGCGCCCGTCGCATGCGGGGGATCGGGTCCTTGGCCTTGGCCGTGGCCTCCTCCTCGGGGTCGCGGTAGCGGCGGGGGTCGTCGGAGGTGGTGTGGGGGCCGAGGCGGTAGGTCAGGGCCTCGATCAGCGTGGGCCCCTCGCCGTTTCTGGCCCGTTCCACCGCCCGCTTGGCCTCGTGGTAGACCGCCACCGCGTCGTTGCCGTCGACGACCACCGCGGGCACCCCGAACCCCGCCGCCCGCTCGGCGACGTAGCGGTTCTTCATCTGCCGCTCCCGGGGGACGCTGATCGCGTAGCCGTTGTTCTGCACCAGGAAGACCACCGGGGCCTGAAAGACGGCGGCGAAGTTGAGGCCTTCGGCGAAGTCCCCCTCGCTCGTCCCCCCGTCGCCGATCGCGGTGGCCACCACCCAGGGGTTCTCCTGGTAGCGACTGGCCATGGCCAGCCCCACCGCCTGGGGGATCTGGGTGGCGATGGGGATGAAGGGGTTCAGCACCCGGAGCTCGGGGGGAAAGCGCCAGCCCTCGGGGTGGGTGCGCCAGAGCAGGATCAGCTGGCGCATCGGTACCCCCACGGTGAGCATGAGGGCGTTCTCCCGGTAGCTCGGCACCACCCAGTCGGTGGGGGCCAGGGCCAGGCCGAGCCCCACCTGGGCGGCCTCCTGCCCGAGGTGCGGGGGATAGACCCCGAGCCGCCCCAGGCGCCTGAGCTTGATCGCCTGCTCGTCGAAGAACCGGGCGCGGACCATTGCCCGGTAGAGCGCCTGGGCCTCTTCCGGGGAGACGGGAAGGTCCGCGTTCTCCAAATACGAGATGATGTTTAGGGTCATCGTAGCGATTATACCCTTGAGCGCTAAAGGCTTAGCTTAGCGGCTCCGCGGGTCCAGGACCTCGGCCAGGGCGTCCCCGAAGAGGTTGATCCCCAGCACGACCAGGCTGATCGCGATCCCCGGGAAGGTGGCCACCCACCAGCCCCCGAAGTAGAGGACCTCGCGTCCATCGGCGAGCATCTGCCCCCAGCTGGGGATCTCCGGGGGAATGCCGGAGAGGCCGAGGAAGCTGAGCGCGGCCTCGGCGACGATGATCCGGGCGAGCTCGAGGGTGGCGATCACGATCAGGGGGGGCAGGGCGTTGGGCAGGAGGTGGCGCAAGAGCACCCGCGTGGGGCTGGCTCCAAGCGCCCGGGCGGCGAGGGCGAACTCCTGCTCCCTGAGGGAGAGGACGCTTCCCCGCACCACCCGGGCGTAGACCACCCAGCTGGTCACCCCAAGCACCAGGATGGTGTTCGTCAGGCTCGGACCCAACGCGGCCATCACCGCGATCACCAGGACGATGAAGGGCAGGGAGAGCTGGATGTCGCCGAGCCGCATCAACGCGTCGTCCAGCCAGCCTCCCAGGTACCCGGCGATCAGGCCCAGGGGCAGCCCCAGGAGCATCCCCAGGAGCACGCTGGTCACCGCGACGAGCAGCGAGAGCCGGGCCCCGTAGATCAACCGGGCAAGGATGTCCCGCCCCAGCCGGTCGGTGCCCAGCGGGTGGCCGGGGGTGCCCGGAGGGGAGAGCCGGGCGGCGAGGTCCTGGGCGGTGGGGTCGCTCGGGGCCAGAACCGGGGCCAAGAGCGCGACCAAAAGGAAGGCCAGGAGCAGGATCAGGCCGGCGAGGGCGGCGGGATGTCGGATCAGCCTACGCATAGCGCACCCGGGGGTCGAGCCAGAGGTAGGCGAGGTCCACCACCAGGTTGACCAGGGCCAGCATCAAGGCGAAGACGATCACCGAGGCCTGGACCACGGGGAAGTCCCCCTGCTCGACCGCGAGCAGCACGAAGCGCCCCATCCCCGGCCAGGCGAAGATGGTCTCGGTGATCACCGCCCCGGAGAGCAGCGTGCCCAGCTGCAAGCCGACGATCGTCACCACCGGGATGGCGGCGTTCCGCAGCGCGTGCTTGTAGACCACCACCCGTTCCGAAAGCCCCTTGGCGCGGGCGGTGCGCACGTAGTCGCTGCGCAGCTCCTGGAGGACGCCGTTGCGGGTGAGGCGGGCGATCGAGGCGGTGACGAAGGTGCCCACGGTGATCGTGGGCATCACCAGGTGGCGCCAGTCGCCGTAGCCGGAGATCGGCAGCCAGTGCAGGCGCAGCCCGAAGACCATGATCAGGACCAGGCCGAGGAAGTAGACCGGGATCGACTGGCCGAGCAGGGCCAGGGTCATGATCCCGAGTTCGAGCCCGCTCCCCTTCTTCAGCGCGGCCAGCACCCCGGCGGGGAGGCCCAAAGCCAGGGCGAAGAGGAGCCCGGCCCCGGCGAGCTCTACGGTGGCCGGCATGCGCGACAGCACCAGGGGCAGCGCCGGCTCCTGGCTGCGCAGGCTCACCCCGAAGTCGCCGTGCAGGAGCTTCCACAGGTAGCGGCCGTACTGCACGTAGAGCGGCTGGTCGAAGCCATAGGCGTGGCGGAGTTCGGCGCGGGCCTCGGGGGAGGCGTCGAGGGGCAAGAGCAGGTCCACCGGGTCCCCGGAGAGGTAGAGCAAAAAGAAGGCCAGGGTGGCCGCCCCCCAGGCGACCACCCCGACCAGCAGGAGTCTGCGGAAGAGAAAAACGACCAACTTCGGAAGGCTACTTGGCGAGGTCCATGTCGAAGGCCCAGAGCAGCTCGTCGGGCCGCGGCTGCCACCTCACCCGCTTGGCCACCCCGTAGATGTCCTTTTGCTGGTGCAGGAAGATCCAGGGCGCGCCCTCACGCACCCGCTCCAGGGCCTTCTTGTAGAGCGCCTTGCGCTTTGCCTGGTCCACGATCTGCTGGGCCTCGAGCACGTAGCGGTCGAACTCGGGGTCCTGCCAGTAGCTGAACCTGGACTGCGGCGGCCCGCCCTCGACCGTGCCCCCGTAGAGCAGGGTGAAGAGGGTGTTGTCGGCGTCGAACTGGGCGTTGCCCCAGCCGATCAGCCAGGCGTCGGTGTCCAGCTTGCGGTTGAGGATCTGCTTGACGTAGGTGCTCCACTCCTTGATCCGCAGGTCCACCTTGACCCCCACCTTCTTCAGCTGGCCGACGATCGCCTCGGCCACCTGGCGGTCGTTGAGGTAGCGGCCCGAGGGGGCGGACATGGTGAAGGTAAAGCCGTTGGGGTAGCCGGCCTCGGCGAGGAGCCGTTTGGCCTTTTCCGGGTCGTAGGGGAAGGGTTTGCAAAGCGCCTCGTCGTAGCCGAAGATGTAGGGGTTCAAGGGGCAGCCGATCGGCACCCCGAAGCCCCCCAGGACGTGCTTGACGATGGCCTCCTTGTCCACCGCGTAGTTCAGGGCGCGCCGCACCCGGGGGTCGTGCAAGGGGCCCTTGCCCTTGACGTCGAGGACGATGAAGATGTTGCGGATCGAGGGCACGCTGCGGGCCTCGGCGACGCCCGAGGCGTTGACCGTGGGCACCGCCTCGGGGGCGAGGTTGGTGATCAGGTCGACGCCCCCGGTGAGGAGCTCTGCGACCCGCGAGGAGGCTTCGGGGATGGGCCGGAAAACGACCCGCTTGACCTTGGGGGTGCCGGCCCAGTAGTCGGGGTTGGCCTCGAGCACGATCTCCTGGTCCTTGACCCAGCGGACGAACTTGTAGGGCCCGGTGCCCACCGGATGGTTGGCGAAGTACTCGGCGCCGTGCTCTTTGATGTACGCCTTGGGCACCACCCAGAAGTAGGTCAGCCGGGTCAGAAAGAGCGGGAAGGGGGTTTTGGTGTGGACCTTGAGGGTGTACCTGCCGGTGACCTCGACCCGGTCGATGGGCTTGAAGTAGGTCGAGTACTTGAGCGGTTTCTTGGGGTCCAAAAGGCGGTCGAAGTTGAACTTGATGACCTCCGCGGTGAGCGCCTCGCCGTCGTGGAACTTGATGCCCGGCTTGACGGTGAGGGTCCAGGTGAGGTCGTCGAGGGCCTTGGCCTCGCCCAGCCAGGGCGCGTACGAGCCGTCGGGTAGGCGGCGGTAGAAGTTGTCGAAGATGTTCGCGGTGACGTTGCCGGTCGGGGTCTCCTGGTGGTTGACCGGATCCAGGGTGGTCGCGTCCACTCCCTGGGCGATGACCAGGGTGTCGCCCCGGGCCAAGCTCAGGGCGAGGAGGAAAAAGACCAGCAGGGCTGCCAGGCGCTTGTGCATAAATATACCCCCTTTGGGGCCACCAGGCTACCACTTCTACGCCGGCGCTTCAAGGCGTGGTGGGCACGAGCTTCAGGACCCGCCCCTGGTGGTCGACGAGGTAGAGCTCGCCCGTTCGGTCCTCGCCGAAGCTGGCGATGCGGGCATTGGTCTTGAGCAGGAGCCGACGCCGAAACCCCGCGGGCGTGCGCACCGCCTCCCAGAGCCGGCCGGAACAGAAGTCACCGAAGAGGTAGTGGCCAAAGAGCTCGGGGATCGCCCGCCCCCGATAGACGTAACCCCCGGTGACGCTGCAGCCCTCGGCGTGGCCGTACTCGATGACCGGCAAAACGAACCCGGTGGGGTCGCAGCCGGTCTTGGGCTTGTAGCAGTGGCGGCCCTCGAGGACGTTCCAGCCGAAGTTCAACCCCGGCCCCTGTCCCCGGGGTACCCAGTTCACCTCTTCCCAGGCGTTCTGCCCCACGTCGGCGATGAAGAGGTCGCCGGTCGCGCGGTCGAAGCTGTAGCGCCAGGGGTTCCGCAGCCCCAGCGCCCAGACCTCGGGTTCCGGCCTCGCCGCGTCGACGTCGATGCGGAGCATCTTGCCGAGCAGGCGCTTGGGGTTTTGGGCGTTGCCCAGGGGATCGCCGATCCCGCCGCCGTCCCCGGTGCCCACGTAGAGCCGCCCGTCGGGACCGAAGGCCAGGTGGCCGCCGTTGTGGTTGGCGAAGGGCTGCTTGAGGTAGAGAAGCCTTCGTTGCGGGCGCCCCTCGCGGTAGGCCCAGACCTCGGTGTCCCCCTGGGTGTTCGTGTAGTTGACGAAAAACCGCGGGTCGTCGGGGTAGTTGGGGTGAAAGGCCAGGCCCAGCAGGCCGCGTTCGCCGCAACAGCTGACCTTTTCCCGCAGGTCGAGCCAGGTCTTGCCTCCTGAAAGCCGCACCACCCGCCCCGCTTGCAGGATCACCAACAGGCCGAGCCCCGGGGCGTCGACCAGGCCCACCGGGCGGGGCAGGCCCTTGGCGATGGGTTGGAGCGCCACCTGCGCCAGGCTCAGGGAGAGGGCGAAGACCGCGAGCACCCAAAACCGCGTCATGCGTTGCCCCGAGCATAGCATCCGCCGGATTGTACCCGGCTACCCCTTAGCGCCTCGCGCGAGGGGGTATTATCCTGACCTGGGAGGTCGGGATTATGGACTACGCGAACCGAGAGGCCCTGGTCAGCACCGACTGGGTGGCGGCCCACCTCGAGGACCCCGGGGTGCGGCTGCTCGAGGTCAACGAGGACGTCTTGCTCTACGACACCGGGCACATCCCCGGCGCGCTCAAGATCGACTGGATGAAGGACTTTTGGGACCCGGTCCTGCGCGACTTCATCGACGAGCAGGCCTTCGCCGAGCTGATGGGGCGGCTGGGGATCGGAAACGACACCACCGTCGTCCTCTACGGCGACAAGGCCAACTGGTGGGCGGCCTACGCCTACTGGTTCTTCAAGTACTCGGGGCACGAGAAGGTGCGCCTGATGAACGGTGGCCGCGCCAAGTGGGAGGCCGAGGGCCGTCCCCTGGTGACCGAGCGGCCCGAGGTCCGGCCCACCACCTACCGCCCCAACTACCGCAACGAGCTGCTTCGGGCCTACCGCGACGAGGTCCTCAAGCACATCCTCAAGGTCAAGGAGGGTGAGGGGGCGCTGGTCGACGTGCGCAGCCCGGCGGAGTACACCGGGGAGCTCACCCACATGCCCGAGTACCCCCAGGAGGGGGTCTTGAGGGGCGGCCACATCCCGGGGGCGGTGAACATCCCCTGGAGCCAGGCGGTGAACGAGGACGGGACCTTCAAGGCCCCGGAGGCCTTGCGCGCCCTCTACGAAGAGAAGGGGGTCACCCCGGACAAAGAGGTCATCGTCTACTGCCGCATCGCCGAGCGCTCGAGCCACACCTGGTTCGTGCTCAAGGAGCTCCTCGGCTACCCCGAGGTCAAGAACTACGACGGATCCTGGACCGAGTGGGGCAACCTGGTCGGGGCCCCGATCAAAAAGGGCCCGACCCCTTAGGCGAGCTCCCGCAGCCGGGCCTGGATGCGCCGCAGCGCGGCCTCCAGCCCGTGCAGCCGGCGGGGGGTGAGGGTCTCGGCGAGGCCGCTTTGCTGGAAGATCGAGGGCGGGATCGCCAGGACCTCCTCCGGGCGCAGGCCGCTGAGCCCCTCCGCCAAGAGCCCGCCGAAGGCGCGCACCGTGGGGGATCCGGGCGGGGCGGAGAAGGCGAGCTGGACCCGCCCCGCCTCGTCCAGCCAGACCTTGACCGCGAACGGCGTCTGGCACTCGGGCACGGGCTCCAGCGCTTCCCCGGCCTCGGGCATCTTCGCCGCCAGGTCCAAGAGCAGCTGGTTGCGCAGCTCCGGGGGCAGGGTCTTGAAGGGCTTGAGGACGGCCGCGAGCGATTCCGGGATGGCGTGGCTCATCGCCTCATCTTAGGCGGACAGCGTCCCCAAGAGTGTGGCCCCTTGATGAATCCTTCCCCGCCCGCTAAACTGGTTCTTTGCTGGGGGCATCGGCCCCGGGAGGTCATCCATGTTTGCGATCATCGAAACGGGCGGGAAGCAGTACCGCGTCGAGGAGGGCCAGCGCCTCCGCGTGGAGAAGCTGCATAAGGCGCCGGGGGAGACCGTCGAGTTCGAGGTCCTCCTGCTCGGCAAGGACACGGTGAAGGTGGGCACGCCCAAGGTCGAGGGCGCCAAGGTCGTGGCCGAGGTGGTCCGCGAGGGCAAGGGCAAGAAGGTCCTGGTCGAGAAGTTCAAGGCCAAGGTCAACTACCACCGCAAAAAGGGCCACCGCCAGCCCTTCACCGAGCTGGTCATCAAGGAGATCAGGGGGTAAGCGATGGCACATAAAAAGGGTCTGGGTTCGACCAAGAACGGTCGCGACTCCATCTCCAAGCGGCTGGGCGTGAAGCGCTTCGGCGGCCAGGTGGTGCGCGCGGGGAACATCCTGGTGCGCCAGCGGGGCACCAAGTTCAAGCCCGGCAAGAACGTCGGCATGGGCCGCGACTACACCCTCTTCGCCCTGGTCGACGGGGTGGTGGAGTTTCAGGACAAGGGCCGGCTGGGCCGCTTCGTCAACGTCAAGCCGCTCTCCTAGCCCGCCCATCTAGCGCGGGCTCGGGGCGGCCTGCGGGCCGCCCGCTTTATCAAATGTTCAGGGATCGGATCGAGATCGAGGTCGAGGCCGGCAAGGGCGGCGACGGCGCCGTCAGCTTCCGCCGGGAGAAGTACCTGCCCAAGGGCGGGCCCGATGGAGGCGACGGCGGCCGGGGGGGCGACGTCTACCTCCGTGCCTCCAAGGACGTGGACTCCCTGGCCAAGGTCTCCCGCCGCCGCTACAAGGCCCCTTCCGGCGCCCACGGCCAGGGCGGGGGGCGGCACGGCCGCAGCGGGGAGGACCTGGTCGTCGAGGTGCCCCTCGGGACCCGGGTCTTCGACGTCGAGACCGGGGCCTTGATCGCCGACCTGACCGAGCACGGGGAGACGGTCCGGGTCGCCAAGGGGGGCGAGGGCGGCCGCGGCAACCTGGCCTTCGTGACCCCGGTGCGGCAGGCTCCGCGCTTTGCCGAGGCCGGGCTGCCCGGGGAGAAGCGGCGGCTTAGGCTCGAGCTCCTCTCCCTCGCCGACGTCGGCCTGGTGGGCTTTCCCAACGCCGGCAAGTCCTCGCTCTTGAGGGCCCTGACCCGGGCCCAGCCCAAGGTCGCGAGCTACCCCTTCACCACCCTCACCCCGCACCTGGGGGTCGTCGAGGGCGATACGCCGGAGGCGCGCTTCACCCTCGCCGACATCCCCGGGATCATCGCGGGGGCGAGCCAGGGCAAGGGGCTGGGGCTGGACTTCTTGCGCCACATCGCCCGCACCCGGGCGTTGCTCTTCGTGCTCGATGCCAGCGAGGATCCGGACGCCGCGCTACGGGCCTTGAAGGCCGAGCTTTCGGCCTACGACCCCCAGCTCTTGCGCCGTCCCGCGGCGGTGGCCTTGAACAAGCTGGACCTGGTGGGGCCGGAGCTCGCCGCGCTCTGGGCCGACGCGCTGGCCCGGGAGGGGCTGCCGGTGATCCCGGTCTCGGCCAAGACCAGGGCCGGGCTCTCCGAGCTCAAGGGGGTGCTCTTCGATCTCCTGGCCAAGGCCCCGAAGCCGAAGAAGGCGGCCCCGAAGCCGATCGAGGCCCCGGCCTTTGGGATCGAGGTGCGCGAGGTCGAACCCGGGGTCTTCGAGGTGCGCTCGCCCGAGGCCGAGGCCCTGGTCGCGCGGATTCGGGGGGACCTCTTCGAGGCCGTTCCCTACCTGCACGCGAAGTTCAAGCGGCTGGGGCTCGAGGACGCGCTCAAGGCCGCCGGGGTGCGCGCCGGGGACACGGTGCGCGTGGGCGGGCTGGAGTTCGAGTACGTGCCCGAGCCCGGCGACCGGTGGTAGGCTCTAGGTCGTGCGACTGGGGCTTTTTGGCGGCAGCTTCGATCCCATCCACTTTGGCCATCTCCTCGCGGCCAGCGAGTCGGCGGACCGCCTGGCCTTGGACCGCGTGGAGTTCGTCACCGCGGCCCGCCCCCCGCACAAACGCCCGGTCGCGCCGGCCGAGGCCCGGCACGAGATGGTGGTGCTGGCCACCCACGCCGACCCGCGCTTTTTCCCGAGCCGCCTGGAGCTGGACCACCCCGGCCCCAGCTTCACCGTGGACACCCTGCGCCGGGCACGGCGGCTCTGGCCCAAGGCCGAGCTCTTCTTCATCACCGGGGCCGACGCCTACCGCGACGTGGCGCGCTGGAAGGAGCCCCAGGCCCTCTTCGAGCTGGCGACGATGGTCGCGGTGACCCGGCCGGGGTACGACCTGGCCCGGCTCGACCCCTTCTTTCGCGAGCGGGTGGTGGTGCTGGAGATTCCCGGCTACGAGGTCTCTTCCACCGAGGTGCGCCGCCGGTTCCGCGCCGGCCGCTCGGTGCGCTACCTGATTCCCCTCGAGGTGGAGAACTATGCCCGCAAGCACGGACTATACCAAGCTTCTTGAAGGCCTTTCTCTGCCGCGCCGGGAGCACTCCTTGAGGGTCGCGGCGCTGGCCCGGCGGATCGCCGAGGCCAACGCCCTGGACCCCGAGAAGGCCTACCTGGCCGGGCTCTTGCACGACATCGCCAAGGAGCTCCCCGAGGCCGAGCTGGTGCGCCTGGCCCCGCCCAAGAACCCGGTGGAGGCCGCCCACCCCCTGGTGCTCCACGGCCGCGCCGGACGGGTGCTCGCCGAGCGCGCCGGGGTTCGCGACGAGGCGGTGCTCAGGGCGATCGAGGGGCACGTCGTGGGGGTGATGCCGGACTTCCCGCTGGGGATGGCGGTCTACCTCGCGGACCTCGCGGAGCCCGGTCGGGGCTACAACCAGGACCTGCTCGCGCTGGCCCTCGAGGGCGCGCTCCCCGCCGCCTACGCCGAGGGCGTGCGGCGCAAGGTCGCCTACCTGGAGCAAAAGGGCATCCCCGTGCATCCCTTCACCCGGGAGGTCCTGGCCCGCCTTGAGGCTTAGGGTGCCGGTCTGGTTGCGGTTCGTGATCGGGGCGGCCTTCGCCCTGCTGGCGCTCGCCGTCGCCTGGTGGCCGGCGCCCGCGCGCACCGCGACCGACGCTCGAGGCCGGACGGTGCCCGAGCTCAGCCTGGTGGTGGCCGCTCGGGACATCGAGTACTGCGGTCCGGCGACCCCTTGCGGCCCCGGTCGTCGCACCGACACCATCCTCTACGTCCGGGTGCGGGGCCCCGAGGCCAAGGTGGTGGCGGTCCCCCGCGACCTCAAGGTGACGCTCCCCGACTACACTGGAAAGATCAACGCGGTCTACGGGTTCCTCGGCGCCGAGGGGCTGGAGCGGGCGGTGGAGGCGACGCTGGGGCTTAAGGTCAGCTACCACGCGATCCTCACCCTGGATCTGGTGGCGCGGATCGTGGACCTCCTCGGAGGGGTCGAGGTCTACCTCCCGGCCCCGATGGACTACGACGACAACGCCGCCAACCTGCACATCCACCTTCCCGCCGGCCGCCAGCACCTCGACGGGCGTCAGGCCGTCGGCTACATGCGTTTTCGCGGCTGGGAGGGGAGCGACCTGGGGCGGCTGGACCGCATCAAGGGGGTGCTGGTCGCGCTCGCCAAGAAGGCCACCTCCCCGACCTACTGGCCGCGGCTGCCCAAGGTGCTGCGCGCGGTCTGGAACGACCTCGAGACCGACCTCCCCCTGGACCAGGCGCTGCTCTTCCTGCCCTACGCCAGGGAGCTCTCGCTCTCGACCGCCACCCTGCCGACGCGCGAGGAGGGCCCCTACCTGGTCCTCGACGAAGGGATGCGGGCCGCGTTCCTGCACGCCTTTTTCGGCCTGGGCACCGCCAAAGCGGTTCCCGTGCCCCAGGCCCGGGTGCTGATCCTCGACGGTTCGGGGGCCGGCCTCGGCGCGCGCTTTGCCGAGGGGCTGGCCCGGCTCGGGCTGCCCCGGCCCGAGGTCCGGGTGATTCGCCCCAAGCCGTTGAGCCAGGTCGAGGTGGACCGGGCCCTCCTCGCCGGGCGCTACTACGCCGAGGCCACCCACCTGCCGCTGGTGACCCGCTTCCGGTTGCACCTCCCCGCGGACGTGGTGATCCTGCTCGGCAAAGACCTTACAATGGAGCTGGATGACGCAAACGATGGACGCGCGCGCGTTGATTGAGGAAGCCTTCCGGATTCTCGAGGACAAAAAGGCCGAAGACCTGCTGGCGCTGGATTTGAGGGACGTCTCCGACACCCTCGACTACTTCCTGATCGCCACCGGGACCAGCACCCCGCACCTGGAGGCGCTGGAGCGCGCCCTGGTCGAGGGGCTGAAGGCGGTGGGGATTCGACCGCTCGCGATCGAGGGGCCCTCCTCGCGTTGGGTCCTCCTCGACTATGGGCCTTTGGTCGTGCACCTGATGAGCCCCGAGGCTCGCAGCTACTACGACCTCGAAGGCTTTTGGGCCGACGCCCGGCCCCTCGTCCCCGGGGCGTGAAGGGGGCCTGGGCGGAGGACCGGGCGCTCGCCTACCTCGAGCGCCGGGGCTTTCGCCTGGTGGCCCGAAACCGGCGCACCCCCTACGGCGAGATCGACCTCTGGATGGAAAAGGACGGCCTGCCGGTCTTCGTCGAGGTCAAGCAGCGCCGGGACGGACGCTTTGGCACCCCTCTCGAGGCCCTGACTCCCCAAAAGCTTTCGCGGATCAAGAAGAGCGCGCTCTTTTTGCTCGGACGGGACGACCGCCCGGCGCGGTTCTTGGCGGTGCTGGTCGAGGGGGACCCCCGCCAGCACCGCATCTGGCATCAGGAGCTCGAGCTCTAGGCCTCCTCTTCGGCCTCGACCACCGCCTCCAGCGTCCGCAGGAGGGCGTCGGGGTTGAGGCTGATCGAGTCGATCCCCTGGCGGACCAAGAAGGCCGCGAACTCCGGGTAGTCACTCGGCGCCTGGCCGCAGATCCCCACGTGGCGGCCCTTTTGGTGGGCGCCCTCGATGATCCGCGCCACCGCCCGCTTCACCGCCTCGTTCCGCTCGTCGAAGATGGGGGCCACCCGCTCGGAGTCGCGGTCCACCCCCAGGGTGAGCTGGGTGAGGTCGTTGGAGCCGATCGAGAACCCGTCGAAGACCTCGGCGTACTCCTCGACCAGCCAAACGTTGGAAGGGATCTCGGCCATCACGTAGACCTCGAGGCCGTCCTTGCCCTGCGCAAGGCCCCCTTCCCGCATGACCTCGAGCACCCGTTTCCCCTCCTCGGGGGTGCGGCAGAAGGGCACCATGACCTTGAGGTTCTTGAGCCCGAAGACCTCGCGCACCCGGCGCACCGCGGCGACCTCAAGCAAAAAGCCCGGCTTGTAGTCGGGGTGGTAGTAGCGGCTCGCCCCGCGCCAGCCGAGCATGGGGTTTTCCTCCTCCGGCTCGAAGAGATCGCCGCCCAAAAGCCCCGCGTACTCGTTGGTCTTGAAGTCGGAAAAGCGCAGGATCACCGGCCGCGGCCAGAACGCGGCGGCGATCAGGCCGATGCCCTGGGAGAGCTTGTCCACGAAGTAGAAGGTCTTGTCCGCGTAGCCCTTGGTCTTCTCCGCCACCTGGCGCTTGACCCGGATCGGCAGGCGGTCGTAGTGGAGGAGCGCCAGGGGGTGCACCCCGACCCAGGAGGCAAAGACGAACTCCATGCGCAAGAGCCCCACCCCGTCGACCGGCAGCAGGGCGTCGGCGAGCGCCGCCTCGGGCTGGCCGACGTTGAAGTAGATCTTGGTCCTCGGCCGGGGGAGCTTTTCGGGGTCGATCGTCTCCACCTCGAACTTAAGCGCGCCCTTGTAGACCCGGCCGATCTCCCCCTCGGCGGCGGAGACGGTCACCGCCTCCCCGGTGGGGATGACCTTGGTCGCCCGTTCGGTCCCCACCACCGCGGGGATGCCCAGCTCCCGGGCGACGATCGCCGCGTGCGAGGTGCGCCCGCCGCGGTCGGTGACGATCCCCGCGGCGACCTTCATGATCGGCTCCCAGTCGGGGTCGGTGATCTCGGTGACCAGGACCTCCCCGGGCTGGAAGGCCTCCATCTCGTCCTTTTTGAGGATCACCCGGGCGCGGCCGGAGGCGATCTTGTCCCCCACCGCCAGCCCCTCGACCAGCACCTCGCCCTTTTCCAGGAGCCGGTAGCGCTTGAGCACCGGCTTCTTTTGCGAGTGCACGGTCTCCGGACGGGCCTGGACGATGAAGAGCTCGCCGGTGATCCCGTCCTTGGCCCACTCGATGTCCATCGGGGTTTCCTGGCCCCGTTTCTTCGAGTAGTGTTCCTCGATCTTGATCGCCCAGTCGGCGAGGGTGAAGACGTCCTCGTCGGGGATCGCGAAGGCCTCGCGCTTCTCCTTGGGGGTGCGCACGTTCCTCAGGCGGTGGGTCTCGGGGTCGAAGATCAGGGTCAGCTCCTTGGCCCCGAGCTTCTTGTAGACCAAAGGCTTGTAGCCCTGCTTGAAGAGCGCCTTGTGCACGTAGAACTCGTCGGGGACCACCCGGCCCTGGACGATGTTCTCGCCGAGGCCGTAGATCGCGTTGATGAAGACGAAGCCCCGATGGCCGGTCTCGGTGTCCAGGGTGAACATCACCCCGGAGGCGGCGAGGTCCGAGCGCACCATCTGCTGCACGCCGACGCTGAGGGCCACCTTGAAGTGGTCGAAGCCCATGTCCTCGCGGTAGCTGATCGCGCGAGCGGTGAAGAGGCTGGCGAAGGCCTTCTTGACCGATTCCAGGACCTCGGCCTCGCCGTGGACCATCAGGTAGGTCTCCTGCTGGCCGGCGAAGCTGGCGGTGGGCAGGTCCTCGGCGGTCGCCGACGAGCGCACCGCGACGTCCACCTCGTCGACCCCCGCACGGCGGGAGAGCTCGCGGTAGGCCTCGCGGATCTCGGCCTCCAGGTCCTCGGGGTAGCGGCCGGCGACGATCAGGCTGCGGATCTTGCGGCTGACCTCGAGGAGCTCGCCGACGTCGCGGGTCTTCTTCCAGGCCTCGATCAGATCGCGGATCTTGTCCTCGAGGCCGTTGTGCGCGAGGAAGTGGCGGTAGGCCTCGGCGGTGACCGCAAAGCCCGGGGGGACCTTGACCCCGAGCGGGGAGAGCTCGCGCAGCATCTCGCCCAAGGAGGCGTTCTTTCCTCCGACGAGGGCGACGTCGCCCATGCCGACCTCTTCGAACCAGCGAATCCAGCGCATCGTTACCTCCTTTTTCGTCCCAGGATACCGCGGTTTGTCTTCCGCATTTGTCCCGGGTAGAATGCCCCAGGTGGACCCCCAGGCGCGCCTGCTCGCCCTTTTGCCCTCGCCGGCGCGCGCGACCCGGCCCGAGGAGCGGCTCTACTACACGCTGCTGCGGGCCTACCCGGAGCGCGGGGGGAAGGGGCTGCGGGGTCGGCTCTTGCTCGCGGTGGCCCGCCACTACGGCGCCGAAGCGCGGGCGCTGGACGCGGCGGCGGCGCTCGAGCTCTTTCAGAACTGGGTGCTGATCCACGACGACATCGAGGACGGCTCCGAGGCGCGCCGGGGCCAGCCGGCCCTGCACCGGCTCTACGGGACGCCGCTGGCCCTAAACGCCGGGGACGCGCTGCACGCCCTGATGTGGCGGGTGCTCGTCGAGGCTGGCTACGGCCCCGAGGTGCTGCGGGAGTTCGCTGTGCTGGTGGAGCGCACCGCCTACGGCCAGCACCTCGACCTGACCTGGATCGCCGAGGCGCGCTTTGACCTGACCCCCGAGGACTACCTGGAGATGGTGCGCGCGAAGACCGCCTACTACACCGCGGTGGCCCCGCTCCGGCTGGGGGCGCTGGTCGCCGGCGTCGCCCCCGAGCCGGCGTTTTTGAGCGCGGGGGAGAAGCTCGGGGTGGCCTTTCAGATCATCGACGACGTGCTCAACCTCGAGGCCGACCCCGAGGCCTACGGCAAGGAGATCGGCGGGGACCTCTACGAGGGCAAGCGCACCCTGATCTTGATCGACTTCCTGGGCCGCGCGGACGCGGCCACGCGCGCGCGGGCGGTCGCGCTCTTGAAGACCCCCCGCGCGCAAAAGGACCCCGCCGAGGTGGCCTGGCTGCTCGGCGCGCTGCGAACGAGCGGGGCGCTTGGGCGTGCCCGCGCCCGCGCCGAAGCCCTCGCCGCGGAAGGGCTGGCCGCGCTGACCCCGATCTTCGGCGAGGGCAGCGAGGTGCTGGAGCTGTTGCGCGCGTTGGTGGCGAGGGTGGCCTGATGTTTCCCGACCTGCGTGCCTACTTGGCGGCGCTCGAGGCCCGCGGCGAGCTGCTCCGGGTGAAGACCCCGGTCGACGCCGCGCTGGAGATCACCGAGATCGCCGACCGCGCGGTCAAGGCCGGGGGGCCGGCGCTCCTGTTCGAGAACGTCAAGGGCAAGGCCTACCCCCTGGTCATCGGCCTCTTCGGCACCGCTGAGCGCACCGCGCTGGCGCTCGGGGTGCCCACGCTGGACGCGCTCGCCGAGCGGGTCGAGACGCTCTTGCGCCTCGCCCCCCAGGGCGGGCTGATGGGCCTGGTCGGGCTGTTGCCCAAGCTCGGCGAGCTCAAGGGCCTCTTTCCCCGGCGGGTGCGCCGGGCGCCGGTGCAGGCGGTCGTCGAGGTCGGGGAGGCGGTGGACCTCACCCGCTTACCGGTGCAGACCTGCTGGCCCAAGGACGGCGGCCCCTTCATCACCCTGCCCCAGGTGATCACCAAGGACCCGGAGACCGGGGAGCCCAATGTCGGCATGTACCGGATGCAGGTCCTCGATCCGCGGAGCACCGCGATGCACTGGCAGCTGCACAAGACCGGCCGCCGTCACTTCGAGAAGGCCAAGGCCCTGGGCCGTCGGCTCGAGGTCGCGGTGGCCCTGGGCGGGGACCCGGTCCTGACCTACGCCGCCACCGCCCCCCTGCCGGAGCTGCCGGGGCTTTACGAGTACCACCTGGCGGGGTTCTTGCGCCAGCGCCCGGTGCGCCTGGTCAAGGCCAAGACCGTGGACCTCGAGGTCCCCGCCGACGCGGAGTTCGTGCTCGAGGGCTACGTGGACCCCGATGAGCCCCCGGTCGTCGAGGGCCCCTTTGGCGACCACACCGGCTTTTACACCCAGGAAGAGCGCTACCCGCGCTTTCACGTCACCGCGATCACCCGCCGGGAACGCCCGATCTACCCCAGCACGATCGTGGGCAAGCCGCCGATGGAGGACGCCTACCTGATCGAGGCCTCGGAGCGGCTCTTCCTGCCCGCGGCGCGGATGATCCTTCCCGAGCTCGTCGACTACCACATGCCCCCCGCGGGGGTGGCCCACAACTGGGTCAACGTGGCGATCGCAAAGCGCTACCCCGGCCAGGCCTACAAAGTCGCCGCCGGGCTTTGGGGGCTCGGGCAGATGATGTTCGCCAAGGTCCTGGTGGTCGTCGACGCCGGGGTTCCGGTCAAACCCGGCTTCCCCGTGTTGCTCGAGGCCCTCAAGGAACTCCTGCCCGGGCGGGACACCGCGTTCTACCGGGGGCCGATCGACGTGCTGGACCACGCCAGCCGGGCCTTGGGGTTCGGCGGGAAGCTGGTCCTCGACGGCACCCGCAAGCTTCCCGCCGAGGGCGGCGCCCCCCCGCCTCCGGCCCGGCCGGGCCCGGTGCACCACCCCGAGGTCCTGGCCCAGGCCGCCTGGCCGGGGCTCTTGGCCCTGACCTTCAAGAAGACCCGCCCCCACCAGGGCCGGGCGCTTTCGCGGGCGCTCCGCGACGACCCGGCCCTCGCCGGCACCCGGCTCTTGCTCCTCGCCGACGAGGCGATCCGCCCCGAGGATCCGGACACCCTCCTCTGGTACGTCCTCAACAACATCGACCCCGAGCGCGACGCCTGGGTCGAGGCCACCGGGGCGGGGCCGGTCCTGGTCCTGGACGGCACCCGGAAGTTTCCGGAAGAGGGCCACGACCGCCCCTGGCCGGAGATCGCCGAGATCCCCGAGGCCATCAAGCGGCGTGTGGACGCGATGGGGCTTGACTTTGGCGCGGAGGGCCCCGCAAGCTAGAGGAGTAAAGGAGGTGATCTGAGTGGCTCACGTTATCGCGGAACCCTGCATCGGCACCAAGGACCGCGCCTGCGTCGAGGTCTGCCCCGTCGAGTGCATCCACCCCACCGAGGAAGAGGACAAGGGCGAGTTCATGCTCTTTATTCACCCCGACGAGTGCATCGACTGCGGCGCCTGCGTTCCGGCCTGCCCGGTGAGCGCCATCTACCCCGAGGAGGACCTCCCCGAGGAGTGGCAGTTCTTCGCCGAGGTGAACAAGGACTACTACGAGATGGACTACGACGCCTTCCTGCAGAAGTGGGGGCACCTGGCCGACAAGGCCTGACGCAAGCGGGTTCCGTATACCGCCGGCACGCCGGCGGTATACTTTTTCCATGAACGCGGCAAAGGCGGTCTGGGGGATCCACGCGCGGCTCGAGGGCACCTTCGCCCTGCCCCCGCTCCCCGAGGAGACCTTCGGTAAGCTTTTGGAGTTTTCCGGCATCGACGAGGCCGCGATCCGGGGAATGCGCCTCGACGCCGAGCACCTTCTGGAGGAGGCCGCGGCTTGGGTGCGCGAGGCCTACGACGCCCTGGCCCGCTACCCGGACACCGCCAAGGCGCTGGGCTGGGAGACCCACGTGCCCCAGGAGGGCCTCTACCTGCGCCGGGCCTTCTTCTCCGCTTGGCTGGCGCGGACGATCGGCGTGGACACCTCCAAAGAGTTCGCCCGCTACCTGCACCACGCCGGCCGGGTGCACGCGGGGTTCGGCCCCGAGGCCCGGGAGGTCCCGGCGGAGTGGGTGGGGATGGCCTACGCCTTCATCCTCGGCAAGTTCACCGGCAAGGTGGCCCCCGAGCGGCTGCCCCAGTGGAGCGCCTACCTCAAGGCCCAGGAAGAGGTGATGCAGCGCGGGCAGGCCCTCGCCGAGCGCCTCAAGCAGGGGGCGGTGCCGGTGCGCTTTTCGGTGATGGGGGTGGCCCGCCGCCACTGGAAGACTCCGATCGACCTGCGCCTGGAGACGGGCACCCTTGAGGCGCTGGTGGAAAAGGTCTTCGCCTTCGCCCCGGAGCTGGTCGACGCGGCGCTGGAGCCGGTGCCCGAGGCCGAGGAGGCCGGGCTCTGGATGGAGGAGGTCGTACGCTGGCGCTTCAAGCCTGGCTGGACGCTCCTCGTCGAGGGGCGGGACGCGCGGCACCTGGCGAACCTGGCCACCCCGGTGCCGCCGGGGGCCCGGGTCGAGCTTTTGCCCCCGGGGCGCTAGGCCTCGTCCTCGAGGCGGCGCACCGCCTCCTTGAGGCGCTCGTCGTCCATCTTGGCGTAGATCGCCGAGGTCGAGACGTCGGCGTGGCCGAGGAGGCTGGCGGTGACGTGGAGGTCCTTGGTGACCTGGTAGAGCCGGGTGCCGGCGAGGTGGCGCAGGGTGTGGGCCCCGCGGTAGCGCGCGGGAAAGCCCAGCTGGCGGTAGTAGGCCCCGAGCCGCCGGCGCACGGTGTGGGCCTTGAGCCGCCGCCCCCGTGCCCGGCGGCCCCCGGTGTTGACGAAGACCGCGGTCTCCCCGGGCGCGGCGTAGGCCGGCCTCAGCTTCAGCCAGGCGGCGAGCGCGGCCTGGGTGGCGCGGGTGAGGGGGACGGTGCGGGCCTTGCCCCCCTTGCCGTGGCGCACGACCAGGGCTTCGCCGGAGGGGTCGAGGTCCTCGAGGTCCAGCCCCACCGCCTCGGAGATCCGCAGCCCGGCCTCGCCCATCAGCCGCACCAGGGCCAGGTCGGCGGCCGCCTCGGGCCCCTCCCCGGCTTCGAGGTGGGCGACGAGCTTGCGGTAGAGCGTCCGCGGCAGCGCCGGCCGGCGCTCGTGGCGGGGGGTGGGATCGCGGGGGGCCGCGACCTCCGCGGCGGGGTTCTCGCCGACCGCCCCGGCCCACTTCAGCGCCCGGTAAAAGGCGCGCACCGCGGCGAGGTAGACCGCCGCCGTCGCCGGCTTGAGGGGGCGGGCCTCGCCGAGGTGGCCGCCGCTGTCCAGGAGCTCGGAGAGCCAGCGGTCGACGTCGTCGGGGCTGGCCTTTAAGAGCGGGACCCGGGGGCCCTTGGCCCCTTCCGGCCAGGCCCAGTTGATCCAGTCCCGCACCCCCTGGCCGTAGACGCGAAAGGTGTGCAGGCTGGTGAGCGAGCGCTTCTTGCTCTTGTAGAGCAGGTAGTAGGCGAGGAGGTTCAAGAGCGTCGCCACGTCCCGCTCGCTGGCCGCGCGCACCGCGGCCAGGCGGCGCTTTTGGGGGTCCTCCCAGTTGGGCTGGGCCTGCAGCACGGGGCCAGTTTACCCGCGTAGAGTGGGGGGCATGCGCGTCGTCGTTGAAGCCAAGGCGGTGCAGTATCGCTGGGCGGGCTGGGTCCAGCTCGCGGACGGGCGCCGCGTCTACCTCCCCGGGGACGTCGTGAAGTGGATTCGCGTGGGGGAGGCGCTGGTGCTCGAGACCCGCTCCCGGAAACAGGTCCTGGGGTTCGAGGACGCCTTCTCCCTGAAGCGGGCCGACGGCCTGCCCCTCTGGCCCCCCCACGAGACGGAGGTGACCCACCCCAGAAGCGGGTTTTCCGGGAAGGTGCTCTACCAGTACCGGCTCGTCGCCCGGGAGGCCCGCTTCGAGTCGGACTTCGAGGCGATCGCCGAGCTCGAGCAGTTCCACTATGCCTCGGAGCACGAGACCGTGGCCCTTTGGGAGTGCCAGGGGCGGTTGATCGCGGCCAATGCCAAGCCCGAATGCTCCGAGGGCGAGGCCCGGCTGCGGGAGATCAAGGGCTCCACCCCGGCGAGCCGCTTTCTGGTGCTGGAGCTGGCCGAGCGCCTCCCCTTCGAGCCCCGGATCGTCGGCTACATCCGGCTCGATCCGCCGGTCCCCAAGATGCACCGCCGCCTCCCCGACGGCCGGGTGGTGCGGGACATCCGCGAGCGGGTCTTCCCCGAGGACTGGTTCCACCCCACCTTCGACCTCAAGGAGGCCTTGATCGACGCCCAGAACGAGGCCACCCTCTCCGAGGCCGACTGGAAGGCGCTCGCCGAAGCGGTCTTGGACCGGGTGGAGACCGCGGCCACCCGCGTCGCCCGGGTCGTCGTCCATCCGGACTACCGCTCCGATGGGCTGGGGGCGCGGCTGGTGCAGCTGGCGTTGGACTGGGTGCGGGCCAGGCGGGTGCCGGAGAT
Source organism: Rhabdothermus arcticus (assembly GCF_055382915.1). Taxonomy (NCBI): domain Bacteria; kingdom Thermotogati; phylum Deinococcota; class Deinococci; order Thermales; family Thermaceae; genus Rhabdothermus; species Rhabdothermus arcticus. The sequence continues at coordinate 1,812,385 of NZ_AP043808.1, forward strand.
GCGCCGGGAAAAGCACCTGGTCTGCACCATCGCCCAGATGGCCCGCTACCACCCCTTCTTCGAGAAGGTCGGGTTTCGCTACCTCTGGGAGACCGCCTCCGGCCGCCCGGTTTTGGCCTATCCCCTGAGCGAGGAGGCCAGGGTGCGAATCGAGCGCTTCCTGACCGAGGACCCGGTGGCCAGGGCCCACGGGGGGCGGCTCTACCAGCCCCGCTACGGCCGGGTCCAGGGGCTGAAGGCCCCGATCGTGCTGGAGGGGGTGCACAAGGCCTACCGCAGCACGCTGGACCTGAGCGCGCTTCCCGAGGACCTGCGGGCGGTCCTCGAGGCCTTCGGGGTGCGCCGGCGGGTGCTGGAGCGGGTGGTCTTGCGGGAGGTCAACCTCCGCTTCGACCCGGGGTCGGTGAGCGTCCTCTGGGGGGCGTCGGGGGCGGGGAAGACCACGCTCTTGCGGCTCATCCTCGGTGAGGCCCCGGACGCGGGCCGAGTCACCCGGCCAAAGGGCCGGGTCGAGGCCTTTTTGCCCGGTGAGGTCGAGCCCGAGCTGGAGGAGGCGGCGGTGCTGGAGGCGGTCCACCGCCGCCTCGGCGACGTCACCGCGGCGATCGAGGTGCTGAACCGGGTGGGGCTTTCCGACGCCGTGCTCTGGCGGGCCCAGCCCCGCGAACTCTCCACCGGGCAGAAGGAGCGCTTCCGTCTGGCCCTGCTCCTGGCCGAGCGCCCGGACCTGCTCCTCATCGACGAGCTCGCCGCCCACCTCGACATGGCCACCGCCCGGCGCGTCGCCAGGGGGCTCTCCAAGTTCGTGCGCGAGGCCGGGATCACCCTCGTCGCCGCCACCCACCGCAGCGAGGTGCTCGAGGCCCTGGAGCCCGACCAGGTGGTCTACGTCGGCTACGGCTCGGTCTGGTCCGTGTCGGCGTAGGCGGCCTCGAGGTCCACCCACATCATCCGCCCCCGGCGCAACGGCACCGGAATCGGCCGTTCGTAGCGGCGCGGGTGCTTTAGCACCCAGGCCCAAAGCGGCTTCCCCTGGGCGTAGGCCTCGAGGAAGGCCCCGGCCCTGTGCTTGTCCTCGTGGGCCTTGAGCGCCTCCACCGTGAAGGGCCCCTCGACCCCGACGATCTCCGCCTCCCCGATCAGCTGGCCGCGGCTGACGATGCCGATCTTGCCCCGGAGCCGGGTGGGGTGCTTGCGGATCTCCCAGGTCTTCTCGCCGTCCACGATCATCGAGGCGTAGGGCTCCTTCACGATCAGCCCGCGTTTGGGACGTTCCACGTGCTTATTATGGGGGACGACGTGCGACGCGCATGGACCTTGCTTTCCCTGATCTTCGTGTTCGCCCTGGCCGTTCCCGGCGACGCGGTGCAAATCGCGCGGCAGGCGGTCGAGACCTGGCTGCGCTCGGGGTCGTCCGCCGCCAGTCCCAGCGCCCTTCTCTCCGAAAACCCCGAGGAGGCGCTCAGGACCCTAAAGCGGCTCCTCGCCTTTCCTCCGCCTCCCCAGGGCCTCGAGGTCAACCTCGACGAACCCGAGGCCGAGCCAAGGGGGGACGAGGTCTGGGTGCGCTTTCCCGCCGCGCTCCACGACCAGCCCGGCGAGGTCGTCGTCCGGGTCAAGGACGGGCGCGCGATCGGGGTGCTCTGGCGGCCCGAAGGGGGGATGCTGCCCGCGTGGTTGCGCACCCCCTGGGCGGGCCCGGTCTTCCTGATCCTGAGCTGGGCGTTTTTGCTCTCGGTCTTTCGCGGCCGGCTGCGGGATGCGTGGCTGGGGACGCTGGCCGAGGTGCGCCGGCGAAAAGGGCTCTTTTTCGCCACCCAGGCGACGCTCTTTTTCGCCTTCTTCCTGGGGGCGGCGGCGGCCTACGCCAACCCCGAGGTGGCGCGGCTCATCCAGGACTTCGTGGGGATGAGCCTGACCTCGATCGGGCTCGAGGACGCGGCGCGCTACGGCCCCCTGGGCCTGGCCACGGTGATCTTCTACTGGAACCTCACCCGCGGCCTCGTCCTCACCACCTTTTTGCCGGCGCTGGCCTTTGGCATCCCGGCGCTGCTTTTCAACTTCTTTCGCTACCTGGTCCTGGGGCTTGCCCTCTCCCCGGCCCTCTTGCCGCTCGATCGCTTCCTGTTGCACCTGCCGGTGATCCTGCTTGAGCTCGGGGCCTACAACACCGTGGTCTTCGGGGGGCTGGCCCTGCTCGGCGAGGTCGCGTCCGGCCGCGGGTTCCGCGCCGGCTGGCAGGTCCTCTTGAGGAGCGCCTTTTTGGGCACCGTGTTGCTCCTCGTCGCAGCCTGGTACGAGGCCTTCGAGGTGCTGCTTTGAAGGTCGCGGTCCTCGGCGCCGGGGCCTGGGGGACGGCGCTTTCGATCGTCCTCGGGATCAAGGGGGTGCCGGTGGCGCTCTGGACCCGCGACCCCGAGGAGGCCCGGGCGATGCAGGCGACCCGGGAGAGCCGTCGCCTGCCCGGGGCGCCCTTGCCCCCCTACGTGCGCCCCACCGCCGACGCCGAGGAGGCGCTCAAGGGGGCGGCCTTCGCGGTCGTCGCCCTGCCCAGCCGGGCGCTCGAGGAGGCCCTTTCCGGCCTGCCCCCGGCTCCGGCCTACGTCAGCGGCACCAAGGGGGCCTTCTTCGCCGGCGGGGGGCTGCGCCGGCCCACCGAGGTGATCGCCGAGGTCACCGGGGTGCGCCGGGTGGCGGCCCTCAGCGGCCCCAACCACGCCGAGGAGGTGGGGCGGCTCCTGCCCGCGGCGGCGGTCGTCGCCAGCGCTGACCCGGCCTTTGCCGAGATGGTGCAGCGGGCCTTCCAGAGCCCGGTCTTTCGCGTCTACACCCAGCGGGATCTGGTCGGGGTCGAGCTCGGCGGAGCGCTCAAGAACGTCATCGCCCTGGCCGCGGGGATGGTCGACGGGTTGGGGCTTGGGGACAACGCCAAGGCGGCGCTGATCACCCGCGGGCTCAAGGAGATGGCCCGCTTCGGCCGGGCGCTCGGCGCCGAGGAGGCCACCTTCTACGGCTTGGCCGGGCTGGGGGACCTGGTGGCCACCGCCACCAGCCGCCACTCAAGGAACCGCTGGGCGGGGGCCCGGCTGGTGCGCGGCGAGCCGCTCGAGGGCCGCACCGTCGAGGGCCTCCCCACCACCGAGGCGGCCCACGCCTGGGGCCGGGCGCGGGGGCTCGAGCTCCCGATCACCGAGGCGGTCCACCGGGTCGCCTTCCGGGGCGACGACCCGGCGAGCGTCCTCACCGAGCTGATGCAGCGCAGCCCCCGCCCCGAGTAGGGCTAGGGCTCCATCTCCGGGTCCGGGGGGAAGTCGCCGCGGGCGTGCTCGACGAAGAGCACGCTGCCGATCCACTCCCGCTTGAGCTCGTCGTAGAGCTCCGGGGTGACGTGGGGCCGGACGTCCTCGATCAGCGCCCGGCTCTGGTCCAGGATCAGCTCCGCCTCCTCGAAGTTTCGGTCCTTTTGCGCCTTCTCCTTGGCGTGCATCAGCATGCTGCGGATCAGCGTGAGCTGCTCGAAGGGGTCCGGCTGGCTCATCGGTACACCTCCGTGAGGAGGCCCAAGAGCGCGGTGTTGAAGCTCTCCGGGGCCTCGAGGTTGGCCATGTGGCCGGCCCTGGGGACGGTCAGCATCCGGCCTTGGGGCAGGCGCTCGAGCATCTTGAGTCCCTCCTCGGGCGGGGTCAGGGCGTCCTCCTCGCCGAAGACCAAGAGGACCGGGAAGGCCATCCGGGGCAGGAGGTCGAAGGCGTCGGGCCGGTCTCGCATTGCCAGGAGGGCGTTGGCCACCCCCTCGGGGTCGGCCTCGAGGATCATCGCCTCGACCTCCCGAACCAGCTCGGGGCGGCGGCGCTTGCTGGTCTCGCCGAGCACCGCCTCGAGGAAGTCCGGGAGGAGGGCGCCGGTCCCCGAGCGCCGCACCGCTTCGGCGAGCGCGGTGCGCCGGGCCTTGCCCGCCTCGGGGTCGGCGCCGGCGCGGGTGTCGGCGAGGAGCAGGCCGCGCACGCGGTCCGGGGCCAGGTCGAAGAGGCGGAAGGCGACGTAGCCGCCCATCGAGAGCCCGACGAAGACCGCCCGCTCCACCCCCAGCACGTCGAGCTCCTCGAGCACGCTCTCGGCGAACCGGTCGAGGGTGCGCGCGCTCGGGGCCTCGCCGCCGAAGCCGGGGAGGTTCACCGCGTGGGCGGAGTAGCGCCCCTCGAGCGCCCGCAGCTGGGGCCGCCACATCCGCGCGGAGAAGGGGAAGGCGTGCAAAAAGACCACCGGGTAGGCGGGCTTCACGGCGCCTCCTCCCACGCGACCGGGCGCAGGCCGCGGGCCTCGAGGTCCCGGGCCAGCGCCTCGTCGAGGACCAGGACCCAGTTCTTGCCGTCCTTGCTCTTGGCGATCAGCTTGTCCTCGGCGGCGGCCGCCTTGTAGCGGGCCATCAGCTCGCGGTCGCGAACCAGGACCCCGGCCACCTCCTGGGCCGGGAAGGCCTTCACGCCGCCTCCTTCAGCGCGTCCTCCAGGGCGTGCCAGGCGAGCGTCGCGCACTTCACCCGCGAGGGCAGCTTGGCCACCCCGGCGAGCGCCGCCAAATCGCCGAGCTCGGGCGCGGGCGGGGCCCCCTCGACGACCATCGCCTTGAACTTCCGGGCCAGGTCCAGCGCCTCGGCGACGGTCTTGCCGCTGACCAGCTCGGCCATCAGGTCCGCCGATGCCTGGCTGATCGCGCAGCCCTCCCCCTGATAGCGCACGTCCTTGATCCGCCCGTCCTCGAGCGCCACGTAGACCTCGATCTGGTCCCCGCAGCTGGGGTTGTGCCCGCCGGAGACGCGGGAGGGGTGCTCCAGGACGCCACGCTTTTTCGGCGCCTTGTAGCGGGTGAGGACGACCTCCTGGTAGAGCTCTTCTAAAAGGCCCATCGCCCTTATCCTAGTCGATCCAGGCGGCGAAGAAGCGGCGCGCCTCCTGTAGGGCCTCGACGAGCCGGTCGAGGTCGGCCTCGGTGTTGTAGAGGTAGACGCTGGCCCGCACCGTCGCCGGGACCCCCAGGCGGCGGTGCAGCGGCTGGGCGCAGTGGTGGCCGCTGCGCACCGCGATCCCCTTCTGCCCCAGGAAGGTCGCCAGGTCGTGGGCGTGGACGCCGGGGAAGACGAAGCTCATCACCCCGCCGCGGTCCGGCCCCTCGGGGCCGAAGACCCTGAGGCCGGGAACCTCCGCGAGGGCCTCGAGGCCCCGCCGGGTCAGGGCCCGATCGTGCTGCCAGACGTTCTCCATACCCACCGCGGCGAGGTATTCCGCCGCCGCGGCGAGGCCCACCGCCTCGGCGAAGGGCGGGGTCCCCGCCTCGAAGCGCGTCGGTGGCGGGGCGAAGGTGCTCCGCTCGATCTCCACCCGCTCGATCATCCCGCCCCCGGTCAGGAACGGCGGCAGGGCCTCCCAGCGCTCGCGCCGTCCCCAGACCACGCTGGCCCCGGTGGGACCGAGCATCTTGTGGCCGCTGGTGACGTAGAAGTCGGCCCCCAGGGCGCGGACGTTGACCGGCAGGTGGGGCGCCCCTTGCGCCCCGTCGACGACGACCACCGCCCCCGCGGCCCGGGCCCGTTCGGCGAGCGCGCGCACCGGGTTCACCGTGCCCAGGACGTTGGACATCTGGGTGAAGGCGACGATCTTGGGCGCGTGTTCCAGGGCGCGTTCGAAGGCTTCCAGGTCCAGCCGCCCCGTCTCGTCGAAGGGCACCGCCAGGATGCGCGCCCCTGTTCGCCGCGCCGCCTGCTGCCAGGGGACGAGGTTCGCGTGGTGCTCCATCTCGGTGAGGAGGATCCGGTCGCCGGCCTTCAAGAAGGCCTCCCCGAGGCCGTGGGCGAGCAGGTTCAGCCCTTCGGTGGCGTTGCGCACGAAGACCAGCTCCTCGGGGTCGGGGGTGCCGAAGAAGCCGGCCAGCGTGGCCCGGGCGGCCTCGAAGGCCTCGGTCGCCGCCTCCGAGAGGGGGTAGCTGCCGCGGTGCACGTTGGCGTAGCGGGTTTGGTAGAACCGGGCCATCGCCTCGATCACCGCCCGCGGCTTTTGCGCCGAGGCCGCGGAGTCCAAGAAGACGAGCTCGGGGTGCTCGGCAAAGATCGGGAAATCCTCGCGCAGAACCAGGGGGTTCATGTTCTAAGCCTAGCGCGTTAGAGTGGTTCACGTGGAAACCTTACCGCCAGGTCAGGCCCGGGTCTTGCGGGCCCTGGCCGGGGCCCGCCCCCCGGTTTGGGCGAGCGAGCTCGCGGCCCAGCTGGGGATCACCCGGCAGGCGATCCGAAAGCACCTTTCGGCCCTTTCGCAAAAGGGGCTGGTGCGCACCTCGGTGCGCCCGCGCCGGGGGACGATCGTCGAGCTCACCGAGGCCGGCAAGCGCTGGTTGGGCCTGGGGGGACTGCCGATCGTCGGGGAGATCGCCGCCGGCGAGCCCGGCTTTGCCGACGCCCGCCGCGAGGGCTACGCGGAGCGGCTGGCGGACCTCTTTCCCCTGCAGCCGGGGGACTTCCTCTTGCGGGTACGCGGTGACTCGATGCAGGGGCTCGGCATCTTCCCCGGGGACTACGTCGTCGTCCGCCCCTTCGAGGCCGAGCCCGAGCCCGGCGCGGTGGTGGTCGCGCTGCTTCCCGGCGAGGAGACCGCCACCTTGAAGCGCTACTACCGCGAGGGGGACGAGGTGGTGCTGGTCTCGGAGAACCCCGCTTATCCGCCGATGCGCTTTCCCGCCGGGGCGGTGCGCATCCAGGGGCGGGTGCGCTTCCACCTCGGCGACCTGCGCAACCGCCTACGCCAAAAGCGCGGCTAGCTCGGCCTTCCAGGCGGCGTAGGCGGCGTGCAGTTCGGGGTTTTCCCGGGGCGTGAAGGTCGTCGCCGCTCCCGCCCAGTCCGCGGGCCTTTGGGCGAGCAAGAACGCCAGCCCCCGGGCGGTGGCCTCGATCGCCCGGGGCCTGTAGACCGGCCGGCCGCTGAGGTCGGCGAGGCGCTGGGCCAGGCCGTCGAGCCGGGCCAGGCCGCCGCTGAGGTGGATCGCGCGGGCCGGGGAAAGGACGGTCTCGATCGCCTTTAGATTTTCCACGATCAAGAAGACGATGCTCTCGACCACCGCCACCGCCCGGTCCCGCAGGTCGCCCGCGCCGACGAAGCGGCTCTCGACGTCGGTGCGCCAGTAGGGGGCGCCGAGGCCGTTGATCGCGTTGAGGAAGCGGACCGGCGAGGGGCCGGCGTCGAGCCACGCGGGGAGCCGGGCAAAGAGGTCCTCGACCCCGTGGGTGCGGGCGAACCACATGAGCGCTGCCCCGGCCCCGTTCACCGTGCCCTCGAGGAGGTAGGCCGGGCCGCTGGCGTCCGCGTGCAGCACCCCGGTGAGGAGCCGGGGGTGGCGCCTCGGCGTCTTCCCGGTGGGCCGGAGGACGAAGGCCCCGGTCCCGGCGTTGACGTAGGCCAGCGCCTCAAAGAGCGGTCCGTGGCCGAAGAGCGCGGCCTGCTGGTCGCCGGTGACCAGCTCCAGGGGCACCCCCCGGAGGTCGCCGATGGTGGTGGCGTTGGGGCGGACCTCGGGTAGGGGCGCGCGGGGGAGGGCAAAGCGCTCGATCAACCAGGGGTCCCAGTCCAGGGTCTTCAGGTTCAGAAGCTGGGTGCGCTGGGCGTTCACCGGGTCCGCGACCAGGGGCACGCGCCCCGTGAGCCTTGCGGCAAGCCAGCTGGCCATCGGACCGAAGCCGAGCCGCCCTTCCTCGGCGGCGCGGCGCACCTTTGGAAGGTGCGCAAGGCACCAGCGGAGCTTGCTCGCGCCGTAGTGGGGGGAGAGGAAGAGGCCGCTAAGGCGGTGGATTGTCGCCTCGAAGGGCCGCAAGGCCTCGACCAGGGCCTGTCCGCGCACGTCCTGCCAGCCGAGGACCGGCCCCAGCGCTTCGCCGGTGGTCCGGTCCCAGCAGGCGACGTTCGAGCGCTGGGTGGCGAGGCCCGCGGCGATCACCTGGGAGCGCTTTGGGCCCAGAGCGGCGAGGGCATCTTCCACCACCTCCAGGATCGAGGCCAAAAGCGCGTCCGGGGCGTACTCGAGCCTGCCCGGTCCGGGCTGGATCGGCGTCACCTCGCGGACCGAGCGCAGGACCTCGCGCCCCTTTGCGTCGAAGACGATCGCCCGGCTCGCGTGCCCGCCCTGATCGATGGCCAGGAACATGCCCCAGCTTACCCGCCGCCTCGCCACGCTTTGGCCACGGCCGGGGGGCTAGCCTTGGGCGATCGGAGGGAGGAGATGAAACGTTATCCGATCTGGCTGATGCTCCTGGGGCTTGGCTTGCTGTCCGCCTGCACCCCGCCCGGCCCCGGTGGCATCGTGGACAAGGTGGTCTTCGACCCCGCGGCGATGGAGGCCGCGCTGCGCGAGGCGTACGAGGGCAAGGTGGTGGGGTTTGGCTACGCGATTAACCACCAGGGGAAGCTCGCCCGCGCCGGTGGCTGGGGCCTTGCTCGGCGCTCGGTGGACGGCGGCCTGCCCATGCAGGCCACGACCCGAATGCACCTGGCGAGCGTGAGCAAAACGGTGAACGCGATCTACTTCTTCCACGTGCTCGAGCGCGTCCGGGCCGAGAAGGGCGACGCCTACCTGGGATTGGGCTCACCGGTGGGCCTCTGGCTGCCCCCGACCTGGGAGCGGGGGATGGGCTTTTCGCTGACCGGTGGAGTGACCTTCTTCCAGCTCCTCGCGCACACCAGCGGTCTGGCCCAGCGCTGGGACGGGCTCGACGAGGACGCGCAGGCCTTCTGGAACAACGGCTGGGAGGGGCTTAAGTACATCGTCTCCCTGGGGACCACGCCGAACTCGCCCCGGAAGTACAAGAACGCCAACAGCGCCTTCTTCCGGGTCCTGATCCCCCGCATCCTGCGTCTGTCCGGGGTCGCCCCCCTGGTCGCGATCACCGAGGATACCGCGGGCCCGGCCTACCTCGAGTACCTCAACCAGTTCGTGATGGCCCCGATCGGGATTACCCGCCGGGTGGACTGCCGCGGCTACCGGGACTACGCGATGTACTACGACTTCGATGGCCCCCGGGAGGCGGGCTTCCTCTACGACAAGGGCGACGTGGGCTGCGGCGGCCACGCCGGGTTGCAGATGTCGGTGCTCGAGCTCGCCCGTCTGCTGGCTTACGTCCGCTACACCAACCTCATCCTGGGACCGGAGAGTCGGGCGGCGATGACCCAGGACGCGCTCGGCTGGTTCCAGGCCTTCGAAAGCGGTGCACCGGAGACCGCGCGGCTGTTGAAGGCCGGGGACTGGATCACCTACTACGAGGGCAAGACGACCAACCCCAACGCCCGCGCCGAGCTCCACACCTGCGTGCTCTGGTTCCCGCGCCAGGTGGAGGCGGTCCTCTTCGTTAACTCCTCGCTGGGCCCTGGGGCCATGAGGCCCTGTACGGCGCTTGGCATGGCCTACGAAAAGGCCCTGGTCGCCCCTTAACCGCGACAGCGTGGCCCTGCGGGGGGTCGGCGAGTTCCTTCAACAACCCAGGAAGCTTTCCCCCAGGGGTTGGCTTTGAGTGAAACACGCAAACTCTAAGGCGATCAGCGGCCATCAAGCCTCGATCATGCCGCCATATTGGCGGTGAGTTTCAAATCCCAGAAGGAACGTTGGGAACGGGAAGGGGCGTGCTCGGGCTTGTGTGATGAAGTATGACGGTTTCAAATCCCAGAAGGAACGTTGGGAACGGCCTCCAGGGCTTTCCGCCCCAACGCTTCAACCAGCTGTTTCAAATCCCAGAAGGAACGTTGGGAACAGCACCTCGGAAACCGGGAAGAAGGTGTTCAGGATCCGTTTCAAATCCCAGAAGGAACGTTGGGAACTCCGGGGGGCAGGTGGTCACCGACCGCCTGGTGGGCTGCTACATGTTTCAAATCCCAGAAGGAACGTTGGGAACTGACCATGCTCAAGAAGCTCTCGTCCGTTTGGCAAAAGGTTTCAAATCCCAGAAGGAACGTTGGGAACATGACGCTCGGCGGCTCTTGCCGTGGGAGCAGTTGTTTCAAATCCCAGAAGGAACGTTGGGAACAAAGAGTGCTCCCCTCGCCGAACGGGTCGTAGCGGGGTTTCAAATCCCAGAAGGAACGTTGGGAACGATCGGTGAGGCGCTTCGCATGGCGCGTGAGGACTACTAGTTTCAAATCCCAGAAGGAACGTTGGGAACAAACGGCGAACAAGGTCAACACGCTAAGCGACGCCATGTTTCAAATCCCAGAAGGAACGTTGGGAACCCTTTGGGGAGCCGCAGAAACTCGAATGGGTTCTGCGGGTTTCAAATCCCAGAAGGAACGTTGGGAACTCGGAATCGAACGCGATATTCTCGATTACATTGAGGGTTTCAAATCCCAGAAGGAACGTTGGGAACCAAGCAGAACCTTGCGAAGTTTTCCCATTTCCACCCATTTCAAATCCCAGAAGGAACGTTGGGAACAAGGGGTCAACCCTTGTGCCGAGATCCTCCTCCGGGAATTTCAAATCCCAGAAGGAACGTTGGGAACAAGGGGTCAACCCTTGTGCCGAGATCCTCCTCCGGGAATTTCAAATCCCAGAAGGAACGTTGGGAACAAGCGATAAAGATTACCGGCAAATATTGCGGGTTTAGCCCATTTCAAATCCCAGAAGGAACGTTGGGAACGGGAATGACAAGGTTATAGACCCCCTCCGTGTAGACACGTTTCAAATCCCAGAAGGAACGTTGGGAACGGGAATGACAAGGTTATAGACCCCCTCCGTGTAGACACGTTTCAAATCCCAGAAGGAACGTTGGGAACCGCATAGCCCCAGTGAAGCCCTTGAAGCCCTTATAGAGTTTCAAATCCCAGAAGGAACGTTGGGAACCCCGGCGACCGCAACGATGAGCTTGTCATGAACCCGTTGTTTCAAATCCCAGAAGGAACGTTGGGAACTCCCCTCTGCCCGTAGCTGCCGCGCACGCAGGCGTACGGGTTTCAAATCCCAGAAGGAACGTTGGGAACGGGTTCACGAAGGCCGATGTCTTCTTCGGCCTGTGGCGGTTTCAAATCCCAGAAGGAACGTTGGGAACTTTGGTTCGGGCTTCGGCCTTTGGTCTCGGCGATAGTCGTTTCAAATCCCAGAAGGAACGTTGGGAACACCTTTAACATTAGGCTTTCACACCTACTCTGTGCCTCGTTTCAAATCCCAGAAGGAACGTTGGGAACAGGGTAAACCCGCCGACGACATCAGGGTAGGCTTCGCGTTTCAAATCCCAGAAGGAACGTTGGGAACTGCCGGGCTTGAGCCTGATACTAGTGATTGGAATGAGTATGTTTCAAATCCCAGAAGGAACGTTGGGAACGCGCCCGGGGTGTGATCCTACCCCGGGCCGGGAAGGAGGGTTTCAAATCCCAGAAGGAACGTTGGGAACGGTGCCCTTAAAAAGGGCAGAAAGGAGAGTACGATGAAGGTTTCAAATCCCAGAAGGAACGTTGGGAACTCGGCCACGGCCTGGCGAACCGCCTCGGCCTGGCCGGGGGTGTTTCAAATCCCAGAAGGAACGTTGGGAACCGCGCCGCGCCCGCAAGGAGGTCCTCGAGATCGAGGGGGTGTTTCAAATCCCAGAAGGAACGTTGGGAACGAGGAAACGCTTGCTCAGTTTGCTAGGGGGGCGTAATGTAGTTTCAAATCCCAGAAGGAACGTTGGGAACCGACGAATTTCTAGCGGCCTTGACGTCCGCCGAGGCGTTTCAAATCCCAGAAGGAACGTTGGGAACCCGGGGCTTTGCAGCATACATCCCCGTTGGCGCGCGAGAGTTTCAAATCCCAGAAGGAACGTTGGGAACTTTTTTTTTGCATGATGCATGGCCATAGAGGGGTTGAGTTTCAAATCCCAGAAGGAACGTTGGGAACCCGATCGCCTTGGCGACGGCCTCGCGGATGGCGTTGGTGTTTCAAATCCCAGAAGGAACGTTGGGAACCGGGGCCAAGGACCTCGAGGCCCGCATGAAGGAGGACGTTTCAAATCCCAGAAGGAACGTTGGGAACCGCACCGTCGCCGGTGGAACTAGCACCGGCGATGGTGTTTCAAATCCCAGAAGGAACGTTGGGAACCGCCCATGGTCTATCCGGCCTTCCACGCCTGGGCCGGTTTCAAATCCCAGAAGGAACGTTGGGAACGTCCTCCACCAGCTCCAACGGCTCCGCCAACAAACCAGTTTCAAATCCCAGAAGGAACGTTGGGAACCCATAAAATAGCGTGAGCATCGAGAATGTGAATGTCGTCCCGAGCTGTCAAAGAGCGCGCTGGATCACAGGTGTGCCCAGCAAGGCCCTCGGGGCCTGCGTCTACAGCTTAGCACATCTTGCGTCGACCCCCCGGGGTTTTTGACCGATTGGGGGTCGACGTAAGACTCAAAGAATCTGCTCGGGTTCGTTTTTGCTGGTACCTAGGAACTCCTTGGCGAGGCAGGCATCGCGTTTGATGATGTAGAAGCGAACCGCGTCCACGTCGGGTTCGATGACCTTGCGCAGGTCGGCTTTCAAATGCTCGAACTGGGCCGGGGTCAGCTCGCCCTCGAGGACCGAGTTCTGCACCCAGGTAAGGTAGCGCCGTCCGACCTTGAGCACTTTTACCACACGCTCGACGTTGACGTCGTAGGCCATGATGACGTACATGGTTAGGACCTCTGCTTGAACGGCTCGTAGGGCGCGTCGCCAAGCAGGTGTTTTTCAAGCTTGTAGAGCTCCAAGCGCAACGTCGTCCTCCACGATACCGACCGCTTGAGTGCCGGGTGCTTGTAGCTGGTTTGCAAAAAGCGCTCCCATGCCTCGACCACCCGCTTGCGCCCGCGTTCGTTGAGAAAGACCCCACCGCCTTCCTGAAGGAAGTGTTTTGTCTGGATCTGGCCGCGGTTCACGAGCCGGAAAATGAGCCGGTCGACGTACGTGGGTTTGAAGACTTCGGCGACGTCGAGGTTCAAGGTGTGGCGCCTGAAGTTGGTTTCGTGAAGATAGCCGATCCTGGGATCGAGATGCGTCTGATAGATCTGGCTGAGGATCGCGGTGTAGAGCAGGGAGTTCAAGAAGCTGATGAGGGCGTTGATCGGCGAGGCGGGAGGGCGGCGCGTGCGCTGATCGAGGGCGAAGGCGTCGGGCATGAACGCCTTCCACGCGTGGTAATAGACTTCTCGCGCGTTGCCTTCAATGGCCATGAGTTCGGCCACGTTGAGCACCTCCTCCACCCGGCCTTGCAGGAGGCGAATGGTCGCGATCGCGTCCTCCAGCTCCGCGCCTCTTCGTCGGTAGTAGCTTAGGACGCGTGCGAGGTTTTCGGTGGCCCCCCGAACGAAGCGTTTGGCCAGGTCGATGCGCAACGTAAACTTTAGGTAGTGCTCGGCTTGCTTGAGGATAAGGTGCCCTGAGCTCAAATATTCGCGCGGGTAGTACGTTCCCGCGTAGTAGCCATAGCGGTTGTAAACGTGCATGAGGATGCGGTTTTGCGTCAAGAACTCGAGCAGCCGCTTGTTGAGCTCCAGCTCGCCAAACGCGTGGATCTCGGAGACCTGTTTGACGGGGAGCGCGCGTTTTCCGTCTTCGGTCTCCAGGAACAGGGTGTTCTGGTGGCGGGTGAGCCTTCCGTTTGAGAAGATGTAGACGGGCTTCATGGTTCGGCGATCCAGCAAAAGGCGAAGTAGGCGCAGCTCGTGCAGTATGGGATGCGTTGGGCGGTGGGGGGCGTGGGCTGCGGTAGCAGGGATTCAAGCTCCTCTAGGACCTTGTGTACCTCCTGACGCAGTTGGGGTGTGAGGGCGAGCTGCTCGACGCGTCGCTCCCGGGGGTAGCGGAGTTCTCCCCGGGCCTTGACGCCCTCGGCTTCGAGGCGCATGAGGTAGTAGGCCAGCTGCAGGCGGTGCGCGTGGGTGGCGCCGCTGGAGAGCTTGACTTCGGCCGCGACCAGCGCGCCGTCTTTGCGTTCGATGAGGTCCACCTTCATGCCGGGCAGGTGGACTTCGTGTCGTGATTTCGGATAGGCGGTGGCGTGGAGGAGCCGCCCCAAGCTTAACCGCTCGTGGTCCCTCCAGGGCTCGATCGCGTGGGCCATGAGCCAGGCCTCCCGGGGGCAGATGGCGTAATACCAAACGAGGGTGCCGCCTAAAGGAACTGGTCCTCGAAGCCGATCTCCCATTTGAACCCCGTTTCCTGGTCGTAAAAGGCGTCCAGCTCGTCCCGGGGGATGAGAAGGTAATCCTCCCGGCCGAAGAGGGTCGAGGAGGGCAGGTTCTTGGCGGCGACGTGCGCGATGGGGTTGATCGTGTAGCGGTTGAGGTGGGGGCGGAGGGCGCGCAGCTCGGTGCGTCGTCGGTGGGGGTCCTCGAGCTCGAGGATGGCGTGGAGCCGATCGAGCACCTCGGAGGCGAGTTCGTCTTGTTCGACGAAGATGGGCACGCGCACCAGGCGTTCCTGAATCAGGGAGAAGCAGCAAACGTCGCAGGCGTCCGGTTGACCCGGGGCGCAGGCGCCGCACCCTTCCGGATAGCCTCGCCGGCAGAAACGCAGCCGTTGCTTGGCCTCGACGAAGCCCCGTGCGAGATCGCTGGTAAGCCTGCGCGCGATGTCGTCGAAGTACGCGCCGAGGGCCGCGTTGAGCTCGAGATCCGTGGCGGGGAGCTCCTGTTCAAAGAACTTCCTGGCGACGTCCGAGAGCACCCGGCCGTAGACCCGACCGAGCGTGCCTTCGTCGGGCATGAGATGAAGGGTGCCTACGGGGCGCTGCGCCGATCGGTTCACCCGTCCCGCTACCTGGACCACGGCTTCGGCCGGCCCCAGGTCGCGCCAAGCCTCGTAAAAGTCCAGATCCAGACCGGCCTCGACGATGGAGGTGGCGACCAGGGTGAAGGGAGCACCCGCCTTCAGTGCGCCTTTGACCTTGTCGAGGGTGGCCTCGCGATCCCTTGGGGTGAGGTTGGTGGAGAGGTAAAAGGCCGGCCAGCCCAGGGCCTTCTGCTCGCGGTAAAGCTGAAGGGAACGGGTGATCGTGTTGACCACGATCAGGCGGGGGGCCTCGGGAGGGGTTTGGGGAGGGCCTGGCGCGGCTTCGATCCGCACGCGAACCGGGTATCCCGCGAGGCTCGGCGCGAGCTCGCGCGCCTTCGGAAGGAGGGCTGGCTGGGTGGCGGTGGCCAGGACCACCGTGTTGCCGAGCGCGATGTATTCTTCCAAAAGCGCTCGCAGCAGCGGCCAGTGTTCGACGGGGAAGGCCTGGACCTCGTCGAGGAGGAGGATGCTTCCACCGGTCAAGCGATGGAGCTTTTTGAGCATGCGGTTGCGGTGGCCGTAGAGCGTCTCCGCGATCTGGACGAAGGTCGTGACCACGACCTCGGCCTCCCAGGCTTCCGCGAGCAAAAGGGTGTCCTCGAGGGGGGCGAGTTCGTCCTCCGGGCCCAGTTCGCTGAGGTGGTGATGGGCGAGCAGGAGCCGCTTTGGGTCGCCCCCCGCCTCCGAGAGGGCCTTGGCGAAGACCTCGCGGTTTTGCTCGATGAGGTTGATGAAGGGCAGCGCGTAGATGATGCGTGGTTCCTGGCCGCGTTCCTTTCTTAGGCGTTCGCGAAGCTTGAGCGCGAAGTTGAACAGCGTCAGGGTCTTGCCGGACCCCGTGGGCGCGGTGAGGGTGAGGGCCGCGGGGAAGAGGTCGCCGAGCGGCGCGGTCTCGACGTGCGCGTCCACGTGGGCAAAGAGCCGTGCCCGAAAGGGCGCGAGGTTGCTGGTGTCGCGCAGCGCCCTGACCCGCTGCTCGGCGGCGTGGCTGGGGAGGGGCAGACGTGGAGCGGCACGCACCCCGGCGGCGAGACGCTTGTCGGCGTCGATGAGCAGGGAAAAGAGCCGGGTGGTGCGCCAGTAGTCGCCGTGACGCCGGAAGCTGCGGCGCATCCGTTGTGCGAAGGCCTCGAGGTCCCCGGCCTGGTAGGAACGAAAGGCCTTCGCCAAACCCAGCTCCTCGATGAGCGCGACCGCTGCTTCGCTTTGGGCCAGCGCGCGGGTCTGCTCGGCGACCACCGCGTAGGGGGATGCGCCGGACTTGAGGACCTCGGGGTCGTAGCGGTCCGGGAGCAGCGCGGTGGGCGTTGCGAGGTGCCCGTGATGCCTGGCGACGGCAAGGAAGACGGCCGGGGCGTCGAGCCCTCGTTGGTGGGCCACCCAGGCGCCGAAGAGGGCGCCCGCGAAGGCGTGGTGCAGCCTTCTGCCGTGGGTCCTTTTGAGCGCGCGTCGCTCGGTTTCGTCCGCGAAGAGGTAGGCCTGGAACCAGGGGGTGGCCTTGTAGAGGTCGTGGACCAGCCCAGCCAGTTCGGCCTCCTGGCGCAGGTCGTCCGGTGCCCAGCTCGCGGCCAGTGCTGCCACGCCCCGCAGGTGCTCGATCAGGGGTTCGCCGGGCCTGGAGCAGAGCACGCGTCAGCCTTCCAGGGCCCAGCGTCGCGTTCTGGCTGCGAAGACCGGGCCGGCGTAGTCGAGGCCAACGGCGCGGCCGGTGGCCTCGATGCCCAGATTGGCGATGTCGAGCAGGTTCCTCTGGGCGTCAAGGCGCAGGGGGTAGCGGTCGTGGAGGATCCGCCCGCCGCCCTCGAAGCGCCGTACCTTGGCGATGTCGAAGGCCCCCAGGAGGGGACCAGACGCCCCCTCCTGGACCTCGCCCTCGACCCACCCCGCTTCTTCGACGAAGGCCAGCGCGAAGGCCGAACCCAATGAGAGGGGAAAGCGTGGCCGGGCGAGGGCCTGAATCAGGGCTTCAGGGTCTTCTCCGACCGCGATCACCTCGTAGCGCACCCGCTCCTCCGGTGTCCGCGGCACGATGAGCTGAAGGGGGACCTGGGTGTGCTCGCCCCCGGCGAGGTTTTTCGCCGGCGCGCCTTGTTTGATCATCAGATGGTTCACGGTTTGCATGAGGTAGCGCCAGGGCGACAGGGGACGCACCGAGAAGCGCCAGGCTTCGAAGCGGACGGCGTACTCCGGACCCAGGCCCATGGCGGCGCCCAGGATGCCCCTCAGGGTGGGCGGCGGGGGGATGGGGTAGGACAGCGAGGAGGAGTTGGTGTAAAAGCGCCGGAAATGCGCGAGCTTTCCAGAGATCACGAAGCGAAGGGCGCGCATCACCCCACCTGCTGCACCGCGGGCAACGCCTCCAGTCCGGCCGCCTTGAGGTCCGGGTGGACCCAAAGCCGAACCTCTTCGATGTCGTGCTGGCGTTCCACCAGCGCCTCGGCGAGTGGGGTCAGGTCCAGCGTGTAGTCCTCGACGGAGCGCACCTTGCGGGGGGAGAGGCCTTCTTTGGGAAGGAACCGCACGAGGTCACGGAAGTCGCCGACCGGCGGGAAGGGATACCGGCCTTCGCGGTAGCGCACGTGCAGGTACAGACGGGGCGTCTGCCCGAACTTGCTGCGCGTCGTGGCTTGGGCGGGGATCGCGCGGAGCAGGGCGTCTTCGAGCGCATCGAGGTCGGCTTCCCTTAGCGCGGTGGCCTTCGCGCGTGCCGCCGAAACCCTGCCCATGAAGGCGATCAAGCCGTAGTGAAGGCGCCAGTCCTTGCCGAACGTGCCGAACTCGTTCTCCCGTCCGGCGAAGGTCGAGGAGATCGTTGCCGACTCGACGATCTCCGCCGGGTGAAGGGTGTAGCCCCAGGCGAACTGGACCGGACCGGTAAAGGTGAGGCCGCCACCCTGGCCGGCGCCTTCGCCTTTGATGGGCATGGTCGCCCCAAAGAGGCGCACGTCGATCAGCTTGTCGAGGAGCCAGGCGACGAAGGTTTGGGGCACGCTCTTCCTGATGTCGATGGCTTCGCCGGTGGCCTCCTTGTACGCCTCGGCCAAGGCCTTCAAGCGTTGATCGGCGCTGACCGTGTCGCCGTCGAGCGTGCGCACCCAGACATCTTGCCCATTGTCCAGCCAGTAATCCCGAAGGTAGCGTTTCAGGCGGACGTCGGAGACGAGGGCCCGGCCCGTCGCGTGGTCCATCCGTGGTTTGTTCTCTTCGTCCGGGTCGCCGTTCGGATTCGCCATCTTGGCGTCGTAAAGGAACAGAATCTCTCCGTCCAAGCGCTTCATGCGTCCTCTCCTTTCCTTCGTGCCGCGCCCAGGTTCAGGATGCGGCGGGTTTCCATGCCGTAGCCGAGCAGGATGAAAAAGGCGTTTTCTTCGTCGGACAGGCGCCATCTGGGTTCATGGCGGGCCAGCAACTCCATGGCGGTTGCGAAGAGGGCTTCGCTGTCCGCGTCCAGGCGGCGGTACTCCCCGAGTTTTTCGAAGAGCTCGACCGCGAACCGCTTGACCTTTTCGAGCGGCATGCCCTGGTAGCCCACCTTCTCCAGGATGGGTTTGCTCTTCCCGCGTTTGTACTGCTCGCTGGCAACCCGGGCCAAGAGGACGCCCAGCAGGTACAACGCGGCCTTTTCGTCCTCCAGGCCCAACGCGCGCAGCGGTTCGCTTGGGATGCCGGTCTCCGTTGCCGTGTCCATACCAACCTCCTCCAAGAGCCCCGTCTTGCGCAGAAAGATCAGCCAAGCCGCCATTTGCAGGAGGACCGTCTCGACGTCGGGGCAGTCGTCGGGACAGCCTTTGCTGACGTAAAGGCTAGGGTTGTTCCGGTAGACGAAGCGAAGCACGGCAAGGAACCGGCGCACCCAGTCGCGTTCGAGCTGCGGCTCTTGCAAGAGCAGCGCCTTCAGCGCGGTGAGCGCCGGGCCGACCTCCGGCCCATCCCTTCTGGCGTGGAGCGGAAGGAGGTAGAGCAGGGCGATCATGCCGGCAAGCCACTTGCCGTGGTCGTTCCAGGGTGGGGGGCCGAACCCTTGCTCCATCGTCCGGTTGGCTTCGCCGAAGGCTTGCAGGAGCGACAGGATCCAGCTGGGCTCGACCTCGGGCACGGTCTCCTTGATCTTCGTGGCCGAGTTGGCGCGTTCGATGAAGAGCAATGTGATTTGAGGTAGGTCGCTAATCTCTGCGAGGCGCCCGAGCAGCTCGGGCAGGCGTTCGATGCGCTCGAGGCCGTTGGTGGCGTTCGTCAACGCCTCGCTCAAGGCGTCTAGCTCATCCCGCGTGTAGGGTTTGGGTCCCAGGGTGGGCACGATCAAGGTGGCGGTCTGCAGCACGCGCGTTTCCAGGTGGCGCGTCACGTAGCGTTCTCCGGCCAGCGCGGCAGTGTAGCAGGCTCGGCAAAGCCCGTAGTTTTTGGGCCAGTTGGCGGGGTCCAGCGCGTAGGCGAAGTTCACCTTGTCGTTGATGAAGAACTTGAGCTGGAAGTGCTTGAAGTTCCCCGTCACCCGGGCGGCCTCGCCGCAGCCGTGGCAGCGTCCCTGCCGGGCTTCCTCAAACGCTTCTCCGACGATGGTTTGCAGCATGTACTGGCGGTAGGCCGGAAGCAGGGCCAAGGGGGTCCCGTTGATGGCGAGGCTAAAGAGCACGCCCCGCTTGGGAAGGTCGAGGCGTTCGAGGAGCAGGGAAGCTAGCGTTCCTGCCCGCTCCTTGGGCGAAAGGGTGCGCAGTTCGCTCCAGGTCGCATCGTCAACGAGGCCAAGGCGCCGCGCATCGAGGAGATGGGCGTACTTGCGGTCGCCTCCCCTGGCCTCGGGGTCGGTGTCGAAGAGGTCGGGGAAGACGTCATCCAAGCGCTCGCGGAGCTCTGGGGGCGTGTTCGCGTCCTGGGTGAGCGCGTAGAAGGTCTGGCCCAGGAGGTAGTCGAGGCGGTTGGTGGTCAGCCGCACCTTGGGGTCGTTGGCCCGGGGGTTGCCCAGCCAAAGGTAGCGCCGGGCGCGTTCCTCGTCGAGGACTTCGGTGCGAACCTCGAGCGCGGGTGGGTCGGACCGAAGGTCCAGGATGGCCAGAAGCCGTGGCTGCCCCCTTGGGGGCCTGCCGACTTTTTCGACGGGGGCGACCAGGGCCTCGAGCACCTCCCCGGCGTCGCCCTCGAGCACGGCGTTCCCGATCTGGATGAGCTCCCTAACCACGTTCGGCCTCCACGAACCCGAACCCCTGGCTCCCGAGGGCCCCGAGCCCCGAGGTCAACACCACCCAGGTGGCCTCGGGGCTGGCCTCGAGGCGGTAGCGCCCCATCCAGCCCTCGACGACGAGCTTGCGAAAGCGCTCGATCTTCTTGTGCCGGGGCGTGATCTCGATGGGGGTCACCCGCACCTCCTCGGCGGTTTTACCCAGGGCCGCGGCCTTGGTGCGGATATTTCGGACCAGGAGCTCGGCGAACGCGGGCTCTTCCGGGCGGAAGTAGCGCCGGCGTCCGTTCTCCTTGCGGAACACGGTGACCGGGGAGCGGGCGACGAGGGTCACCGGCCCGGATGGCGGGACGACCTCGGTGGCCATCAGCTCGTCCTGGAACAGGGTCATGCCGCCGAGCCGCAGCGCGTAGATCCGCATCAGGGCCATGCTCAGGGCCTCGACGACCTCGGGCAGCGGCGAGGCGAACTTAAAGCGCACTGGACCGGTGACCCGGAAGGTCTTGGTGGCGGTGTCCGGGGTGAGCCGGCCGGTGAGGCGGGAGAAGACGAAGGGTTTCCAGCGCCCCTGCGGGGTGGTCAGACCCTCGTCGTGCAGCCAGGTGCTCAGGTCCTCGGGGAGGAGGTGGTAGATCAAGCCTTGCAGCGCTTCGCGGTAGGCGAACGGCAGGGTGCCGGGCGCTTTGGGGGTCCATCGGGCTTCGAGGTAATGGATCATGTTTCTCCCAGGCTAGCGTGGATTTTGGCGAGCGCGGGGTTATTCGGCCTCGTCACACCGCGAAGTCTGGCAGCTTGTCGAAGGCGATGCGGTACTCGCCGGCGTCGCCGACGAGGTCGAGGGTGGCGGGGCGGACGGCGTCCGGGCCGAAACGGGCGTTGATGCGGTCCAGGGCGTCGCTCAAGCGCTGGTTCTTGCGTTCCTCGGGGAAGAGGGAGAGGCCCGGGCTCAGGGAGAGGTCGCCCAGGACCACCGCCACCTTGAGCACCGGGCGCCGCGCGTCTTCGGGCCAGAGCCGGTCGAGGGCCTGGATCAGGGTGCGGGTGGCCTGGGTGGGGGTGAGGTGGAGGAAGGCGGCGTGATCCGCGCCCTCCAAAAAGCGCAGGTGGAGGCCCAGCGACCCCGCCGCGTACCCCGCCTTGCGCATGCGGGCGGCGGCCTTGACCAGAAGGCGCACCGCCACCATGCGGGCCGTTGGGGGCGGGCGGAACTCGGGGGCGAGGACGTGGGAGTGGGCGAAGGAGCGGCGGCGGGTGGGGACCTCGGGCAGGTCCTCGCCGCGCAGGTTCCAGTACATGCGCTCGCCGAGGACGCCGCCCCAGGCCTTGCGCAGGAGGGGGAGGGGGGCCTCGGTGAGCTGGCGGACGGTGAAGATGCCGAGGCGGTTCAGGCGGCGCGCCATACGGCGGCCGATGCCGTAGAGGTCGGTGAGCTCGAGCGTCCAGAGGACCTCGGGGAGGTCCCTTTGCTCGATCAGCACCAGGCCGTTGGGCTTTTCGAGCTCGGTGGCGACCTTGGCCAGAAAGCGGTTGGGCCCGCCCCCGACCGAGGCGTAAAGGTGCGCGCCCACCTCGCGGCGGATGGCCTCCTTGAGGGCCAGGGCCAGCGCGCGGGCGTGGGGGGCCTCGTTCTTGAGCAGGCGAAAGCGCATCTCGTCGACCGAGCGCACCGCCTCGACGGGCAGCACGCGTTCGACGGCGCGAAGGATCGCGTGGTGCACCTCGACGTAGCGCCGGGGCCGGGCCTGGATCACCCGTAGGCCGGGGCAGCGGGCCCGGGCCTCGAACACCGGGGTGCCGGTCTTGACCCCGCACCTGCGCGCTTCGTAGCTGGCGGCGATGCAGACCGTGGTCTCGGCCTCGACCGGGACCACGCAGACCGGCGTTCCCCGGAGCTCGGGGCGGTCCTGTTGCTCGACCGAGGCGAAGTAGGCGTTCATGTCCAGAAAGAGGTAGCGGAGCGTCATAGGCTCCCGTAGTTTACACTTGACAACCTAAAGGGGTTCAAGGCAGCCCAGGCGCGGTAGCCTCGGGCGGGGATGCCCTGGCGCCTCTTCCTCGTCGCCTGGCTGTACGAGCTCGGGTCCTGGTTCGGCTTCCTCGGCGTCGTCTCCTGGCTCGAGGCCCGGGGCGGGGCAGGCTGGGTCAGCGCCTATTTCGTGCTCTATAACGGCGTGCAGCTCCCCGCGGTCTTCCTGCTCGGTCCCTGGCTGGACCGCACCGACCGGGGCCGGGCGGTGGCGCTTTTGCCGTTGTTGCCCTTGCTGTGGTTGCTCGCGCTGGTGGCCGTCCCCGAGCTTGTGCTGGGGGTCTTCGTGGGGGCGGCGTTTGCGGTCGCCGACGAGTTGCTCTATGCCCTGGTGCCCGCGGCGATCCCGCTCCTCGTCCCCGGGGCGCGGGTGGCCCGGGCCAACGCGGTCTGGTCCGCGGGCTCGGGGGTGCTCTTCGCCCTGGCCCCCGCGCTGGCGGGGGCGATCGCCGAGGCCTGGGGGCCCTTTGCCCCCCTTTGGATCGCCGCCCTGGCCTCGGCTGCGGCGCTGTGCTTTTCGCTGGGGCTGTCCACCGGGCGGGCCCCGGCGAAGGAGGCGGGCTGGCGGCAGGCCGCCGTGCAGCCGCCGGTGGTCTGGGGGAGCCTGGCGGTCTTTTGGGTGGCGATCGGGAGCGGGGTGGTCCACGCCGCGCTGCCGGTCTTGAGCGGCGGCGGCCAGGCCTACGGCGTTTTGCTCTCCGCGCTCGGGGCGGGCTGGCTCCTGACCTCGCTGTGGCGGATGCGGGGCCCGTTTCGGCCGGCATCCGTGGCCGCGCTGGGGGTCCTTTTGCACGCGTTGAGCAACGCGCTCTTGGGCCTTGGGCGCCTGCTGCCGGGGGCGTTTTTGAAGGGGGTGGCGATCGCGAACTTCACCCTCGGGCTCAACACCCTGTTTCAGCAGGTGCTGCCCGCGGGGCTGCTGGGGCGGGCGTTCTCCCTGGGCTGGGCGGCGGGCAACCTGGGCCAGCTCTTCGGGGCGGGGGCGTTCGGCTGGCTGATGCCCCGGCTCGGCCCAGAGGCGCTCTTGCTGGGAAGCGCCGGGCTTGCGCTGTTGGCGCTTTACTCCCTAAAAAACGTCGGGCGGGCCGGGAGGCCCCGGCCCGCCGAACGCGAAGGGCGTTAGATGCGGATCTTTTCCTCGATGACCCGGGCCAGGTGCTTGGCCAGGGGGCGCAAGGGGATACGCCCCAGGACGTCCTCGAGGAAGGCCGCGACGAGGAGGTTCTCCGCGCTCTGGCGGGAGATTCCCCGGGTTTCCAAGTAGAAGATCTGCTGTTCGTCGACCGGCGCGATCGAGGAGCCGTGGGAGCAGCGCACGTCGTTGGCCGCGATCTCCAGCTGCGGGACGCTGTTGGCCCGGGCGGTGCGGGAGAGCAGGAGGTTGCGGTTGGTCTGGTAGGCGTCGGTCTTCTGGGCGCCGGGCTCGAGCTTGATCAGGCCCTGGTAGACGACCCGGCCCTGGTCCTTGGCCGCGCCCTTGTAGTAGACGTCGCTGCGGGCGTGGGGGGCGACGTGGTGCTGGAGGGTGTAGTGGTCGTGGTGCTGGGTCTCGGTGGCGAAGTAGACCCCGAGCATCTCCGAGTCCGCCCCCGCGCCGATCAGCTCCGAGCCCACCTCGGCGCGGGCGAAGCGGGCGCCGAGGTTGACCATCAGGTCCTTGAGGCTGGCGTCCTTTTCCAGCACCGCACGCTGGCGGTAGACGTGGCTCGCCGCCTTCCCCCGGGTCTGCACGTTGGCGTGGATCAGCCCCGCCCCCGGGCGCAGGAAGAGCTCGGTCATCCCCACGTGGACCGCCTCGTGGTCGGTCTCGGTGAGGTGCTCCTCGACGTAGGCCAGGCGGGCGTGATCGTCGAGGAGGATCAGGGTGCGGCTGAGCGCCAGCTCGTCGGGCTCGGCGACGAAGAAGACGCCGACCGGGGCCTCGAGCTCGACCCCCGCCGGGGCGTAGAGGAAGGCCCCGTGGGTCCAAAGCGCGGCGTTCAGCGCCGGGAGCTTGTCGTTGGCGTCGCCTTTTTGCCGCGCGGGGATGGCCTTGTAGAGGTTGGCCTCGACGAGGTGGGGGTAGGTCGCAAGGGCCTCGTGCAGGCTGGTCAGGACCAGGCCCTTTTGGCGTAGCGCCTCGGGGACCTCGGCGTAGACCAGGTCTGCCCCCAGGAAGACCAAGAAGGCGCTTAAGTCGGTGTCCTCGAGGCGCTTACGGACCACCGCGGGGAGCGCGTCGCGGCTGAGCGTGCGCTCCTTGGGCAGGCCCAGCGGCAGGTCGAAGGGGACCTGCTTCAAGACCCCGGCGGAGTAGCGCCACTCCTCGGTCTTCTTGTCCGGCCAGGGGACGGCCTCGAAGACCGCGTGCGCCCCTTTGCGGGCCTCGATCAGCCAGGCCGGCTCGCCGAGGCGCTTGGCGAGCTTTTCCGGGTCGTAGGGAAGGGCCTTGATCATCCGACGGATCCCTCCATCTCCAGCTCGATCAGGCGGTTGAGCTCGACCGCGAACTCCAGCGGCAGCTCCTTGGAGACCGGCTCGATGAAGCCGCGCACGATCAAGGCCGCGGCCTCGTCCTCGGGGAGGCCGCGGGTCTGGAGGTAGAAGATCTGGTCGTCGGCGAGGCGGCTCACCGTGGCCTCGTGGCCGATCTGCGCGGTCTCGTTCTCGATGTCCATGTAGGGGTAGGTGTCGGTCTTGGAGGCGGGGTCGATGAGCAGCGCGTCGCACTCGACGTTGGCCCGGGCGCGGTCGGCGGTCTTGTTGACCTTGACCAGGCCGCGGTAGCTCGAGCGCCCCTCCCCCTTGCTGATCGACTTGGAGACGATCTGACCGGAGGTGTCCGGGGCGAGGTGGATCAGCTTGGCCCCGGTGTCCAGGTGCTGGCCGGTCTTGGCGAAGGCGATCGAGAGCACTTCGCTCCGCGCCCCCCGCCCTTTGAGGATCGAGGAGGGGTACTTCATCGTCACCTTCGAGCCCAGGTTGCCGTCGAGCCACATGTGGTAGCCGTTCTCCTCGACGATCGCCCGCTGGGTGACCAGGTTGTACATGTTGGTCGGCCAGTTCTGGATCGTGGTGTAGCGGGAGTGAGCGTTCTTGTGCACGTAGATCTCGATGACCCCGGTGTGCAGCGCCTCGGTGGTGTAGAGCGGCGCGGTGCAGCCCTCGATGTAGTGCACCTTGGCGCCCTCGTCGACGATGATCAGGGTGCGCTCGAACTGCCCGAAGCCCGCGGTGTTCACCCGGAAGTAGGCCTGCAGGGGCACCTCGACCTCGACCCCGGGCGGCACGTAGACGAAGGAGCCACCGGACCAGACCGCGGAGTTGAGAGCCGCGAACTTGTTGTCCGAGGGGGGCACGATCTTGGCGAAGTACTTCTTAAAGAGCTCCTCGTGCGTCTTGAGCCCCTCCTCGATGGAGACGAAGATGACCCCCTTCTTCTCCAGCTCCTCCTTGATGTTGTGGTAGACGACCTCGGAGTCGTACTGCGCCCCGACCCCGGCGAGGACCTTGCGCTCGGCCTCGGGGATGCCCAGGCGCTCGTAGGTCTTCTTGATCTCCTCGGGGACCTCGTCCCATCGCTCCACCGGGCCCCGCGAGGGCGGCTTGACGTAGTAGTAGAAGTCGTCGAACTTCTTCTCCAGCTCGCTGATGTCCGGCCCCCACTTGGGCATGGGGAGCTTGAAGAAGGTCTCCAGGGCCTTGAGCCGGAACTCGGTCATCCAGGCCGGCTCGCCCTTCATCTCGGAGATCTTCCTCACCGTCTCCGGGGTCAGCCCTTTCAGGGCGACCTCGGGCTCGACCTCGTCCTTGAAGCCCCAGCGGTAGTCGTCGGCGATGTGTTTCAGGTCCTCAGGCACCTGCCACCTCCTCCTTCAGCCAGTCGTAGCCGCGCTTCTCCAGCTCCAGCGCGAGCTCGGGCCCGCCGCTCTTGACCACCCGGCCGTCCATCATCACGTGCACGACGTCGGGAACGATGTAGTTCAAAAGGCGCTGGTAGTGGGTGATGACCAGCGCGCCGAACTCCGGGCCGCGCATCGAGTTGACGCCCCGGGCGACGATCTTGAGGGCGTCGATGTCCAGGCCCGAGTCGGTCTCGTCGAGCACCGCGTAGCGGGGCTTGAGCACCAGCAGCTGAAGGATCTCGTTGCGCTTTTTCTCGCCCCCGGAAAAGCCCTCGTTCAGGTAGCGGGAGAGGATCTCCTCGTCCCACTCCAGGACCTTGAGGGCCTGCTGCACCCGCTCGTAGAACTCGGTGACCGGGACGTCGCGGCCGAGCCGCTCCTTGAGCGCCAGGCGCAGGAAGTTGGCGATCGAGACCCCGGGCACCTCCACCGGGTACTGGAAGGCCAAGAAGAGGCCCTTGCGCGCCCGCTCGTCGGGCTCGAGCCCGGTGATCGGCTCGCCGTCCAGCAAGATCTCGCCCTTTTCCACCTCGTAGGTGGGGTCCCCGGCGATGACCTTGCCCAGGGTGCTCTTCCCGGCGCCGTTCGGCCCCATCAAGGCGTGCACCTCGCCGAGCGGCAGGCTGAGGTTGACGCCCTTGAGGATCATCTGACCGTCGTGCGAGACCCAGAGGTCTTTAATTTCAAGCTTCTTCTCCATGTCCATAACCCTCCCATGGCCCCGAAGGGCTAGGTTCAGTTTAGCGGTCAATCGTTTTAATGTCTACCGGTTAACTCAGGATTAGGCGATGAAGCCTTCGCCAAGGGGCCCCATCCGCTCTCGCCTTGCCGGGTACGGGTGCGCCTGAGGGCTTGCGGTGCGTTTCGGTGCGAGGGCACGCTCTCCGAATGAGCCCTTAGATCACCTCGAGGGCCTGGGCCAGGTCCTCGCGCAGGGCTTCGGGCGATTCCAGCCCGGCGTGCAGGCGGACCAAGCCCCCGGGAAAGCCGTAGGCCTCGCGGATGCGCGGCTGGGCGGCGAGGGGCAGGACCAGGGACTCGTGCCCGCCCCAGGAGACGCCCTTTTTGAAGCGCTTCAGGGCGTTGGCGAAGCGACGGGCCGCGCCCTCGTCGGCGAGCTCGAGGGCAAAGAGGCTCCCCGGTGCCCGCAGGTACTTGCCCGGCTGGGGAAAGTGCACCGCCTTCACCGCGGGGTGCTCGGCGAGGAACGCCGCGAGCTCGCGCGCGGTCTCGCCATGGCGCTCGAGCCGCAAGGGCAGGGTGCGCAGGCCGCGCAGCAAGAGCCAGGCCTCGTAGGGGCTGAGCTTGGCCCCCAAGAGGGTGCGCCAGGGGCGGATCGCCGCGATCCGCTCCCGGTCCCCGGCGACCACCCCGGCGATCGTGTCGGAATGGCCGGAGAAGAACTTGGAGGCGGAGTGCACGACGAGGTCCACCCCCTGTTCCCGGGGGTTGGCGAGCACCCCCGCGGTGTAGGTGGCGTCGATGAGGCTGAGTGCCCCGGCTCGCCGCGCGGCCTCGGCGAGCCGCAGCACCGGAGGCACCTCGAAGGTGTAGGAGGTCGGGGCCTCGAGGTACAAAAGCCGTGCCCCCACGAGGTCGCGTTCGACGCCCTCGAGGTCCAGCGCGTCGCGCCAGCGGGTCTCGATCCCCCAGGCTTCGAGGCGGCGCAGCAGGTGGTAGCCGCCGGCGTAGATGGGGCCGGCGACGACCACCCGGTCCCCGGGTTTGAGGAAGGCCATCAGGCTTGCGGCCAGGGCCCCCATGCCGCTGGCGAAGGCCAGCGCGTCCTCGGCGCGCTCGAGGCGGGCGATCTTTTCCTCGAACTGGCGGACCGTGGGATTGTCGACCCGGGAGTAGTAGGGGGCCTCGCCGCTGAGCATCGCCGCTTCCAGGTCCTCGACGGTCTCGAAGGCGAAGAGCGAGCTGGTGTGGATGGCCGGGGCCGCCTCCCCCAAGGGGCGGGGCTCGTCCTCCAGGAGAAAGTCCAGGGGGTTCACCCCTCCAGCTTAGCCCGCCCGGGCCAGGGCCACCCGGTTGCCCCCGGCGGCCTTGGCCTGGTAGAGCCGGGCGTCCACCCGGGCCAAAAACTCGCTCGCGGTCTCGCCGGAGAGCAGCTGGCCGAGGCCGATGCTCAGGGTGACCCCTGAGAGCCTGTGCCTGGCCTCGGCGACCTCGCGACGCAGCCGTTCGGCGATCGCCAGGGCTTCGCGCAGCGAGCCGCCGAAGAGCAAAAGCGCGAACTCGTCGCCGCCGATCCGGGCCAGGAGGTCTCCCTCGCGAACGTGCGTTTTGAAGATCGCCGCCAGCGCCTTTAGGACTTCGTCCCCGCGCGCGTGACCGTGGCGGTCGTTGACGCGTTTGAAGCCGTCGAGATCGATGAGCAAAAGGTGGGGAGCGGGGCGGTTCCGGGGACCGTGGGCGAGCTCGGTCGCGAGCACCTCGAAGAAACGGCGCCGGTTGGCCAGCTGGGTCAGGGGATCGGTCCGGGCCTCGTCCTCGGCGACCTCGGAGCGGTCGGCCTTCTCCCTGAGGGCGAAGAGCAGGGTGGAGAGGGCGAACATCCCCGCTTCGGAGAGGCTCCATTGCACGAAGGCGCTGACGTCGCCGAGTCGCAGCCCGTAGGTCCGGCTGCCCAGGGCGAAGCCCACCAGCGAGGTGAGCATTAGGAGGAAGAAGTAGCGATACCCGAAGCGCTTGGCCTGCTGGGGAGGAAGGATCACGTAGGCGGTGGGGAAGAGGAGCGGGGCCCAGAGGAGCGACGGCCAGAGGCCGAGGGGGAGATGGTAGCTGCCCAAATACACGGTAAACAGCAGGAAGGCCTCCGCGCTCCTCAGGGCCAGCAGGTCCAGATGGCGCCCGGGGCGGCCAAACGCCCCGAGCCCGAAGAACCAGACGCTGGCGGCGAGCAGGGCGTAGTCCTCGAGCGCCCGGCCGTTCGTGGCGGCAAAGCCCACCGCCGCGGCCAGCGCGAGGATCAGGAAGACCGCCCTCAAGACGCGGCCGTGTTGCCGCTCGCTCCAGGGTCTGCCCATAAATAAGGCATTTTATCGGTTTAAAGGGGGTGCGTTGCCGTGAAGCGGTAGGCTTTGGGGCGTGAAGGCTTACCTGTACGTCGCCCTTGGGGGCTCGGTGGGGGCGGTGCTGCGCTACGCGGCCGCCGGCTGGGTGCAGGAGCGGTTGGGGGGACTCTTTCCCTGGGGCACGCTGGCCGTGAACCTGGTCGGCAGCTTCCTCCTCGGCTGGTTCTACGAGACCGCGCTGCGCACCCTGGTGTCCCCGGAGCTGCGCCTCTTCTTCGCGGTGGGGCTGCTGGGGGCGTTCACCACTTTCTCCACGTTGAGCTACGAGGCGCTGGGGTTCGTGCGCGAGGGGGCGCTGGGGCTGGCGCTGCTCTATGCTTTGGGCTCGCTTATCCTGGGGATCGGCGCGGCGTTCTTGGGCGTGGTCCTGGCAGGGAGGTAGCGATGGGGCTGAGGGGCGAGGCAAAGCTTTTGCGCATCTTCATCGGTGAGTCGGACCGGCACAAGGGTCGGCCGCTCTTCGAGGTCATCGTGGAGCGGGCGCGGGCGCGGGGCCTGGCTGGGGCCACCGTCTTTCGGGGCCTGATGGGGTTTGGTGGGCACTCGCGGATCCACACCGCGCGGGTGCTCCGGCTCTCCGAGGACCTGCCGATGATGATCGAGATCGTGGACACCCAGGAGAAGATCGAGGCCTTTTTGCCCGAGCTCGACGCGTTGATCGAGGAGGGGCTGGTGACCCTGGAGCGGGTCGAGGTCGTCTGGTACCGCCGGGGGGAGGCCTAGCCGTGCCGCTTCCTCCGGGCCAGGTGCGGGCCAAGAAGTTCCCCGTCTTCACCGTGGTGCCCCCGGCGGGACTGCCGCCGGCCGAGGCCTACCGCGTCTGGGTCCGCGGGCGGGTGAAGACCCCGCTTTCGCTCTCCCTGGCCGAGCTCGAGGCCGCCTCCCCGGCCGTGGTGATGCACGACTTCCACTGCGTCACCGGCTGGACCCGGGAGGGGGTGACCTGGGAAGGGGTGCCGCTTTTCGCGGTGCTCGAGCGCGCTGGCCTCCTGCCCGAGGCGAGCTGGCTGATGGCCTTCGCCTACGGCGCCTACACCGCGGTGATGCCCCTGGAGGAGGCCCTCAAGCCAGACGTGCTCCTCGCTACCCGGCTAAACGGCCGCCCCCTGCCCGCCCCCTACGGCGGGCCGCTGCGCCTCGTCGTCCCCCACCTCTACGGCTGGAAGAGCGTGAAGTGGCTGATGGGGATCAAGCTCCTTGACCGCTACGCGCCCGGTTACTGGGAGGCCCGGGGCTACCACCCCAGGGGGGACCCCTGGAAGGAGGAGCGCTTCGGCTAGGATGCGGGTCTTGCTGGTCGGCGGAAGCGGGTTCTTGGGCACCCACGTGGCCCGGGCGTTGCTCCGGGAGGGGCACGGGGTGTCCGCGCTTGCCCGCCGGGGGAAGGGGCCGCTAAGCGAGGTGCGCTACCTGAAGGGGGACGCTGCCCGGGGCCAGGGGCTATCCGCGCTCGCCGGGGCCGACGCGGTGGTCTACCTCGCCGGGATCATCCGGGAGGGCGAGCAGACCTTCGACGCGGTCCACGATCAGGGCGTCGCCCACGTGGTGGCGGCGATGCAGGCCCACGGCGTGCGGCGCCTCGTGCACGTCTCCGCCCTGGGCGCGGAGCCCATGGCGAAGAGCCGCTACCTGAAGAGCAAGGCCGCGGGCGAGGTGCGGGTGCGGGCGAGCGGCCTCGACTGGACGATCCTCCGCCCCAGCCTGATCTTCGGCGAGGGAGACGCTTTCTTCGGCGGGGTGCTCAAAGGGCTGGTGCGGCGGCCGCTCCCCTTCATCCCCCTGATCGGGCGCGGCGAATACTCCTTCCGGCCGGTCTGGGCCGGGGACGTGGCGCAGGCCACCCTCCAGGCGCTTTCGCGACCGCGCACCGTGGGGCGGACCTACCCCGCGGTGGGGCCCGAGGTCCTGACCTTTGCCGAGCTCGTGGTCAAGGTGCGGGACGCGCTGGGCTCGAAGAAACCCCTTTTGCTCCTGCCGGTGGCCTTCTTCGCGCTGCTTTCGCGCCTGCCCGGGGCGCCGATCACCCCGGACCAGCTCGCCATGCTCCTCGTGAGCAACACCGCGGATCCCGATGGCTTCGTCACCGACTTCGACCTTGCCTGGCGGCGGCTGGACGAGGTGCTGCCGCGGGTGCTGGGCGTTGACGGGGCATGACACCAAACGCGTCGGGCGAACGCCTGGGCCCGCCTTGTGCCCGGCCGGGCAGGGGCTTGGCTTAGCCGAGGTAGGTGCGCGGCAGCCGCGGGCTGAGGCGCGTCGCCAGCTCGTAGTTGATCGTTCCAAGCGTCCGGGCCCGGCCGGTGAGGCTGGTCTTCGGGTCGAGGTCGGCGCTCACCACCTCGATGACCGCGTCGAGGCCGGTGCCCTCGGGAACCAAGACGGTGGTCTGGTCCATGCTCACCCGGCCGACGACGGGGAGATAGTCGCCGTGGAGCCGGACGACGCCCCGGTTGGAGAGCGCACGGGGAAAGCCGTCGGCGTAGCCGAAGGGAAGGGTCGCGAGCCACTCCCCGCCCCTTGCGCGCCAGGTGCGGCCGTAGCCGACCCCGTGGCCGGGCGGGAGGCGCTTGATCAGGGTGGGTCGGGCGCGCCAGGTCAGGATCGGCCGCAGCTCGCTCTTGAGCGCCTGGTCCGGGGGCAGGCCGTAGAGGGCGATGCCGGGGCGGACGAAGTCGAGGTCAGTGCCGATGCCCGTGAGGATCGAGGCGGAGTTCGCGGCATGCAAGAGGTAGCGTTTGTTTAGCGGGCGGACCGCCGCGAGAAAGCGGGCGAGTTGGGCGCGGGTGAAGGCGGGATCTTCGTCGGCGGCCGCGAAGTGGGTGAAGAGGCCCTCGACGACGAGGCCCATCGCCTCGACTTCGGCGAGGAAGCCGGCAAGCGCGTCCGGCGCCACGCCGACCCGGCCCATCCCGGTGTCCACCTTGACGTGCACCCGGGTGCCCGGGGCCAGGGCGGCGAGGGCGCGGGCGGCCTCGAGGGTGGCGAGGCTTGGGATCAGCTTGGCCTCGAGGGCGTCCTCGGCCTCGTTTGGGTGGAGGCTTCCCAGGAGGTGGACCGGGGCCTCGATCCCTGCTGCCCGAAGCTTGGCCCCCTCACCGGTGGTGGCCACCGCGAGCCTCGCGGCGCCGAGGGCAAGGAGCGCTTTCGCCACCCCCACCGCGCCGTGGCCGTAGGCGTTGGCCTTGACCACCGCGATGATCCGGGTCCTGGGCCCGAGGTGCGATTGGAGGAGGCGCAGGTTGACCCCAAGGCGGGCGAGGTCGATCTCCAGCCAGGTGGCGCGCACGCCCTTCAGTTTAGGCCCAGGACAACTGTCCCTGGGACGCGGCCTATCCTGGGAGTAGGCCGCATTTGGGTCTAAAGGAATCCCTCCCTCCTGAGCCGTCCGCTTCCCTCCCGGGAAGCGGACGCGCTCAAGTGAAGGAGTAGACTGGACGCACGATGCCGCTGTACACGCGCACCGGGGATCAAGGCGAAACCTCGCTCTTTGGCGGCGAGCGCGTGCCCAAGCACGCGTTGAGGGTCGAGACCTACGGCGAGGTCGACGAGGCCAACAGCGCCCTGGGTCTGGCCCGAAGCCTCTGGCCGGAGGACCAGGCCGAGCTCTTGGCGATCGTGGACCGGCTGCAGCATTTGCTCTTCGAGGTGGGGGCGGACCTGGCGACGCCCGAGGGTAGCCCTGGAGAGGCCCACGTGCGGCGGCTCGAGGCCACCGTGATCGCGGAGCTGGAGGCCACGATCGATGCCCTCGAGGCCGAGGCGCCCCCGCTCAAGCACTTCGTCCTCCCTGGCGGCCACCCCGCGGCGGCCGCGCTGCAGCTTGCGCGCGCGGTGGTACGCCGGGCGGAGCGAAGGGTCGTGGCCCTTGCCAGCGCCGAGCCCGTGAACCCGGTGGTGCCCAAGGTGCTCAACCGCCTCTCCGATCTGCTCTTCGCCCTGGCCCGGGTCCTGAACCACCGGCTCGGCGTCGCGGAGCCGGTCTGGAGGCCGCGTTGAAGCGGGTGGTTCGCACCTTCTGGGTGCGTCCGCAGCGACCCGGCGAGCGCTTGCCCCTGGCGGGGCCGCGGATGCGGGCGGTCTTCGAAGCCTTTTTGGACTACTTCCCGGAGTACCGCGGCTGCCTTCACTTCTCCCAATCCCCCCGAAACCCCCGCTTCCTCTTCGTCTACGTCTGGGGCTGCCGGGGGCTCTTGCCCCGTGCCGCGGGCCACCTCGAGCGCCTCCTGCGGGCGGCCTTTCCCCAGGGCGAGGTTCGGGCTTACGGCCCGCCGTTTCGCGAACGCTCCGAAGGCTGACGCAAAAGGGGGTGGCCTTGACGGGCGCGGTGGTCGCGGAAGACCTCTCGAAGACCTACCTGGTGGCCGAGAAGGACCCCGGGTTTCGGGGCACGCTGCGCCACTTCTTCCGCCGCCGCTACAAGCGGATCGAGGCCGTCAAGGGCGTGAGCTTCGTCCTTCAGCCCGGCGAGATCGTGGGGTTTTTGGGTCCCAACGGGGCGGGGAAGACCACCACCTTGAAGATGCTCACGGGCCTCGTCTACCCCACCTCGGGCCGGGCCCGGGTGCTGGGGTTCGTGCCCCAGGCGCGGCGGCCCGAGTTCCTGAAGCAGATCACCCTGGTCATGGGCAACAAGGCCCAGCTGCTCTGGGACCTGCCGGTCCTCGACACCCTGCGGATCAACGCCGCGGTCTACGAGATCCCCGAGGCCATCTACCGCGAGCGGGTCAAGCGCTTTTCCAGGCTCTTGGAGATCGAGGCGGTCCTGACCCAGCCGGTGCGCAAGCTCTCGTTGGGCGAGCGCATGAAGGCCGAGCTGATGGCCGCGCTCTTACACCACCCCCGGGTGCTCTTCTTGGATGAGCCGACATTGGGGCTCGACGTCAACGCCCAGGCCGCGGTGCGCGCCTTCGTGCGGCGCTACGCGCAAGCGGAGGCCACGGTGCTCCTCACCAGCCACTACATGGCGGACATCGAGGCCCTGGCCGAACGGGTGATCCTGATCCACGAGGGGACGTTGCGTTTCGACGGTGCCCTCAAGGACCTCGTCGCGCGCTTTGCCCCGTACAAGGAGGTGCGGATCAAGCTCGCGGCCCCCGCCGACCCCGGAGCGTTTCGCCGTTTTGGGGAGGTGGTGGCCGTCGAGGGGCGGGCGGCGCGGCTTTTGGTGGAGAAGACCCGGGTCACCGAGGTGGTGGCGAGGATCCTTGCCACCCTCGCGGTGCGCGACTTGAGCGTCGACGAGCCGCCGCTTGAGGACGTGATCGGCCGTGTCTTTCGGGAGGGGCGGGTTGCTTAGGAAGGTCCGGACGTTCCTCGCCGTCTACCACGCCCACATGACCGTCTACCGGGGGGAGATCCTCTTCTGGCTGCTCTCTGGGCTGGCCCCCTTCTTCTTCATGGCGATCTGGGTCGCCGCCGCTCGAGAGGGGTTGACCGAGCGCGACCCGCTGGCCTTCGCCCGCTACTTCTTCTTCGTCTTCGTGGCCCGCCAGCTGCAGGTGGCCTGGGTCACCTGGACGCTCTCGGAGGAGATCAAGAACGGCCGCTTTAGCTTCAAGCTGCTCCAGCCGATCGACCCCCTCTGGCACTACCTGGCCCAGCACGTCGCCGAGCGCGGGGTGCGGCTGCCGATGATCGCGGTGCTCTTCGGGGCGTTCTGGCTGCTCTATCCGGGGGCGCTGGTTTGGCCCGGCTGGGGGCGGGTGTTCTTCGGCCTGCTCGCCGCGACCCTCGGCTTTTTGCTCAACTTCTTCGTCGGCTACGCGTTGGGGCTCTTGGCCCTCTGGCTCGAGGAGGCGACCGACCTCTACGAGGTTTGGTACGTCTTCTTCATGCTCTTTTCCGGCTACCTCGCGCCTTTGGACCTCTATCCCGAAGCGGTGCGGCAGCTCCTCTTTTACACGCCCTTTCCCTACCTCACCTACCTTCCGGCGATGCTCTGGGCCGGGGCCCCTTTTCCCCGGGTGGGCGAGGCGCTTTTGGTGCTTCTGGCCTGGACGCTCCTCGCCCACCTCCTCGCACGGGGGCTTTGGCGGGCGGGGCTTAAGCGCTTTTCCGCGATGGGGGCGTGATGCGCTATTTGCGCCTTTTCGTGATCTTCTTTCAGACCGCGCTCTCGGCGCGGATGGAGTACCGGGCGAACTTCTTGGTCGCCTCCTTGATCGTGGTGCTCGAGTCCCTGGGGATGCTCTTTGGGCTCTTCCTCTTCTACCAAAACGGCTACGACCTCGGCGGCTGGCGCTGGCAGGAGGCGCTCTTGGTCATGGCTTCGGCGCGAATCCTGGAGGGGGTCTACGCCTCCTGGCTCGCGCCGAACCTGCAGCGTATCTCGGATCGGGTCCAGCAGGGCACCCTGGACTTCGTCCTCCTGAAGCCGGTGGACAGCCAGTTCTGGGTCAGCGTCGAGGACGTCGCGATCTGGGGGCTGCCCTCGATCCTGGTGGGCGCGGCGATGGCGGCCTTCGTCGCCGGAGCGGTGGGGCTCTCCTGGGCCTATTACCTGGCTGCGCTGGTCGCCGCCATTCTGCTCTTTTACGCGCTGGCCTTCCTGTTCGCCACCACCACGATCTGGTTCGTCAAGCTCTACAACGTGGTCAACTTCCTGGGCACGGTGCTCTGGAATGCCCAGTATCCGACCAGCGCCTTCGACCGGCCCTTTCGCCTCTTCATGACCTACGTCCTGCCGGTCTACTTCATGACCACCGTCCCCGCCGAGGTGGCCTTGGGACGGCGGGGGCCGGAGGGGCTGTTGGCGGTGGCGGGCCTCGCCCTCGTCCTCAACCTTGCCTCGCGGGCGTTCTGGCGCTACGCCCTCAGGTGGTACGGCTCGGCGTCGAGCTGAGGGTAAAATCGCCCCGGCATGACCTACGACGCCGCCACGTTGCTGACGCTCCTCCTGGCCTTTTTGTTTGGCTCGATCCCCGCCGGCGTCGTCGTCGCGCGGCTCTACGGTGTCGACATCCAAAAGGTGGGTTCGGGGAACATCGGGGCCACCAACGTGCTGCGCACCCTGGGCTGGTTGCCAGGGCTCTTCGTCTTCCTCTTCGACGCGTTCAAGGGGGGCATCGCGGTTTGGATCGCCCGCGTCCTTGGGCTGGAGGGGGCGCTCTTGGGGGGCGTGGCCTTTGCCGCGGTCCTCGGCCACGTCTTCTCGCCCTGGCTGCGCTTTAAAGGGGGCAAGGGCGTGGCCACCGGCTTCGGCACCCTGGTCTTCCTCGATCCTTGGCTCGCCCTCTACGCGGTGCCGGTGGGGCTCGTCGCCCTCCTCCTCACCCGCTACGTTTCGCTGGGCAGCCTGGTGGGGGCGGCGGCCGCGGTGGACCTGGCCTTCGCGCTCGTGCGGCCGGAGTGGGAACGGGGGACGTTGTTCCTGCTCGCCCTTTTGATCTACTTCACCCACCGCGAGAACATCCGTCGGCTCTGGCGGGGGGAGGAGCGACGGCTCGGGGAGCGGGTCACACCGCCACCGCCGCCTCCCGCTTGAGTTCGGCGTCGGGGATGAGGAGCGTCGCCAGGAGGGCAAAGAGCACGAAGAGGGCCCCGTAGAAGTAGACCTGCTTGATGGCCTTGACGATCGCCTCGTCGAGGGCACGCTCCATCTCGCGCTTCATGGCCTCGACCTGGGCCTTGAGGCGGGCCTCAACCGCCTCGAGGATCTGCGCCTTCAGTGCCGGGGGCACCGGCCGGCCCAGCATCCGCTTCATCTCCTCGGGGAAGAGGGGGCTTTGCTCGAGCGCCGCGATCGCCTGGGGGTCGCCGTCGAGGGCCCGGCGAACGGTCTCCAGGGTGGCGGAGACGCGCCGCTCAAAGGTCGCCTCGATCGCCGCCGGGTTGCGCATCGAGACCGCCACCTCGCCGCTGCCCGGGGGCAGGTGGGCCTGGATCGCGCTGGTCAGGCTCGAGGCCAGGACCGCGCCGAGCAACGCGGTGCCCAGGGTGGAGCCGATCTGCCGGAAGAACTGCGTCGCCGAGCTCGCGGTGCCCATGCGCGCGGGCTCCACCGAGTTCTGCACGGCCAGGGTGTAGAGGGGCATCGAGGGACCGAGGCCGAGGCCCATGCTGACCATCAGCGCCAAGACGACCCAGAGCGGGGTGTCGATGGCGATCACCGCGTGCATGGCCAGGAAGTTCAACAGCAGCCAGACGTTGCCCGCGAGCATGTAGGGCTTGTAGCGCCCGCTCCGGCTCGCGAGCTGGCCGGCGCCCAGGCTGCCGACGACCGCGCCCAGGGTGAGCGGCAAGAGGGTCAGCCCGGACTGGGTGGCGCTGATCCCCTTGACCTGGATCAGGTACAGGGGCAGGAAGAACATCGCCGAGAGGAAGGCCGCGCCGAAGAAGAAGAGCGCCACCACCGCCCAGCGAAAGACCGGGTTCTGGAACAGGGTGAGGTCGAAGAGCGGCTCCGGCACGCGGGTCTCGACCCAGACGAAGAGCCCCAGACCGACCAGCGCCAGCGCGAAGAGCCCGAGCTCGACGGGGTCCGTCCAGGCGTAGGTCTGGCCGCCCCAGGAGAGCGCGAGCAAGAGGGGGACGGTCCAGAGGATCAGGGTCGCCGCGCCCCAGAGGTCGAAGCGGTGCCGGGAGGGGGGCTGGACGCTCGGCATGTAGCGCCAGATGAACCAGAGCGCGACCGCGCCTACCGGCATGTTGATGAAGAAGACCCAGCGCCAGGAGAGGTGGTCGGTGAGCCAGCCGCCGAGCCAGGGGCCGATCACGCTGGCGATGCCGAAGACCGCCCCGAACGCCCCCTGGATGCGGCCTCGCTCGCGGGGGGCGATGAGGAGGCCGATCGTGGTTACCGCCACCGCGAAGAGGGCGCCGCCGCCGATCCCCTGGAGCCCGCGGGCGGCGACCAAGGCCTCCATGCTCCCGGACAGGCCGGAGAGGGCCGAACCCAACAGGAAGATCAGCACCGCCCAGAAGAGGAGCACCTTGGACCGCACCAGATCGGCGAGGCGGCCGAAGATGGGGACTGCGATCGTCGAGGCCAGGAGGTAGCTGGTCGCGACCCAGGCGTACTTGTCGATGCCGCCGAGTTCCTCGACGATGCGCGGGAGGGCGGTGGCGACGATCGTCTGGTCCAGCGCGGCGAGGAAGATGCTAATGAAGATGCCGACCAGGGTAAGGGTGATGGTTCGGTTCATAGATGGGCCTCCAGTTTCTCCAGGAGCCAGAGCGCCGTCTTGCGCTCCTCCTCGCTGAGGGCGGCAAAGGCCTCCCGCGCAGCCGCCTCCAGGCAGCCGCGGGCGTGTCCCAGCGCTTTGCGCCCGGCCTCGGTGAGGCTGAGCTTGGTGCGGCGCCGGTCCTCGGGGTCCGGTCCGCGCAAGATCCACCCCTCGCGCTCGAGCTCCCCGAGGATCTGGCTGACCCGCGCGGGGGGTAGGCTCAGGGCCTCGGCGAGCGCCTTAGGATGGGGGTGGGCGTCGAGGTGGGCGAGGACGACCACCGCCCGCATGGGCACGCCGGTCGCTTTCAGACAGGGGCGGGCGCGCTCGAGCAGGCGGCGCTCGAGCCGCCAAAGGCGGGTGAGGAACGCGCGTTCCACGCCCCTCATTTTACCTTTAAGATTTAAATAGTTTCAAGACTTAAATAAATGCGTATGAAGTTGAGGGGCTGCGGTATAAAATCCGGCCATGCCGCCGCTCCTTTTGGACATCGACGACCTTCCCGAGCCCGTCTTCAAAGACCTCCTGGACCTGGCCGCGCGCCATAAGCGTGAGCGCCGCCCGACCCAGGTCCTCGGCGGGCAGACCTGGGCGCTCTACTTCGAAAAACCCTCGCTGCGCACCCGCAGCACGCTGGAGATCGCGGTCGCCGAGCTGGGTGGGCACCCCCTCTTTCTGGACCAGCGGCTGATCGGCGTGGGCAGCCGCGAGCCGCTGCGCGACGTGGCCCGGAACCTGGCCCGCTGGGTGGCCGGGATCGCCGCCCGAGTCAACGACCACCGCACCCTGGAGGGCTTCGCCGAGCACAGCGGCCTGCCGGTGATCAACGCCCTCTCCGACCGGGCCCATCCCCTGCAGGCCCTGGCCGATGTGCAGACCCTGCGCGAGGCCTTCGGGGACCTCGCGGGGCTGCGCCTGGCCTGGGTGGGGGATGGGAACAACGTCCTTGCCTCCCTGGCCAAGGCCTTGGCCCGGGAGGGGATGCAGGTGGTGGCCGCGATCCCCGAGGGCTACGAGCCGGCCGAGCCCCTGCCCATCGAGATCGTGCGCGACCCCGAGGAAGCGGTCGCCGGGGCGGACGCGGTCTACACCGACGTCTGGACCTCGATGGGGCAGGAGGAAGAGCGCCAAAAGCGGCTGCGCGACTTCGCGGGCTACACGGTGACCCTGGACCTCTTTGCGAAGGCCAAGCCCACCGCGATATTTATGCACTGCCTGCCCGCCCACTACGGCGAGGAGGTGGAGGCGGCGGTCGTCGATCACCCGCGCAGCCGGGTCTTCGATCAGGCGGAGAACCGCCTGCACGCGGCCAAGGCGGTGCTCACCCGGATCGCGGAGGGCGGATGGTAGACGTCGCCGTCGTCGGGGCCAGCGGCTACGGGGGCGCCGAGCTCCTGCGCGGGCTGCTCGCCCACCCCAGGGCCCGGGTGGTGGGGCTGGGCAGCCGCCGCCACGCGGGGCAGCCGGTGGGCGCGGTCTGGCCCCAGCTTGCCGGGGCCGACCTGCCCTCTTTCGCGGATCCAGAAGAGGCGGTCCGCGAGGCCGAGGCGGTCTTTCTGGCGACCCCCAACGGGGTGGCGATGACCCTGGCCCCGGCGCTCCTCGCCGCGGGCAAGCGGGTGGTGGACCTCTCCGCGGACTTTCGCCTCAGCGCCGAGCGCTACGCCCGGTGGTACGGCCAAGCGCACGCCGCGCCGGAGGTCTTGAGCACTGCGGTCTACGGGCTTTCCGAGCTGCACCGGCCGGAGATCAAGGGCGCGACCCTGGTCGCCAACCCCGGCTGCTACGTGACCGCGGTGAGCCTGGCGCTCGCGCCGCTGGTGGCCCGGGGCTGGGTGGAAGAGGTCCTGGTGGCCGCGGGGAGCGGGGTCTCGGGGGCGGGGCGGGAGGCCCAGGGGACCGCCTTCGCCGAGGTGAACGAGGACCTTCGCCCCTACAAGCCCGCCGGGACCCACCGCCACACCGTGGAGATCGAGCAGAACCTGGGGCGGGTGCGCGCCCAGGGGCGCTGGCCGACCACCTGGGGGCCGGAGGCCCCGGTGCGGGTGAGCTTCACCCCTCACCTGGTCCCGATGACCCGGGGCATCCTGGCCACCAGCTATCTGCGCCTGCCAAAGGCGGCGACGCCGGAGGACGTCGAGGCGGCCTTTCGGGCGTTCTACGCCGGGGAGCCCTTCGTGCACCTGGACCGCGCCCTGCCCCGGACCAAGGCGGTGATGGGCGCGAACCGGGTCTGGATCACGCCCCACAAGGACCCCCGCACCGGCTGGTGGGTGGTGTTCTCGGCGATCGACAACCTGGTCAAGGGGGCGGCGGGGCAGGCCTTGCAGAACTTCAACCTGATGCACGGCTTCGAGGAGGGGTTGGGGCTCGAGGCCTTCGGACGCTGGCCCTAAACTGAAGGACATGGAGCTTCCTGAAGGTTTCGAGATGGCGGCGACGCGGGCGGGGATCAAGCCCTCGGGGAACCCTGACCTGGCGGTGGCCTACGCCAGCCTGCCCCTTGGCTGGGCCTTCGTGGCCACCCAGAACCGGGCCGCCGCGCCCTGCGTCGTGCGCGGCCAGCAGCTCTTCGAAGGGGGCGGGCACCTGCGGGTGCTGGCGGTGAACGCGGGCAACGCCAACGCCGGCACCGGGCTGAAGGGGGTGGCCCACGACCTGCGCTTTGCCGAGCTCGTCGCCGAGCGCTACGGCGTGCAGCCCGAAGAGGTGCTGACCGCGAGCACCGGGGTGATCGGGGTGCCCCTGCCGGTGGAGAAGATCGCCGCCGCCCTGCCGGGGCTGGGCCTCGAGCCCCGCGCCGACGCCTTCGCCGAGGCCATCCTGACCACCGACACCCGGCCCAAGCTGGCCGAGGCCACCCTCCCCGGCGGGGCACGGGTGGTCGGGGTCGCCAAGGG
The DNA here is from genome assembly GCF_055382915.1 of Rhabdothermus arcticus. Classification (NCBI taxonomy): domain Bacteria; kingdom Thermotogati; phylum Deinococcota; class Deinococci; order Thermales; family Thermaceae; genus Rhabdothermus; species Rhabdothermus arcticus. The sequence goes on from NZ_AP043808.1 coordinate 1,853,411, forward strand.
CGCGGGGATGGTCCACCCCAACATGGCGACGATGTTCGCCTTTCTCTTTACCGACGCCGCGGTGGACCAGGAGGCGCTGCGTGCGGGCTGGCCGGGGATCGTCGCCGCGACCTTCAACCAGATCAGCGTGGACGGCGACACCTCGACCAACGACATGGCGGCGATCTTCGCCAGCGGTTTGAAGGGCAAGGTTTCCTTGGAGCTCTTCTGGGAAGCGGTCCACATCGTGGCCCGGGCCCTGGCCCGGCAGATCGCCGCCGACGGCGAGGGGGCGACCAAGCTGATCGAGGTCCGGGTGCGCCATGCCGCCAGCGAGGAGGACGCGCGGCGGGCGGCCCGGGCGGTGGTCTCGAGCCTTCTGGTGAAGACCGCCTTTCACGGAAACGACCCCAACTGGGGGCGGGTGCTGGCCGCGCTCGGCAACTCCGGGGCGGCGTTCGACCCGCTCCGGGTGCGCATCGAGCTCGAGGGGATCCCCACCTACGACGGCGAGCCGCTGCCCTTCGATCGCGACGAAGCGCGGAGGGCGTTGGACAAGCTCGAGGTCCGCGTCGAGGTCGACTTGAGAAACGGGGCGTTCGAAGCCCAGGCCTGGGGCCCCGACCTCAGCCCGGAGTACGTGCGCTTTAACGCCGAGTACACGACCTAAGGACATTTGATGGCGGTCTGCGCAAGTTGTGCTATCCTGGGTTCGTAAACGAAAGGAGCGTGGGTCTTATGAGGAAAGGGTTGTGGGTCCTGTTTGCGATGGCTGCGTTGGCCCTGGGAAGCCTCGGTGCGGCCCAAAAGTATGGGTTTTACGCCGGCTATGGCTACGACGGCATGCTTGGCGGCCAGTTCTTCCTAGGCGACAACCTGCGGGCCAGCATCGGGGTCACCCCGCTCGTCGGCATCGCCGTTGGCGGCAGCCTGGACCTGATGCTTGGCAAGGTCGACTTGTTGAAGGAGTCCGAGCAGACCCTCGAGTTCTACTACGGAGTCGGCGGTGGCGGTGGCATCGTGACCGCGTTCGGGGTGGCGGGCATGTACGTTCAGGGCCATGGCATGGGTGGCCTTGAATTGGCCCTACCCGATAGCGACCTCTCGATCTTTACCGAGGTGGGGGCCGGACCGGCGATGATCTTCGGCGGTGGATCTGGGATCTTCACCATCGTGTATGACTCGAAGTTCGGCTTGCTCTTTAGGTAAGCCTTAGGTGGCGAAAAGGGGGTGGGCATCACGCCTGCCCCCCTTTTTTTCATTCTTGCAGCACACGAGGAAGTAAGATGGCCTGGTATGCGCGCGTTTTGGCCCCTTTGGCCGGTCTTGCTGCTGCTCACCGCCTGCGCCGCGCGGCCCGACGAAACCCCGCCCTTTTTGGGGGTGACCTCCCCGGGCGGGGGCGCGATCGCCAAGGGCCAGGGCGTCGAGGTGCGGGGGTATGCCTTCGATGACCGCGGCGTGGTCAGCGTCCGCGCCTCCGGGACCGAGGTCCTGACCGAAAACCAAAAGGGCAAGCGCCTGGTGCGCTTTCGCTTCCAGCTCAAGGCGCCCAAGGCGGGGGAGATCGAGGTGCCCTTGGTCGCCGAGGACGCCGCCGGTCACCGCCGGGAACGGACCTTGAAGCTGGTCCTCGACGAGGCGCCGCCGAGCGTGCGCATCGAGCGCGTGGAGGCGGTGGACGGGCGGATGCGCATCGTCGGGGTGGCCACCGACGACGTCGAGGTGGACCGCGTGGTGGTGCGCTACGGGAAGACCTACGCGCGGCTGAACCTGCCCAAGGGGCGGGAAGTGCGCTTTTTCGTCGAGGTTCCGGCGACGGCGGCCCGGGTCATCGCGGTGGATGCCGTGGGCCAGCGCACCGAGCGAGCGTTAAAGCTTGACCAGGCCCAGGAAACTCGCTAAGCTGATGGGTGCTGGGCGGGCGATTAGCTCAGCTGGTTAGAGCGCACGCCTGATAAGCGTGAGGTCGGTGGTTCAAGTCCACCATCGCCCACCACACCAAGCGGACGGGGCCAAGGGCCCCGTCCCTTACATTTCTAGCTGGTAAAAGACCCGTTCCCCCTCCCTTGCCAGGTCCACCACCTTGTAGCCGGCGGCGAATGCCCGCTGGAAGGCCTCGCGGGTGTGCAGGCGCCAGGCCTTGGCGAGCTCGAGGTCGGCCCGCTTCATGGCCTCGATGTCCCGGGGCACCTCGAGGTAGACCTTGGGGGCGCTGGGCGCGAGCAGCGCGACCGGCCTCAGGCTCACCCCCTCGCCCTCGGTGCGGTTGAGGGGCGCGCCCTCGGGCACGGGCGGCGGGGGCACCTCCCCCTGGGCCCGGGCCACGACCCTGGGGTCGGAAAGCCGCCACTCGACGTAGAGGCGATCCGCGGGGAGGCCGGCGTAGAGGCCGGAGCGGACGCCGTAGAAATCGGGGTAGTAGGTGCGGGAAAAGGCCCCGAGCTTACCGAAGTTGAGCCGGGCGTTCTTGGTCAAGAGGGGATCGAAGGTCCAGGTGACCAGCTCGATCCCGCGCGAAAGCGCCCACGCGCGCTGGAACCACTTCAGGGCCGGGGCGATCCCGCTGCCCTGATGCTCGGGCTTGACCGCCAGCATGTGGGAGTGCTGCCAGCGCCGCGTCCCGTCGCAGGCGGCGAGGCCGTAGACGAAGCCCGCGGCCTCCTCGCCGACCCAGGCCAGGGCCACCAGCCCCCCGGTGTGCTGGGCCACGATCATCGAGGAGTGGGGCACGACCTCGCGGTCGCTGAAGCCCCAGGCGGCGATCTGCAGCTTCTCGACCGCAAGGGCCTCCGCCAGCCCCTGCATTTCGCGAATGACAAAGGCCATCGCCTAGAGTATAAGAAAGGGCATGGAGATCGGTCGCTGGCTGATCGTCCTGGGTGTGATCCTGATCCTCGTCGGGGCGCTGCTGTGGCTGGCCCCGAAGAGCTTGGCCTGGTTCGGCCACCTTCCCGGCGACATCCGCATCGAGCGTGACGGGGTCTACATCTACATTCCCCTGACCTCGATGCTGCTGTTGAGCCTGCTCTTCAGCCTGGCCCTCAATCTCCTGGGCGTGCTCCTGGCGTGGTTGTCGGGGCTTGGCCGGTGAGCCCGCGGCTGCGCGGGCTCCTCGCGCTGGTGCTCTTGACCCTGATCTGGGGGTCGTCCTTCGTCGTGATTCGCGACGCGGTGGCGAGCTTTCCCCCGAGCCTTCTGGTGTTCTTGCGTTTTTTGGTGGCCGCCCTCTTCTCCCTTCCCTGGATGCGCGGCGGCCGTGGGGTGGCGCTGGCCGGGCTCGAGCTCGGCCTCTGGCTGGCCCTGGGCTACGGGACCCAGGCGGTGGGGCTGACCTACACCACCGCCGGCCGCAGCGCCTTCATCACCGCGCTCAGCGTGGTGCTGGTACCGATCTTCGCCGGGCTCTTGGGGCAGCGGGTGCCCCGCCGGGTCTGGGTCGGGGCGGCGCTTTCCCTGGTCGGGGTGGGGCTTTTGACCTTCGACGCCGCCCCGCCCAACCGCGGGGACCTCTGGACGCTCGGCACCGCGGTGACCTACGCGATCTTCATCCTGCGCCTCGAGGCCTACCTGCGCCGGGTTCCGGTGGGGTTCTTGAGCGCGGCCCAGGTCGGCGGGATGCTGCTCTGGGCCGGGGTCTGGGTCTGGGCCGAATCCCCCGCCGTTGCCCGGATCCCCTGGCCCGCGGTGCTCTACCTGGGGGTCGTCGCCACCGCCTTCACCACCTGGTTGATGACCTACGGGCAAAAGCAGGTCAGCGCCGCCGAGGCCGCGGTGCTCTACGCCCTCGAACCGGTCTGGGCCGCGCTCTTCGCCTACCTGGTCCTCGGCGAGGCGCTCGGGCCGCAAGGGGTGATCGGGGCGTGCTTGGTCTTCTTGGCCACCGTCTACAGCCAGCTCGGGCGCTAGGCTAAGGGCGTGCGCCTGGTGCTCGTGCCCACCCCGATCGGCAACCTCGAGGACATCACCCTTCGTGCCCTGAACGCGCTGCGCGCGGCGGACGCGATCGCCGCCGAGGACACCCGGCGCACCCGGAAGCTGCTCGTCCACTACGGGATCGAAAAACCGCTGGTGCGGCTCGACCAGCACACCTTGAACCGGGCGGAGCGGATCTTCGCCGAGCACCCCCACTTGGCCTACGTCACCGACGCCGGAACCCCGGGGATCAGCGATCCCGGCGCGGAGCTGGTGGCCTGGGTGCTGGCCCGGGGCGGCGAGGTCGAGGCGCTTCCCGGTCCCACCGCGCTGATCCCGGCGCTGGTGGCCTCGGGCCTGCCCAGCGACCGCTTTGCCTTCGAGGGGTTCTTGCCCCGGCGCGGGCGCGAGCGCGCGGCGCGGCTGGATCGCATCGCCGCCGAGGACCGCACCGTGATCCTCTACGAATCGCCCCACCGGCTCAGGGCCACGCTCTCCGAGCTGGCCGAGCGGCTCGGTCCCGGGCATTCCGTCGCCGTCGCCCGGGAACTGACGAAGGCCCACGAGGAGGTCTTTCGCGGCACCCTTGACGAGGCCCTGGCCCACTTCGAGGAACCCCGGGGGGAGTTCGTCTTGGTCCTCGCCCCGCCAGCCAAGGGGCCCCCGCCGCCGGACGCGCGGGGGCTCTTGGCATCGCTCGCAGCCCGGGGGCTTCGCGGCAAGGCCCTGGCCAAGGCCCTCGCCGAGGCTGGGGTGCCGCGCAACCAGGCCTACCGCTTGGCTCTAGAATACGGGGAATGAAACGGATCGGTGTGTTCACCAGTGGCGGCGACGCCCCGGGCATGAACGCGGCGCTGCGGGCGGTGGTGCGCCAGGCCGCGGCGCTGGGCGTGGAGGTGGTGGGGATTCGCCGGGGCTACGCGGGGATGATCGAGGGGGACTTCCTCCCGCTGGGGCCCCGGGACGTGGCGAACATCATCCAGCGCGGGGGCACGATCCTGCTCACCGCCCGCTCCAAGGCGTTCCTGCAGCCCGAGGGACGAGCCGAGGCCGCCGAGCGGCTCAAGGCGGCGGGGATCGAGGGTCTGGTGGCGATCGGTGGCGACGGCACCTTCCGCGGGGCGATGAAGTTCATCGAGGAGCACCGCATCCCGGTGGTCGGGGTGCCGGGGACGATCGACAACGACCTCTTCGGCACCGACTACACGATCGGCTTCGACACCGCGGTGAACACCGCGCTGGACGCGATCGACCGCATCCGGGACACTGCCGCGAGCCACGAGCGGGTCTTCTTCATCGAGGTGATGGGGCGCTACTCGGGTTTCATCGCCCTGGACGTGGGCCTTGCCGGGGGCGCGGAGGTCATCGTGCTTCCCGAGGTGCCGATCAGCCCCAAGGACATCGCCCAGACGATCGAGGCCTCGTTCGCCAAGGGCAAGCGCTCTTCGATCATCGTGGTCGCCGAGGGGGGCTACCCGGGCGGGGCCGCGAAGCTCTACGAGGCGGTGCGCCAGATCTCTGGCTTCGAGGCCCGGGTGACGGTGCTCGGGCATATCCAGCGCGGCGGTTGCCCCACGGCCAAGGACCGGCTTTTGGGAAGCCGGCTCGGCGCGGCCGGGGCGCGCACCCTGCTCGAGGGCACGAGCGGGGTGATGGTGGGCGAGGTCGAAGGGGAGGTGCGCCTCACCCCCTTGCAGGAGGCGGTTAGCGAGAAGAAGTCGATCGACCTCGAGCTGGTGGAGCTGGCGCGGGTGCTAGCGGGGTAGGCGGGTGAGCCGGGTGTCGGCGATGCGCTCGCTCAGGAAGAGGCGCCGCAGCTCCGGGCGTTTTTGAACGAAGTCGAAGACCTTCAGCGCGAAGGGGCTGTCGCGAACCGCCTCCTGAACGACCACCGGGAGCTCCGGCGAGGGGTAGCGGAGGCTTCCGGTGGCCACGCTGTACTCGGCGGGGAGGCCGGTCCACAGGGCCACCGCGAGCAGCCCTCCCCAGAGCAGCCCTCCCAACGCGCCCATCGCGGCGTCGAGGGTCGGGCTGGTCCAAAAGAGCCCCAGCCGTCCCGCGACCTGGGCGGCGAGAAGGCCCGCCACCAGGCCCAGAATGGGCCAGCTCCAGCTCGGGACCCAGCTGATCGCCAGCGCGTAGAGCAAGAGCCCGATCAGGAAGGTGGGCAGGAAGACCGCGCCCTTTCGTGCCCCCACGGCGGTGGTGACCGCCATCGAGAACAGCACCAGGACGTCCAGCCAGGTGAGCACGCCCCGAGTATACCGCCGCCCTACCCGCGAATCCGCCAGCCCTTGGCCCGGATGGCCTCGAGGATCGCGGCGATGAAGCCCTCGACCTCGGCGTCGGTCAGGGTGCGGTCGGGGGCGCGGAAGTAAAGCCGGTAGGCCAGACTCTTCTCCCCCGGCGCCAGGGGCTTGCCGCGGTAGACGTCGAAGAGCTCGAGCCCTTCCAGGTAGCCTCCCGCGGCCGCCCGGAGCGTTTTTGCGACCTCGAGGTGGGGGGTGGCCTCGGGTACCACCACCGCCAGGTCGCGGGTGGCGGCGGGGAAGCGGGGGAGGTCCTCGAAGGCCCGCGGGGCCTCGGGCAGGGGCAGCCTGAGCTCAAAGAGGACGGGGGCCGCGATCTCCAGGGCCTCGGCGATCTCCGGGTGCAGCTCCCCGATGAAGCCGACCTCCTCGCCGTTCCAGAAGACGCTTCCCGAGATTCCCGGGTGGAGCGGGGGGTGGGCCTTGGGACGGACCTCGACCTCGGCCCCGAGGCGGCGCGCGAAGGCCTCGAGCAGCCCTTTTAGGGCGAAGTAGCCCCCGGCCATCGGCGGCTGCCAGCTCTTCGGGTGGTAGGCCCCCTCGAGCAGGGCCGCGAGGTGGACCTCCTCGTTCTCCAGGAAGACGTGCCCCAGCTCGAAGAGGAGGACCTGGGGGCGGGCCGGGTTTTGCAGGAGGTTCTTGATCAGGCTGGGGTAGAGCGCGGTGCGCAGCGCCGACTCCTCGGCGTTGGTGGGGTTGGCGAGGAGGAGCCGCGGGGCCGGGGCGCGCAGCGCGTGCAGGTAGGCCGGGCTTAGCCAGGGATAGTTGATCGCCTCGAAAAAGCCCAGGCCCGAGAGCACCCGCCGGTAGCGGGTCTCCCGGCGCCAGTCGGCGTCGGCGTCGAGGTTGTCGGGGGCGGGGAAGAACGCCAGCAGGCGCTCCGGGATGTGTTCGTAGCCGAGGATGCGCGCGACCTCCTCGACGAGGTCCTCCTCGATGTTCAGGTCCACCCGCCAGGTTGGGGGGCGGGCGGTGTAGGGCTCGGCCCGGCCCTGGACCTCGACCCCGAGGCGGGTCAGGGCGTCGAGCTGGTCGGGGACCGGAAAGTCCGTGCCCAGGAGGCGGTTGGCGTAGCTAGGGCGGAAGGGAACGGTCTTTCTCGGCTTCTCCCCGCCCAGGTCCACCCAGTCGGCGCTGACCTCGGCCCCGGCCCATTTCTGGACCAACTCCAAAAAGCGTAGCGCCGCGAGCGGCGGCAGGTTGGGGTCCACGCCGCGCTCGAAGCGGTAGCTGGCCTCGGTCTTGAGCCCCAGCCGGCGGGCGGTCTTGCGGATCGAGACGGGGTCGAAGTGGGCGGCCTCGAGAACCACCTCCCGGGTCGCCTCGGTGACCTCGCTGTTGGCCCCGCCCATCACCCCGGCGATCGCCACCGGGAACGTCGCCTCGCCCTTCTTGGCGGTGATCACAAGGTCCTCGGGGGTCAGGACCCGCTCCAGGCCGTCCAGGGTGACGATGCGCTCGCCGGCGCGGGCCCGGCGCACCACCAGTCCCTCGTGGAGTTGGGCCCGGTCGAAGGCGTGCAGGGGGTTTCCGAGCTCCAAGAGGACGTAGTTGGTGGCGTCGACGACGTTGTTGATCGGGCGCAGTCCGGCGGCCAGGAGGCGGCGCTGGGCGAGGAGGGGGGCGGGGGCGATGGTGAGGTTCCGGGCGTAGGCGGCGAGGTAGCGATCGGCGCCGTGGGGGTCCTCGACCCGGACCTCGATGGGGAAGCCGAGCGGCGCGCGCCGCGGTTTGGGATCGGGGACGCGGACCGTGAGCTTGAGCGCCGCCGCGAGGTCCCGGGCCACGCCCAGCACCGAGAGGGCGTCGGCGCGGTTGGGGGTGATCTCGAGCTCCAAGACCACCTCCTCGGGCCAGGCCTCGGCCAGCGGGGTGCCCGGGGGAAGGGCGTCTTCGGGCAGCTCCAAGAGCCCGCCCGCGTACTCGCCGACCGCCATCTCCGCGGGGGAGAGAGCCATGCCTTCGCTTGCGATCCCCGCCAGACGGCGCACCCCGACCTCCACCCCGCCGGGAAGGACCGTTCCCGGCTCGGCCCAGGCCACGCCCACCCCGGCCTTGGCATTGGGGGCGGCGCTGACCACGGTGACCTCGCGGTCGCCGACGTCGAGGGTGAGCGTCTTGAGCTCGGTGCCCGGCACCGGCTCGGCGGCGCGCACCCGGGCAAAGCGCACCCCCGCCGGGGGGGCGGGAAGGACGTGGAGCTCCTCGACGGGGAGCCCCAGCTTGGCCAGGACCGGGGTCAGGGCCTCGGGCTCGGGGGCCTCGGGCAGGCGTTCTTTCAACCAGGAGTAGACGAGCCGCATCTAGACCTCCTCCCGAAACTGTTCGAGGAAGGGCAGGCGGTTTTGGAAGAAGGAGCGGATGTCGGGAATGCCGTAGCGCAGCATCGCCACCCGCTCCACGCCAAGGCCAAAGGCGAAACCGGTCTTGCCCCGGTAGACCGGGGCCAGGCCACGCGCCTCGCGCAGGGCGTCGACTGCCTTGAAGACCTCGGGGTGGACCATCCCCGCCCCGCCAAGCTCAAGCCAGCCGCCCTTCCCGGTCTTGGGGTTGTGCCACCAGACCTCGAACTCCACCCCGGGCTCGACGAAGGGGAAGTAGCTGGGGCGGAAGTTGACCCGCGCGTCGGGGCCGTAGAGCGCCCGGGCCATCGAGAGCAGGGCGCCTTTGAGGTCGGCCATGGTGATGTCCTCGCCGACCACCAGGCCCTCGAGCTGGTGGAACATCGCCTCGTGGGTGGCGTCGGTGGCCTCGTGGCGGAAGACCTTGCCGGGGGCGACGACCTTGAAGGGCGGGGTGTGGCTGGCCATGTAGCGGACCTGGAGCGGGCTGGTGTGGGTGCGGAGCAAAAGGGGCTTGGGGAAGGCACCCTCGAACCCCTCGGCGGGCTTGAGCCAGAAGGTGTCGTGCATGTCCCGAGCCGGGTGGTGGGCGGGGATGTTCAGCGCGTCGAAGTTGTAGAACTCCTCCTCGGCCTCCGGCCCGAGCACGGCGCGGTAGCCCATGCGCTCGAAGATCCCCACCAGCTCCAGCATCAGCTGCTCGAGGACGTGCAGGTTCCCGGCGGGAAAGGGGATCCCGGGAAGGGTGACGTCGAGGGCCTCGGCCCGGAGCCGGGCCTCGAGGGCCGCCTGCTTGAGCGCCTGCTGGCGCTCGGCGATCGCCGCCTCGATCGCCTGCTTGGCCTCGTTGAGCCGCCGTCCTTCTTCCCGCCGCGCCTCGGGGGGGAGGTCCTTGAGCCCCTTGAGGGCCCGGGTGAGCTCGCCCTTCTTGCCCAGCAGGCGCACCTTGATCGCGTCCAGTGCTTCCAGCGTGGGTGCCGCGCGGATCTCCGCCAACCAGTCTTCCAGCATCGCGCCTCCAAAAAGCGGGGGCGGCCCTACGCCGCCCCGCGGGAAGCTCGGCTTCCCGCGCCCCTAGCGAAAAAAGAAGGCCGCCATCTGCGGTCAATATAGCCCTCATCCAGGGCTTGGGGCAAGCGGCTACCCTGGGAAACGTGGGAGGTCGGCATGGGAAAACGGGTCTGGACCCTCTTGATCCTCGCGGCGCTGGGCCTTGCGCTCGCGCTCTCACCCAAGGCGCAACGGCTCCTTGAGGAGGCGGCCCGCTACCGGGCCCAGGCGGAGGCCACCTACACCCGGCACTTCCCGGACCGGCCGCTTTGGCGAAAGACGATCCAGCTCGCCGAGGCCGCGGCCAAGGCCGACCCCAAGGCTCCCGAGGTCTGGCGCTTCCTCGCCGAGGTCTACACCGAGACCGGCTGGTGGATCCGCGCCGCCGAGGCCTGGCAGCGCTACCTCGACCTTGGGGGCGCGACGACCCCCGAGGCGCTCGCTGAGGTCTACCGCAACCTCGGCTACCTGGCCTATGCCCGCGGGGCCCTTGACGAGGCGATCCGCTGGTACCAAAAGGTGCTCAAGGCCTACCCCCGGGACGCCGAGGCCGCGGCCTGGCTCGGGCGCATCTACCAGGAAAAGGGCGATGCCAAGGCAGCCCTCCGGTACTGGCAGCTCGCGGTCAAGCTGGATCCCAGCCCCAAGAACCGCTATTTCTTGAGCCTCGCCGAGAAGATGGCGGCTTATGGCCCGGAGGCGGTCCGCGCCTTCTACAACGGCTACGCGGCCTACGAGAAGGGGGACCTCGAGGCCGCGATCCTGCACTTCAAGCGCGCCGCCCAGGCCGCGCCGGACTGGCTCGAGCCCAAGCGCTGGCTGGCGCGGATCTACCTCGAGGCGGGGCTGGCCAAGGAGGCGCTCGCCTACTGGGAGCTGGTCTACGCCGCCGAGCCCACCCCGGAGAACGCCCATTTCCTCAAGCTGGCCCGGGAGGCGGCGGGGGCCGGGGTGGAGGCCAGCAAGGCCTTCTTCGAGGGCCTTGCGGCCTACGAGAAGGGGGACCTCGAGGCCGCGAAGGTCGCCTTTGGGCGGGCGGTGCGGCTGAACCCCGACTACGCCAAGGCCTGGAAGTGGCTGGGCCGGGTGGCCTTCGAGGAAGGGGACTTCGCCACCGCCGCCAAGGCCTACCGCCGCGCGCTCGAGCTCAACCCCGACGATCGGCAAGCGAAGTACTTCTTGCGCCTTGCCGAGCGCGCCCTCGAGCAGCGGCGTTGAGCTCGGCGTGGGCGGCGCGGAACCCCACCAGCCGGCGGGTCCGCTCGTCCCAGAGGTGGAGGTCGCCGAAGGCGACGCGAAGGGCGTCGAGGAGGCCTACGGTGGGGGCCGCCCGCAGGAAGGCCTCCCGCTCGTGGGCTTCCCGCAGACGGTAGTGGGGGATGCGCGGGGCGAGGTGGTGGACGTGGTGGTAGCCGATCCCCCCGGTCAGCCACTCGAGCACCCGGGGCAGGCGCAGGTGGCTTGCGCCCTCCATCGCCGCCCTGAGGTAGGCCCAGCGGGGCTGGGGCTCCCAGTAGGCTTCCTCGAACTGGTGCTGGACGTAAAAGAGAAAGATCCCGAGCATGCCCGCCAGGTACTGGATGGGGAGGACGACGAAGAGGAGCAACGGCCAGCCCCCGACCCCCAGCGTGCCCAGGTAGAGCCCGGCGACCGCGAGGTCGGTCAGGTACACGCTCTGCCGCACCTCCCGCCGGCGCTGCCCGAACCCCAGCGGGAGCCGGTAGCTGAGCATGAAGACCCAGATCGGGCCCAAAACGAACATCACCAGGGGATGGCGGTAGAGCCGGTAGCGGCGGCGCGCGGCCGGGGAGGCCGCCTTGTACTCGGTCAGGGTCATGGTGTAGACGTCCCCCACGCCCCGGGCGTCGAGGTTGCCGCTGGTGGCGTGGTGGCGGGCGTGGGCGTGCTGCCAGGCGCGGTAGGGCACCAGGGTCGAAACGCCGAGAAAGGCCCCGAGGCGGTCGGCGGTGCGCTTATGGGAAAAGAGCGCGCCGTGTCCGGCGTCGTGCTGGAGGATGAAGGCGCGCACCAAGAAGAGCGCCGCCAAGACGACGAAGAGGGGCAACAGAAGGGGCGCGCGGTCAAGGGCCAGCCCGGCGGCCAGGGAAAAGAGGGCCAACGGCCCGAGGGTCAGGCACACGCTGAGCCAGCTTCGGCGGTCGTCAGGTTGGCTGTAAGGGCGGATTTTGGGGAGCCATTCGTCGTTCGTAAGGGGTTTGGACATGAGGGTTCCTAACCCCTTGAGCCTAGCGCGGCGGGGGATGAGAGAGGTGTTAGACCCAGGAGACCGCGCCGAAGGTGTCCTCGCGCCGGGGGCTGGTCGAGAACATCGCCACCGGCACCCCGCTTAGGGCCTCGACGCGGTGAACGAAGTGGAGGAGCGCCTCGGGCAGGTCCTCCCGGCGCCGAATGCCGGAGAGCGGTCCCCAGCCGGGGAGGGTTTCGTAGACCGGCCGTCCGCTGGCGTCGTAGTCCACCGCGATCTTGACCTCGGGAAAGCCCGAGAGCACGTCCAGCTTGGTCAGGACCAGGCCGTCGAGGCCGTTGACCTCGGCGGCGTAGCGCAACAGCACCCCGTCGAGCCAGCCCACCCGCCGAGGGCGGCCGGTGGTCACCCCGTACTCCCCGCCCTTTTCGCGCAGGGTCTCGGCCAGCTCGCCCTCGAGCTCGGTGGGGAACGGGCCGTGGCCGACGCGGGTGGTGTAGGCCTTGGCGACCCCGTAGACCTTGGTGATCGCCTTGTGGGAGAGGCCGGTGCCGATCACGATCCCCCCGACGGTGGGGTGGGAGCTGGTGACGTAGGGATAGGTGCCGTAGTTGAGGTCGAGCAGCGTGCCCTGGGCACCCTCGAAGAGGATGCGTTGGCCCTTGCGGTGGGCCTCCCGGAGCATCTGGCCGGTGTCCGCGACGTAGGGCTCGAGGGCCCGCTGCATCGGCGCCAGGTCCTTGAGCGCCGCCTCCACCGAGGTCCAGCCCACCGCCCGGGTGGAGTTGGGCTTGGCCTCCAAAAGGATCTGGACCCGCTCCTTGAGCGTGGCCGCGTCGAAGAGGTCCCCGACCCGCAGGCCGATGCGCCGCGCCCGGTCCGCGTAGGCCGGCCCGATGCCCCGCCCGGTGGTTCCGACGAAGTTCTTCCTGGACTCGACGTGCTTGTGATGCGGCAACACCAGGTGCGCCCGCTCCGAGACCCGAATCACCGGGCGAAAGCCCCGTGCTTCGAGGGCCTTGCGCTCGGTCTCGAAGGCCAGGGCGTCGATCACCATCCCGTCGGCGAGCACGCTCACCGCGTGGGGGTGGATCACCCCGGTGGGGAGCAGGTGCAGCTTGAACACCTCGTCCCCGACGACCACGGTGTGGCCCGCGTTGGCGCCCCCCTGAAAGCGCACCACGTAGTCCGCCTCGGCCACCAAGGCGTCGGTGACCTTGCCTTTGCCCTCATCGCCCCACTGGGCGCCGACGATCGCGACTCCCGGCATCGGGGCCAGCTTACCCTACCGGCGCACGCCGGGGGCGGCTCCGGCCAGCCGGGCGAACTCCTTGGGGTCCACCGAACGGCTGAGGCCGGTCTCGTAGCTGATGATGCGCTTTTTGTAGAGCTCGGCGAGGTGGGCGTCCATGGTGATCATTCCGTGCTGGCCGCCGGTCTGGATCACGCTGGTGAGCTGGTGGCTCTTGCCCTCGCGCACCAGCGCCCGCACCGCGGGGGTGGCGACCATCAGCTCGTAGGCCAGGACCCGGCCCTGGCCGTCGATCCGGGGCAAGAGCTGCTGGGTGAGCACCGCGACCAGGTTGTTGGAGAGCTGCACCCGCACCTGCGCCTGCTGGGCGTGGGGGAAGGCGTCGACGATCCGGTCGATGGTCTCCGGGGCGGAGTTGGTGTGCAACGTCGCCAGCACCAGGTGCCCGGTCTCGGCGGCGGTGATCGCCATCTGGATCGTTTCCAGATCCCGCATCTCCCCAACCAGGATCACGTCCGGGGCCTGGCGCAGGACGCTTTTCAGGGCGCGGGCGAAGTCGTGGGTGTCGGCGCCGACCTCGCGCTGGTTGACGATCGCCTTCTTGTGCCGGTGGAAGAACTCGATCGGGTCCTCGATGGTGACGATGTGGCAGGCCCGGTTTTGGTTGATGTAGTCGACCACCGCGGCCAGCGTCGTGGACTTCCCGGACCCGGTGGGGCCGGTCACCAAGAAGAGCCCCCGCGGCCGCATCGCCAGCTCGGCGATGTTCTTGGGCAGGCCGAGCTCCTCGAAGGTCTTGTCCAGCTCAGGGACGACCCGCATCACCCCGGCCACCGAGCTGCGCTGCATGAAGGCGTTGATGCGAAACCGACCGACCTTGGGTAGGGAGAAGGAGAAGTCGAGCTCGCGCTCCTCCTCGAAGCGCCGTTGCTGCTTTTCGTCCATCAGCGCGTAGAGCATGCGCCGGGTGGCCTCCGGGTTGAGCTTTTCAAACTCGGTGGGCACGAACGTTCCGTCAATCTTGAGCATCGGCGGGAGGCCGGTGGTGATCACCAGGTCCGAGGCGTTCCGTTCCTTGGCCAGCTTGAGCAGGTCAATGATGCTGTTCTCCAAATTCTGAGCCATGCCCTCCTCCTTACTCGATGGTGCGTGCCATCACCTCTTCCAGGGTGGTGATGCCCATCAGGGCCTTTTGAATGCCGTCCTCGCGCAAGGTCTTCATCCCCCGCTGGCGGGCCAGCGCCTTGATCTCGGTCGCCGATTTGCCCTCGACGATCGCGTGGCGAAGGGCGTCGTCGATCACCATCAGCTCGTGGATCGCGTAGCGCCCCTTGTAGCCGGTGCCGTTGCAGCGCTCGCAGCCCGCGCCCTTATAGAGCTTCGCTCCGTTCAGGTCCTCGACCTTGAGGTCCAAGCGGCGGAGCATCTCGGGGTCCGGCTCGACCTCGGTCTTGCAGTGCTCGCAGACCCGCCGCACCAGGCGCTGGGCCAGCACGCCGATCAGCGAGGCCGAGATGTTGAAGAGCTCGACACCCATCTCGTCGAGCCGGGTGACCGCCCCGGCGGCGTCGTTGGTGTGCAGGGTGGCGATCACCAAATGGCCGGTCAGCGCGGCCTCCACCGCGATCTTCGCAGTCTCCGTGTCGCGGATCTCGCCGACCATGATGATGTCCGGGTCCTGACGCAGGAACGAGCGCAGTGCCGCGGCGAAGTCCAACCCGGCCTGGGGGTTGACCTGGACCTGGTTGATCCCCGGGATCTCGTACTCCACCGGGTCCTCGACGGTCATCGTGTTCTTGTCCGGGGTGGAGATGCGCTTCAGGATCGAGAAGGTGGTGAACGACTTACCGGAGCCGGTGGGACCGGTGATCAAGAAGATCCCGTAGGGCTTGCTGATGACCTCCTTGAAGCGCTCGAGCACCCCCGGCAAAAACCCCAGCTGCTCGATCTCCGGGATCTCCGAGGCCTTGCGCAACAGGCGCATCACCGCCTTCTCGCCGTAGACCGTGGGGATCGTCGAGAGGCGCAGGTCGACGTCGATCGTGCGGTCCTTGAAGCGCACCCGGCCGTCCTGGGGGCGCCGCCGCTCGGCGATGTCCAGCTTGCCCATGACCTTGATGCGGGCGATGACCTGGTTCTTCACCGCCTTGGGCAGCCGGCTGTACTCGCGCAGCGCCCCGTCGACGCGGATCCGCACCAGCACGTGATCCTCCCGGGGTTCGACGTGGATGTCCGAGGCTTCCTGCAGGTAGGCGTCCCGGATCATCTTGTTGACCAGGCGGACGATCGCGTTGTCGTCGAGGGTGCTGCTCTCGACCTCGGCCTCCTCGTCCTGCCGCGCCTGCCGGGCCTCGAGCTCGCGGGTCAGCTCCGTGAGGTCGCCCCCCGTCCCGTAGTAGGACTCGATTAGCTTGACGATCTTCTCCTCGGAGGCCACCGCCGGACGGATGTCCTTGCCGGTGACGATCCGGAGGTCGTCGATGGCGAAGATGTCCCGGGGGTTCTTCATGAGCACGACGAGCGCCCCATCTTCCAGGTGATGCGGGAAGACGGTGTAGCGGCGTGCCGTCTGCTCCGGGACCAGCTCGGCCACCACCGGGTCCGGGGGGTTCTCGTCGGGGTCGATGTAGGGGTAGCCGTACTGCACCGCCAGGGACTGGGCGAGCATCTCCGGGCTGATCTTGCCCGACTGGACCAGGGTGTCCTCGAGACGCCCGCCCCCCTGCCGCTGCTGGCGCAGGGCCTCCTCGACGTCCTCCGGGGAGACGTAGCCGAGCTCGACCAGGATCTCCCCCAGGGGCCTCGTACGCCCCACCCGGCTTTGCACCGCCAGGGCCTCGGAGAGCTCCTCCCGCCCCAGCTTGTTGCCCTCGACGAGGAGCTCCCCGAGCCGAGGCTGGTCGGGGTAGGCGCGTTTGAAGAGCTTTTCCCACGCGCTCGGAGGGGTGAGCTGGGCCTCGATCGGCCGCTTGAGGACGCGCTCGACCTCCTTGAGGTAGCGGGGATCCGCGCTGACCACCCGCACTCGGCCGTTCTCCTCGGCGACGGGGATCGCCCGGTAGCGCTGGGCGTCGGAGCGCAAGAAGTAGCCGGCCACCGCCGGGTCGGGCTCGACCTTCTCGACGTCGGGGAGAAAGGCCAAGCCTTCTTTCTCGGCGAGCGCCTTATAGAGCGCGCGCTCGCTGAGCCAGCCCTGCTTCATCAGGATGCGGCCCAAAAGCTCGCCGGTCTTTTCCTGCTCGCGCAGCGCCTTTTCCAGCTGCTGCCGGGTGATCTGCCCCTGCTTGACCAGGAACTCCCCGAGGGCGCGTTCCTCGGCGTGGATGGCGTGGGGCCGCGGCGCGGCCTCCAGCCCCAGCTCCGGGTAGGCCTTGGCCAGCCGGAAGCGGAACGCGCTGGGCAGGGCCTGGTAGACCTCGACCTTCTTCCCGGTCAGCTCCTCGACCTCGTCCACCGCGCTGAGGTCCAGGGGATCGACGAAGGCCGCCCGCAGCGTGTCCCCTTCGACCCAAAACGGCAGCACCCCGAGGGCCTGAGCCTTTTCTGCGGGCAGAAGCTTGAGCACCTCGTCCGGGATCTCGAGGTTCTCCACCTCGACCAGAGGGATGCCGAAGTGCTCCTCGATCGCCTCGGCGATGCGCCGCTCGGAGATCAGGCCGAGCTCGAGGAGGTTGTCCGAAAGCCGACCGCCGACGCTGGCCTGGCGCTCCAGGGCCTGCTGCAGTTCCTCGTCCCCGAGCAGGCCACTCTCGATGAGGGCCGCGCCCAGGCGTTTGTCAGATAATGAGAGCGTGCTCATTTCAATCCTTACTCGCGAGGCAGGAAATGGGCTTCGAGGCGCCGCACCCAGCGCGTGTAGAAGAGGCCTTTCGAGCTCAACGGCCGCACGTAGACGGTATAGAAGTCTAGCAGGTTGCCCCCCAGGACATCAGTAAAAATCTGATCCCCGAAGACCGCAACCCCCGAACGGGGGGTCTTCAGCTGGGCCAGGGCCCAAATGAACCCGAAGGGGAGCGGTTTCGCCGCCAGGGAGAGGCCCTTAAGGCCGAGCTTGTTGGCCCAGCGCCGGGTGCGCCCGGGTTTGGCGTTGGTCAGTAAGACCGCAGGGATGCCCGCCTCCTTGAGCGCGGCGAGCCAGGTCTTGAGCTCCTCGGGGACCGGGCCCTCGTAGCCGTAGGGGATGAGGGTGTTGTCGAGGTCCAGGATCACCGCCGAAAGCCCCCGCTCGCGAAACCAGTCCGGGGTGGCTTCGGTGACGCACGAGAGCACCTCCTTGGGCCTAAAACGCATGCTGGATCACGCCCCACATGCGTCCGCTTTTGGGCCCCTGGCGGCGGTAGGAGAACCACCGCGCGTCCTCGATCGTGCAGGCCGAAAGCCGCCAGACCTGGAGGGGCGGCACCCCCGCCGCGTGGAGGCGGTCCGCGATCGCCGCCGCGAGGTCCAGGAGGAACCGGCCGGGTGCGTTGGGGTCGGGCCGCGCGTAAGCCGCGCCGACCGCGTCGACCACCTCCGGCCCCACCTGGTAGCAGCGCCCGCAGGCCCCGGGACCGATCGCGACCCGGACGCGCCGGGGGTGGGCGCCGAGCCCGGTCATCGCCGCCAGCGCGTTTTCCACCACCCCCGCCGCGGTCCCCCGCCAGCCGGCGTGGACCGCGGCGATCACCCGGGCCTCGGGATCCTCCAGGAGGATCGGGTAGCAGTCGGCGGCCGAGACGCTGAGCAAGAGCCCCGGGGTGCGGGTGACCGCGGCGTCGGCCTCGTAGACCCCGGGGCCAGCGGCGACCACCGCCTTCGCGCCGTGGACCTGGGCCAGGCGCACCAGGGGAGGGTTGCCGAAGGCCGAAAGCACCCGGCGCCGGTTCTCCGCGACCGCGGCCGGGTCGTCCCCCACCGAGAGGGAGAGGTTGAGGGAGGCGTAGGGGCCCTTGGAAACCCCGCCGGCGCGCTGGGTAAAGCCGTGGGGCGCATGTAGGTTCGGCGCCTGGATCAGGGGCACCATGCTAGAAGCGGGGGGGACGCTTTTCGAAGAAGGCCCGGACGCCCTCCTTCAAGGCGTCGGTCTGGCGGATCCAGGCGTTGGCCACGGCGGCGTGGCGGAAGCCCTCGTAGAGCCCCATTCCGGGAAGCTCGGCGAGGAGGGCCTTGGTCAGGGCCAGGGAGCTGGGGGCGTTCTCGGCCAGCGCCCTGGCCTTTGCGATCGCTGCCGGGAGGACCTCCTCCCTTGGCGCGAGCGCGTTGACCAGCCCCATCGCCCGGGCCTCTTGGGCCTCGACCAGGCGGGCGCTGAGCAAGAGGTCGCGGGCCGCCTTCTCCCCGACGTGGCGGACCAGCAGGACCGCGACCAGCGCCGGAACGAAGCCCAGCCGCGCCTCGGTGAAGCCGAGCTTGGCGTCCTCGGCCATCACCGCCAGGTCGCTGGCCAGGACGAGGCCCGCCCCGCCCGCCACCGCGTGGCCGTTGACCGCGGCGACGACCGGTTTTTTGAGGGTGTAGAGGGTCCAAAAGAGTTCAAGGAGGGCCTCCGAGTGCTGGAGGTTGGCCTCGGCCGGGGCCGACGCGACCCGTTCCAAAAAGGTCAGGTCCACCCCGGCGGAGAAGGCCGGGGGGGCGCCGGTGAGCACCAGCGCCCGCACCCCGGAATCCGCCTCGGCGGCCTTGAGGGCGGCGATCAGCGCCTCGGTCAGGGCCTCGGTCAGGGGGTTGCGCCGTTTCGGGTCGTCGAGGGTGAGGATCCGCACCCGATCCTGGTCTTCTTGCCTCAGCATGCCCTTAGGATAGGGGCATGAGCACGCTTGCAGAAAGGAAGCGCGAGGTCCAGGCGGCCCTCGAGGCCTACCGGGCCTGCCGCGCCCGCGAGGAGGCCGAGTACGGCGAGGCCTACGTCGAGGTCAAGGAGATGGAGGACGAGGGTCCGGCCCCGGACCCCTGCGGCTTGGTCTTCGAGCGGCTCCTGGGGGCGATCCGGGCCTACGAGGACGCGGGGGGCTCCCGCGAGGACTTCGACTTCGGAAAGGACCGGGAAAGGATCTTGCGCGCCCTCTAGGCGCGGGCCACGGTCTCGACCTCGGGGAGCTCGAGGATCCGCGCGCGGATGCGCTCGAGCTCCTCGTCGTCCTTGACCGTGAAGCGCACCTGGATGCGGGCCACGGTGCCGTTGGCCTGGGTGTCCGCGCCGAGCACCGACTTGCCCATCCCGGCGAAGACGTCCATGACGTCGCGCAGGAGCCCGGCACGGTCGCTGGCGAAGATGCGCAGGAGGACCGGGTACTCCCCCTTGCCCTCGGTCCACTCCGCGGGGATCACCCGGGCCGGCTCCTGGGCCAGGAAGCGGCGCATGTTGGGGCAGTCGGCGCGGTGGATCGTCACCCCGCGCCCGCGGGTGACGAAGCCCAGGATCGGCTCACCGCGCACCGGGCGGCAGCAGGCGGCGAGCTTGATCGGGGCCTTGAGGTCCTCCGCCAGCCGGATGGGCAGCTTGGTCTCCGGCGTGGCCTTGGGGGGCTTTGGCGGGGCCGGCTGGGCCTTGGGGTAGAGGACACGGGCCACCTGGGCGGCGCTGACCCGGCCGTGGGCCAGGGCCAGGTAGAGGTCCTCCGGCGAGGGGGGCAGCCTTAGGGCTCCGGCCGCGGCCTCGAGGTCCGACTCCTTGGGGCTCGGCAGGCCGCGCTTTTTCAGGTAGCGCTCGAGGAGGCGCCGGCCCTTTTCCAGCTCCTCCTGGCGCTCCTTTTGCCGGAAGAAGTGGCGGATCTTGCTGCGCGCCGAGCGGGTCTTGGCGAAGTTCAGCCAGTCCTTCGAGGGGTTCGGCTGCTTGCTGCCGGTGAGGATCTCCACCATGTCCCCGTTTTGCAGCTCGTAGGAGAAGGGGACGATGCGGTTGTTCACCCGGGCCCCGGTCATGCGGTGCCCGACCTCGGTGTGGATGTGGTAGGCGAAGTCCACCACCGTGGCCCCCCGGGGCAGGTTGATGACCTTGCCCTTGGGGGTGAAGACGAAGACCCGGCCCCCCAGGATCTCCCGGGTCACCGTCTCCACGAAGTCGCGGGAGGAGGAGAACTCCGCCTGCCACTCCTGGATGGCCTTCATCCAGCTCACGCGGCGCTCGATCTCGCGGGGGTCGGTCAGCCCCTCCTTGTAGAGCCAGTGGGCGGCGATCCCGTACTCCGCGAGGCGGTGCATCTCCAGGGTACGGATCTGGACCTCGAGCGGCGTCCCCTCCTCGACGATCACCGTGGTGTGCAGGCTCTGGTAGCCGTTGGGCTTGGGCATCGCCACGTAGTCCTTGATGCGCCCGGGGATCGGCTGCCAGAGCTGGTGCACGATGCCCAGGGTGTGGTAGCAGACCTGGGTGCCGAGCGCCGCCTCGTCGGTGGGTTCGAGGATGATGCGCAGCGCCAAGAGGTCGTAGATCTGCTCCAGGTTGCGCCCGTCGCGCTGCATCTTCTTCCAGATCGAGTAGAGGTGCTTGGTGCGGCCGGAGACCGAAAAGCGCTTGATCGAGCGCTTCAAGATGGGGTCCTTCTCGATCTCCCGGGAGACCCGGGCCTGGGCCCGCTCCACCACCTCCTGGCGGATCGCCCGGTGGGCCTCGAGCCGCTTTTTGAGCGCGGTGTACTCGGCGGGGTAGAGGTAGAAGAAGGCCAGGTCCTCGAGCTCGGTCTTGATGTGCCCGATCCCCAGGCGGTGCGCCAGGGGGGCGAAGATCTCCAGCGTCTCCTTGGCGATCCGCTTTTGCTTTTCCAGGGGCATGAACTTCAACGTGCGCATGTTGTGCAGCCGGTCGGCGAGCTTGACGATGACGATGCGCACGTCCTCGGTCATGGCGATGAACATCTGGCGCAGGTTCTCGGCCTGCTCGTCCTCGAACCCCTCGGCCATCTTGGGCAGCTTCGAGACCTTGGTCTCCCCCTCGACGATGCGCCGCACCCCGGGGCCGAAGGCGGCCTCGATCTCCTCGAAGGTGGCCTCGGTGTCCTCGACGGTGTCGTGCAAGAGCCCGGCGGCCAGGGTCTCGGCGTCCATCTTCAGCTCGGCGAGGATCTCCGTGACCGCCACCGGGTGGGTGATGTAGGGTTCGCCGCTCTTTCTCGTTTGGCCGGCGTGGGCGCGTTCGGCGAACGCCAGCGCCCGGCGCACCAGGTCGCGCTCGTCCTCCTGGAGGTAGGCGAGCTTCGGGGCGAGCCGGTTCCAGAGGGTGTCGAGGGTGACCGTGTCCATGACCGCGCGGCCGAAAAAGGCCGGTACATTTTAGTCTATCACCGAAAGCGATAAAGAAAAACCCCCCGTGACGGGGGATTCTTGGTGCCGGGAAGGGGACTTGAACCCCTACGGGCTTAGCGCCCACTAGCCCCTCAAGCTAGCGCGTCTACCAATTCCGCCATCCCGGCGTCCGACGCGCAGCACTCATCTTAGGAAGCGGGGTTTGGCTTGTCAAGCAAGGCCGATCGGTGTAGCGTGATGGCGTCGCCGCTAGGCGACGACAACCCGGCCGCCAGCACTGAGGCCCCTGGTGCCTTGGGCGCGTAGCCCAGGCTTAAAGTGGGGAAGTCCGGTGAGAGTCCGGCGCTGTCCCGCAACGGTAACCAGGCCCGACCTGGAAGCCCGAACACCTGCCAGGGGAGCTTGGGGCCCCCACCCCAAGCACCTCTCGCGGAAGAGGGGAAAGGGGGTGCATCGGTCATTGCTGCCCCCGCTTTCCTGCGGGGGCGTTCCCTTTCTCCGCCTCCACGCGCGCGGCCGGGATGAGATGGAGGTGGACGAGATGATCAAGAAGCTGTTCGGTGTGTTGCTGGCCCTAGGCCTCGCGCTCGCGACGTCCTACCCGCTGACGGTCACCGACGACCTCGGGCGCCAGGTGACGCTCCCCGCCGAGCCGGAGCGGATCGTGGTCATGCTCCCCTCGGCGACGGAGACGCTCTGCGCCATCGGCGCCTGCGAGAAGATCGTCGCCACCGACGACTACTCGGACTGGCCGGAGGCGGTGAAGGCCCTGCCCAAGGCGGGAGGGCTCTATAACCCCAACGTGGAGCTGATCGTCTCCCTCAAACCCGACCTGGTCATCGCCTCCAAGTACGGCAAGCTCGCCGAGCGCCTGGAGAAGGCCGGGATCGTGACCTACGCGATCAAGACCGAGACCTACGACGACATCTTCAAGAGCGCGCGAAAGCTCGGCCTGCTGGTCAACCGCGAGGCTCAAGCGGAGGCGTTGATCGCCCGGCTGCAAAAGGCGATCTTCGCTTTAGAGTCCAAGGCGGCCAAGGCCAAGACCCGCCCCAGCGTCTACTACGAGATCGACCCCACCCCCTACACGGTGGGCCCGGACTCCTTCATCGGGGTGCTGATCCAAAAGGCCCGGGGCCGAAACATCGTCCCCGCGTCGATGGGGCTCTTCCCCAAGATCAGCCCGGAGTTCGTGGTGGCCAAGAACCCCGAGGTCATCATCCTCGGCGATGCCCCCTACGGGGTGACGCTGGAGAAGGTCAAGGCCCGCCCCGGCTGGGATCGGATCCAGGCGATCCGGACCGGGCGCGTCTGCGAGCTCAAGAAAGACGAGGTCAACGTCGTCCACCGGCCGGGCCCGCGGGTGGCCGAGGGGCTTCGCGTCCTGATCCGCTGCATCCACCCCGAGGTGCTCAAGAGGTAGGCGCGTGCCGCGGCCCTGGATCTGGGCGGGGCTCTTTGCCCTCCTGTTGCTGGCGCTCTTTTTGGGCGTCGCGGTGGGGGCGGTCCCCCTTTCCGGGGCCGAGATCCTACGCGGCCTGCTCGATCCCGAGGCCTCCCCGATCGTCTTCTCGCTGCGCCTGCCCCGGGTCCTCGGGGCGATGCTGGTCGGGGCCGCGCTGGGGCTGTCCGGCGCGGCCTACCAGGGGCTCTTTCGCAACCCGCTCGCCGACCCCTACCTGATGGGCACCGCCGCCGGGGCGGCCTTCGGGGCCGCGCTGGGGCTGGACCTCGCCGGAACCCTGGCGCCGGCCTACGCCCAGTGGATCCGGGTGGACAGCGCTTGGTTGGTGCCCGCCTGCGCCTTTTTGGGGGCGTTGCTTGCGGTCTTCCTGGCGGTGGTGCTGGCGGGTGGGGTGGCCCGCACCCGCGACCTCATCCTGGCCGGGGTGGTGGTGGGGGCGGTGCTCACCGGGCTCACCACCTACCTGATGCTCAAGGACGCGGACCGGGTGCGGGCGGTCTTCGCCTACACCCTGGGCAACCTGGCCTTCCTCGGTTGGCCGGAGGTGGGACGGCTTGCGCTCTACCTGGCGCTCGGAGCCCCGCCCCTCTTGCTGCTCGCCCGGGCCCTGAACGCCCTGCAGCTCGGCGAGGGGGTGGCGCAGTCCCTGGGGTTGCCGCTCTTGTCCCTGAAGCTCCTGCTGATCGCCGCGGCCACCCTGGTCACCGCGGGGGCGGTGGCCGAGGCCGGGATCATCGGTTTCGTGGGCCTCGTCGTGCCCCACGCCCTGCGTCGGCTGGGGGGCGGGGACTACCGCTACCTGATGCCCGCCTCGGCGCTCGGAGGGGCGGTGCTCTTGGTCTTCGCCGACCTCCTGGCGCGGGTTTTGATCCGCCCCGCGGAGCTCCCGGTGGGGGTGGTCACGACCTTGCTCGGGGGGCCGTTCTTCCTCTACCTGCTCTGGAGGATGCGTGCTCAGGGCTGAGGGCCTCTCGCTGGTCTACGGGACGAGACGGGTGCTCGAGGCCGTCGACCTCCGGCTCGCCCCGGGGTCCTGGCTGGCCCTGCTCGGGCCCAACGGCTCGGGCAAGACCAGCCTGCTCAGGGCCCTGGTGGGGCTCGTCCCCTATCAGGGGCGGATCGAGCTCGACGGCACGCCGCTCTCGCGCCTTTCCAGCTGGGCCCGTGGCCGGGCGCTGGCCTACCTTCCCCAGGCCGCCCCGGTGCCCGAGGGGATGCGGGTGCGCGAGGTGGTGGCCCTGGGCCGGCTGCCCCACCAGGGGCTCTTGGGCGCCGAGGGCGTGGAGGATCGCTCGGCGGTGCGTTGGGCGATGGAGGTCACCGAGACCCTGGCCTTCGCCGACCGCTGGGTCGAGACCCTCTCCGGGGGGGAGCGCCAGCGGGTCATGCTGGCTCGGGCCCTCGCCGCCCGGCCCCGCTACCTCCTGCTCGACGAGCCCACCAACCACCTCGACCTCGACCACCAGGCGCGCTTGCTCAGCCTCTTGAAGCGCCTGCGCGAGGCGGGGATGGGCATCCTCACCGTGCTCCACGACCCCAACCACGCCCGGGCCGCCGACCGGGTGATGCTCCTCGACGCCGGTCGGGTCATCGCCGAGGGAGCCTTGGCCGAGCTCGTTCCCGCGCTCAAGGCGCTCTACCGGGGCCTTGCGGTCATCGAGACCGAGGCCGGCCCGATCGTGCTTCCGGAGGTGACATGATCGGATCGCTGCTCGCCACCTCGCGCCATCTCTGCCTGGACTTCGGGCGCGAGGTGCGCCTTTTTACCGAGTCCGGACCGAAGAAGGCGCGCTACGTCTGGATCGCCAGGCGGGACGAGGTCCGCCCCCCGCCCGGCCCCGCCCTCGTCTACCGGGTCGACGCGGATCCGCTGGAGTTCGTCCTCGAGGACGGGGCCCTGATCGTGGGCGGGGTCGCGGTCTTCTTCGAGGGACCGCCGCCCTACGTCTTCACCCCCTACTACGCCTGGCTGGAGGAGTAGCCGATGGGACGTTTTCTGATCATGACCGGCGAGGGCAAGGGCAAGTCCACCGCCGCCTTTGGCCTGGTGCTTCGGGCCTTTGGGCGGGGCTTGAACCCGATCGTCTTCCAGTTCATCAAGCGCCAGCAGGCCAACTACGGCGAGCACCGGGCGCTTCGCGCCCTGGGAGTGCCGGTCCAGGCGCTCGGCGACGGCTTCACCTGGCGCTCGAAGGACCTGGAGAAGACCGCCGAGCTGGCCCGCGCGGGCTGGGCCGAGGCCAAAAGGGCGCTTTTGTCCGGGGAACACCGCCTGGTGGTGCTCGACGAGTTCACCTACGTGCTCAACTTCGGCTGGGTGCCGCGGGAGGACGCCGAGGCGGCGATCCGCGGCCGTCCCGAAGGGGTGCACCTGGCGGTGACCGGGCGGGACGCGCCGGACTGGCTCGTCGCCCTCGCGGACACGGTCACCGAGATGAGGAAGGTCAAGCACGCCTTCGACGCTGGCGTGCCCGCGACCCGGGGGATCGAGCTCTGAGCCGTGGGGGCGGCGCTGGCGATCCTCCTGGACCGGCTCGGCGAACCGGCCAATCGCTTTCACCCGGTGGCCTGGTTCGGGGGGCTGGCGCGGGGGCTCGAGGCCCGCTTCTACCGCGACGCGATCGTTCCGGGGGCGCTGTTAGCCGGAGGGCTGGCGGCGCTCGCGTGGGGCCTCGGGGCGTTGCTCGAGGCCCTCGTGACCCGGCTCCCCGGGCCTTGGGCCTGGGCGCTCTTGGGGGTCTGCCTGAAGCCCGCCCTGGCCCTGCGGGCGTTGCTCTTGGAGGTGGCCGCGGTGGAGGCCGCGCTCATCCAGGACCTGGATGCGGGGCGGGCCCGGCTTGCCCGGATCGTGAGCCGCGAGACCCGGACCTTGAGCCCGACGCAGGTGCGCATGGCGGCGCTCGAGTCCCTTTCCGAGAACCTCTCCGATGCCTTCGTCGCGCCGCTTTTCTACTACCTGCTCTTGGGCCTCCCCGGGGCCTACCTCTACCGCGCGGTGAACACCCTGGACGCGCTTTGGGGGTATCGCGATCCCCGCTACCGGCGCTTCGGGCGCGTCGCCGCCCGGTTCGACGACCTCTTGAACCTGATCCCGGCCCGGATTACCGGCCTTGCGCTCGCCGCCGGCCGGCCCCTTGCCGCGCTTTTCCGGGAGGCCCAGCGCACCCCTTCCCCCAACGCCGGCTGGCCGATGGCCGCGCTGGCGCTGGCCCTGGGGCTGCGCTTGGAAAAGCCCGGGGTCTACGTCTTGAACCCCTCGGGCCGGCCCCCTGCCGCCGCAGACGTCGGGGCCGCGCTCCGCAGGGTGGCCCGGACCGGCTACGCCTTGGGGCTGGCGCTGGCCCTCTTGGCCTGGGGGGTGGGGCGGTGAGGGTCCACGGGGGGCCCGACGGGGGCCTCCCCCCGCGGTACGACTTCTCCAGCAACCAAAGTGCCCTGGGCCCGCCGCGCCACCTCCGCCGCGCCCTGGCCCGGGCGCCCTTCGGGCGCTATCCCGATCCCGCCTACCGGCGGCTCACCGCCCGTCTCGGTGGGGACGGGGTGGTGCTCGGGGCCGGGACCAGCGAGCTGATCCACCGCCTGGTCGCGGCGGTCGGAGGACCGGTCGCGGTCCTCGCGCCGACCTTCGGGGAGTACGCGCTGGCCGCGCGGGCGCGGGGGTACGCGGTCCTCGAGGCCACGGACGGGGCTTCGTTCTTGGAGGCCCTCTCCCAGGCCCGGCTCGGGTTCTTGGCGAGCCCCAACAATCCCGACGGGCAGATTCACGACCCGGACCTGCTCACCCGGGCCGCGGGGCTCGGGGCGACGCTGGTCTTGGACCTGGCCTACGCCCCGCTCGCCGAGGGACCGGTCTTCGTCCCGCCCGGGGCGGTGCGGCTCTTTTCCCCCAACAAGGCCCTCGGCCTCACCGGGGTGCGGATGGGGTACGCCCGGGTGCCCGATCCCGAGCTTCGCGCGCGCCTCGAGGCCCTCGCCCCGTCCTGGGTGCTGGGGGCGGCGGGGGTGGTCGGGCTCTGGCACTGGGCGAGCCCGCAAACCCAGCGCTGGGTGCGCCGCACCCGCCGGCGGCTTTGGGCCTGGCGGCGGCGGCTGGCCCGGCGGCTTTTGGCGCGGGGCATTCCGGTGCGGGAGGGGCGGGCCAACTTCCTCATGGCCCGGCTCGGTCCCGGGGTTGCCGAGGGGCTCCGCGCGGGTGGGATCCGGGTGCGGGACCTCTCGGAGAAGGGCCTTTTTGGCTGGGTGCGGCTTTCCGCCCAGCCCCCTGCTGCCCAGGAGGCGTTGCTTTCGGCCCTGGAGGCGCGCGATGGCTAGGGCGATCGCGGTCCTCGGCACCGGCTCGGGGGTGGGCAAGAGCCTGTTGGTGACCGCGCTCGCCCGCTGGTTTGCCCGCCAGGGGGTGGGGGTCGTGCCCTTCAAGGCCCAGAACATGTCGAACCACGCCCGGGTGGTGGCGGGCGGGGAGATCGGCGCCGCCCAGTACCACCAGGCCCTGGCGGCACGGCAGCGGCCCGAGGTCTGGATGAACCCCATCCTGCTCAAGCCCGAGGCCGAGACCAGGAGCCAGGTGGTGGTGCTGGGCAGGGTACGCCCGGAGCTGGCCGACATCCCCTGGAAGGCGCGCCGGCCCCACCTCTGGCCGGTGGTCGAGGAAAGCCTCAAGAAGGCCCAAAGCGCCGCCGACCTGGTCCTGATCGAGGGGGCGGGCAGCCCCGCGGAGATCAACCTGATGGGCGCCGACCTCACCAACCTCGCGGTGGCCCGGACCGCCGACGCAAACGTTCTGCTCGTCGCGGACATCGACAAGGGCGGGGCGTTCGCCCAGCTCTACGGCACCTGGGCGCTTGTGCCCGCCGAGGACCGGGCCCGGTTCAGGGCCTTCGTGCTCAACAAGTTTCGCGGCGACCCCGAGCTCCTGGCCCCGGCTCCGGACTGGCTCTGGCAAGCGACCGGGATGGCCCCGGCGGGGGTGATGCCCTACCTTTCCCACCGCCTCCCCGACGAGGACGCCCCGTTTCTCGGGAGCGTGGCCCACGCCGATCCCCGGGTCGCGGTCGTCGCCTACCCCTACGCCTCGAACCTCGACGAGTTCTGGCCGCTCGACGCGGCCCTCGGCGTGCGCCTGGCGCGGCGCCCGGAGGCCCTTTTAGGAGCGCGGCTCATCGTCCTTCCCGGGGCCAAGAACGTGGGGGCCGCGGCGGACTGGCTCTGGGCCTCGGGAATGGGGGCCGCGGTCAAGGCGGCGGCCGCCCGGGGGGTGCCGGTGCTCGGGGTCTGCGGGGGGCTCCAGCTCCTCGGGGAGGCGATCTTGGACCCCGGCGGCGTCGAGTTCGGCGGCGAGCGCCGGGGGCTGGGCCTCCTACCGCTGGTGACCGAGCTCGCGCGCGACAAGGTGGTGCGCCGCAAACCGGTGCGCTTTTTCGAGCTCGAGGGGTTCTTCGCCCCGCTCAGCGGGCAAGAGGCCGAGGGCTACGAGATCCACCACGGCCACACTCATACGACCGCCGAGGTCCGGGAGGTGCTGCCGGAGGGGCTCGGCTTTCAAAAAGGGTCGGTCCTCGGCGTCTACCTGCACGGCCTCTTCGAGGATCCGTCGGTGCAGCGGGCGCTCTTCGGCCGGGCGGTGGAGGGGCTCGAGGCCACCTACGAGGCCCTGGCCGACGCGGTCGACGCCCACCTCGACGGGGAGCTCCTGTTGGAGCTTGCGGGCCTCAAGCCCCCTACCCGGAGGCCCCCGCCCGCCCGCTACCTCCTCCTGGGCGGGGCGAGGAGCGGCAAGAGCCGGCGCGCGATGGACCTGGCCCGGCGGCTCGGCGGGGACCGGGTGACCTACGTGGTCACCGCCCGGCCCACCGACCCCGAGATGCGCGCGCGCGTCCTTCGCCACCGCCAGGAGCGCCCCGCCGCCTGGGAGACGATCGAGGCCCCGAGGCGCCCGGCGGAGGCGATCCAAAAGGCGTCCGCCCCGGTGGTGGTGCTCGACTGCGTCACCGTCTGGCTGGCCAACGCCCTCCTCGAGGCGGGGGAGGCCGCCGCCGAGGCCGAGCTCACGGCCCTCGTCGCGGCGGTAAAGGCCAGCCGGAAGACGCTGATCTTGGTGAGCAACGAGGTGGGGATGGGCGTGGTGCCGCCGGCGGCGCTCGGCCGCCGCTTTCGCGACCTGCAGGGCCGGGCGAACCAGCGCCTGGCCGAGGTTGCGAATCACGTCTGCCTGGTCGTTGCGGGGCGGGCCCTGACGCTCAAGGGGGTCTGCCCGGAGGAAGGAGGAGGATGATGTTCGAGAAGAAGGTGCACCCCATCGACGAGGCCGCCCTGGCCCGGGCCCGGGCCAGGCTGGACCGCCTGACCAAGCCCCCGGGCTCGCTCGGCTTCTTGGAGGACGTGGCCGCGCGCCTCGCCGCGATCCAGGGGACCGAGCGTCCCGAGCTCGGTCCCGGCGCGGTGGTCGTCGCCGCCGCCGATCACGGCGTGGCCCGGGACGGGGTCTCCGCCTACCCTCCGGAGGTGACCCATCAGATGGTCCTGAACTTCCTCGCCGGGGGGGCGGCGATCAATCAGATCGCAAGGAGCGCCGACGCTCGCGTGCTGGTGCTCGACGTCGGGGTGGCCGGCCCCGCGTTTCCCGATCACCCCGCGCTGATCAAGGCCCGGGTGCGTCCGGGCACCGACTCCTTCACCAAGGCCCCGGCGATGACCGTCGCCGAGGCCGAGGCGGCGCTCTTGGCCGGGTATAAGGCGGGGCGGCGGGCGCTTTCCGAAGGGGCGACGCTGCTCGCCGCCGGGGACATGGGAATCGGCAACACCACCGCGGCGGCGGCGCTCACCGCGGCCCTGCTCGAGCTCCCAGCGGACGCGGTCGTCGGCCCGGGGACGGGGGTGGACGCGGCGGGCCTGGCCAAAAAGCGCGCGGTCGTCGAGGCCGCCCTGGCGCGGGCCGAGGCCCGCCTCGGGCGGCTCTCCCGGGCCGAGCCCCTGGCGGTCGCGGCCGAGCTCGGGGGCCTGGAGCTCCTCGCCGCCGCCGGCGTCCTGATCGCCGGGGCCGAGGCCGGGGTGCCGGTGGTCAGCGACGGCTTCCCGGTGACCGCCGGGGCCCTGATCGCGGTGCGGCTGGTGCCCGAGGTCCTGGGCTACCTCTTCGCCGGGCACCGCTCAAAGGAGCCGGGCCACACCCGCCAGCTCGAGGCGCTCGGGCTGCGCCCCCTGCTCGAGCTCGACCTGCGCCTGGGGGAGGGGACCGGGGCGGTCCTGGCCTTTCCCCTGTTGCGGGCGGCGGCCGCGGTGCTCTCGGGGATGGCCACCTTCGACGAGGCCGGGGTCAGCGAAGGAGGCGATGCTTAACGCCTTCCTTACCGCCATCGCCTTCCTCACCGTGCTCCCCGTCCCGGCGAAGGGAGGCGACCTGGCCCGGGCCGCGCCCTTCTTTCCGCTCGTCGGCTGGGGGATCGGTGGCGCGCTCTACCTGGCGGCCACCGCCTTTTCGGCGCTGCCCCCGGGGCTCCGGGCCGCGCTGCTCTTGGCCCTTTGGCTGGCGGTGACCGGGATGCTCCACCTCGACGGCCTCCTGGACGCCGCCGACGCCCTCCTCTACCCCGGCGACCGCGCCGCGAGGCAGCGCATCCTCGCCGATCCCCGCATCGGGAGCTTCGCCTTCGGCGTGGGGGTGGTCTTTCTCCTCCTCAAGTGGCAGGCGATCGGCAGCGCGGCGCCGCTGGCTTTGCTCCTCGCTCCGGTCGCCGGGCGGGGCTGGCTGCCCTTGCTCTTTCTCTTTCCCACGGCCCGGCCCCAGGGGCTCGGGGCCCGGGCCCGCGGCGGGGTTGCGGCCTGGGGGCTCGCCTTCTTGCTGCCGCTTTTCTGGCTTTCGCCCGGGCCGCTCCTTGCCGCCGGGCTGGGGGCGTTGGGGGTGGGTTGGCTGGGCCTGTCGCGGCTTGGCGGCCTCAGCGGGGACCTCTACGGCGCGGCGATCGAGCTCGCCGAGCTCGGCTTCCTCCTGGTCTACGTCCTCATGCCCAGCTGAGTCGCCCTCGGTGTTCGATGCGATCGTGGCATCTGAGATGCGGCGCCATCGCCGCGTGGGCGTCGGAGCCGGGCCGCGGCCGCGGTCATCCCCGGCGCCCCCCGCGGTAGGCCAGGGCCAAAAGCTCGACGGTGTGGTAGACGGGCAGCGGCCGCCCCAGCGCGCTGAGGTGCGTGGCGAGCTGGGTGATGCAGCCGATGTTGCCGCTGGCCAGGGCCTCGGCGCCGCTCCTGAGGACGTGCTGGGCCTTGCGCTGGCCGAGGGCCCGGGCGATCTCTGGCTGTTCGAGGTTGTAGGTGCCGGCGCTGCCGCAGCAGAGCTCGGGCTCGGGGAGCTCGAGGAGCTCGAGCCCTTCGATCATCGAAAGCAGCCGCCGGGGCGGGGCGATCACCCCCTGGGCGTGGCGCAGGTGGCAGGGGTCCTGGTAGGCGACGCGCAAGGGGCTGGGGAGCGGTGGGGGCGGCTTGGGCCCCAGGGCGTCGAGGAAGACGCTGATGTCCTGGACCTTCTCGGCGAAGCGCGCGGCGCGGTCTTCCTCCGGCGTGCCCCGGAACAACAGGGGGTATTCCTTCATCCCCGAGCCACAGCCGGCGGCGTTGGTCAGGATCGCGTCGACGTCCTCGGGAAAGACCGCGAGGTTCCGCGCCGCCTGACGGCGGGCCTTGGCGTAGGCCCCGGTGTGCATCGCCAAGGCCCCGCAGCAGCCCTGCCCCTGGGGGACGACGACCTCGACGTCGTTGGCCAGGAGGACCTCGAGGGTGGCCCGGTTGATCGCCGGTCCCAGGACCTGCTGGGCGCAGCCCGCGAGCAGGGCGACCCGGGCGCGCGGGCGGCCCCGGGGCCGGGCCCGTTCGGGTAGGGGATCGGGCTTGGGGAGGGTGGGCGGCAGGAGCTCAAACGGGGCGCGCAGCGCCGGGGGCAGCCAGCGGGCGAGCGGCCGGGCCAGCCTGGCCAGCTGCAAGAGCGGCCGGAACCGGCCGGGGTAGGGGAGGACCGAGAGCAGCGCCCAGCGGCGCAGGCGCTCGAAGGGTGGCCGGCTGCGCCGCGCCTCGGTGAGGGCGCGAAAGGGGCCGATCAGCTCGCCATAAGGCACCCCCGAGGGGCAGGCGCTGGTGCAGGCCAGGCAGCCCAGGCAGCGGTCGGTGTGGGGGAGGGCCTCGGCCAGGGGGAGGGCGCCCTCCAACACGTCCTTCATCAGGAGGATGCGCCCCCGCGGGGAGTCCATCTCCTCCTCGAGCACCTGATAGGTCGGGCAGGTGGGCAGGCAGAAGCCGCAGTGCACGCACTTCTCGATCGCCTCGGCCATCGGCTCGCCGTAGGGGGCGTAGCGTTCGGGGTCGAACTCATAGCGCACGGTTCACCTCGAAGGGGTTAGGAAAGCGGGCCTTGGGGTCCAGGACCGCCTTGATCCGCCGGTAGAAGGCTTGGCCCGGGGGCGGGCGGCCGATCCAGGCCCCGCCCGCGCCGCGGAGCACGCGGCCGCCCAGGCCAAGCGCGTTCAGGGCGGCCTCGAGCGCGTCCCGGTCGGCCTGGGCCAGCGTGCCCCAGAGACCGGTGCCCCCGGCCTGGTAGCGGCGCTCTTGAAGGAGGCCCCGCAGTCTGGCCTCGACCTCGGGGAGCTGGCGCGGGGAGAGCGGGATGAAGACCAGCATTTCGCCGGGCAGCTTTCCCGGGTCGGCCTCGAGGGGGGCGGTTTCGATCTCGGCCCGCCCCTTGACCGCCGAACGCAGGGCCTCGGCGCGGGCGGGGGCGGCGGCCTCGCGTCCCGCGAGGCGGACGTAGAGCCTGGCTGGGGGCAGGAGGTCCAGGGCCTCGAGGTCCAGCGGGCGCCGCGCCAGCTCCAAGAGCAACCGGTAAGCGGCCTCGAAGGTCCCGGCGTCGAGGTAAAAGGCGCGCCGCGCCTGGGGGGCGGGGAAGACCTTGAGGGTGACCTCGAGCAAGAGCCCGAACGCGCCCAGGGAGCCCACGAAGAGCTTGGGGAAGTCGAAGCCGCTGGCGTTCTTCACCACCCGGCCGCCGCCGCGATAGACCCGGCCCTCGCCGTCCATGAAGCGCACCCCGAGGATGAAGTCGCGCACCCCGCCGAAACGAAAGCGCCCGGGCCCCGAGACCCCGGCGGCGACGAGCCCGCCCAGGCTGCCTCGGTCGGCAAAGGGGGGGTCCAGCGGCAGGGTCTGCCCCTTTTGTTCGAGCGCGTCCTGGAGCTCGGCGAGGGGGGTCCCCGCGGCGGCGGTGATCACGAACTCCTCGGGGGCGTAGGCCAGGATCCCGCTCTCGGCGTGAAGCGGCGTGCCCGGGGCGGCGAGACCGGGCTTCGTGCCCCGTCCCCGGGGCGCCACCCGGGGCGCGGCCAGGAGCGCTTCGCGCAGCGCGGCCTCCTTCACGGGAAGACCTTTCCCGGGTTGGCCAGGGTCTTCGGGTCCATCGCCCGGCGCACCCGCTTCATCAGGTCGATCTCATCTTCGCCAAACTGGTCCGGCAAGAAGGCCTTCTTCTCCACCCCCACCCCGTGCTCGCCGGTGATCGCGCCGCCGAGGCGCACGCAGAGCCTGAGGATCTCCGCCGCGAGGGCCTCGGCCCGTTCGAAGGCGCCGGGCTCGCGGGCGTTGTAGAGGATCAGCGGGTGGA
Source organism: Rhabdothermus arcticus (assembly GCF_055382915.1). Classification (NCBI taxonomy): domain Bacteria; kingdom Thermotogati; phylum Deinococcota; class Deinococci; order Thermales; family Thermaceae; genus Rhabdothermus; species Rhabdothermus arcticus. The sequence goes on from NZ_AP043808.1 coordinate 1,886,788, forward strand.
GGTTGCCGTCCCCGGCGTGGAAGACGTTGGCCACCGAGAGGCCGTGCGCCTTGGCCAGGCGCTCGATCTCCGCCAGGGCCTCGCCGAGCCGGCTGCGGGGGACGACCCCGTCCTGGACCAGGTAGTCGGGGGAGAGGCGGCCGACCGCGGAGAAGGCGCCCTTGCGCCCCTTCCAGATCGCCGCCCGTTCGGCGGCGTCGCGGGCGACGCGCACCGCGAAGGCCCCGGAGGCGGCGATCACCGCCTCGAGGGCCTCGGCCTCGGCGGCGACCTCGGGGGCGGGGCCCTCGAGCTCGACGATCAACACCGCCGCCGCGCCCTCGGGGTAGCCGGCGCCGACCGCGGCCTCGGCGGCCCGGATCGCCAGCCGGTCCATGATCTCCATCGCCCCGGGCAGGAGCCCGGCCTCGATGACCCGGGCCACCGCGTCGCCGGCGGCCTCCAGGCTGTGGTAGGCGGCGAGCAGGGTGTGGTAGGCCTCGGGCCTTGGCAGGAGGCGCAAGGTGGCCTCGATGGCCACCCCGAAGGTCCCCTCGTGGCCGATGAAGAACCCCACCAGGTCGGGGCCGATCGGCTCGTGGGCGCCGCCCAGCTCGACCTCGGTGCCGTCGGCGAGGACCGCCTTGAGGCCCAGGACGTGGTTCGCGGTCATCCCGTACTTCAGGCAGTGGGCGCCGCCGGAGTTGTAGGCCAGGTTGCCGCCGATCGTGCAGACCGGTTGCGAGGAGGGGTCGGGCGCGTAGTAGAGGCCATAGGGGGCGGCGACCTCGCTGACCTTGAGGTTCGCCACCCCGGCCTCGACGCGGGCGGTGCAGTCGTCGGGGTTGACCTCGAGGACCCGGTTCAGCCGGTGCAGGGCGAGGACCACCCCCTCCTCGACGGGGAGCGCCCCGCCCGAAAGGCTGGTCCCCGCCCCGCGGGGGACGAAGGGCACCTCGGCTTCGTAGAGCAGCCGCACCGCCTCGCGGGCCGCCGCCTGGGTCCTGGGGAGGAGGACCGCCTTGGGCCAGGCCCGGGCCGCGGTCAGGGCGTCCATCGAGTACGCGGCGCGCCCGGGGGGCTCGGTGAGGACGCCGTCCTCCCCGAGGACCCCCCGCAGCGCGTCGAGAAGCGCGTCCATGGCTAGCTCAGGTACTTCATCCCCGGCAGGGTGAGGAACTCCACGAACGTGCGGCTGAGCACCAGCTCGTCGAGCAGCTCCGCGGCCTTGGCGTAGTGCATCGGGCCCTGCTCGCGCACCAGGGCGCTGAGCTCCTCGTCGCGGATTTTCAGGTAGTGATCGGGGGTCAGAAGGGTGTCGGTCTGGTCCAGCGCCCCGTGGTAGATCCACTGCCAGAGCTGGCTGCGGGCGATCTCCGCGGTGGCCACGTCCTCCATCAGGCTGAAGATCGCCGCCGCCCCGCGGCCGCCGATCCAGGCGTTCAGGTACTGCAGCCCCACGGAGACGTTGTTGCGGAACCCAGCCTCGGTGATCGGGCCCTCGGGGACGCTGAGCAGGTTCTTGGCGCTGACTTTGACCGCGGGGACGTAGTCCTTTTGGTGAGGCTTGTCGCCAAAGCGTCCCTTGAAGACCTCCATCACGTGGGGCACCAGGGCGGGGTGGGCCACCCAGGCGCCGTCGTAGCCCTGGTCGGCCTCGCGCTCCTTGTCCGCCCTGACCTGGGCCAGGGCCGCGGCGCTCTTTTCCGGGTCGTCCTTGCGCGGGATGAAGGCGCTCATCCCGCCCAACGCGTGGGCGCCGCGCTTATGCGTGACGTAGACCAACAGCTCCGCCGCCGAGCGCAGGAACTCGACCTCCATCGTCACCAGGCTGCGGTCCGGGAGCAGAAAGCCGGGGTCGTAGGCGAAGGTCTTGATGAAGCCGAAGATGTAGTCCCAGCGTCCCAGGTTGAGGCCGGTGATGTGGTCTTTCAGCGCGTAGAGGATCTCCTCCATCTCGAAGGCCGCAAGGGGATGCTCGATCAGCACCGTGGCCTTGATCGTCCCTGGCTCGAGGCCGAGGTAGGCCTCGCTGAACTTGAAGACCTCGTTCCACCAGGCGGCCTCCTGCTGGCCCTGCAGTTTGGGCAGGTAGAAGTACGGGCCGGAGCCCCGCTCGATGAGCGCCCTGGCGTTGTGGAACAAGAAAAGCCCGAAGTCGAAGAGCGCCCCGGCGATCGGCAGTCCGTTGACGAGGACGTTGCGCTCCAAAAGGTGCAGGCCCCGGGGGCGCACCGCCAGCGTGGCGACCTTCTCGTTCAGCTTGTAGGCCTTGCCCTCGGGGCTGGTGAAGTCGATCTGGCGGCGGATCGCGTCGTAGAGGTTCTTTTGCCCGGTCAGGGTGAGGGGCCAGTGGGGGCTGTGGGAGTCCTCGAAGTCCGACATGTAGACGTCGGCGCCGGAGTTGAAGGCGTTGATCACCATCTTGCGGTCGGAGGCGGGGCCGGTGATCTCCACCCGGCGGACCTCGAGGTCGGGCGGGGGCGGCGCCACCTTCCACTCGGCCTCGCGCAGGCCGCGGGTCTCGGCGCGGAAGTCGGGCAGCCGGCCTTCCTGGATCTCCCGGTAGCGGGCCGCGCGGAGCTCGAGCAGGCGCCGCCGGGGCGCCTCGAAGGTCCGCGCCAGGGTCTCGAGGAAGGACAGCGCCTCGTCGCTGAAGAGAAACCGGACCTCGGGGTCGACTTGGTTGATCACCTGAATGCTCATCTCGTTACCTCACCTCCGTGATGGATTTGTGCCCACGATTCTACCCATCGCCGCGGCCTCGGCAAGCGCCCGCCCCCAGGCCTCGGGCAGGTCCGGGCGCGGGGGCGGCGTCAGCCAGGCGGCGAGGGGCGCGGCACCAAGGGTCAAAAAGAGGGCCTCTCCGAGCGACCACCAAAACGGCGCCGGCAGCTTGTGCACGCTCGGCGGGGTGCCCGGACGGGCCGCGGCCTCGACGAAGCCAAGCCAGGCCAGGAGGCCGGGTTCGTCCGGCAGCGACAGGCCGTAGACCTCGGCGAGGGCCTTGTCCGGCGCGCCCTGGTGCAGGTAGAGGGTCGCCAGGACGAGCCGCCGTTCGGCCTCGCGGACCGGGTGATCGAGCGGCTGCTCGAGCGCCTTCGGGGGGTGGCCCTCGAGCAGCGCCCGGAGCAGCGCGGCGTCGAAGGCCAGCGCCTGCCAGCGCTCGGAGGCGTCGGCGAGCCCGGACAAGGCGGTCTCGACCTCGTTCAACGCCTCGAGGGCGTCGGGGGTGGCCCGGGGCAAAAAGGGGGGGCGGAAGGCCCGCCCCTGGGCGCGGGCGAAGAGGGCGCTCGCCAGCCTGAGCCGGGTCCTTAAGAGCCGGTAGGCGCGCTCTTTCGGGCGGTCGCCGACCCGGGTCAGGACCGTCTCCGCCTCGATCAGCGCGTAGATCGCCTCCTGCAGGCGACCGGCGGCGGCGAGGAAGATGCCCTCCTCGGAGCGCACCCGGGCCCAGGCCAGGCCCCGCGGCGCGAGCGACCGGGCCTTCTCGAAGGCGGCCTGGGCCTCGGGGTAGGCCCCGGCCCGGCGCGCGACCCCGCCCAGCCGGGCCCAGGCCATCGCCGCCTCGGCGGGGGTGCCCTCGGCCTCGAGGACCGCCGCCGCCTCGCCGAGGCGTGCCCTGGCCTCGGCGAGTGCCCCCCGTCGCATCGCGAGGTCCCCGAGCTGGTAGTCGGCGCGGGCCTTCAAAAGCCGCGGTCCGCGCACCTTGGCGAGCGCCGTCTTGGCCTCCTCATGGGCGCCGGCGTCCTTGGCCACCAGGCCCTGCCAGAGCCGTACCCGTTCCTTGAGGTAGTTGGGGACGTCCTCCTTCGCGGCCAGCTCGACCCAGCGCCGGGCCTCCGGGTAGTCCCCGCGCCAGCGGGCGAGCGCCGCCTGCACCAGCGCCGCCTCGGCCCGTTCCGCCCCGGCCAGGCGCGCGGGGTCCGGGGCCAGTGCCTGGGCGCGCTCGGCCTGGCCCCGGTCCAGGGCGTGCTCGGCCTCCTTGAGCCGGGCCCAGGCGCGGTCGGCCTCGCTGCCCGCTTCCATCAAGAGGGCCAGCGCGGCCTGCCGCTCGGGATGATCGAAGCGACCGAGCAGCGCCCAGTGGCGCACGATCACCCGGGCCAGACGGCGGCGTTCGGGCGGCGGCCAGGCCGCGGCCCTTTCCCAGATGCCGGGGACCAGCGCCAACCGGCCGGGATCGGCCTCCAGGACCTCGAGCACGGCCTCGATCTCCCCGGCGCCGAGGCCGTGGTAGAGGCGGCGGTACGGCGGGCCCTCGCCGAAGTGGGCCAGGGCCTGCCGGTGGAGCTTTCGGGCCAGGGCCGGATCCGGCCGGTAGAGGGGGGGCTTCAAGGGGCGCACCCGGCCCTCCCCGGCGGGTTCGACGAGCGCCCAGATGGTGGGGGCCAGCGCTTCGAGGGGATGCCCGAGGGCCGCCTCCAAAAGCTCCCTTGGGATCTCCGGATCGGCGGGCGGGGCGAGGACCGCGAGCGCCGCCAAGAGGCGCTCCAGTCGGGGGCCGATCCGGGCGCGCTGGCCAAGCTCCAGCGCCCGGAGCGCGATCAGCTGGCTGAGGTGCTCGTAGTCCGCCCCGGCCCGGCGCACCAGGGCCTCGGCCTCCTCCGGGCGGAGGTCGGGCAGTTTTTCCATCACGTAGCGCCGGGCCTCCTTCAGCGTCGGCGGGCGCAACTGGTAGTCCCCCTCGCCCCGGCTCAGGGCGGCGAGGTAGGGCACGCGCAAAGGGGCCAGGAGCCGCCGGGCCCAGTCGGAGGGCTCGGCGCGGGCGCCCTCGGAGGTAAACAGGGATTGCCCGGCGAGCTCGGCGGCCTCTCCGGCGCGCAGGAGGAGCGGCCGTCCGGTCCGGTTGAGGGCCTCGGCGAGGAGGTCCAGGAGCCTTGCCTGGAGGTCTCCTAGGGTTGCGAAGGCCAGGCCGGGCTCGAGCCGCGCCAGGCAGGCCTCGGCGGCCTCGGCCACGCCCAACCGCTCGGCGAGGGTGAGCAGGGGGCCGGCGAGCTCCCCTTCGAGGTTCAACCGCAGCGCCTCCGGCCAGACGCGCTCGGCGGCGTCCAAGAGGACCCGCTTCCCGGTGGCCGGCCCGCCGACGACGACCAGCTGGGCCGAGGGGTCCTTTTCCAGACGGCGGAGGACCGCGCGCTTGTCGCGCCCCAAGCGGCGGGGGTAGAGCCCGGGGGGCGGGGTGGGGGGCGGAAGCCCGGCGGTGGCGTAGAGCTCGCGCAGGATCTCGAAGAGCCGGGCCTTTTCCTCGGCCGAGCCGAGGTTCTTGTAGAGGATGTTGCGCACCGCCCCTGGGCGCCCTCCGCGTTCGGTCATCCGGGCCTCGAGCCAGCGCAGGCTGCCCAGCCGACCGCGGGCGTCCTTCCCCTTGAGCTGGGGGCGGACGGCCTCGACGAGGGCGCGCCAGGGGTTGGGCTCGGGCATGTGTGTATTTTTTCAGCCGAGCCACCGATCGGTTCGGTATACCGATGCCGTTTCTACACCGGACCGCCCGGCCCCGCCCTTCGGCAGAATGCCGGTGCAGGGAGGGAGATGATGGATCCGAAAAAGCGCGAGCACAGGAAGCAGTTCATGAACAAACGCTGGCAGCTCGACCCCCGCTGGCAGGGGGTGCGCCGGGAGTACTCCCCGGAAGAGGTCGAGCGCTTCCGTCCCGCGGTGATGAACGACTACCGGGTGGCCCGCCGCGGCGCGGAGCGGCTCTGGCGTAGCCTGCAGGAAAAGCCCTTCGTGCGCACCTTCGGCGCGCTCACCGGTTCGCAGGCGGTGCAGATGGCCAAGGCCGGCCTGGACGCGATCTACCTCTCCGGCTGGCAGGTCGCCGCGGACATGAACCAGGCGCTCGCGACCTACCCCGACCAAAGCCTCTACCCCTCGAACTCCGCGCCGATGCTGGTGCGCCGGCTGAACAACGCCCTGGCCCGCGCGGACCAGACCGAGCGGGTGGAAAACGGCCAGCCCAGCCGCGACTACTTCCTGCCCATCGTCGCCGACGGCGAGGCGGGGTTTGGCGGCCCCCTCCACGCCTTCGAGCTCACCCGTCAGTTCATCGAGGCCGGGGCCGCCGGGGTGCACTTCGAGGATCAGCTGGCGGCGGAGAAGAAGTGCGGCCACATGGGGGGTAAGGTCCTCGTTCCCACCTCGACCTTCATCAAGACCTTGAAGGCGGCCCGCTTCGCTGCCGACGTCTACGACGTGCCCCTGGTGCTGATCGCCCGCACCGACGCGGACAGCGCCAAGTGGATCACCTCCGACGTTGACCCCTACGACGCCCCCTTCATCGACAAGTCCAAGCGCAGCCCGGAGGGCTACTACGCGGTGAAGAACGGGCTCGAGGCCGCGGTCCACCGGGCCCTGGCCTATGCCCCGTACGCGGACCTGCTCTGGTTCGAGACCTCGACCCCGGACCTCGAGGAGGCCCGGGCCTTCGCCGAGGCGATCCACGCCAAGTACCCGGGCAAGCTGCTGGCCTACAACTGCTCCCCCTCCTTCAACTGGCAGCGCAACCTCGACGCCCCGACGATCGCCCGCTTCCAGGAGGCGCTGGCGGAGATGGGCTACAAGTTCCAGTTCATCACCCTTGCTGGCTGGCACCTGATCAACTACCACACCTTCGACTTCGCCGAGCGCTACCGCAAGGAGGGGATGCCGGCCTACGTCGAGCTGCAGAACGCCGAGTTCGCGGCCGCCGAGCGCGGCTACACCGCTGCGATGCACCAGCGCGAGGCCGGGGCGGGGGTCTTCGACCGGCTGCTCCTGGACATCACCGGCGGCGAGGCGGGGACCCTGGCGCTCGAGGGCTCGACCGAGGACGCCCAGTTCGTCTCGTAGGGCCGATCGGGCGCAGGCGGGGGGCCGGACGCGGCCCCCCGCCTGACCTTCTTCTGACGCGCTGGCGTTTTGCTGTGGGAGCCGGGTATATACTCGGCGATGAAAGGGGGATTAAATGAAACGTTTACTCGTCGCAGTTGGCCTGGCCGCCCTGGCCTCGACGGCGCTGGCCGCGGAAAAGATCCAGATCACCTTCTGGCACGCCTTCGGTGGAGGACGCACGGCGTTCATCCAGCGGATGGTCGACGACTTCAACTACACCCACCCGGGCATCGAGGTGAAGGCCGAGTATAAAGGTTCCTATCGTGACACCCTGAACGCCGCGATCCTCGCCGCCCGCCAGGGCAACCCGCCGCACATCGTGCAGATCTTCGAGGTGGGCACCCAGATGGCCCTCGACTCGGGGATCTTCGTGCCCGTCGAGGACCACGTCCCCGCCGAGCTCAACTTCCAGCTCGCCGATTACATCAAGCCGGTCGCCAACTACTACCGCATTCAGGGCAAGTTCAACTCGATCCCCTGGAACTCCTCGAACCCGATCCTCTACTACAACAAGACCGTCTTCAAAAAGGCCGGGCTGGACCCCGAGAACCCGCCCAAGACCTACGGCGAGGTGCTCGAGGCCTGCAAGAAGATCGAGGCCACCAAGGCCGCGCCCAAGTGCATCACCTGGCCGCTCCACTCCTGGTTCGTCGAGCAGTGGGTCGCCGAGCAGGGCGCCCTTCTGGCCAACAACGAGAACGGCCGCGCTGCCCGGGCCACCGACGTCTTCCTCGACTCCGAGGCGATGAAGCGCATCATGACCTGGTGGAAGACGATGTACGGCAAGGGCTACTACGCCTACACCGGCAAGCCCGAGGACTGGGACGGCTCCAACCAGATCTTCGTCAGCCAGCAGGCGGCGATGGAGATCACCTCCACCTCGGACGTCACCTTCATGCAGAACGCGGCCTTCGAGAACGGCTTCGAGCTGGGCACCGGCTTCCTGCCCATCCCCGACGAGACCGAGCGCAACGGCACGGTGGTCGGTGGGGCCTCGCTCTGGCTGACCAAGGCCCACCCCAAGAAGGAGCAAGAGGCGGCGCTCACCTTCCTGCTCTGGTTCACCAACACCGAGAACATGGTGCGCTGGCACAAGGGCACCGGCTACTTCCCGGTCCTGAACACCTCGGTCAAGGTGCTCGATTGGCAGCGCTGGTTCACCCGCAACCCGGCCTACAAGGCGGCGTTCGACCAGCTGCTGCAGACCAAGCTCAACCGGGCCACCCAGGGCGCGCTGATCGGGCCCTTCCCGGAGGTTCGCACGATCATCGAGAACGCGGTGCAGGCGATCTTCCAGGGCAAGCCGATCGATCAGGCCCTGAAGGAGGCCGACGCCCAGGCGGACAAGGCGCTTCGCGAGTACAACGCCTCGGTCGGCCAATAGTCGGTTCGGGACATTCGACCAGGGGGGCCGCCTGCGCGGCCCCCTTAAACTGGGGGTAAGCATGGCCTACGAACCGCACGCCGCATACCGGAGCCGATGGGTTCCCTGGCTCCTGCTCCTGCCCACGATCGTCATCCTGCTCCTCTTCCTCTACTGGCCGACGCTCGACACCTTCCGCCTCTCGCTCTACCGGGTGGCCTTCCTGGGCTTGCGCAAGACCTTCGTGGGGCTTGCCAACTACCGGGAGATCTTCACCAACCCCACCTATTTGCGCATCTTCTTCAACACCGCGGTCTTCTCCGCCGCGGTGGTCTTCTTCTCCATGGCGTTGGGTCTCTTTTTGTCGGTGCTGGTCAACCAGCGGATCGGGGGCAAGCGGTTTTACCGGCTCTTCTTGATCTGGCCCTACGCGCTCAGTCCGGCGGTGGCGGGGGTGATCTTCCTCTTCCTCTTCAACCCCCAGGCGGGGATCGTCAACTACTTCCTGGACACCGCGCTGGGGCTCAGGCCGGACTGGCTGACCGACCCCAGGCTGGCGATGAGCGTGCTGATTCTCGCCGCGGTCTGGAAGAACGTCGGCTACAACGTCGTCTTCTACGTCGCGGGGCTGCAGAACCTGCCCGGGGAGGTGCTCGAGGCCGCGCTCATCGACGGGGCCTCCCCCTGGCAGCGCTTTTGGTTCGTCACCTTCCCCTTGCTCGCCCCGATGACCCTCTTCCTGCTGGTGATGAACACGATCTATGCCTTCTTTGACGCCTTTCCGTTCGTCGACCTGCTGACCAAGGGCGGGCCCAACGGGGCCACCAACATCCTGATCTACAACATCTACCGCGACGGCTTTGAGTTCTTCAAAACCGGCATGGCCGCGGCCCAGTCGGTGATCCTCTTCGTCGCCGTGGTCCTCCTGACCCTGATCCAGCTGCGCTGGGGCGAGCGGCGCACCCATCTCGGAGGCTAGCCATGCGGACGCGAAAACGGCTCCAAGTCCTGCTCGTGCACCTGCTCCTGCTCCTCTCGGTGGTCGCGGTGGCGGCGCCGGTGGTCTTCGCCTTCATCTTCTCCACCCAGACCCCGGGGGAGATCTTCCGCTATCCCCCGGAGTTCAGGATCGGAAGCGCGCTCATCGACAACTACCGCGTCGTCTGGACCCAGTACCACCTCGGGGTCTACATGAAGAACTCCGCCCTGATCGCGATCGCGGTGACCGTGGGCAAGACGATCATCTCCTTCATGGCGGCGCTGGCGCTGGTCTACTTCCGCTTCCCCTTGAAGCACTGGGTCTTCGTCTTCATCCTTCTGACCCTGATGATGCCCACCGAGATCATCATCGTCGCCCTCTTCGACCTGGTCACCAAGCTCGGCTGGTCGAACTCCTACGCCGCCCTGATCGTCCCCTTCCTGGCCTCGGCCACCGGGACCTTCCTCTTTCGCCAGCAGTTCCAGCAGATTCCCCCGAGCCTGGTGGACGCCGCGCGGATCGATGGGGCGGGCCCCTTGCGCTTCGCCTGGTCGATCCTCCTGCCGATGAGCATGAACGTGATCGCGGCGATGGCGGTGATCCAGTTCGTCTACATGTGGAACCAGTACCTCTGGCCGCTGATCGTGATCCGGGACGGCAGCAAGCAGGTGGTGCAGGTCGGGCTGAGGATGCTCACCAGCGGTCAGGACGCGACGAACTGGGGCATCGTGATGGCCGGGGCGATCCTCGCGCTGCTGCCGGCGCTGGTGCTCTTCTTGCTCTTGCAGGAGCAGTTCGCCCGGGGGTTCGCCCTTTCCGAGGAGAAGTGATGCGGGTCTTCGCGCGCCCCAGGCCCTGGTTGCTCGGCCACCGGGGGACGACGACCGCGGCCCCGGAGAACACCCTCCTGGCCTTCGAGGCGGCCCTCAAGGCCGGGCTCGATGGCATCGAGACCGACGTCCAAAGGAGCCGGGACGGGGTCTTGGTGCTGCACCACGACCCGGTCCTCTCCGGGCACCTGATCGCCAAGACCGACTTCGCCGAGCTCAAGGCGATCAAGCCCGATTTGCCCCGGCTCGAAGCGCTCTTCGAGCTGTTCGACGCCTGGCCGGATCGGATCGTCAACATCGAGCTCAAGAGCCTCCCCGGCCACGAGGACGGGCGCACCGAGGCCCTGGCCGAGGCCCTCCTGGCCTGGCCCGGGGCCGAGCGCGCCTGGGTCTCCTCCTTCGACCCGGTGGCGCTCTACCGGTTCCGCCGCCGGGCGCCGGAGATCCCCGTCGGCTACCTCTTTTTGGCCCTCGACACCAGCTTCTTCGCCCGGCTCTTGCGGGCCGAGGCGGTGCACCCCCGGCTCGATCTCTTGAGCCGGCGGCGGATCGCCCGCTGGAAGCGGCGGGGGCATTGGGTCGTCGCCTGGACCGCGAACGACCTCGCGACGGCGCGGCGGGCGCTCGCCCTGGGGGTGGACGGGTTGATCGGCGGCGATCCCGGGGTGCTCCTAAAGGCCAAGCAGGACGCGGGCGATGCTTAGGTAGATCACCAGCCCCGAGATGTCCGAGACGGTGGCGATCAAGGGGTTCGAGATCAGCGCCGGGTCCACCCCGAGCCGCGCCAGCAACAAGGGCAGGAGCGAGCCCGCCAGGTTGGCCACGATCACCAGCAAAAAGAGCGCCAGCGCGACGACCGCGGTGATCTCCAGGTGGCCGTCGATCACCACCTTGGCGGCGATCAGCGCGGAGAGGGTGAGGCCGAGGAGGAAGCCCACCCCCAGCTCCTTGAAGAGGATCCGCGGCCAGTCCCTGAGCTCGACGTCCTTGGTGCCCAGGGCGCGGACGATGATCGTCGCCGCTTGGCTGCCGGAGTTGCCGCCGGTGCCGAGCAGCACCGGAAGGTAGAAGGAGAGCGCGGTGACCGCCTTCAGGACGTCCTCGAACCCGCCCAGGATGGTCGAGGTCACCATCCCGGTGAGGATCAGGATCACCAGCCAGCGCACCCGGGCGCTCCAGAGCTCGAGCACGCCGGACTTCGAGTAGACCAGCTCGGGGGCCTCGACCGCGCCCAGGCGGTAGATGTCCTCGGTGGCCTCCTCCTCCAGCACGTCGATCACGTCGTCGATGGTGACGATGCCCACCAGGCGCTGGTCGGCGTCGACCACCGGGAGGACGGTGAAGTCGTAGTCGGCCATCAGCCGCGCCACCTCCTCCTGGTCGGTCTCGGTGGTCACGTAGACGACGTTTTCGTTCATGATCTCCTTGACCCGCACGTGGGGGTCGGCGACGATCAGGTCGCGCAGGGAGACCACCCCGAGCAGGCGGCCGGCGTCGTCGATCACGTAGATGTAGTAGATCGTCTCCGCGTCCGGGGCGGCGCGGCGCAAAAAGGCGAGCACCTCCTCGACGGTCATCTCGCCCTTGACCGCGACGTACTCCGGGGTCATCAACCCGCCGGCCTCGTCCTCCTCGTAGGCCAACAGCCGCTCGACCTCGCGCCGGGTCTCGGGGTCGAGCTCCCCGAGGAGCTCGTGGTAGAGCTCGGGGTTTTCCTCGTGGGCGGCCTGGAGGAGGTCGGCGAGGTCGTCGGGGTCGAGGTGCTCGAGGATCCCCCGCACCTGGAAGCGGGGCAGGGTCTCCAGGAACTCGAGCTGGTCCTCGGAATCCAGCTGGGCGATCACCTCGGCGGCCCGCGCTGGGGGCAAGAGGGTGAGCAGCACGAACTGGTGCTCACCGGAGAGCTCGTCCCAGTGTTCCAAGAGCTCGAGGGTCGGGGTCTCGGCCAAAAGGCGCTCCAGCGCCTCCAGGTCTCCCAGCTGGAGGGCTTCCTTGATGCGTTCGATGGTGGTTTCCCCGACCTTCGGCATGCCAACGCCGAGTGTACCACCGGGCCGCAAGGGGCTTCTCGCCCGTCGGCCTCGCTAAAAAACTGAGAAAAATTGCGGTTGACATGCTCAGGTCGGGGCGACTATCCTGGAGCCCGGCCTCTGGGCCGAGGGACCCCCATGTTTGAGAGCCTGAGCCGCCGACTGCAAACCACCCTGGACCGCCTGCGCGGGCGGGGGCGTATCACCGAAGCCGACCTCAAAGAGGTGATGCGCGAGATCCGCCGCGCCCTGCTCGAGGCCGACGTCAACTACCAGGTTGCCCGGGACTTCGTGCGCCGGGTCGAGGCGAAGGCCAAGGGGCAGAAGGTCTTCGAGAGCCTGACCCCCGCGGAGCAGATCCTGGCCATCGTCTACGAGGAGCTGGTGGCGCTGCTCGGCGGCCAGGTGGCCGAGCCCCAGCTGAAGAGCAAGGACAACGTCTGGTTCCTGGTCGGGCTTCAGGGGACGGGGAAGACCACCGCCGCCGCCAAGCTCGCCCGCCTCTACCGGCAGAAGGGACGCCGCCCCCTGCTCGTCGCCGCCGACACCCAGCGCCCCGCGGCCCAGGACCAGCTGGAGATCCTGGCCCAGGAGGTGGGGGTGCCGGTCCTCAGGGTCGAGCCCGGGGAGGCCCCATCCTCGGTCAAGCGTCGCCTCGACGCCCACCTGGCCCGCGACTACCGCGACCTGGTGATCGTCGACACCGCCGGCCGCCTGCAGATCGACGCCGCCTTGATGGACGAGCTCGCCGCGTTGGTCGAGGCCCTTGCGCCCAGCGAGAAGCTCCTCGTCGTCGACGCGATGATGGGGCAGGAGGCGCTCGGCGTGGCCGAGGCCTTCGACGAGAAGATCGGGGTCAGCGGGCTGATCCTGACCAAGCTCGATGGCGACGCCCGGGGCGGCGCGGCGCTCAGCGCCCGGCACGTCACCGGGAAGCCGATCTACTTCGCGGGGATCTCGGAGAAGCTCGACGGGCTCGAGCCCTTCTACCCGGACCGGCTGGCCAGCCGCATCCTGGGCATGGGCGACCTCGCCACCCTGGCGGAGAAGGCCCGCCAGGCGGAGCTCAAGACCCCCGAGAAGCGGCCCGAGAAGTTTGACCTCAACGACCTCTTGGATCAGATGAAGCAGATCCAGAAGATGGGGTCGCTGGGGGAGCTGATGAAGATGATCCCGGGGGTTTCCCGCATGCTCCCGGAGAACTTCCAGATCGACGAGAAGGCCTTGAAGCGGGTGGAGGCGATCATCCTCTCGATGACCCCGGAAGAGCGCCGCAACCCGCGGTTGCTCAACGCCTCGCGGCGGCGCCGCATCGCCCGCGGCAGCGGCACCTCGGTGCAGGAGATCAACCGCCTGATCAAGACCTTTGAGGAAACCAAGGCCATGGTGAAGCGTCTTTCCAAAAAGGGTGGACGCAGGAACCTGATGGGAGGAAGGCTATGGTAAAGATCCGACTGGCGCGCTTCGGCGCAAAGCACAACCCGCACTACCGCATCGTGGTCACCGACGTCCGGCGCAAGCGGGACGGCAAGTACATCGAGCGCATCGGCTACTACGACCCCCGCAAGACCACCCCCGACTGGTACAAGGTCGACGTCGAGCGGGCCCGCCACTGGCTCTCGGTGGGCGCGCAGCCGACCGAGACCGTCAAGCGCATCTTCAAGCTCGCCGGCGTCTTCGAAGAGAACGCCTGAACTCGAGCGCCGTCCCGCCGCGCCCCACCGGGGCGCGGTAGGCTTAGGGGGATGCGAGAGGTCGTCGAGTACCTGGTCAAGGAGCTGGTGGACCACCCGGAGTCGGTCCGGGTGCGGGAAAAGCGCGGGCGCGGCACGCTGGTCTTCGTCGTCGAGGTCGAGGACGCGGACCGGGGGCGGGTGATCGGGCGAAAAGGGCGGGTGATCGAGGCCCTGCGCACCCTCACCCGGGCCTACGCCCGGGGACGGGTGACGATCGAGGTGCGATGACCTCGCGGATTCGGCTTGGGGTGTTGGGCCGGGCCCAGGGCCTGGGCGGGGCGCTGCGGCTCAAGACCGAGGCCGAGCCCGAGGTCCTCGAGGCCCTCTCCCGGATCTACCTCGAGGGCCGGGGCTGGCGCGGCGTCGAGTGGGTGCGCCGGGTCGGCGACGCCTGGGTGATCAAGCTCCTCGGGGTCGAGGGGCGGAGCGCCGCCGAGGCCCTGACCGGGACCGAGGTCTACGCCGCCCTGGAGGAGGTGCCCGGGCTCGAGCCCGGCCGCTACTACTACCACGAGCTCATCGGCCTGCCGGTTCTGGTGCACGGCGAGCCCTTCGGCGAGGTCAAGGACGTCAAGGACGCCGGCGCCCAGGACCTCCTGGTTGTGGGCAAGGGGTTGCGCGAGTACCTGGTGCCGCTCCAGGCCCCTTACGTCCGCGTCGAGGACGGGGCGATCCACGTCGAGCCGCCCGAGGGACTCTTCGAGTGAAGTACACCTTCATCACCCTCTTCCCCTCGTTGATCCAGGCCTGGCTGGAGGAGGCGTTGATCCAGCGGGCCCGCGAGCGGGGGCTGATCGAGACCGAGGTCCTGGACCTGCGCGCCTTCGGTCTGGGGCGCTACCGCCAGGTCGACGACACCCCCTACGGCGGGGGGGCGGGGATGGTGATCCGCCCCGACGTCCTGGTCCCGGCGATCGAGGCCAGCCTCCCCGCGGACGAGGTGATCCTCCTCACCCCCGCGGGGACCCCGTTCACCCAGGCGATGGCCGAGGTGCTGGCGAAAAAGCGGCACCTGGTCCTGGTCTCCGGCCGCTACGAGGGGGTCGACGCCAGGGTCGAGGCCTTCGTCACCCGCGAGGTCTCGATCGGGGACTACGTCCTGATGGGGGGCGAGGTCGCGGCCTTGGCGGTGCTCGAGGCCACCGCCCGGCTCATCCCCGGGGTGCTCGGGGAGCCCGAGAGCCTGGCGGCGGAGTCCTTCGCCTGGGGGCTCTTGGACTTTCCCCAGTACACCCGCCCCCCGGAGTATCGCGGGATGCGCGTGCCCGAGGTGCTCCTCTCTGGCCACCACGAGGCGATCCGGCGCTGGCGGCGGCAGGCCGCGCTGGCGCGCACCGCTTACCGCCGCCCCGAGCTCTTCAAGAAGGCCCCGCTAAGGGCCGAGGACGTCTTCTTTCTCAGCGGTCTCGACGCGGTTGAGGAAGCCGGCGAGGACGCCCCCCGCGAGCAGCACCCACATCAAGAGGTAGAAGCCGAGGAGTAGGAGCACCGGGCCGGCGAGCGGGCCGTAGACCAGCGCGTACTGGTTCTTGGGCAGAAAGCGCGGCAGCCCCCAGGCCACGAGGTTCCACCCCAGCGCCGCGAGCAGCGCGGCGAAGAGGGCGTGGGGGGTCTTGGGGGGCGGCGCGGGGAGGAAGCGGTAGAGGAAAAAGAGCAGCGCCGCGCTGGTGAGGTAGGAGGCAACGAGGCCGGTGTAAGCGCTCCAGGGGCCCTCGGGGAGGAAGTGCAAGAGGAAGCCGAAGCCCAGCCCCAAAAGGCTCGCCAGGATCATCGCCAGCCCGAAGACCGCGGGGCCCAAAAGCCCCCGGATGCGGTTGCCAAACCCCGCCGGTCTCCCCCCGATGAGCTCGGAGAGCACCGCCGAGAGGGCGGTGAAGAGGTGGCTGGCGGTCCAGACAAGGATGACCAGCGAGCCCAGGGTGATCGAGGCAGCGCCGCCACGAAGCGCCCGCACCACCTCCTCGGCGAGCCCCTCGGAAGTGGGGAAGAGCCGGGGGATCAGCCCGGTGAGGGCCTCGGCGAAGGCCCGGGAGAGCTCGGGGTTCTTGGCCAGCAACAGCCCCCCGACGCCGGCGGCCAGGGTGAGCAGGGGGAAGATCCCGAGCAGCGCGTAATAGGCGAGCGCGGCCGCGTAGAGGCCGAGGGGGGTCTTGGCAAAGAGGCCGAAGAGGCGGCGAAGCTCCACCCTTCCACTCTATGCGCTGAAGTAGCGGGCCTCAGGGTGGTGGACGGCGATCCCCGAGGTGCTGGCCTCGGGCACCAGCTGGTGGTCCTCGGTCAGGGAGACCCCGACGCGGCCCCAGTCCAGGAGGTCCTGGAGGATGGCCTGGGCCTCGAGGTCCGGCCAGGCCGGGTAGCCGGGGGCGTAGCGGGCCCCCTGGTAGTGCTTTTGGAAGAGCCGCTCGATCTCCGGCGCGTCGTTCTCGGCGATGCCCCACGCCTCGCGCAGGCGCTTGTGCCAGAACTCGGCAAGGGCCTCGGTCATCTCCACCACGAAGCCGTGCAAGAAGAGGTAGTCCTGGTAGCGCCCCGCCTCGTAGCGGGCCTTGGCCGCGTTCAGGCCTTCCTCGCCCATCGTGACCACGAAGAAGACCGCGACGTCGCGGGCCCCGGCCTCGAGGGCCGCCTGCGGCATCCAGGCCTCGACGCCGGGGAGGAGCGGCCCGTGGCGGGGGAGGTGGTAGCGGGCGATCGAGAGGCCCTTGGGGGAGACCGGATAAGGGATGGTGGCCCGCACCGCCCCGCTTTCGGGATCGAAGACCAAGAGGGCCTCGCCCTCCCGGGCCACGGGGAAGTAGCCGTAGGCGACGCGGGGGGTGAGGAGGGCTTCGGCCTCTTTAAGGAGGGCCTCGAGGACGGGCTCGGCCTCGCGCTTAAGGAGCGCCTCGTGCTCGGCCGCGCGCATCCGCCCGCGCTTGAACCCCCACTGGCCGCGAAAGAGGGCGCGGCGGTTGAGGTAGCGGGCGATCTCGTCGAGGGCAAACGCTTCCGGTCCCAAAAGGCGTACCCCGAAAAAGGGCGGTCGAGGAACGACCTTCGGGGGCGGGATGGGGTTTTCGCGGGGCGGCGGGGCGGCTTTTCGCGGGGCGGGAGTCGGGGCCGGCCGTGCGCGCTCATGGGGCCGCCCTTCGGCGAGGGCCTGCATCAGCGCCAGCCCCTCGAAGGCGTCCTGGGCGTAGTGGACGTTGGGGTAGATGGCCTTGAGGTCCTCCTCGACGTAGCGGCGGGTGAGGGCGGCGCCGCCCAGGAGGACCGGAAGGTCGTAGCCGCGGGCCTTCATGACCTCGAGGTTGTCCCGCATCACCACGGTGCTCTTGACCAAGAGGCCGCTCATCCCCACCGCGTTCGGGCGGTGGGCGTCCACGGCCTCGAGGATCCGCTCGATCGGCTGCTTGATCCCCAGGTTGACGACCTCGTAGCCGTTGTTGCTGAGGATGATGTCCACCAGGTTCTTGCCGATGTCGTGGACGTCGCCCTTGACCGTGGCGAGGACGATCTTGCCCTTTTTCGTGCCCTCGACCCGCTGCATGTGCGGCTCCAGGTAGGCCACCGCGGCCTTCATCACCTCGGCGCTCTTGAGCACGAAGGGGAGCTGCATCTTGCCCTCGCCGAAGAGGTCGCCGACCACCTGCATCGCCGGCAGGAGGATCTCGTTGACGATGGCCTCGGCGGCGTACTTGGCGAGGGCCTGGTCGAGGTCGGCCTCGAGCCCGGTCTTCCGTCCCTGGATGATCGCTTGCTTGAGGCGCTCTTCCAGGGGGAGGCTGGCGGCCTTCTTGGCCTTCTCCTCGGGGGCCGCCTTCTCGAAGTACTCGATGAAGGCGAAGAGCGGGTCGTAGTCCGGGCGGCGCCGGTCGTAGATCAGGTCCAGGGCGATGCGGTAGACCGCCTCCGGGATCTCGGAGACCGGCAGGATCTTGCCCGGGTGGACGATCGCCGCCGTCAGCCCGGCCTTCGCCGCCTCGTGCAAAAAGACCGAGTTCAAAACCCGGCGGGCCCGGGGCTTGAGGCCGAAGGAGACGTTGGAGACCCCGAGGATGAACCCGGCCTCGGGGAACTCGTCCTTAAGGACCCGGATCGCCTCGATCGTGGCCAGCGCCAGGCGGCGGGTTTCCTCGTCGCCCTGGGTGATCGGGAAGGTGAGCAGGTCGAAGAGGATCTCGTGGGGCAGAAAGCCGTGCACCTCGGTGAGGCGCCGGTACATGCGGCGGGCCAGGGCGACCTTCTCCTCGACGGTCTTGGCCATCCCGGTCTCGCCGATCGCCAGCGCCACCACCAGCGCCCCGTGCTCCCGGGCCAGGCGGGCGACGCGGTCAAAGCGCGCCTCGCCGTCCTCGAAGTTGACCGAGTTCACCGCCGGACGGCCGGGGACCAGCTTGAGGGCGGCCTCGATCACCTCCGGGCTGGTGGAGTCGATCATGATCGGGACCGGGACCTCGGGGACGATCGCCTTCAGGACCGCCTCCATGTCCGCCCGCTCGTCGCGCCCGGTCCAGGCGGTGGAGACGTCGAGCATGTGCGCCCCCTCCTCGACCTGGGCCCGGGCCATCTCCTTGATCGCCTCCAGGTCCCCGGCGAACATCCGCTCGCGAAAGCGCTTGGAGCCGGTGGCGTTGAGCCGCTCCCCGACCAGGAAGAGCCCGGCCTCGAAGCGGAGCGGCACCGCCTGGTAGAGCCCGGCGGCCTGGGGCTGGCGGCGGGGTCGCTCGGGGAGGCGCACCTGGGGGTGGAAGGCCAACGCCTCGGCGAGGGCCCGGATGTGCTCGGGGCCGGTGCCGCAGCAGCCGCCGACGACGTTCGCCCCGTATTCCTCGACGAACTTCCTCTGCCAGCGCACCAGCCCCTCCGGGGTCAGGGGGTAGTGGACCCGTCCCTCGCGTTGCTCGGGCAGCCCGGCGTTGGGCAGGACCGAGACCGGCCGCGAGGCGGTCTGGGTGAAGCTGCGCACGTGGGGGTCCATCAGGTCCGGGCCGGTGGCGCAGTTCATCCCCACCACGTCGACGTCCAGGGCCTCGAGGGCGGCCAGCGCGGCCTCGGGGTCGGTGCCCACGAGCATCGTCCCGGTGGTCTCGAAGGTGACCTGGGCCTGGATCGGCACCTCGCGGCCGACGTCCCGCATCGCCTGGCGCACCGCGAGGACCGCGGCCTTGATCTGCAGGACGTCCTGGGCGGTCTCCAAGAGGATCAGGTCCACCCCGCCCTTCAAAAGGCCCCGCGCGGCGGTGCGGTAGGAGGCGTAGAGGGTGTCCCAGTCGATCTGCCCCAGGCTGATCAGCTTGGTGCCCGGCCCCAGCGCCCCGGCGACGAAGCGGGGGCGGTCCTTGGTGCGCGCGCGGTCGGCCTCCTCCCGGGCCAGCCGGGCGCCGAGCTCGGCGAGCGCCTCGGCCTCGGCCGCAAGCCCGTACTCCTTGAGCACGTGGGGCATCACCCCGAAGGTGTTGGTCTCGATCACGTCGGCCCCGGCCTCAAGGTAGCGGCGGTGGATGGCCCGGATGACGTCGGGCCGGGTGCGGTTTAGGATCTCGGGGCAGCCCTCGAAGGCCTCGCCCCCGTAGTCCTCGGCCGTCAGGCCGGCCTTTTGCAGCTCGGTACCCATCGCCCCATCGAAGACGAGGACCCGTGCCCTGAGGGCCTCGAGGTAGGGCGCGGTGCGGGTGGGGGTGGTCTTCGCCGACAACTTGAGGGTTCATTTTACGAAGCGCTGCACCGCCGCGTAAAGCCCGAGAGGTGCGTAGACTGGTCGGGGATGGACTTCGCCGCCGAGATCGCGCACCGCCCCCCGCTGGTCCTCGGCCTCGACCCCCGGCCCGAGCGTCACGGGGGCTGGGAGGGCTTTATGGAGGACGCCCGGGCGCTGATCGGGGCCCTGGCTCCCCGGGTGGCGGCGCTCAAGCCCCAGCTCGCCTTCTTCGAGGCCGAGGGACGGCAGGGCCTTCTCGGCCTCTTCGACCTGGTCGCGTTGGCGCGGGAGCTCGGGGTGCCGGTGCTCTTCGACGCCAAGCGCGGCGACGTCCCCTCGACCGCCGCCGCCTACGCCCGGGCCTGGCTTTCGAACTTCCCGGGGGCGGCGCTCACCGTGAACCCGTTGCTCGGGGAGGACAGCCTCCTGCCCTTCTTTGAGGCCGCTTTGGACAGCCGGGGGATGGTCTTCCTCCTGGTGCGCACCTCGAACCCCGGGGCGGCGGACGTCCTCGAGCTTACGACCGAAAAAGGGCCGCTTTGGGCCCACCTCCTTGCGCGCGCCGAAGGCTGGCACGCCCGCTTCGATGGCCGGGTCGGGGCGGTGGTCGGGGCCACCCACGCGGGCGCCCTCGAGGCCGCCCGCGAACGCTTTTCCGGGTGGATCCTGGCCCCCGGGGTGGGGGCTCAGGGGGGCGCGATCCGGCGGCTTGCGCGGGTCCTCTACCCGGTCTCCCGGGGAATCTGGTACCGCGAGGGGCGCTTTGACCTCGAAACCAGCCTGAACGCCGCGGAGGGCTACCTGCGGGCGCTGACGCCCGAGCCCTGAGCCTTGGCGCCCGTCGGGTCCGGGGCGTAGCCTGGGCCTTGTGGACGTCCTCGAACGCTACCGCGCGGCGGGGGGGCTCCTTGTGGGCCACTTCCTCCTCAAGTCGGGGCTGCACAGCCCCCACTTCTTCCAGTCGGCCGCGGTCTTCCAGTACCCCGAACACGCCCGCGCGCTGGCCGGGGCGCTGGCCGAGCGGCTCCGTCCCTTCGCGCCCGACGTGGTGATCGGGCCGGCGATCGGTGGGGTCATCCTCGCCTACCTGGTCGCCGAGGCGCTGGGGGCGCGGGCGATCTTCGCGGAAAAGGACGCCGCGGGCGGGATGTTCATCCGCCCCGGGCTGGTGGTGCGGCCGGGCGAGCGCTTCGTCGCCGTCGAGGACGTGGTCACCACCGGGGGCTCGGTGAAGAAGACGATCGCCGCGGCCCGGGAACGGGGCGCCGAGCTGGTCGCGGTGGGGGCGGTGGTCGACCGCAGCCCAAAGCCGCCGGACTTCGGCGTCCCCTTCCTTGCCCTCGCCCGCTTCGTCCCCGAGACCTACGCCCCCGAGGCCTGCCCCCTCTGCCGGGTGGGGGTCCCCCTCGAACGGGTCTAGCCTCGGGGCATGAACGCGATCGAGGCCCGAGGCTACACCCGGCGCTTCGGCCAACGGTCCTGGTGCCGCTGCGCCACTTCCTCGAGCCCGCCCGGGGCATCATGCTCAAGGGGCTCGGCCTGATCGAGCTCTGGCCCTGGCTTTTGGTGCTTATCATCTTTGGCGTGGGTACCCTTTATCTGGCCGCGCGGCGCTTTCCCCGGTCGCTGGCCTAGGAGGTTCGATGCGAGTTTGGATGGTTGTGTTGTTCTTTGGTCTGGCCCTGGCGCAGAGCCCCAGGGAGCTCCTTAAAGCCGCCGCGAACACCCTTCAGGCGGGGCCCTTCGTCGCCGAGATCGAGGGCCGGATTCGCATGCCGAACGGCGAGCTCAGCGAGGTGGCCTTCGTCCTCAAGTCCCTGCCGGCGAAGAAGATCGTGCGCATCGAGTTTCAAAAACCCGATGCCCTGGCCGATAACGTCGTGGTGATCACGCCGGAGAAGGTGTACAACTACCTCTTCTTGACCAACCAGGTCGTCGTCTACCCCCGCAAGCGAGCTCGCATCGAGGGGCTCGGGGTCAACTTCGGTCAGATCGGTAAGCTCGAGCAGTTCAGCGACGACCCCGACCTGACGCTCCGGCTGATCGGCGAGGAGAAGACCCCGGCGGGGGTCGCCGACCACCTCGAGGCCACCCCCAAGGACCCCGACCGGCTCCAGGTCAGCCGCTACGAGCTCTGGATCCTCAAGGACCCGCCGCGTCCCTACCGCCTGAAGGTCTACGACCTCGAGGGCGAGCTGGTCGCGGACCTGATCTGGAAGCGGTTTTCGCGCGCCAAGCTCGACCCCGACGCGCTCCTTAGCTACCCGCCGGACGCCGAGGTGATCGAGAAGTAGCGTGATCCGCTTCGAGGGCCTCACCGGGCGCTTTCCGGCTCGCGGCCGGGGCGCGCCTTGTGCTCCTTGCCTCGGCGCTGGTTTCGGCCCTCCCGGTGGGGTGCGCCTGGCGGGTATGCGTTTGAAGCAAGGGGTCGTTCCTGGTATGCTGAGCCGACCTTTAAACCGGTCCCGTGAGGCCGGAAAGGGGTGAGACAGTGCGAAGGAAGACGAACAACCAGGCATCCGTGCGCCCGATCGGGCGTCTTTTTTTGATCGGGGGCGGCGATGCGCTTTAAGGCCCGGATCCTGGAGGCCCCCGAGGTCGAGCGGGCCTTGAAGCGCATGGCCCACGAGATCCTCGAGGCCACCAAGGGGGTCGAGGACCTGGCCCTGGTGGGCATCCACACCCGGGGCATCCCCCTGGCCCGGCGGCTCGCCGAGTACATTCGCCGGTTCGAGGGTCGGTCGCCGCGTCTGGGGGAGCTCGACATCACCCTCTACCGCGACGACCTCTCGGAGGTCGAGGCCGCCCCCAGGGTGCGGCAGAGCGTGATCCCCTTCGACCCCAACGGCATGAAGATCGTCCTCGTCGACGACGTGATCTTCACCGGGCGCACCGCGCGGGCCGCGCTCGACGCCCTCGCCGACCTGGGGCGGCCGGCGCGGGTCTACCTGGCGGTGTTGGTGGACCGCGGCCACCGCGAGCTGCCGATCTGCCCCGACTTCGTGGGCAAGAACCTGCCCACCGCCCGGGCCGAGGTGGTCAAGGTCAAGCTCGCCGAGGTGGACGGCGAGGACGCGGTCGAGCTCTGGGAGCGGGCATGAGACACCTTCTCGACTTCTCCGGCTGGCGGCGCG
>NZ_AP043809.1:0-66461 GCF_055382915.1 Rhabdothermus arcticus
TTGGTAATGAAGGGTTTCGATTCGTCCTTGACGTACAGGCGTATAATGTATATCGTGATACGTGATATACGATGCGAGAGATAGCCTTGAGGTTGGGTGAACGGCAGTGCGGTTCGCTGACCAAGGTACCGAAGACATCTTCAACGGATCGGACACCAAGGCCGCACGCCAAACACTCCCCCGCGAACTGTGGGAGATCGCTCAACGCAAGCTCGACATGCTGCAGGCTGCTTCCCGGATCAACGATCTGAAGATGCCGCCCGGAAACCGTTTGAAAGCGCTCAGCGGCGACTTGAAAGGGTATTACAGCATCCGGATCAACGATCAGTACCGGATCGTCTTCCGGTGGGACGAACGGGAAGGGCCGAAGGAGGTGCGGATCACCGACTACCACTAGAGCGCTTCCTAGAAAAGGACACGCGAAAGGCCTTTAAGAATCAGGGGGATTTTTGAGCATGAGGCGGATACGCTTGCCGAAAAACCGGCCACCCACGCACCCGGGTGAGGTTCTCTACGAGGAGTTCCTCAAGCCCTATGGCATGACCCAGAAGGAACTCGCCGAGCGGCTCGGGGTCTCCTACCCCCGGGTCAACGACCTGATCCATGGACGTCGGGGCGTGACCCCGGACACCGCGCTCCGGCTAGCCCGCCTCTTCGGCACCACGCCGGAATTCTGGCTCAACCTGCAGCTTGCCCACGACCTGCATAGGGCCATGCAGAAGGAGGACTACAAACGCGTCAGGCCCTACCGTCCCCCGGCGGCTTGAGGCAGAAAACGGTTGCGCCGATAGCAGGCTTTTGCGATGCCATGTGAGAAAATCAGTATTTCAGTATTTTTGTCGGCTGTGACTCGCTGCACACCCGCACCCTGAAGAAGAAAAAGTAAGGCCTATGGCCTGTCGATTCGCCCTCGACGAGACTCCCGACGAACGTGAGACGTGGCTGCGGCCCACCCTTAAGGAGCGCTTGGACGCGGTGTGAAAGATGGCGCTCTTCTGGACCGAGATCGAAAGTACGGCGAGCGAGAAAGGAGGGGCGCGAGATCCGGATCGGCACCCGACGGATCGAGCCCGTTGCACGAAGGCGTTTACCCAAGCAAACGATGCCATCTACACCGGCGAATCCCTGGAAGAGGCCCTGGCCCGGGCCCGACGGGAGGCGCCCGAAGCGCGGACCTGGCGGCTCCAGGGCTACCGGGCGGGGCAGTTCTATTACTTGGAGGAGCGGCCCCTGGGGTGAGCGAGCACTTGCGCATTCGAGGAGGATTCGAGTTAAGATCCCTAGTAGATCCAGCCCCGGCCGGTACGTCCGTCCGTCGATCCAGGGCAGACCGAACGCCGGGGCCATGTTCTCTGCATTCTCCGCATCCTCCCAATCCCACTCGAAGGAGTTCCTTTCTTGCTCCATCCACCCGATGGCGGTCACGGACCTGGTGCGAGGGGTGATCCAGAAGCATTCACGAGGGGTAAGAGAGTATAGTGAAAAGCAGTGGGAAAGGGCCAATCCGTAAGGATTCGCACCCTCTGGGACCCGGAGGCCGAGGTTTGGGTTGCCGAAAGCCCGGACGTGCCCGGGCTGGTCACCGAAGCCGAGACCCTTGAGACGCTGGTCGAAAAGCTCCGGGCGCTTATCCCCGAACTCTGGGAACTTAACCTCGGCGCCCCGCCACCCCAGGCGCTCACCTTGCGCCTTGAGGCCGAGGTCGCGCTCGCCTGATGGCCAACTACAGCCCGGCGCTCAAGCGGATCCTCCGGGAGGCCGACTGCCACTTTGTACGCCAGGGCAAGGGCGACCACGAGATCTGGTACAGCCCGATCACGAACCGGTATTTTCCCGTGGACGGGAAGATTAAGTCCCGCCACACTGCCAACGGCGTGCTCAAACAGGCGGGGCTGCCCAACCCAAGAAGTTCTAAGCTAGCCTCTCACTACAGCCACTTCTTGGGCGCCTCCAGGGCCAGGTCCCAACTGGCCGCACGCAAGCCCGATCGCCCATGCCCTCGATGGCGAGGCGTAGGGCTGGACGCTCCTGCCATGGTAAGGTGATGGTGAGGCTATGGTAAACACGGTGCTGCTGGAGCTCCGGAGCGAGCGCGGCATGATCGACGCCCGGAGGTTGGCGGAGTTCCTCAAGGTCAGCGTCAACCAGGTCGCCCGGGCGGTGGGGACGAGCCGCCAGCTCCTCTACCGGCACCCCGACGCCCCCAAGATCCAGGCTAGGGCCGCCGAGCTGGAGCGGATCCTCGCCGACCTCATCGCCCTCTACGGCAGTAAGGAGGCCGCCCGGGCCTGGCTCAAGACCCCGAGCCCGGTCTTCGGTGGAACGTTAGCCTGGGAGCTCATCCTGAGTGAGCCCCGGGGCCTTGAGGCGGTGGCCATGGTGGTGGAGAACCTCAAGGCAGGCCTCCCGCTATAAGCGATGCTTGCTTGAAGGCGGCCCCGGCGAGCGCCGGGGCCGTTTCGCGTTCGGGGGTTCCCCGGGGGAGGCGGGAACGCGCACGAAGTCTGAGCGTTACCGCAATCTGGTTGAACAGGTATGGCCGCGCACTGACATCTACCATATATGGTAGAGTGAAGGTGTGGAAAAAACGACGCTCTACTTGCCTTCCGAGCTTCACCGGGCACTAAAGGAGGCCGCACGCCAGGAAGGCAAAAGCCAGGCCGAGCTCATTCGCGAAGCCCTAGCCGCATACCTCGCCAGGCGAACGAAGCCCCGCCTGCGCTCGCTGGGGGTGGCGGAGGACGAGGGACTCTCCGGTCGTGAGTCCGAGGCGTGGCTTGAGAAGTCCTGGCTTGAGCGATGATCACCCTCGATACCTCGGCGCTGTTCGCGCTCTTAAACCGCAAGGACCCCGACCACGAGCGGGTCACGGAAATCCTCCTGGCTGACCCTGGCCCGTATCTGGTGCCCACGGGCATTCTCGCCGAAATCACCTACCTCACCGAGGAACGTCTGGGCCTTGGGGCGCTCGAGGCCTTCCTCCGCGACCTAGAAGCCGGTGCCCTCTCCCTCGAGTGTGGCAACGAGGATCTTCCGCGCATCCGCGAGCTCGTAGCACGGTACGCAGATCTTCCCCTGGGCTTCGCCGACGCAGCCGTGGTCGCGGTGGCGGAGCGGAACGGCGGCAGGGTTCTGAGCCTGGACCGGCACTTTCATATCGTTGCCCAAGAGGGCACGATCCGGGTGCTTCCGTAGCCAGTCGGCCGTGACTTCGAGAGGCTGCCCTCTTCCAACCCTCCTATGTGTTGGCGGAGGACAGTTGCTTGACGCCTAACCACAAGTCATAGTAGGGTCCTTCGCCAGGACACCCAAGATTTAGGTGTCCTGGCCGCGATGCCAGGCCGACAGGTCTGGACGCCTTTAAGGCGGTGGGGGAAGACCGGTGAGAATCCGGCGCTGTCCCGCAACGGTAACCGGCCCGTACATCCTTTTTCTCTTTCTGGCCGGAAGCCCGAGTACCCGCTTCGCGGTCCTGCCCCGTAGCCCTCGAGGCAAGGGCGAAGGCGGTGAGAACGTGGGACCCTAAACGCTTTATCTCCTCCAACAAGTGAGCGGGCTTAACGCCCGAAATAGTCTTCAGGATTGAGGCAGGTTCTTCGCACCTCGAGGAGGTGTCATGCGAGAGACGCGCATGGTCTACCCCGTTTTCCCGGGGAAGACCAATCACTATGGAACCCTTTTTGGTGGAACGGTTTTGGCATGGATGGACCAGGCGGCCTTCGTGACAGCCACCCGACACGCGGGAAAGAAGGTCGTGACAGTGCACGCCGACGCGGTGGACTTCAAGCGCGCTGTACCCCTCGGGGCCATCGTGGAGCTGGTGGCCCGGCTCAACGAGGTAAAACGCACCTCCATGCGGGTGGAGGTGGAGATGTGGGTGGAGCCGGTGAAGGAAACCGGTGAAGCCTACCTGGCTGCCCGAGGCGGGTTCGTCCTGGTCGCCGTGGACGATCAGGGGAGGCCAAGCCCCGTGCCTCCTCTGGAAGGAGATGGGGCGAGTGCCCCTCACGACGCCTAGGACCCACTACCGCCCCTACGAGTACCCGGGACTTCTCCGCTACCGGGACGCCATCCGGCACAGTTACTGGGTCCACACGGAGTTTAGCTTTCAGGCCGAGCTCCAGGACCACGCCCTTTCCGAGGAGAAAGAGCGCCATCTGGTGGAGCGGGCACTCCTCGCGATCGCTCAGGTAGAGCTTGCCGTGAAGCTCTTCTGGGCCCGGATCTACGACCGATTTCCGAAACCCGAGATCGCGGAAGTGGGGATGACCTTTGCCGAAAGCGAGGTGCGACACGCCAACGCCTACGCCCACCTTTTGGAGCTCCTGAACCTCGAGGACGCCTTCCAACGCGCTCTGGAAGAAGCAACGCCCCTTAAGGAGCGGTCCCAAGCCCTGGTGGGCGTCCTCCAGGGGTCTAGCAAGGCAAGCCTCCCGGAGTACGCCCTGAGCCTTCTCCTCTTCTCCGCGTTCACGGAGCATGTCTCCCTTTTCTCCCAGTTCTACGTCCTCATGGCCTTGAACCGCCGGGGCAACCGCTACAAGGGGATTTCCAACGCCATTGAGGCTACCAGCAAAGAGGAAAACATCCACGGCCTCTTCGGGACGGAGCTTCTGCGCCTTTTTAAGGAAGAAAGGCCCGATCTCTTTGGGGAGGCCTTCCAAGAAGAGGTGGCACCCCTCGCACAAAGGCTTTTCCAATCCGAGGAACGCCTGTTGGACTGGCTCTTCGAGCTGGGGGAGCCCAGTTTGGTGGGGCACGGGGAAACCTTGGAGTTCCTCAAGCACCGCTACAACGAGGTCCTCGCTCTGCACGGGCTTCCCGAGACCTTTCCCGTGGATCGGATGAAGCTTCGGAACACGGAGTGGTTCACCCTGGAGCTTCTCGCCGACAAAGAGGTGGACTTTTTCAACAAACGCAGCGTTGCCTATGCTCGCAGAGTTCGGAGCTTTGACCCAGAGGATCTCTTTTAGGAGATAACGTGACGAGGACCCAGAGAATTTACGAGCCCTACTACTGGGCCAACCAACACACCCGCCTTTACATGAGCCGGGGCTACCTCCTCCCCGGGGTAAGCGTGGAAGAGAGGGTAAAGGAGATCGCCGACCGCGCAGAGGCCCTCACCGGGATCGAGGGCTTTTCCCGGAAGTTCCAAGAATACGTGGCCCGGGGGGTACTACTCCCTTGCCACCCCCATCTGGGCGAACTACGGCCTAAGGCGCGGCCTTCCCATCTCTTGCTACGAAACTTACGTCGAGGACGACACCGCCTCCATCCTCCGGGCGGCGGCCGAAGTAGAAATGTGAGCAAGCAGGGGGGCGGCACCTCCATCTACCTGGGCCGGCTCAGACCCCGAGGCGCCCCCATTCGGGACAACGGAGAAAGCAATGGCTCGTTCGCTTTCGCCAGCCTCTTCGACCGGGTGATCGAGGTCTTCAACCAGGGCTCCACCCGCCGCGGCCAGTGCGCCGCCTACCTGGACGCGGAGCACCCGGACCTGGAAGAGTGGCTTTCTATCCAGCGAGAGCATTCCCCCGTCCAGTCCCTCTTCTGGGGGGTCTCGCTGGGAAACCGCTGGCTGGAGGAGATGATCGACGGAGACTCTGAGAAACGGGTCCGTTGGGCCAAAATCCTCAAGGCCCGCGCCGAGGTGGGGATCCCCTACCTTTTCTTCCGGGATAACGCCAACGAAAAAGCACCCAAAGTTTTCAAGGATCTCGACAAAACGATCTGGGCTAGCAATCTCTGCACTGAGATCATGCTCCCCTCCTCCAAGGAAGAGAGTTTCGTCTGCTGCCTTTCCTCCCTAAACTTGCTTCATTATGAAGAGTGGAAGCGCACGGACACGGTGGAGACCCTGGTGATCTTTCTAGATTACGTGCTCGATGATTTCATCGAGAAGGCGGAGGGTCTCCCCACATGGATCGGGCGGTGCGCTTCGCCCGGCGCTACCGGGCCATCGGCCTCGGGGTCCTGGGGTGGCACAGCTACCTTCAGTCACAAATGATCCCTCTGGAAAGCCCCGAGTCCTTCCAGAGGAATGCCGAAATCTTCAAGACAATCCGGGAGCGGGCGGAAGAAGCCTCGAGGTGGCTGAGGCGCCGCCATCCCGAAGACGAGCTTGCGGGCGTGGGAGAGCTCAAGGAACGGCGCAACGCCACCCTTCTCGCCGTCGCCCCCACTAAGTCCAGCGCCTTCATCCTGGGCCAGGTCTCCCCCTCGATCGAGCCCTACACCAGCAACTACTACCTCAAGTACCTCAAGTACCTCAAGGACCTCCAAAAGGCCAAGGTCCCCTTCAAGAACCCATTTCTAAAGGGGGTCCTAAAGGAGAAAGGCCGGGATGACGAAAAGGTGTGGAAAAGCATCCTAGAGCACAACGGTTCCGTGCAGCACCTGGACTTCCTCAAAGAAGAAGAAAAGGCAGTTTTCAAAACCTTCGCCGAGGTCTCCCAGCTGACCCTTGTCAACCTGGCGGCTTCCCGACAAAAACATATCGACCAGGGCCAGTCCTTGAATCTGGTGATTCACCCGGAGGCGCCTCCCAAAGATGTAAACGCCCTTGTCCTCCACGCCTGGCGCTCAGGCCTTAAGGCCCTTTACTACCAGTTCAGCCAGAGCGTGGCCCAAGCTTACAGCCGGGATCTCCTCCTCTCCTGCTCCGCCTGCGAGGGGTAGCGCTTTTATTGCGAACCAAGTCCTCCGTGCGCTGGGGAAGCGCCGCTAGCTTCTCTACCGGCACCCCGACGCCCCCAAGATCCAGGCCAGGGCCGCCGAGCCCGAGCGGATCCTCACCGACCTCATCGCCCTCTACGGCAGTAAGGAGGCCGCCCGGGCCTGGCTCAAGACCCCGAGCCCGGTCTTCGGTGGAACATCAGCCTGGGAGCTCATCCTGAGTGAGCCCCGGGGCCTCGAGGCGGTGACCATGGTGGTGGAGAACCTCAAGGAAGGCCTCCCGCTATAAGCGATGCTTGCTTGAAGACGGCCCCGGCGCACGCCAGGGCCGTCTCGCGTTCGGATACCGCCTACCGACTCGTTCCAGAGCTCTACGCCAATCCCGCCGATCTCCCGCGGATGCCGTAGGGACTTTTAGCTAGCAATAGCTAAAGTTGTCGACAGCTAGCCGTGACGCTCACCGCCTTTTTTCTCTGTAAGCCTTGAGGAAGTCGTCCTTCAGCCTCTCGTTCGCCTCAGCCGTCTGCTCGAGGATCCGGGCCAGGTCCACATCCCCCTCCTGGGCAAAACGCTCCCGCACCAGGTTCGCCTGGCGGATGAGCCCGCGGAACGCCATCAGCAGCTCTTGCACCTCTTTGGGGGCCGCCCCTTCACGCGCGTGCTCCCGGAGCATCCTTTGCAGCTCCTGTTTGCTGGCCCCCTTGCGGGCGGCCTCGAGACCCGCCTCGAGAAGCTCCTCCGGGAACTTGGCCAGCACCTCGCCTTTCCGGTGGGAGATCTCCTGGTCGAGCACCGCCCGGCGCACCGGCTCGGGCCAGAAGAATGTAGGCAATACACGTTTTCGCCAGTACTCGAAGTCCACCCCGGTCAGCATGAGCAGCTCGTAGAGCGGCTGCGCGTGCAAAGGCAGAACGTTCTCGTCCAGGACCTGCTTTTTCCGGAGTTCGCGCCTGAGCAGGTTGCTCGCACGCTTGAGGTCCTCGACGTCGAGGTATGTCTGCTCGAGCCGTTTCCAGAGGATCTCGCCCAGCTCGACCGGCGTCAGGTCCCGGCGCTGGGTGTTCTCGATCAGGGCCAGGGTCTTCGGATCCGCCTTCAGCTCCTCTTCAGTGAGCAGGATCGCGTCGATCGTTTCCCACCCGAGCTTTTTGGCAGCCCGCCAGCGGCGCTCCCCCGAGACCAGCTCGTAGTAGATCGTGCCGTCTTGCTCCCGGGGGATCACGCTGATGGGTTGCAGGAGCCCGTGCGCCTCGAGGGACCTGGCCAGGGCGTCGATCGCCCCTTCGTCGAACTCCACCCGGGGTTGGTGGGGGTTGGGCCGGATCTCATCGACGCGGATTCGGGCGGCCTGCGGACCCACGGACTTGAACATCGTCGGAGGTTTTCCGGCGGGGGCGTCCTTCTTTCTCCGTTCCATGAGAACACCGTATTACCTACTGATTTGGAAGTGGGGGGCAACACGGCCCCCTACTCCCCCTCTCGAAAGACGTAATCGAGCGCCTCCAGCAGATCATCCATGGTCACCCGGCTCCGTCCATCGGCGTGCGCTCGCATGACCGCCTCGTTGACCAGACGGGTCAACGCGCGGCCAGACATGCCCTCGGTGCGCTCCGCCAGGAGCTCGAGCGCCACGTCCTCATCCAGCGCACCGGTCTCACGCAACTTGCGCAGCGACAGCTCGAGGATGCGCCGACGCCCCTCGCGATCCGGCAACCCAACGGGGATGTCGCGTCCCAGCCGGGAGCGGAAGGCGGGATCCAGGTTGTCGGGGTGGTTGGTCGCGGCCAGGGTGAAGACGAACCGGGAAGAGGGGCGCACGCCCTCGATCTCCTGCAGGAGCTGGTTGACCGCGCCAGTGATCTCCTGGTCGGCCCCTGAACCTCCCAGGCCATCGCGGCGACCCGCGATGGTGTCCGCCTCGTCCAGGAAGAGCAGGGTCGGCGCGTTGGCGCGGGCATCCCGGTAGATGCTCCGCACGAGCTTGGCCGAGTCGCCGATGAACTTGCTCCGGGCCTCGGCCGGGCTGACGGCCAGGAAGTGCATACCGGTAACGTCCGCGAGGAACCGGGCGATCGAGGTCTTACCGGTTCCCG
Source organism: Rhabdothermus arcticus (assembly GCF_055382915.1). NCBI lineage: Bacteria > Thermotogati > Deinococcota > Deinococci > Thermales > Thermaceae > Rhabdothermus > Rhabdothermus arcticus. Next base: position 8,769 of record NZ_AP043809.1, read on the forward strand.
GTGGTCCCCAGAGCACGGCCCCCTTGGGCGGGTCGATCCCCCACTTCGCCTTGAAGCCTTCGGGGTCGGAGATCAGCACCGCGAGCTCGACCACCTTGCGCTCGGTTTCGGGAGGCAGGTAGAGCCGCTCGCGCAAGGCCCGGAGCACCTGGTCCTTGTCCAAGGCCTTGCGCTTTGGCTTTTGGTAGGTTGCTTCCTCCCCGACCGGCTCCTTCTGGGGCGGTGGCGAAGACGGCGGCGGAGGAGGCGGCGGAGGAGGCGGCGGTGGCTCGGGTTGCCAGGGCTTCTCCCCGACCCCCTCCGGCCTGGCGTTCGGCGAATAGCGCTCCTCGATGGGGCGCTTTTTCCGAACGACCCTCACCTTGCCCGGAGGCGGCGGCGGTTCGGGGCTCCCCTTGGGCACGTCGTCAGGGTCGATGGGGGGCACGACCACGCGGCTCTTCTTCCTCCGAAGGCGGGGCAGGCGAAGCCTGGGCAACCGGAGCCGCTCGAGGCCGAACGCACGGCGGGCCCCTTCGTAGAAGAAGAGCGCCCCGATCCCTCCCGACACGGCCCCCAGGACCGCGCGATCAGGAAGGGCGAAGCGCAGGTAGAACGGGGCGGGGTCGGGGACCGCCTCGTAGAACATCAGCAAGCGCAGGAGCTCGGCCAGGTTGACGGCGAGCACCTTGGGCAACGACACGTCGCCGAAGGCGAGCGCCGCCCCGAGGAAGAGAAAGCCCAGCCCCACGGCGAAGAACCCGGACGGCTTGAGCGTGTCCCACGCCTCGAGCGGGGCCCCCCACGCCTGCCGGACCAGGGAAGGCAGGTCCTCGAGGAACCTGGCGATGGCCCAGATGAGCCAGATGCCCAGGATCAGGCGGAGCAGCAAGAGAATGCCCTGGGACGACGGATCCGCGGGTGGGAAGTAGGTCGTCTGCAGGTAGAGCAGGAGCAAGATCGCCCACCAAGGGTGGGCCAGGAGCCAGAGCACGACTTGCACGGCGAAGCGTCCGGTTCCTACGGTCAGGGCCCAGACGCCCTTCACGACGTCACGCACATTTCACCTCCTCAGGGTTGGCGGCTGGCGGCTTTGAGCATCTGTTCCAGCTCCTTGACCAGCCTAAAGACCTCTTCGAAGAGGGGGCTGCGCTTCAGCATCGCCCCCGACTCGCGCAAGAGCTTGTTGATGCGACGTATCTCCGCCGCGAGGGCGCGAACCTCGCTCGGATAGCGCTGCGGGGTCTTCAGCCCCAAGGCCGTCGCCAGCGTCCCTGGGGAAATCTCCTGGAGCTTGGGCAGATAGGGGTCCACGACCTCGGCGGGGAGCAGATCGTAGGCGGCCTTGAGGACGAAGGCGTGTCCGCCCGTCCCCCGGTGCCGCACGGTGCGCTCGATCAGGTCCCAGGGCAACTGGAGGATCCGCAGGTGCCCTTGCAGGAGCCCCCACAGGGGGGCACCGTGATGGAAGACCTCTTCCGGGAAGAGCTCGGCGACGAACTCCAGGATGCCCTTGTCCACGTGCTCGAGGGGCGCGGCCACGGGAATGAGATCCTTCCACAGCGAGGCGAACTGCGCCTCGTCGCGCACCCGATCCTTTGCCGCCGCGGCGATCATCTCCCGGAACACCTCGAGGGCCGCTTCCTCGGAGACCCGGTCGTCGGCGAACTCGACGAAGGCGCGGACCAGGGCAAAGATCCGCGCCAACCCCTCGTTGGCCACGGCCAGGGCTCCAAAGCCCGGGACACGGCTGGGGGAAACGAAGGCGACGGGCAGCCGGGCGTAGCCCGGCGCATCGCGATCGGCGAAGAACGCGCGCGCGACGTGGAGCCGCTTCGACCCATCCACGACGTAGATCTCCGCCTCCGTCCCGGGGGAGTAGCGGAGCACTCCGGCAAGCGGTGCAAGGACGCCCTCCCTCGCGATCTGATCGCGCAGGCGCCCGGCGGTTTCCGCCAGAGGAGGGACGCGATCGAAGTAGTCGCCCTTGATCTGGCTCAGCGGAAGGTAACAAAACCCCGGGTTGGGCCGGGAGACGATCTTCTCAAGGTTGCACGGCGTCATAACGACAGGGTAGGAGAACCCGGCCGGAAGCGGGGGGGCAACTCGGCCTTGAAAAGTAGCGCTTCAGATTATCTAATCTTTCTTTTGTTATATCGGGAGACAAACCGGGGTCGTCGGCGGTCAACTTGGGTTTGGGGAAATGTTTCCCCAAACTCGGCCAACAAAAAAGGGGGGCGATGGTCGCCCCCCGTCGGTTCTTCAAGCCGCCTTTTCCGCTTCCTCTTCGCCCATTGCCCGGGCGATGAAGCCTTCCGCCCTGCGGAAGGCCCTCAGCGCGGTCGCGAAGAGCGCCTTCCCATCCCTTGGAACCAACCCGTGCAGCCTCGGGATGAAGGCCCTCGAGGGCAGGCCGTAGGCGTAGAAGAGCGCGGTGGCGGCCAGAACGCTCTCGAGGTCGCTTCCCGGGAAGGCCTCCCGGATGGCCCGGGCGGCACGGTCCTTGCTCGCCGCAAGGGTTTCCCACTCGAGGAGAGGGGGGCGAACCGGCTTCGCGCTGGCACCAGGAATCGTGTCCTCGATCGGGACCAGCGCCCTGACCGCGAAATGTTCCCCCTCCCGGAACAGGACCCACACGGGTGTGGCGTGGGCGCGGGGCTGGTAGCCGAGGCGCTGCCACGCCTCGGGGGCGCGCACCGCTCGAGTGAGCGGGTTTTGCCCCGCGATCAGCAGGCGGTTGCGCACCGAAAACCGCCTGTGCCGGGCGAACGCCGCCCCCAGGAGGCGGAGGACGCCGGAATCGCCGGCCTCGAGGCCCCGGGCAAGGGCCTCAAAGCCGGCATCGACCGTGCGATAGACTTCCCTGGGTTCCAAATGGCCTCCTATGCCGCCTGGGCGGCGCGGGCCGCCTTTGCTGGCAGCGTCCCCCCTGCGCCTGCGAGAACTCTTCCCACAGGGCGAGCAGCAGGACCGCTTCGCTCTGCGAGAAGGGCCCCGGCCAGGGGAAGCCCCGCTCGCGCAAGGCGGCGAGCACCTCCGGGGGCCGGCGTGGGGTCCCCGGCAACCAGGTCGATCGCCGGGACGGGGTTGAAGTAGCTCCGGCCGGTGTCGAACACCAGCCGGATCACCCCGTCCACCTCCTCCACCGGTCGCTCAGGCCGCCTTCCGGGCCCGGGCCTGGAGCTCGGCCAGGAGCCGCCGGGCCTCGGCGCGGGTGGCCGGGGCCGGGCCCTGATACCCGAAGTTCCGGAGGGCCTTAAGCTGACCCTCCGTGGGGGCGGCCCGCTTCCTTACCTCCCGGGCGTAAACCGGGAGGAAGAAGAGCAGCAGCGACGCCCCCTCCTCCCTGCGGGGAAGGGGCCCTCGATACCCGAAGTTCCGGAGGACCTTAAGCTGACCCTCCCGAACCGGCTTCGGGGGGAACTCTCCCTCCACATCGAGCACCGGGGCGGGGTCGAAGAAGGGCGGCTCCCCGGGGGCCACCCGCACCACGGTGCGGGGGACGCCTCCCCGGACGATGACGCCATCGAGCGTCCCGTCGGGGTGCTGCACGATCTCCTCGTAGCACTCCAAACGAATGCGCGCCTCGAGGGCGCGCACCCGGCGCTCGGATTCTTTTTTCATGTCCATGCGCCAAGACCTCCTTTCGCCTCCAAAACTCACCGGGGGCCTGACGGCCCCCGGTGGTTGCTTGGCTGCCCTCCTGTTGGAGAGCTTTTTTGTTGCACCCCCTTTTCTAACCAAGGGCCGACAGGCCCTTGGTTGAAGGCTGCGGCTTCACAGGAGCTCGAGCGCTGCGAAATGGGTGTGCTCGAGGGGAAATGGAGGTCAGCGCGGGGCAGCATCCCCGGTGTAGGGCGCTTGGGTCCGGTACTGGACCGGAAGGGCCCATCGGGCTCCTGGCAGCCTGGTCCTGCACCGGGTCGGTCCGGTCCAGTACCGAGTTGAGCCGGTCCAGGACCGGATTTTGGCGTATCGTGCGCGCATCTCGATCATGCCATCCCCTCTCTGCCAAACCGTGGAGGGTAGACATGTTTACCCAACGAAACTAGGTATGGGGGCGGACGGCGCTAGCCGCCGTTAGACCCCACCCGCTTGATCAGGGCTTCCAGTTGCTCGAGCAATTCCAGTGCACGGGCCTCCTCGTCTGGAGGAAGCTCGCTCCAGCGGATTTGTTTCAACAAGGCCTTCGCCTTTTGCGCCAGAGGTTTTTCCTTGACCGGTCGTGAGCGCTGGAGCTCCCGAACCTCGGCGCGAACGAGCGGCAGGCTCCACCGCTCTTCGATGACCCGCTTGAGGAGGGCGGCCCGCTGCCCGTCATCCTTTACCCGCGCAATGGCCCGTGCCTTGGTGTAATCGATGCGCCCCGCACGCAACGCCTCGAGCACGTCCTGAGGTAGGTTCAGGAGCGGCAAACGGTTGATGCGAAACGACTCCGGGGTCATTCGGCCAAGTTCCCGAAACGTCTGCTCGATGACTTCCCACTCCTTGTTTCGGATAACGTTATCCGACATCCTCCTTCTGCGCATGGATAGGCGGTGAATCAGCTTGATCACTTCCTCTCTCGGTTCTCCGAGGCGCATGCTCAAGAGATCCAGGATCGCCTCCGTCTCCTCAAGAGGATTCAGGTCTTCGCGCTGCAAATTCTCGAGGATCGCGGCGGCCTGAGCCTCTTCATCCGAAAGCTCGACCACGATGGCTGGAATGGTGTCCCTTTTCAGCCGCTTGAAGGCCCTGTACCGTCGCTCACCGGCCACGATCTCGAAAGCTTCGTCATTGAGCGGGCGAACCAGGATGGGCTGTAGCAACCCCCGCCGTTGTATCGATCTCGCGAGTTTGGCGATCTCAGAATCGTCGAAATAGCGTCGGGGCTGCGTTTCGCGAACGCGTATTTGAGAGAGGGGAAGCTCGAGAAGGCGGCTTTCCTGCGCTTTTTTCAGAACCTGGCCCACCCTCTCCAGGTCGACGTTTTTGAGCGGGCGTCGCTCGAGAAGCGGATTCTTGCGTCGCCGACTAGAACCCATCGACGTCCTCCAGGGCCTCCAGCACGCTGTCGGCGATCTGCTCGAGCACGTCCACCGCCGGATGACGCGGGTCGTACAGTGCCAGGGGTTTCATCTCCAGAGAGGCCTTCTTGAAGGCGGTCGCCTGTGGAATGGGAGGGAACATGGGCGCGATCGCAGTAAGTTGTTCTTCGAGCGCCTCGAGCACGTCCCGGTCATGCGTGGACCGCTTTTGGTACTGCATTGGCACGAACCCAAAGATCCTCAGCTGGGGGTTCAGTTCTTCCTGAATCCCCTTGACGGTCTTCAGGAGCTGGTCGGTGCCCAGGTAGGCCTTGAAATGGGTTTGAACCGGAACCACCACCCCATCCGACGCGGCAAGGCTGAGGATGGAGAGCATGCCCAGGCTTGGTGGAGCGTCGATCAGGGCTAGATCGTACGCGGCCCGGACCTCATCCAGCACACGGCGAAGCCGGGCCTCCCGGTTCAATGCCGAAATCAGCTCCTGCTCGGCCCCCGCGAGGAGGATGTTCGCGGGGACCAGGTCCATCCCGTGAATGTCCTTGTGAATCGGCAGGGAGCGCCTCAGGACCAGGCTCTGATAGATCGTCCGGTCCAGCTCGTCAGGCTCCAGGCCCATGAAGTTGGTCAGCGTGGCCTGGGGGTCCATGTCAACGAGCAAGACCTTGAACCCCCGACGGGCAAAGTGATAGCCGAGGTTCATCGTAAGCGTCGTCTTCCCCGTCCCCCCGGCCTGGTTGAAGAAGGCCAGGGTGCGCATGGGGCCCTCCTCCTTGACCGGTTCAATAATGGGGATGAACCACTGCACCCCGCGTTTTTCTGCCCCCGGGATGCTGCCCTCGGCGGCAAGCCGCCGCACATACGCAGGCGTTACTCCACGAAACCGGGCGTACTCTTCAACGGTTAAATAGCGCTTTCGCATACGTTTAAGTTACTACCAACGCCATGGAGCCGAGGGGGCATCCCGACCCCCAGGTTGTCGGATAACGATATCCGACATTTCCATCCAAGCTAGAGATTTTAGTTGCGACCCCCAAAACCACACGGACGCGTGGAGGCGATATACAATCGCTGCCATGGTCGATCTCAGAGGCTCCGCGGACGCTGGAGCAGCGCGCGAGCCGTTGATCCGGCCTTTTTTAAGGAGGTGAGTCCGGGGAGAGAAGCAACACCATAAACCCAAAACGCCCGGTGGGCTCCGGGCGTGGGTGGTAGCTGCTCAATCGGTTGAGTGCAGCTTACCGCCCTCCAGAGAAAAACGCAAGAGGGGTCGAGGCCCCAAGACGGTGAGGTATTGCCGGTTTCAGACGACGCAAGTCGCGTCCAGGACGCATCTTCTCATCTTTCTGGAGGGTCTTATGAACGCAGTCAACATGGCGCTCGAGGTGCGCTACCTCAACAGCGAACAGGTCAAACAGGTCTTCAGCAAGAGCCGGGCCCGGGGGACTGCCTTCACGGTCCTCCTGGCGCTGGCCGCCCACGCCAGCCAAGCGGGGACGGCCTGGCCGTCAATCGAGCGGCTGGCCTTGCTGGCCCGCACCAGCATCCGCTCGGTCAAACGGGCGCTCCGGGAGCTCGAGGCCCTCGGCGAAATCACCACCCTGCGCCAGGCGGGGAAGCACGGAGCGAACGTCTACCGGATCGACCTCGGCCTGCGGGCGAAGTCAGGGGAGGCCAAGCCGTCCCCCGAAGCGGCCGCCCTACCGGGGGAGGACAAATTGTCCCCCGAAGGGGCGGGGGCAGGGGGCGGTCAAATTGTCCCCCGAAGGAACCCCCCTTCCCCGACCCCAGACCCGCTGTCCCGGGGGGGTGCCAAATTGTCACCCGAACTAAACAAGGAACTAAACAGAATTAAAACCTCCCCCCCTTACCCCCCCTCCACAGAGGCGGCGACGACGACCGTTCGTGAAGCCCGCCCACCCACCCCCGAGGAGGAGGAGGCTTCAAAACCCTCTTCAAGGACCAAGACCATCCAGGCGGCGCTGGGCCCCGAGCTCTTTGCGCAGCTCGAGGCGCTCTACACCGAGCGAGCCCCACGCTCGCGGTTCTTGCTCTGGCTGGAGACGGCGCTCTACCCGGAGCTCGAGCGGCTGGGGAAGGAGACGTTCCGCGCGGCGCTGGCGCACCACCTGCCCGCCGCCGCCGGCGATGGCATCCGCCACCCCAGTCGCTTTTTGGTGGCCAAGCTGCAGCAGGAACGCCCGCCGGTGCGGGCGGTGACGGGGGTCGTGCCCGAGGCCCTGGCCGACCTGGCCGTCAAGCTCGGCGACGATGCAAAAGGGGTGGAGGAACCTGCCCCCGAGCCCATCGAGGCGGCGTTTGAGGACCCCGAGGTGCAGGGTGGGCACGCGGCCTCCGAGGTGCCGGCATCCAACCCCTTCGCCCGCTTCCTGCGGCGCTCCTGTCGCTACGGGGACCACGCGGCGGGGGACGCTTGCTGCCTGCCCCGGGCCCTGGAGACCCTGGCCTGGGTGGTCCCCGCCCTCTCGAGGCCAGGGCTCGACGGGGCCGAGGCCGCGGGGCTCAAGGAGACGGCCAGGAGGGCGCGCCAGAAGGTCGTCGCGGAGGCGGTCGCGATTCCGGAGGCTCTCGCCCGGCTTGGCGATCGGGCCGACGAGGCTCGCGCGGCGCTCCGGGCGCTGGGGCTGGAGCCCGCCCCTATCGTTTCGGTCCCCCTTTCGGTGGCGCCACCGCGGGTGGCGGTCTCGGCGGGATAGCTGCGGGTTGGCGGTGCTTCGTTCCCGGGGCGGGAGCTCCAGCGGGTGGTTGTGCGCGCCACGCCTGCTTCGGTGTTCCCTACCTGCAACGGAGCCGGTCATCCACCGCGACCTCGTGACGCTCCAGCACCTTCGCGCTTACGTCGGGGTGGTCGGGTTTGAAGAGGTAGTTGAAGGCGATGGGCAGCAAGACCGAGGGCACCCGGAGTACCGGGAATCGCCCCTTCGTGTACCAGTGGTCGCCGTACGCCTGGGTGGCGGCGAGATCTTTGCGCTTGAGGGCGGCCTCGAGTTTGGGGGGCACTTGCTCGACCCCGGAGGTCGTTAGCTTGAAGCGGTAGAGCCAGACCCGCTCGATCGTGGGGTCCGCGGCCAGGAGCTCCATGAGGGCGAGGGACGGGTGCTCGGCGGCGTACACGAGCCGCTTGCCCGGGGCCCGGGTGTGCCAGCGCCCCGAGGCAAACGAAGCCCCCTCGCCGGCGAGGGGGTCGTGGTCTTGACGTACGTAGGGGCGGGTTGGATCCACCGCTCTCCAGAGCTTAAAGGAAGCCATAAAAGGCCTCTTCCGCTACGAGAAGGACCTCTTCGTAGCCCTCGAGGTCCCCAAGCCGTGCGACGGGCACGGCGCCGAGGCGGGGGTTGTAGGTGGTGAGCCAGGCCCGGGCTCGCTCGGGGTCCTGGAAGAGGGCCTCGACCTTCTCGAGCGCCCGCGGCAGGAACGCTGCCGCCTTGGCCTCGGCCGGCTCGAGCCGTCCTTCCTTCAAACGCCGGCGGTAGGTGCGTTCGGAAAGGCCAAGCAGGCGAGATTGCTGGGCCTGGGTCAGGCCCAGCGCCCTGGCCGCGGCCAGAAACCGCTCCAGGGCCGGATCCACGGTGGGGGTGGAGAGTGCGGCCATTTTGACACCTCCTCCTAGGTCATTCTAACCCGGTTGCTCTGAAAGGAGCGCTCCTTCCCAGGGATGTCGTTAGGCCCGGGCGTTTGGTTCGGGCAGCCAGACCTCTTCGGTCCAGTCGTTGGCGATGAGGGGTTGCGTGATGCGAAGGGCGACGAAATCGCTGCCCAGGTCCAGGATGACGTGGTGGGCATCTCGCATCGCCGCGGCCGGCAGTCCTTTGGCGGCGGTGCTGTCGGGGAAGCGCTCGAGCAGAAAGCGCTGCTTGGCCTCGAGGGCGGGATCCGCCGGTCGGACGAACACCGCAAAGCGCACCTGGTTGCGCGGGTAGGCGTCCTGCTCGAAGAGGTGGGTCATGAAGTCCGCGAGGGTGCCCGTTCCCGCGAGGGTGGCGAAGCCGCTCGGGCTGTAGATGCGCGCTTGCTTCGGGGGAGCGATGAGGGGCTCCAGCAGGTGGAACCCCCCGCCCCAAGCCAGCGCCACCCTCGGCCCTTCGAGGAGTGCCCGGGCGATGGCCTCTTCCCGCTCGAGGAGGCCTTCCCGGAAGCTCGGGGAGGTGTCGGTGCGGCCCGAGGGCCAGGCATGGCTGGCGGTGATCCGCACCTGGCGGCGGGCGGCCTCGAGGTCGGGCTGCTGGGGCAGGTAGGCGACGCCTTCCAGGCGGTCCGTGCTCTCGTCGGGGGAGATGTCTGGGAAACGTTCCCGCACGAACCGGTTTCCGGTGGCGATAGCCGCCCGGTCCCAGGGGTGGTAGACATGGACCGGCGCGGGGTCCTCGAGCGCGGGGTCGAGGGTGACAGGGGCGAGTTCCACCGCGGCGGGGGCGGGCACCGCCCGGAGGCCCTCCGGAGGTTGGTAGCGTCCGCCGACGTACGGTCCGTAGCGGTCCGGAGGCTCGGGCGTCCAGTCGATCGCCGCGCCCCGCACGGCAAAGGGCAGGAAGGCCACCCGCTCCGGGCCGGAGAGGACCAAAACGCCGTCTTCGGCGGCGGCCAGGGCGGCCTCGAGCGCCCGGGCGTGGGCCTTCAGGACCGGCGGAGCCCAGACCTCGAGGCCGTGGGCGGCGAGGCTCTCCTCCACGGCGTCCTTTTTTAGGACGAAGGCCACGTCGAGGAGCGTCCAGGGGCTGGTGCGGGCCAGTCTCGGGAGCAGGTGGTCCCGGATAAGGGAGCTGATCGGTTTGGCGTCCACGGGGTCTCCTTTCTCCACGGGGTCTCCTTTCTTAGGCTAAAGGCGAGGGCTGGGGTCCTCGTGGTTCTTGACAGGATAGGGATGCCTCCCGGGGACCGGGGGCGAGGCGAAAGGCAAAACGAAGGGAGCCGCCTCGTCCCCGGCACCGGTTGCAGCCGGTGGGTCCCCCCGGGGGTGAGGCGGCTCCGAAAAGGAGCCCAAAACAATGTTGATTGTAGACGACAAAGAGCTGTTTCGGTTGAAGCATGGCTGGACGATTGAAGAGCTCGGGGCCCGGCGCTCCGAGTCCCTGGTTTACCGGGCGGCCGAGGATGTCGGCCGCCCGCTTCAAGTCCTTTCCTGGGGGACTGGCAAGGCCCTCCAGGACGTGGCGGCCCTCGAGGGGTTCGAGATCGAGTTCGAGATCGTGCCCCTTGATGGGAAAGACATCGTTTGGGTCTGGAAGGACGGCTACTTCCAGGCCGTCATTCTCACGCCCCCCGACTGGAAATAGCGGAGGGTGTTGAACTAGCTCCTTCAAGCCCCACCCTCATGCCCCCCGCTTTCGCGGGGGGCTTCGTCGTTTCAGGCCCGGTGGCGGGGGCGGATGTAGAGCTGCCGCTCGAGCCCCTTCACCCCCGTGCGGGCCTGGACGTCGTAGAGCATCGCCTGGCCGTCCTCGAACTCGAGGATCAAGGACGGCTTCTTGACGATCTTCCCGTGGCGCTCGAGGTAGCGGGGAAGGGTGCTCTCCGGGTAGGCTTCCCGGATCCTCCGGGCCACCTCGGGGGCCAGGGGGTCGCCGGGGTAGGTGAAGTAGGCGATGCGGACGGGGAGCTCGGGCTTCCCCATCTCGCGCACGAGGTCCAAAAGCCCCTGCACCGTCGCCACCTCGCCCGTAAGCGCGGCCAGGCCCTCGGGGGAGTAGCGCTCGGGGCGTTCCGGAAACGGGATCACCGGCTCGAGGATCTCCCCCTGTCCGGGCCCCGCCACGACCACCTTCGGTCCCTCGAGGAGCGCCCGGGCGATCGCCTCGTGGTGCTCGCGCAGGCATTCCCGGAGGAGGCGGTTTTCCTCGGGGGCGGTCCGCCCGTTGGCGACCGTGTGGGCGATCGCCCGGTCCACGTCGAGGCGGGCGGCCTCCAGGTTGGGGGCCTGGGGAAAGGCGGCCTCGCCCACCGGGAGCTCCGAACGCTCCTCGGGGGTGAGGTGGGCGTAGTGCACGCGCAAGAAGCGGTGCACGCTGGTCTTGACCGCCACCCGCTCCCAGGGGTGCAGGAGCGAGACCCGTTGCGGCTCCTCGAGGGCGGGGTGGACGGTCGCCGGGGGGAGGAGCGCCACCCTCGGCGCGGGGGGCGCGACCAGGTCCCTGGGCGGGGCGTAGCGCCCGGCGACGTGGATCCAGCCGTCGGGTGCAGGCGGATCGGGCGTCCACGCCACCTCCGCGCCTTCCAGCGAAAAGGGCAAGAGCGCAAGCCGGTGCCGGCCCGAGCTCACCAGCACCCCGGTGCCCGCCTGCGCCAGCGCTGCCTCGATCTCGTTCCGGTGGGCGTGCAGCTGTTTCGCAAACCAAGCGGAGAGCCCGAAGGCCTCGAGGCTCTCCTCCACGGCGTCCTTCTTCAGAGCGAACTGGACGTCCGAGAGGAGCCAGGGGCTCCTCTCCGCCAATCGAGCGAGCAGGTGGTCGCGGATGAGCTGGCTGATCGTCATGCTGGGCTCCTTTCTCCCGGAAGGTCGGCCAGGCCGGATTGTAGCGCCCGGGCGGCCCCGAAGGCGGCGTCCAGCAGCCACAGCAGGGCGGGGTCGGCCCCCGGGGCCGCGGGGAAGGGCAGGTGTCCGGCCTCCCGGTAGCGGGCGAGGGCTTCCTCGAGGGCCTCCCGGGTCGGGCCCGGCTCCAGGACCCGGGCCAACCCCTCGAGCAGCTGGGCCAGCCGGGCCTCCACCTCGTCAGGGGAACGGAGGGTCTCCAGGGCCTGGACGAAAAAGTGGGCGTTCATCGAACCTCCTTTCGTGCTCGACGCGCCTGGGCGCGCCAGCGGCGCAGCCCCCGGACCACGGTCTCCACCACGTCGGCCTTGGTCTCGAGGGCCCGGTAGACGTGCTCGTCGATCGTCCCCTGGGCGATCAGGTGGTAGATGGTCACCGGGCGGGTCTGCCCCGGGCGGTGCAGGCGGGCCAGGGCTTGCTCGTAGTCCCCGAGGGCGTAGGTCTGCGAGTAGATCACCGCATAGGCGGCGCGGGTCAGGTCCACCCCGAGCGCGCCGGCCCGGAACTGCACCGCGATCAGGTCGCCTTCACCGGCGGCGAAGGCCTCCCACTCGTCCTTGCGGCCCGAGAGCTCGAGCACCGTGCGCCTCCTGGCCTCGCCGACCTCGCGGATGATGTCCAGGTCCGTCTGGTAGCGGGCGAAGACGACCAGGGGCTCCTTGGGGGGAAGGTCCTCGATCAGATCGGCGAGGGCGCTGGCCTTGGCCTGCCCCACCCGGTGGACGGCTCCGGACCGGTCGATCACGAACCCCGAGGTGACCTGGGCGAGCTTGTTGATCAGGACGATGACGGCCTTGCTCTCGATCACCTCCTGGTCCAGGACGGCCTCGCCCTCGTAGAAGAGCTCGCGGTAGACCCTCCACTCCTCGTCGAGCTCCACCGGAAGGACCTGGTGGGAAAGCAGGGGAAGGTCGAGCACGTCCTCCTTCCTGACGCGGTGGGTGTAGAGGGCCATGCGCTGTTGCAGGTCGTCGAGGTGCCGGAAGCCCTCGACGTTCTTCCACGGGCCGAGGACCGCGTAGCGGTCGCGGAAGCTCGAAAAGCGCTTGCCGAAGACCCCGGGGGCCAGGAAGCGGAACTGGCTCCAGACGTCCAGGGGGCTGTGGGGCATGGGCGTGCCGGTCAGGAGCAGCTTGTGCCGCACGCGGTCCCCGAGCGCGTGGGCGGCCTTGCTGGCCTTGCCATAGGGGGACTTGATGCGGTGGCTCTCGTCGAGGATGGCAAGGTCCCAAGGCGTTGCCTGGATGACCTTCCAGAGCTCGCCGCGCCAGAACGATTCGTAGTTGGTCACCACGAGCAGCTGCTCGCTTCCCGCATCAAGCGCCTTCCTCAGGCGGGCGGCGCGGGCCGAGGTGCTTCCCGAGCGCAGGGGAAGGACGGTGAAGGTGCCGGGAAGGTGCTTCTCCGCCTGGATCGCCCAGACCGGGACGACGGAGCGGGGGGCCAGGACCAGGATGCGTTTGTGCTCGCGCGCCAGGGTGAGCGCGGTGAAGGTCTTCCCGGCGCCCATCTCCCAGTAGAGGAGGGCACCGGCGCGTCCGTGCGCCCACTGTTCGAGGACGAAGCGCACCCCGTCCACCTGGTGCGGCCAGAGGGCCGCCTCGAGGTCGGGGGGCAGTTCGACGGAGGGCTTCGCGCCTTTTTCGGTGTGCACCGAGAGCGGCATGCCGCTTTGCTCGAGCGCCTCGATGAGGCGGTCGAACGCCTCGTGAGCAAGGATGCCGACGAAGCCCTTTTCGTTGCTGTCCCAGGCGAGGCCGAAACGCTTCGCCGTCTCCTTGAGGGATGCGTAGGGGCCCCACACGGAGACCTCGAGGTTGCGTTGCAGGGGGTGGATGTGGACGTAGGCCCCGGAGAGGGGGAGCGCGTCGTTCGCGTCGTCATGCGCCGTGCCCAGGGCGCGGGCCAGGCTGGCGGCGTAGCCCGCGGGCACTTCCCAGCGGCGGGCGATGCCGTTCCACCGGGCGCCCGGGAACGCCTTGACCTTACGCACCAGGACGGGGTCGTACTTAAAGCGCACGTATACGCGTTTTCCCTGGCTGAAATCTTGCACCTTTCTACCTCATGCATAATCCAAGCTCGATCCCATTGCTTCAGGCCCCACTCTTAACTCCCGGGCCATGCGCCTCAACCGCTCCCGCTCGATCAAGAGCTCTAGGTTAAGGAGGGGCAAGAGCAGGAGTACGGCCGCCATCTCGGCTCGCATGCCCCAGTCGGGGGCTTCACCGGTAGGGGGAAGGGGCTCCATCAGCTGGCTCAGAAGAAAGGCCAGGAAGCTAAGGAGCAAAAAGCGGTACACGCCTACCGGATGCTTCTGCCCGAACCGCCCCAGCCCAAACCGCTGCTTCATGACCTTAAAGTAGGCTTCGATCTTCCAGCGACGCCGGCCCCAACGAACCAAGGCAGGTGGTTTCATGGGCTCGGTACTGATCACGAAGCGCTTCTCCACCTTCCCCTCCGGGCGCCGCAGGTAAAAGCTCGCCGCCCACACCGGGAAGGGAAGGCCCTGAAGCCAGAGGGCATGCCCCTGGCGTCGGGACTCCAGGTACTCAAGCTTCCCCCAGGGAAGCCAAGCCCGGTCCCTCCTCATGCCCACGACAGCATCAAGCCCCATGGCCTTGACCCCCTTGAGGAACGCCGCCGAGGCGAAGGCGGAATCGGCCAGTACCAAAGGACGATAGGCGTAGAGCCAGGCGGGAACTTGCTCAAGAAGGCGGAGTCCGAGCTTGGCCGGCGAGGGCGAGCCCTTTCCCCGCCAGAGGGTAAAGCCAAAGGGCAGGCGGAGGGAGCCGTAGACCAAGAGCGGCACCACCAGGTGCACCCCGTGGGTTCCGTGAAAGACCTGGAGCCAACGGCCAAGCTCGGGGAAGCTTCCCGCCTTCTCCAAGCTAGTGAGGTCCAGGATCAAAAGGGGCCTCGGCTTCCTTCCCCTTCGCGCGGCGGCGAACTCGGTGAAGGCTTTAAAGCTGGACTCCCGCAAGAGAAGAGCGAGCCTCCAGGTGGGCCAGTTGCCGTGGTTCAAAAAGCGCGAGAGGGCGGAAGGCGAGCGGGTTGGGCTGTGCTGGGGCAGGGGCTTGCCTTCACCCCTCAGGAAGAGCCGGAGAAGAGCCTGGAAGTTCTGCTTCTGGTGAGCGGTGGAAAAGATCGCCAGCACGCGGGAGAATAAAGCCTGGGCGTGGGGTTTCATGGTCGCCCTTAATCAAGGGCTTCCCCGCGCCCTTTTTCAAGGGGCTGTATAAGTGCAAGATTTCAGCTAAGCTATCCAGGCACCGGAGCCCCCCGGGAAGGGACCGGGAGAGGACCGGTCTCTCGGGTCAGGGGCGCAGCTTCCGGTAAAAGGCCTCCACCCGGTCGAACCAGTGCCTCATCTCGGGGGGATCTAACCCGACTTCCCTGGCCTGACTCCTAAAGGGCGCTTTCCAGTCGCCGGGTGGCGGTGGGAGATCGCCCCAGGGATCGTGCGTCGGGTACAGGCTGTAGACTTGCGCGACCTCGGCGTGAATCCGCTCCGGTACCCCGGGATCCCCTTCTAGCTCGAGGGTGAGCAATGCGAGATCTACGAGGTCTTTCACCCGGCTTCGATGCCGCCGCGGGCGGGTGTAAGCATGCAGTTTGTCGGCGTAGTGGCGGGCCGGGTGAACGGTCCGAACCCGGGGCCCCTGGATTTCAGCGAACTCAAGTGAAGAAGGCAGTGTCCGCAGCTCTACTGATTCCGAACCCACAGGTTCAGTGGCAACATCGAGCTTGAACGACTCGAAAACTCTTCTCGCAAGGAGGGCCTCAACGGTAAGGCGGCGGGCGGCGGGTTCTTGGGGCCGGTCCCCGGTCCTGAGGAGGATCCGGAAACGAAAGAAGTCGCCCGCGTCGCGTTCAACGGCCCGTTTCAGGGCATCGACCGGGTCCTGCCCCTCCACTGTGAGGGCCAGGTCCAGATCACGAGTCGTCCGGCGTTCCTGAACGCGCAAACTGAGGGCGAAGGCTCCCTTCAGGACGAACGGGCAGTTGAGGGGATCCTGGAAGAAGACTCGGGCCAGAAAGCGCTCGAATGCCACGCGTTTGCGTAGATAGGCAAGCGGTCGACCGTTTGCCCGGGCTTCCTCGTTAAGGCGCGCTTCCAGGGCGCTGCGGAAGGCCTCGGGCGCCTTGTACCTCACGCTTCGATGCCTTCCAGCCCGATGGCGGCGAGGGCCCTTCCGAGCCGCCGCCGCGCGGCCTCGGACAGGCTCCCCGCAGCACGCTCAAGCTGCCTACGGGTCACCAGCCCCCGTTCGAGGGCCTGATCGAGGGCGGCTTCCAGGTGTTCCAGAGCAATGCGCGGACTCCTCGCAACGTCGAGGAGCGTTCGCAGGGGGGCCGTTACCAGGTAGCCCGGGCGCTCCTCGAGATCCCCGGGAGCCAAATCGGCCCGGTGGAGGCTTACACCCTTCGGTGGTTTGCGGTCGAACCGGCGGGGCACGGTGAGGTGGTAACGGTCGGGGATGAGGTCGGAAAGGTCATGGATGTAGAGGGCGGTTTCGTGAGAAAAGGCAACCGGCCCCCAGGGATTTCGAGCCCAGAGGGCAATGCGGATGAGGTCCTCGTCGGGTGACCGGGGAGCAAAGGCCAGGCGGTAGATCCCCTTTCCCACCCGCTCCCATTCGCCGCGTTTCACCCGGTACGATGCAACCCGCCGGGTAAAACCGAGAGCTCTGGCCTCGTCGAGCCGGAAAAGGCCACCCCGCATCAGGGCAGCCTGATATAGGGCACGTTCTCGCTCTGACCGATCTTCCTGCACAAAATTAGCGTACCATGACTTGTTATGGAAACACGGTTTATTGTTACAATCTACGTAACTAAATACCGCAAAAGTATCCTACAACGCAGGTCATCCGGGGCGTTTCCTTTCATTGCGCCGACAATGCGGCGCTCCACCGCCCGGCGCATGCTTTCACGTGCTACGCGTGGCGAGGGAGTATGCGGCTTGCTCCCCGGGTGGAGATCTTTGCAAGCTCACCCCTGAACAGGGAGGTCTATTCGCTCTTGATCAGGCCAGTTGCCTCGGCCTCGAGGAAGCCGTCTACCGGGTTCGCGCGCGAGGAAGGAAGGGCGCGAGGCCCGGATCAGCACCCGGCGGATCGAACCGGTGGCCCGGAAACGCCTGACCAGACGAACCGGTCCGTAAAGGAAAACCCCTCAAGACAAAGCGAGGGCGCAAGAATCTCCCCGCCAAGGCACGGTGACGCCCCGCTAGAATGGCATGAAGGAGTCGCCATGGCACTATCCGTTCCCCACACCCGCGGAGCGGAGGCCCTCAAGCGCTTCCTCGAGGCGGCCCGGGCGCTCGGCTTGCCCTAGAGCGACACGCTGATCCTGGTCGCGGCTGCGAGCGCCGGGGCGGAGATCGTGGTCACCGGCGACCGCCGGCACTTCGTTCGCTGGATGGGAAGGGTGGTGGAGAGCGTTCTGATCCTCCCCCACGGGAGGCCCTGGAAAAACTTCTTTCCCGCGTCGCGAAGGGGGTTCAAACAGTTGAAAAATAACCCACTCTACACCTCATTACCTCTTAGGTGGACCCGCTTCTCCTTACGGCACACCAGATCAGGGAGCGCTACGGCCTCCACCGCAACACCCTGTACAAGTGGGAGAAGCAGGGTCTTCTGCACCCCGTCCGCACCCCCGGGGGCCGCAGGCGGTACCGCCGGGAGGAGATCGAGCGGCTCCTCTCCCTCGGGTTGGAGGTTCCCCAGGCGAAGCCGAAGCCCCGCACCGTTCTCTACGCTCGGGTGAGCACGAGAAAGCAGGAAGCTTTTCTCAAGAACCAGATCGCTCGGCTGGAGGCGTTCGCCAAGGAGCAAGGCTGGACGTACGAGGTCATCGCCGAGGTCGCGAGCGAGGTGAACGAGAACCGGCGGGGGCTCATCAAGATTCTGAACCGGGCCAAGAATGGGAAGCTGGAGCGGGTGGTGGTGGAGTACGAGGACCGCCTGGCTCGGTTTGGGCTGGGCTACATCCGCCGCTTCCTCGAGGCCTTCGGGGTGGAACTGGTGGTCCTGAGCGGGAAGGAAAGCGAAGAAGTTCACCGGGAACTTGCAGAGGACCTGGTGGCCGTCGTTTCCAGCTTCGCCGCGCGGATCTACGGGAAGCGAGACGGGGCAAAGCGGAAAGGAAAACACCGTGAAAAGCCTCAAGCCCCAAAGGGGCCTGAGCTTCCCCGCATCGGGGTCCAGGGTCGCCTGGTCTTCCCCTCAGGGGAGGACCGGAGGAAAGTCCTGGACCTGATGCGCCGCTTCTCCTCCGCCGTGCGCTACGCCTACAACCGCCTCCTGGAGGGGTGGAGCAGGAACGACCTCAAACGACACCTCCAAGGCGTATTCCACCTCAACGCCCGCTACGCGGACGACGCCATCCTCAAAGCGCAGGCCACCTTGGCTTCGGCCAGGGAGAGGTGCCAAACCCCAAGAAGGTGATCTTCGGAGGTCGGAAGCTCTTCGAGCAGCTAAAGCAGAGGCACCTCATGTAGGGCAAAGTGTCCCTGGGTCCAGGGGGCGCACACAAAACTCGGGGCACTACCACAGGTGGATTCCAAGATCACTTCCTACCTAGTGAGGAAAATTTGGCATAGCGCTTCCAAGATTGCCCATATTCTGAAAGTGATGTTGTCATGGTGGGGCGGAAGCCCTCTTCTCACGTGTAGTGCTTCAGCTCAAGCGGTACCACCTACGAGGCAAGAGGGGGTGGTGTATGAGCAAAATGGCTACAAGGATCTGGAGCACGGCTGCTTTGCGAAGCAAACACGCCCTGGAGGAGGTTGCCATTGCGCTGAGCATCTTGCGCGGGGAGCTTTCGACGAGTGAGGCTTCAAGAAGGCAGGGGGTTAGCCACAAGACCCTGCTTGCCTGGCGCGACCGGTACCTTAAGGGCGGGGAAGGGACAAAGATGGCTTTACGGGTGGAGATTTAAAAAACTTCGTCGCTCGATCGAGCGAACTTTTTGGAGCTGGAAGCCGTGCGCCGTGAGTTGGGTCTCGGAGTCAACTGCTTTTTGCGCCTTTTAGGGATGGCCAAGAGCACCTACTACCGACGAAAGCGGAGGTGGCGGGAAGTCCAGGGCGGGGCGCTGTGAGGCGTGCGTAAGGCGAGGGGTTCCCGATGTTTCCGCCGCCATTCCGAGCGGGATGCCATCCGGGAGCACGCTCGCGAGATCGCCCTGGCCTTTCCCACCTACGGCTACCGCAAGGTTTGGGCGGAGCTTTTGCGCCGGGTCATCCAGACGAGTCAAAGCACCGTCTACCGAGTGTTCAAGGCGGAGGAGCTCTTGCTTCCGACGAAGCGGAAGCGGAAGGTTAAGAACCAAGGCCCCGAGCTCCCCAAGCCCGAGTGGGTGGATCTTGTGCTCAGCGCCGACGGCACCCTGTGGCGGTTGGTGGAAAGCAAGGGAGCTTCCAGCCTCGGGGGCTACCGCATCCTCAACGTGATCAAGGAAGAGAGCCGCTACCTTCTGGCCAGCGTGGCGGGCAAAGTGGGGGAAGGCGAGACCGCGAGATTGGCGAGGGAAGCAATCGAGCGGGCCCGGGAAGAAGCCAGGAGGCTAGGGCTTCCCACCAAGGGCCTGCTGCTTTGCACCGATCGGGGCTCGGTATTCCAATCTGAGGCTTTCCGCGGCTACCTTTACGCGCATCAAATCGGGCAGGTGTTCGTCCCGGTGGGGAAGCCGGAAGGAATCGGCGAGATCGAGCGGTTGCACCGGAGTTTGAAAGAAGAGAAGCTCATGCGGGAGGAGATTCGAGACCCCTTGGAACTGCATCGGGCGTTAGACGAGTATCGGCACTTCTACAACACCCGCCGCTTGAACCAGGCGCTGGGCTACCGGACGCCGCTGGATGTTGTGGAGCCCAAGAGGATTAAAGTGGTATCGTTATTCGTGAAAGTACTACACGTCTTCTCCTTATGGGCGCCTTAAGCTCTTGTGCCCTTGTTAGAGGTGGGATATGCAACGTTTGATCATCGCACTATCTATGTCCTTATTCGGCCTAACCATGGCTCAGGCTTGCCAGTCCTTCGTCCATAGCCCCCAAGCCAACCCCACCCCGCCACCTGAGCTCTATCACTACGTTTTCTTAGTGGACACCTCTGGATCAATGATGGGGTTGGGTGATGGAAAGGGGCGGGTCATTTTTCCCCGCGTAAAGGAGGAAATTAAGAGATTTGCCGGTCAAGTTCCTCCAGGAAGTCGCGTAACCATCCAACCTTTTGATGCAGGCCCTAGTCCAAGCCAAACCTTTGTCATGCCTCAGGAAAAGGAGGCTTTGCTAAGCTACCTTGACAGCCTTCAAGCTACGGGAAACAAAACCTATCTCTACGCGACTCTTCTTAGGGTGTTTGGCGATCTAGAAGGAAACCGACGGCCGAATGAGGCTTACAGCATCTATATCTTCACGGATGGAAAAGACAATGATCCTGGACCTCTCACCTTAAATGAGGTGGTTCGCCGCTATCAAATCCAGCGAGGACCCTACGACTGGTTTTTCTACGTAAGTTTGGGGATTCCCACACCAAAGGAAGTCCGCAACGCTTTACAAAACATACCTAATGCCAAAACCCTGGACGCCGCCCCTAATCAGGTCCCTAGGCTGACTGAGATCACTTTTCGCCCCAGTAGCCTTAACCTTGGCAATCTCTGGCAGGAGCGCGTCGTTTCACGGGATCTCGAGGTCCAGTTTCAAGGGGTGCCCCAAAACTTGCATCTCCAGGTCCAGACTCCGGAGCTGGAAAGGCAAGGGGCCTTTCTGGAAGTATCTCCCACCACGGTGTCGACTCATGGCACCTTCCAGTTAATCTTCACGCTCCGGAACCCAGATCACCTCTCTTATGGGGAATACACCGCCTGGCTCTGTCCCCAGGGAGGGCCCGCTACGGTCGTCAGGCCCTCGGCCATACAAGTGCGTTTTGCTTATCATCCTCCCGCCAAGTACGTTCTAAAACCCCTGAAAGTTCCCAAAAACATACAACTGGCCAGGGGTCAGGAGACCCGTTTGGTCTACCGTCTCGAGGGCAACACCTGGGCCAAGGAGCCCGTGGAGATCCGGGTCCAAGCACCCCGGGGCTTAGAGGTCTGGATCAACGGGAAGAGAGAAACGACTGTGGTTTCTCCCGAACAGGCAGTAGAGGTCCGGCTTTTAAATCAAAATCTCGGGGCTGGGGTTACCCAAGTGCCTCGTTTAGAAGTGGCTCCCCCCCAGGGCAGCCAGGTACAGGCTCCCTCCAGCCTGCCTCCCGTTCACCAACCCATGACCGCATGGGATTGGCTTCAGAAGTACCGGTGGCTCCTTTTTGTGCTATCTCTGTTCCTTTTTTGGCTGCTTTGGCGGCTATGGCGGGCTCGCCAGCCCTGGGGAACAGCTTTGTACACAGCTCCTCCAGATAAAGAAGGACGTGAGGTGTTCCTTAAAGGCACGGTAGACCTGGGCCAACTGGTGGGCGAAGAACATCTGCGGGGAGTGCGCCTGCAGAAAACGGGGGGCGTCCCTCGTTTAATCGAACTGCCTTTACGTGTGAAAGCCGAATCAAGCGGCATCCCTGTTAAGCCAGGGAATCGGTTGAAATGGGAACAAAAAATCCTTTTTCGGGACTCTTCAGGCAAGGAATTGGGAGGCGTGACCATAAAGAGAGTTAATCGATCCAGAAAGAGGTGAGTTGATGGGTGAGAATAACAAGTCTACAAAAAAACTCAAGCGCACTGTACTAATCGGCCTCGGAGGAACGGGGAAAAAGGCCCTTCTCCATGCAAAGAAGCGTTTCCTGGAAACCTTTGGCGAAGATCCCCCCCTGGTGAAATACCTTCTTATCGACACCACCAGCGCAAATGCCGATCATGTAACCGCGAAGACCCCCTCCGGATATCAGACCGTGCGGCTCAAAGCCGATGAAATCCTGCATATTGAAGCCCGGGGGGCAAGCCTTCTGCCTCAGGTTCACGATGAGATTCGGGAGTGGTTCCCCCCAAAAGCCGACCTTAAAGCCAATATTCTCTCTGGGGCTGGCCAGATCCGGGCTCTGGGTCGCCTAGCCCTCTTTGCCAACGCGACTACGGTCTATGAGAACCTGCGTGATCTCCTGTCTCTGGCCCGGGACTACCGCGATGAAAGGCCCAGCACTTCGCAGCTTCACGTCTACGAACCTTACACCCCTCATCTCACCGTAGCTCTAGTGGGTTCCTTGGCCGGAGGCACAGGGTCTGGCATCTTCCTAGACCTAGCCTTCATCCTTCGTCAACTCATGAAAGATGAGGATCAACTTTTTGGCTACTTCCTCCTACCCGATATCTACGTAAATCGCCCCGGAACCCAGAACGTGGAAGCCAATGCCTACGCCACTCTAAAAGAATTGGATCATTTCATGAGCCGTCAGGATACCTATCGCTATCGCTTTGGCGGTCGAGAGATTGAAGTGCGGAAAAAACCCTTTGATATTGTCTTCCTTGTAAATCGACAAAACCGGGCAGGAAAGGCCTTTAACGAGGTCGAAGACCTTGTGGAGCTCCTCGGCCTCGGTCTTTACCTCCTGGCAGGGCCTTTGGGCAAGGAACAGGCGGACACCTTTGACAACATCGTCCACCAGCTTAATGAACAAAAAGGAAAGTACTACGGCAAGACTGCCCACTACGCAAGCTTTGGAGCCGCGGAGCTCCGCTTCCAACCTCAGGCTCTACAGGAAGAAGCTCGGCGCCAAGAGGTCCTCGAGGCTTTAGAAGAACTCCTGGAAGGGGGTTACCAATGGGAGCCTGTAGAAGTACGGACCCGCCTAGAATCCCTTAGAACGATTAGTAAAGAAATCCTTCCTCCGTCCCTGACGCCCTCCCCCACCCGGGCAGATGATCAGAAAAACTGGCAAACAATCCAAAACGCTTTGAGCAACTGGCAAAGCCAAATCAAGGAGACACTCCTAAAGGAGTGGCAAGAGTCTGATTTTCGAACTTTCCTGAAGGAAAACGCACGGCAAAACTTTTCCGGCAAAAGCCTGCTCAGGCTTGAGGAAGCCCTTAGCGATCTTCTTCAGGAAACCCGCTCGCTACAGGAGGAGCTGGCGAGAAGCGCAGAGGAGGCCAACAGGAGACACCGCGAGGAGAAAGAGCAGATTGAAAAGAGGATTCGAGAATCTGCAACGGGGAACGGGTTTATCGGGATTTTTCGGAGAGAGATTCCAGAACCCGTCCTTGACCATGAGAATTTAGCGCTGCTCTTAAATTCCGCTAAAGAGGCTGCCTTTGCTGAGATCCGTGCGGAACTCGCTCAAGAAGCCGTTCGGATCCTTGAGGAGCTGCGCCGCGAGGTAAGAAGCGCGCAACAGCGAATTCGGGATTACAAGGATAGGCTGAGCCAGGAAAGAAGGGATGTTTCCCCACACCGCCAGGACACGAGCCCCTTCACCCTTTCCTTGCCTCCTGCAGGATTGGAAGGGGAGGGTCAGCTGCAGGCACGCAGGATGAAAGAGGGCCTACAGTGGGACCTTGAGGCGCTTCTTACAAATCCTGAGGAAAAGATCAAGAAACACTTTTCCAGCCCCAACATCTCATTCTCTGAATGGCTGCAGGAAGTTTTGGACCACAGGCAAGAAAATCCCGCGCTCTGGGAAGCCGTGGAGCGCACCTTCAGGGAGCTGGACCAAATTTCTTCTCCCGCATGGGACTATGAAGACGCCTGGGTTTCCAACCCGGGCTTAGGCTACCGGGAGCAGGTCCATATAATGGGCTTGCACGACGCCACGGACCGTCAGCACCCCCTATTGGCCAACGAAGAACTTATCAATCTTTTCGCTTCGAACCTGCATGACCGCATGCGTCTGCAACGGGTCTCCACCGGGGACGATTCTCGGGTCCTTTTCTATAAGATAGAAGCTTCCATTCCCGCCTTTGTACTCCGAGGGATTCATATTTACCGCGAGAAATACCTGGCTCTTTCCGAGGAAAGAAGCCTTCACACCAACCGTCAATGGGAAAAAGACCTACCGGACCTCTTCCCCGCCCCTTCTGAGGAAGAGGTGGCCCGGATCTGGACCAAGGCCCGGGTTTTGGGGTTTCTGACCAAACAGGAAGAGGGGTATGGCTTCACAGATCGTAGACATGGGACAGAAAGGTCCTATCTCCTAGGAACTAGCCCTGCCCGCGCCTTTAAGAATTTGGCTGGAGACTTCTTTACCTTCAAGGAGCTGGAGTCCCAGGTTAAGAACGAGGAAGGCAAACGCTTGCGTTCTCCCGAGGCACTGGAACGTCTGAAGAACGGCTTACCCGCGGTGATGAAGGAAAGGGAGTCTCTTTTAGAGGACCCTTCTTGGAGGGAAGAGGACAAGGAGGTGTTCCTGAAAGAGATGGCAGCGCTTCAAGCCTGGTACGAAGAGCTGCAAGCCATCAGGCCCGGGATGGGCAAGGACGAGTTCCCCACCCTTTGAAGCCATGGTCCATCCCACTTTGGTTGTGACCTTTCCGGGTTTGGGGCAAGCCCTCGCTAGAGAGGTCTTACCCGCTTGGAAAAATCGCCTGGGGGGAAAAGGGCCGGCACTGGAGGTAACCTTTGAGCCAGAAAAGACCAAAGTCGCTCTTGAAAACTTGCTGGGCTTAGACCGCCATCTCAAACTCAAGCGACGTGGATACGATGTAGACCCCGCTCTGAACATTGTTATCTTTGCCGAAGCGGGGGAAGAGGGGTTAGAGGAATACCTGGACAAGACGACGTCCACCCTACAAACGGGGCCAAGGAAGGGGATGGAAATTCGTCTTCATTTAGTCCTCTTCCTCCGAGCCCCTGAAGATTTGCAAGCTCTGAAGCGCTTGCCTCCCGATCCCCAGTACAGTGTACCCACACGGGTCTGGCCTCTCTCCAGATGGTCTAGAAATGGTTTGCACCTTGCCCGCGAAAGTCATCTAGCCCCTTGGGTGCAGCATTTTGTAGAAGCCCTGGTTCTTACCCGAGCTCCTTTGCATCCAGAGAAGGGACGGGAATGGGCTGGTCTTGGTATTGCAAGACTGGAGAGGGAAAATCCAAGTGCTTCCGTTCTAATGCCCTTGCTTTTCAAAGCGCTCCGAAAAATTCAGCTAGAAGCGCCTCCGCCCATTCCTTCTGCACCCAAAAGTCCATGGATCCCCTCTGATCCACCAGAGAGGCCCGAGCGGGGCTCATGCGAAAGCCACCCCCAATGGACCGGCGAAGTATGGGATGAGTACCGGAGTAATTTAAAGGCTGAAGCCGAAGAGACCCTGGACCAAGCAGTTTTTCCCCTGGAAGCCGGTTTGCCCTACGAAATCGGACGGAAGGCTCTCCTTCAGGGCTTTCCAGTTCTAGAGGAAGCCATTGCCCTACTCGATCAGGCCCTGGAAGATCACAAAGCCCGGGAGAAGGAGATTCTGGAGCACCTGGACCAGGCAGCAGGGGTGGCTGAGAAACGGGGGCGGCTGCAGCGGCTTTTGGTCAGGCTAGAGCGTGGCCAGGATCTAGAAGAGGAAATCGCTCGCCTTGAGGAGGATCTGACCCCCATAAACCAGGCGCTTGAGGAGGGTGACATGGGCCTTTTCCTGGCGAAAGATCCCGAAGCCGTAGAGGCCCAAAACCTTTTGCAAGATATTCGCGCAAGATTTGAAGAAAACCATAATCGATGGGTGAAGGAGGTGGACACTCCCCCCCCTCCTCCTCTTCCTTGGTGGAAGAGGCTTTTTAGGCGACGGCAGGGCCTCCGCGAGGAAAACCGCCAATTTCTCCGTAAGCAGCTCTGTGATCAAGCCTGGGACCTGTTACACAAAGCCGAGGAAGCTCAGTCGCAGTACACCCAACGCTTCGTACACTACCTGGATCGTTGGCAGGAAATGGTGCTGGTCCGGGCTCAAAGGGTGGCTCTGGAAAGGGAAAGGGAGCGAGCCAAGAGGGCGTGGGAAGCCATCGTGAGCTTCAGGTTGCCGCAAGAAATGCCTGAGGACAACCCCTTGGTCATCCGGATCCCCCGTCGGCTGCGGTCCAGCGACCCCCTTTTGAAGCGTGAAGCGGAGAAGTTGGTAAGAGAGGGGGCTCTTGAGGCTTTCTGGGATGGTGATGAGGAGGACTTTCGGCAGGCCCTTGGAGAGCGGGCTCAGAGGGTGGCGGAGGCTCTGAAGGGGCAGAGGCTAGGAAATGTGGGGGAGGAAGCTTGGTTTGCAGCTGTGGCTGCCGCCGCTCCTCGAGTTTTGGTGCGCAACTGGCCTGAACATCGCCAGTACGCCTATGTGTTGGGTCCAGCTCCCGAAGTCCGTTGGGGAGAAGCTTATGATCGCGAGGACTGGTTTCCGGGGGAAAACGTCCTCATCCGTCTGATCTACCCTCTGGCCCCCGAGCAGCTTATAGAAGAGGAAACCTGGGAGGCTAAGATCAAGAAAGAGGCCCAAGCTCAATCCCAAGAAGATTCTGCTCCATCCGGAGCAGCCTCCCGAGAAAACACCGAAGTGGTACGAGAAAACCCCCTTTTGGATGAGCTCTTAGGCTAAGGGAGGAACTGTGAGCTTTCAAGAAAAGGCCCGAAACGTCTTCCAAGGGCACGTGGTGGAAAAGAATCTTTCACAGGAAACGGTATTCCACCGCGTCCCCCGCTTTGTGGTGGAGTATCTGCTGGCCAAATTAGGAGGGACATCAGAAGCGGTAGACAAGGTGCGGAAGCTCCTAGAGGAACGGTATCTGGGTTCGGAGCACCAGGAATGGGTCAAGGACCGATTGCTCAGATCAGGGCGAATGGTCCTTATCGACCGCCTCGAAGTCCGGGTTGACCTTAACTCGGGTCGGCACCGTGGATTCCTTCCCAGCCTGGGAGAAATCGAGGCCGAAGTAGACTACACCTTGCCGGAAAAGCATCCCGGAGTCCTCTATGGCATGTGGGGGACCCTAGAACTGATTTACGAAGGAGGCCGAAGAAAGGTGAAAGTGAAACAGTTCATCCCCTTTCAAACCAGCCTCACCACCCTCGAGCCCTACCTCGGAGCCCGCCAGGCTTTTACTGAGGAAGAATGGAGAGACTTCCTCTTGGGGAGCGTGGGTATCAACCCTGAAGCTCTGAGCGAAAGACAAAAGATGCTTTATCTGGTCCGCTTGGCTCCCCTAGTAGAACCAAACCTCCACCTTATAGAGTTGGGGCCCCGGCAAACAGGGAAAACTTACTTGCTCAGGAACCTTTCTCCAGAAGCCTTCGTGGTTTCCGGAGGGAAGGTGACCCCCGCGGTTCTTTTTTATCACCAGGTGACCCGTAAGCCAGGCTTAATCCCCACTTATCAGGTGCTCATCTTTGATGAAATTGCCCACACTGCTTGGGAGGATCCTTCTATTCTTTCCATTCTTAAGGATTATATGGAGTCGGGTCAATTCAGCCGTGGTGGAAGGACCCTAACCTCCGATGCCTCTTTGGTCTTCCTGGGAAATACCGATAGCCCAAAGCCTCCTCTGACTCGAGTCCTACCCCCAGGACTCAATGGAGATACAGCTTTCTTGGATCGAATACATGGCCTTCTTCCTGGACACGAATTCCCCAAAATTACACCTGAACTCCTGTATAAGGGACCCGGCCTTGTGGTGGACTACCTAAGTGCTGCCTTGCGAAAACTCCGTCCCCGAGATTTCCAACCCGACCTTCCCCTTCCCGGAGGACTCACTCAACGTGACATCCGGGCGGTGAAGAAGTTGGTTTCCGCCCTACTCAAGCTCCTCTACCCCAATCGGGACTGGCCCCAGGAGCGTGCAGAAGCCTTGGCTGAACTAGCCCTGGAGCTTCGGGGAAAGGTGTACCAAGAGATGAGCCATAACAATTCTGAAGAGTTTCCCCCTGAGAAGCTCTCTTTGTTCTCTCCCCAGAAGAAAGAGATTTCAGAAAGCCCCAGCCTCTCCTGGGAAGAATTTTTCCCCCTGGTCGACGAGTCCTATCACCCTCTCTTCCAACGTCTTAAGGAAAAGGGTGTGCCTCCCCCTACCGAAGGTCCCGAGGACTTACCTGGTCCGGAGGGAGCAATGTACCAGAGCCTGGCCCGTTGGGGGGAGAAGCGGCTCTTACCCTCTGGAACCCCAGGGGAAGGCTTCCAGGTGTCTCCAGGCACACCGGTGGATGAAGTACTGCGTTTCCTAGATGAATGATGCTTATCGATAAGATCAGCCCTTTGCGAACAGAAGCACTCTTCCGAGAAGAGTTTCGTTTCAGAAAGATCTCCCTTGTAAACAGGCTGAGAGGAGAGTGATGCCGTGTCCTTTGGTTTCGCTGACCATTTTTTTAAGGCCCTGGAAAAGCTCACTAGGAAAGAGCAGGACCTGGTTCGGGAAAAGGTTTTCCTCTTTGTGCAAGACCCCAAACATCCTAGCCTAAAACAGCATCGGCTAGAAAGAATTCAATCCAGAGAGTTCTGGTCCCTTTATGTAAACAAGGATCTCCGCATCATTCTTTATCAAGGCAACGAGGTGGGATGGGTCTTTGCCTATGTGGACCACCACGACGAGGCCTACCGGTGGGCGAAAAACCACCGGGCGGAGATCCACCCCCAAACGGGCGCACTTCAAATCTATAAGGTAGTTGAACAAACCAAGGTCGTTGTCAAGGAAAAGGTAATCCGTCCCGTACTGGCCAACTACAAGAAGGACTATCTGCTGGAATTAGGCGTCCCTCCTGCTTACCTCAAGCCCCTTCTACATGCGGAGGAAGACCAGTTCGTGGAACTTATCTCTGGGCTGCCCCAGGACGTGCAGGAACGCCTACTAGAACTCATAGATGGAAAACCTGTGCTTCCTCCTCCTCGGGTGTCCACAGTAGAAGATTTGGCTGCCCATTCTTTAAGCCGGCAGCACATCCTGTTTATCCAGCGCTTGGAGGACCTTCGTCAGGCTCTCAACTACCCCTGGGAACGATGGATGGTATTTCTCCATCCTGCCCAGAGAGACGCCGTGGAACAGCACTTTCAAGGCCCTGCCCGGGTTACAGGACCGGCTGGTACCGGAAAAACCGTGGTAGCTCTGCACCGAACAGCTACTCTTGCCCAGAGATATCCCAGTAGCCCCATCCTTCTTACCACCTTTAATAGGGCCTTGGCTATCCGACTTAAGCAGGCTCTGGAGCTTTTGTTGGGAGAAATTCCCCCCGAAATCACGGTGGAAAACCTCCACGCGCTAGCCCGCTCCTGGTATGAAAAAACCTTCGGGCCGGCAAAGGTATTGGAGGCAAAGGAATACCGGCCAAAGGTGCTGGAGGCGGGAAAGAACCTAGGCTTCCCGGATCCATTCCTAATTTCTGAGTTTGAATTTATGGATGTCTGGGGTCTCTACACCTGGGAAAGCTACCGTGGTTTCCCTAGGACTGGAAGAGGAGTTCCCCTCACAGCTCGTCAGCGTTTGGCGATTTTCAAGGCTTTTGAACCAGTGTGGCAGGACATGTGGGATCGGGGCGAATACACTTTCAACGGCCTTCTTCACAGGGTACGCCAAGCCGTGGAGGACGGGACTTTATCCCGCTACCGTGCTGTAGTAGTGGATGAGGCCCAAGATTTTGGCCCGCCAGAGCTAATGCTGGTCCGAGCTCTGGCGGAAGAAGCGCCCGATAACCTCTTCTTTGCCATAGACCCCGCCCAGCGGATCTACAAGCAGCCACTTTCGTGGCGAGCCCTAGGTATCGAAGTAAGGGGGAGATCCATCCGCCTGAAAGTGAATTACCGTACGACCCGAGAGATCGCCGGTGCGGCTGAAGAAGTCCTACCCCCAAAGGTCGAGGAAGAAACCCGGGAGGTTCTTTCCCTACTTACAGGGCCCCAGCCACGCGTACAACCCTGTCTAAGGAAAGACCAGTGCTTGGCTGAACTGGTGCGCTGGGTGCGTTGGCTTATAGATAAGGGAGTTCCGCCTCAAGAAGTGGCGGTGCTTTCCCGTCTTCGGCGGCTATCGGAGGAGGCGGCGGAGGAACTTAAAAAAGCCGGTCTTCCCGTGGCCCGCATTTCCGAAACGGAAAAGGGAGGGATCGGCGTGAGCTACGGAACCATACACAGCGCCAAAGGCATGGAGTACAGAGCCGTAGCCGTCCTCGGAGTCAACCAGAAACTTTTTCCTTTGGAAAGCCTTCTGCGAAAAGCCTCTTTCGATTGGGAACGCGAGGACCTCAAGGCCAAAGAGCGTCATCTCCTTTACGTAGCTTTATCCCGAGCACGGGAACATCTGTGGATCGGCTACTGGGGGGAGCCAAGCCCCTTTCTTTCTTCGTAACTGGATTCCTCCATAAGAACCTTGGCACGGGGGGACCTCCTGCTTTAGCTGGTGGGGGAATGCACCCCAGGGATAGTCTCTTCGTTAGTTTTAGCATCGTAGTATAACCCTCGCGTGGGAGTCAGTCCGGGCCGGGCCGAGGGTGTAATCCCTTCGTTTGCTACCTTTAGCTCACAACTCCACCCCTGCGATCCTGAGCAAGGCATGACTCCGCACCAGGTTGTGGGCCAGCAGGATGAGGTTTACCCGGGCCAAAAGGGATCGAAAGCGCCTGCCCTCTAAGCGGTGGAGCCCTAGAGAGCGCACCAGCACGCTGAAGCGCGTCTCGATTCCGTTCCGCACCTGGCCCATGAGGGGCTTCCAGCCCGTCCCCACCCGCTGACCTCCTCGCAGCCGGTAGGGCGGTGTTTTCACTCTTTCACCCAGCGAAGGCCCCGGTCTCCCAGAACCAGGGCAAACCGGGAAAGGTCGGTCACTAAGGGCTCCGCCCAGGTCTCCCGGGCGTTGCCGGGAAGGATGGCCCAGTGTTCGCAGCAGCCTTCCTTGTCCATCACCGCCGCCAGGCCAAATCCGGAGAAACCCCCTAGGGGACTCGGCCCACCGCGGCCTGGGGCAGGGCGTGGGTGTGGATGCGGTGGCCCCGGGCCAGGCGGACAAGGAGGGGGGAAGCGTTCCTCAGCACCCTGTAGAAGCGAGAGTGGTGGAGGTCTGGGAAAAGAGGAAGAGGTGGCAGTAGGCCTGGGTGATCAGGCGGCAGCCCCGCTAAAGGTCGAGACCGAACAGAACGACCCCTAGATGAAGGTGGCGATGATCAGGTCTGCAAGGTTAGCCCTACACGGGCTGACCGGGGTCAAGATAGTAGTGGGGCTGTTCGCGATCGTTCCTCATCACAGCCACCTTTGCTTGATAAAAGCTCTTAGGTCAAGTAGCAAACGGGGGAATGTTACCGGGACCTTGCCATCCTGAAGGGCCACCAGAAACCTGTCGAAGTCTTTATCGTTCTGGGCTGCGTAGAACTGCACCCAGAGCTCCGTCCACCCCCCTTGACGCACCGGGAAGGGGCGGTCCAGGCCCATGAGCTGGGTGATGTGGTAGTCGGGGTCGGGCGGTGAGGTGTTGGGAAGGGATGAGGGTCCGGGGTTGCAGGCTGTGAGGACGAAAGCTACCGGGAGAGCAAGGAAAAGAAAACGCTTCATACGAAGCCTCCTCCGCTTCGACAGCTTATGCAATGCTTTGCGAAAACGGCACTACTTTGACCCTCTTAGGGGCTATAACGGCCATCACGTCCGGTAGCACCAGCCTAGTGCAAGCGCTGGCTCTTGTGGAAAGGCCGGTGCTCATCCAAGGCTTGCTGGAGTTCTAATAAGGGGTCACGGACCTCCTCTTGCATGGGGTTGCCTGCCACCCGCAGAGCCATCTCATCCAGCGCTTCCTTTGCTTGTTCTCGTTCTTCAGGGCTTTGATTTGGGCGTTGGGATCTTTGCCTTTTAGAGCAGCCTCCTCGCCCTTCAGGAACCGGTCGCGCCGGGCTGACTCCGTGCCTCCTTGAGCTCAAGGATTCCCCAAGTTGTCCCTTGCTCTAAGGGCGGCCGGTTGTGGTCGGATCCAAGGGGCTCCACCCGAAGGGGCGGTTCGATCACCGACGGGCCTTCCGCAACTGCTCGAGCAGTTCGGGCACTGGCCGGGCGGGGCGGGCGAGCTCGGCGGCGAGGTGCTCGAAAGCAGCCTCGGCCACCGCCACGTGCTCGATACGCCGATGCTCGGCGAGGATTCGGCGGGAGGCCTCGAGGGCGCAGACCACCACGAACTCGCTCACCAAGGATCCACTCACCCACGCGGTTCGCTCAATGAGCACCTTGTGTTCGGGGTTCAACGACAACTGAGATCTTGCACTTATACAGCCCCTTGAAAAAGGGCGCGGGGAAGCCCTTGATTAAGGGCGACCATGAAACCCCACGCCCAGGCTTTATTCTCCCGCGTGCTGGCGATCTTTTCCACCGCTCACCAGAAGCAGAACTTCCAGGCTCTTCTCCGGCTCTTCCTGAGGGGTGAAGGCAAGCCCCTGCCCCAGCACAGCCCAACCCGCTCGCCTTCCGCCCTCTCGCGCTTTTTGAACCACGGCAACTGGCCCACCTGGAGGCTCGCTCTTCTCTTGCGGGAGTCCAGCTTTAAAGCCTTCACCGAGTTCGCCGCCGCGCGAAGGGGAAGGAAGCCGAGGCCCCTTTTGATCCTGGACCTCACTAGCTTGGAGAAGGCGGGAAGCTTCCCCGAGCTTGGCCGTTGGCTCCAGGTCTTTCACGGAACCCACGGGGTGCACCTGGTGGTGCCGCTCTTGGTCTACGGCTCCCTCCGCCTGCCCTTTGGCTTTACCCTCTGGCGGGGAAAGGGCTCGCCCTCGCCGGCCAAGCTCGGACTCCGCCTTCTTGAGCAAGTTCCCGCCTGGCTCTACGCCTATCGTCCTTTGGTACTGGCCGATTCCGCCTTCGCCTCGGCGGCGTTCCTCAAGGGGGTCAAGGCCATGGGGCTTGATGCTGTCGTGGGCATGAGGAGGGACCGGGCTTGGCTTCCCTGGGGGAAGCTTGAGTACCTGGAGTCCCGACGCCAGGGGCATGCCCTCTGGCTTCAGGGCCTTCCCTTCCCGGTGTGGGCGGCGAGCTTTTACCTGCGGCGCCCGGAGGGGAAGGTGGAGAAGCGCTTCGTGATCAGTACCGAGCCCATGAAACCACCTGCCTTGGTTCGTTGGGGCCGGCGTCGCTGGAAGATCGAAGCCTACTTTAAGGTCATGAAGCAGCGGTTTGGGCTGGGGCGGTTCGGGCAGAAGCATCCGGTAGGCGTGTACCGCTTTTTGCTCCTTAGCTTCCTGGCCTTTCTTCTGAGCCAGCTGATGGAGCCCCTTCCCCCTACCGGTGAAGCCCCCGACTGGGGCATGCGAGCCGAGATGGCGGCCGTACTCCTGCTCTTGCCCCTCCTTAACCTAGAGCTCTTGATCGAGCGGGAGCGGTTGAGGCGCATGGCCCGGGAGTTAAGAGTGGGGCCTGAAGCAATGGGATCGAGCTTGGATTATGCATGAGGTGGAAAGGTGCAAGATTTCAGTTGAGTCCTGCCGAGTCTTCTTGAATCGTCTGCATACCCGCTTCCACCTTACTCTGACCATGAACCTAATGTTGCCAAGACGTAGGCGTTTGTCGACAGGTATTCCTGCGCCACCCTTTGCACATCCTCCCCAGAAAGGGGGTCCCGAAGGGCGCCTTTTGTAGCCTGCGAACGACCTCGCGCAGGGAGGCCCGACGGGCGCGCATGGCCGGAAGGCGGACGTGCATGGCCACCGAGCGAAGGATGCGGTTGGAGTAACGAGCAATACTTATAACTTGACAAAAACTCCTCATTTCCAACTTCGCAGGGGATTTTCAAGGTCATATTGGTCTGGCCCAATTCATCGCTCCTCACCCTTCTCCGCTTCTCGTCCCTTTTGGTTGGGTTTTGATGTGGGAATGAAGAAGAAGCACATAAGTGTTCTTCTGTAGTAGTCTGGAGCCATGGACCTGCGGCCCCGTACGGCGCCCCTCTTCCCCGAGGAGGACTCGCCCTGGACGGATCCGGAGAAACGCAGGGCCCTGGTCAAGGAGGCCCTCGAGACCCGGGACCTGGAAACGATCCTCGAAGGCTATGGCATTTACCTCGCCCTTCAGGGCGTGGGGCCCGCCAGGTCCGTTTACCAGCATCACATCAAGGGGTTTTTCACCTTCGTCTGGGGCACCCTGGGGCGCAAGGGTCTCGAGTGGGACGCCGGCGACGTGCGCCGCTACTTCGATTACCAGGGCAAGCGAGGCTCGAAGAAAACCCTTCAGCTCACCGCTTCTGCGCTCCGGCGCTTCGCCGAGTTCCTGGAGTGGGCCGGAATGGGCTGGCCCGCCCACGTCGAGATTCCGAGCATTTTCGCGGCCAAGAAGACCCGCCCCCTCACCCCGGAGGAGCTGCGCTTGTTCTTCCGCCGCCTCGCCGACTACCCCTCTTCCTGGCAGAAGGTGCTCGAAGGGGTCGCCACCGTCGTCACCCAAAGTGGCATGAAGGGCGTTCAGGCGTTGCGGCTCGAGGTGGCTCAGATCGACCTTTCCGTCCGGCGCCTCGAGCTCGTGGGCGTACGCATCCCCCTGAGCCGGGACGCCGTGCGCAAGCTCTCGGACTACCTCGCCTGGCGGGACGCGGTGATGCGCGGCCGCCCCATCCACCCCCTCCTTTTCGTGGACCCGCGGGGACGGCCGGCGGACTACACCGTCTTCCGCAACCACCTCCGCAAGTTCGTCGAATGGGCCGAGCTCGAGCTCCCCGGAGGCCATCTGCGAGCCCTTCGGGCCACGGGGGTGCAAAGGCTGGTCCAGACCCTCGGGTCCATGGAGGCGAAACGGGCCCTTCGGCAGATTCGTTCGTTCTGGTAAACCAACGCGCCGCGCGCATCCCCTGAAAACTAGAAAAGGAATGCCCATGTGCTTACCGTTTCCGTCAGGCCGCTAGATGGAGGGGCCTATAGTCCAATGCCCACCCACTTAGAGGCTGCGCATCGACCGGACCTTCGTCGCGATGCTCGATCGACGCTTCGTGCTGCGAGGACCGTCCCTGCGAGCTGGCGGATGACCTCGAGGAAGCTGCTGGCAGCGCGGATCGAGGGACGGGGACTACTACTGCATTACTGATGAACTGAATTACGGCAATACTGGATACAGTAATGAAGTAGGTTGTCTCTCATTCCAGCGTGTTGAGAAGCCTCGAGGGGCCTCACGCGTCCGGGAAAAGAGGCACGAACAGACCCCCCTCCCTGTCAACCATCCATTCGACGTCATGAAACCGCCACCCCTTGCTCACCAGCTCCGCCTGGCTCAAGGTGAAACTTCGGTAGTGGCCGCTGTTCACCCATCCCTTCGCGCGCCGCTCCGCGCTCTTTCTCAGCAAGTCGCAAAACGGGCGATAGACCCAAGCCCTCTTCTGCTTGGTCCCATCGAGCTTCTCGTGCAGCTTTGGCTGAGCGCCACCAGGCGGACACAGCCCTTTGTAGCTCCCCTCGGCGACGAAGCGGACCGCGCCGAGGAGGAGGTCGGTGACCTGTATGAACTCGCTGTCCTCGAAGTCCCGGGCTCCCGAAGCATGGCTGGAGGGGTTGGAGTCCACGGCGCGAATCTTGAACCCGGGCGCGATGGAAAGCCCGGGGCGAAGCTTCCATCGAAGGCGCTCAACCACACGAGCCTCGTCCACAGGCCTCTAACCTTCCCCATTGCCTTCCCGTTATGCCCTGGGCGTGAAGCTCCCCGTTGAACCTGACTTCCCCGCGTATCTGCTGAACCCTAGCAAGAAACTCGGCCCTCGGTGCAAACACCGAGGGCTCCCGCTCAGCTTCGAGAAGCAGAGGGTCTTCCCGCGGCCGATCGAGGTCCAGCTCCTCGGGTACCACGAGGATTCCGTGGGCGTGGCGCTTCCCCTCCTTCAGCTTGGCGTCTTTGGTTTCGTCGTGATAGAGCCAGACTCTAAGGCGCGCGCGGGGCTTTGGACCTCTCATTGGCCCCAGTCTCGCCCGCTGATGCCGATTCCACTAGCGATTTTCCGCTTTCAACCAGCACCACCTCCACCGTGAGGCCCCCGGGGCGGGCCTCCGGGTAGGATCGCGCCGTGCCCGAGGTCAGCCGCTTCTTTGGGATCGTGGTGAAGATGTTCTACAACGACCACGAGCCCCACACTTCCACACCCAGTACGGCGGCCAAATAGCCCTTGTCTCCATTCGGGACCTAAAGGTTTTAGGAGGCTCCCTTCCGCCCCGGGCCCTGGGTCTGGTCATCGAGTGGGCAGTGCTTCACCAGGAAGCGCTGATGGAAAACTGGGAGCGAGCCCGCCGCACGGAGCCCCTGGCTCGCATTCCGCCCTTGGAGTAGGCTGGTGGGGAAGATGCCTCTTGTGAGGATCGTGGAGGTCAGGCCCCTCGAGGGCCACAAGCTCTGGCTCCGCTTCGACGACGGGAGCGAGGGCGTGGTGACGTTTGACGAAGCGGAGTTCACCGGGGTCATGGCGCCCTTGAAAGAGCCCGCGTTCTTCGCGCAGGCCTACGTTGAGCCCGAGTTCGGGGCGCTCGCGTGGCCGGGGGAGATTGAACTCGACCCCCTCGCGCTCTACACGCGGGCGACCGGAAGGCCGCTCACGGAGAAGGCGCCCTCGTAAGCAAGGTTTATCCATCAAAGCCCTCGAGGACGAGGACTAGGATTACCGCATTACTGCATGCAGTACATCAGCAAGCGGACCGGCGGCGGCCAGTCCCACGAGCCGCCACGCGACCAAGGCCGGACAAGAGAAGGAGCCTACCTGAAACCCTAAGGGGCCCTGGCCAGGTCCTTTGCTCCCTCCACCACGACGACTTCGACCGTCACCCCCTCGGGCGTGACGTCGCGGATCTTGACCTCAGCCACGCGCCCGGCCACGGGGGAGCGGACGAGCTGGGCCTCGAGGCCATCCACCTTCCCCTCGGCCTCGGCGAGCTTCACCCGGGGCTCGGCCCCAGCCTCCACCAGGTGGCGCAAACGCGCCACCTCATTCCTGGCCCGGGCCAGGCGGTCCCGGAGGTCCTTGCGCCGGGTCCGCCACGCCTCCTCCAAACGCTGTATTTCGTCCTCGAGGCGGCGGGCCTCTCGCTCCTTCTCGGCGGCCTGGTCCGAGAGCTCCTCGAGGGGGAGGTCGTCGGTGTAGCGGGCCGGGGGCTCGCCCTCGTCCACCTGGTCGCCGGGGCGCACCAGAAGCCCGGCCAGGCTCGGGAGGTTCTTGATCACTACCGGATGCACCCGGGGGAGCGCCGGGAGGGCGGGGAGCACCAGGTCCTGGGCCTCGCCGGGGGCGAACTCGGCGCGGACCACCAGCGCTCCGGCGCGAACGAGCTGGCGGAAAGGGGAACGAGATCCTCGGGGCGGGCGGCGTGCAGGGAGAGCCGCGTCCGGCCCTGGCCCAGAGCGCGAACGCGGGGGTAGGTCCCGGGCGGCGTGACCAGCGGCGGCGCGGGAGCGGCCAGCTCCAGCTCCCCGGTGACCCACACCCGCCAGGCGCTTCGGAGGAGGGCGGCGAGCAGGTGGCCCACCAGATGCCCGGCGAGGTCGAGGCGGTAGGTGCGGAGCTCCACCCGCTCCGCGGGGTAGGCGCGGACGCGGTAGGCCACCACCTGGCCGTCCCGGCTGACCTCGAGGGCGCGGCCCAGCTCGTCCTCGATGAGGATGCCCCGGCGGCCCACCGCCTCCACGACCCGGAAGGTGCCGCGGACGCGCTCCTGGGTCACCCGGTTGAAGCCGTCGAGCCGGACCAGGACGGCGCGGCCGTCCCGCCACTTGAGGTAGTCGGCGACCGCGGTCTCGGGAGAGGCGACCAGGTGGCGGAAGGCGGTGTCGAATCCCAGCCCGGCAAGCGGCCAGAGCAGGAAGGCGGCGAGGGCGAGCAGGAGCGCCAGGGTGGCCTCCTGGGGGCTGGCGTAGCGGACGCGAAGGCTCCGGGCGGCGAAGAACCAGAACTGCAGGCGGAGCGGCCAGAGAAGGGGGACGCCGTTGACGTTCAGGGTGTCGAGAAGGAGGTGGCTGGCCCAGCCCGCGAGCAGGGCGCCGCGGGGCCCGGGAGGCAGGGGGAGGGTCGCGACCGCGAGGAGGGCGAGGAAGGGCAGCGAGTGGGTGAGGGTACGGTGGCCGAAGCGGCGCTCGAGCCAGGACGAGAGGGGACGGGCGAACCTGCCCGGGCCGGAGGTGGTGGTGTCGATGTCGGGGAGGACGGCGCCCCAGCCGAGGGCGAGGTACTCGGCGGGCCCGAGCTCGACCCCGAATCCCCGGAGAAGGCTCGCGGCGAGGGCCGCCCCGGCGAGGTGGGTGCCCGCGGTCATCGCCGGTTCCGGGTTACTGTATTACTGCGTTACTGTATTCAGTAAGTCCAGGAGAGGAGCCATGGCGGGATGGGAGCGTGCGCCCCGAAAGGCACCTCCCGCCCGTGAGTGACCGGACGCCGGTCAGGGCCGGATCGGGGCGGCGCGCTCTCCGGCGCACGCCCCGCCCGTGACCGGAGCGAGGAAGTCCGTCCGGCACCGGCCATCTATGCGTCCCCCGGCGGAGGCAGGGCGGCCCGCCGGCCCGGTGATGTATGCGATGTATGATGGGTGCGTGGTCCGGAAGCAGGTCTACATCCGGGAGGACCAGGAGCGCCAGCTCAAGCGCCGGGCGCGGGAGCTCGGCGTGCGCGAGGCCGAGCTGATCCGCCGGGCGCTCGACCGCTTTCTCGCGGGCGAGGAGGAGGGCCCCCTGCCCCAGGCGGAGGAGGCGCTGGCCGTGTTCCTGGAGGCGTCCCGCGCCCTCGCGGGGAAGCACCGCCTCCCCGAGGGCTGGCGGTTTGACCGCGAGGCGCTCTACGAAGAGGAAGCACGCTGGAGATGTTGAGCGGTACCTGGTTGACACCAACCTCCTGATCTACCCTCTGGACGCCCGGGACCCCTGGAAGCAGGAGCGGGCGGCGGCCGTCCTCCGGCACCTCGCCCGGAGGGGGAGCGCCGCCCTGCCCGTGCAGGCCCTCTCGGAGTTCGCGAACATCGCCCTCAGGAAGCTGGACCCCCGCTCCCGTCCGGGCGCGTGGCGAGCCTCGTCGAGCGGCTGGAGCTCGCCTTCCCGGTCCTGCCCCTCTCGCCACCGGTGGTGCTCGAGGCCCTCCGGGGCGTCGAGGCCCACGGCCTCACCTACTACGACGCCCAGATATGGGCGGTGGCCCGGCTACAGGGCATTCCCGTGGTGCTCTCCGAGGACTTCCTGGCGGGGGCGGTCCTCGGAGGCATCCGCTTCGTCAACCCCTTCGCCCGGGACCTCCGGGTGGAGGTGCTCTAAGGGGGCACCGGCCTACTGCTTTGCGGGGTTACTGCGTGCAGTAAGTACGGAAAGGACCCCCGGCTAGCGCAGCCCCTCCAGGAGGGGCTCGTCGCCGGGCAGGCGGCCCGAGAGGGCAGCGCGGACCGCCTCCGGGGGCACACGGGCGGCCTCGGAGAGGCGGAGGAAAGCAAGGGCCAGATCCAGGTTGGCGCGGTAGAGGTCGAGCTCGGCCCGGGAGAGGGCTTCGGCGGAGGAAAGGAGCTCGGCCCGGGTGGCGGCTCCGGCCCGGTAGCGGGCGCGCTCGGCCTCGAGGGCGGCGCGGGCAGCCTCCAGCCGGTCGCTGGCCTGGCGGGCAGCGGCACGGGCGCCGAGGTAGGCGAAGAGGGCCCCGGCCACCCTCCGGCGGAGGGCGAGCTCCTCGGCGGCCAGGCGGGCCTGGGCGGCTTTGAGGGCGGGGGAGCGGTCCCGGAGAAGGCTGGCGAGGTCGAGGCGCAGGGCGAGCGCGTAGCCGGGACGCACCTGGTCGAAGTCACCGCGAAGCTCCAGGCTGGCCCCGGCGGAGGCCGGCGCGATGGGGGAGGCCCGGGCCTCGAGGACCGCCGGATCGCGCTCCAGGGCCAGGGCGTAGAGGTAGTAGAGGCTCTTCAGGTCGCGGGGGGTAAGGGCGGTCTGGCCTCGAGCGGAGAGGGCGAAGAGAAGGGCCAGCGCCACGAGAACGAGGGGGAGAACGTAGAACCAACGGGCGGAGCCCGCCGAGGGGGGCGGCCGCCAGATCACCGCGTCACCACCGCCTTTCGCAACCAGGGTGAGAGGACGACGAAGGCCGCGACCCCGATGCCGCCCATGACGTAGAGGTCCATCTCCCCCCTGGCCAGACCCAGGTAGCGGGTGGCGATGGCCGCCCCGCCCAGGACCAGAAGCAGGGGGGCGAGCGCGACCCCGCGCTCCTCGCGGTGGGCCAAGCCCTCGGCGTAGCCGGTGCCAACCTCGCGGTTATGCACGATGTCCTCCGCGCTCACGAAGCGCACCAGGCGCTCGATCTCACCGGGGATCCCTTCGGCGAGGGCGAGGACCCGGGCGGTGTAGACCCCGGGGTCCTCGGCGACGACCCCGTAGCGCCGGACGAGGGCCTCGACCAGCTCGCGGCTCTCGGCGGGGGCGAGGGGCGGGAGGTCCACCCGCTCGAAGCGGGACCAGAGCCGCCGGAGGGCGGGCTTTCGCAGGGTCTCGGGGTACGCCCCGGCGAGGAGAACCGCCTCCTCCGCGAAGCTGGAGAGCCAGGGCACATGGGCGGCGGCAACACCGGAGGCGTCGTCCACCACTAGGAAGACGCGGGTCCCCGCCCGCTCGCGCCAGGCGCGGAGGGCCTCGAGGAGGGCCCGGGCCTTCTCGTCGTTGGTGGGGTGGGCCCGGGACCAGGCCCGCAGGGCCTCCCGGGGGGTGGGGCCCTCGGCCCCGGGGAGGGGAACCCGCTCCTCCAAAAGGCCTCCGGCGACGGTCTTCAGAAAGGCCCCGAAGGGATTCGCGCGGTCGGTCCAGACCACCGGCCCCCACTCCCTGAGGGCGGGGATGAGGGCCTCGAGGAGGGCGGTCTTGCCGTATCCGGGGGGACCGACCAGGACAACGCTCCGTCCCGACCGGGCGGAGAGGAGCACCGCCCGGCCCTCGGCCTTCCGGCTCACCAGGCTCACGGAACCATTTTACTGCATTACTGCGTTACTGCATGCAGTATTTACTGCATACTCTCCCCGGTCCCGGCCAGCTGGAGGACGCTTCCGGGGCGGAGGCGCTCGACGTAGACCGCCAGGTTGTACGCCCCGGGAACCGCCGCGCTGGGGGCCAGGATGGCCTCAAACCCGGCATCGAGGGCGGCGAGGGCGAGCGCGTGGGTCGGCGGCCGCACCCCCCGGCGGAGGGTATCGCGCCAGCCGGGGGCCACCAGGTCGCGGGCCTCGAGGCCGAGCCCGGCCAGGACAGCCGGGTCGCGGAGGTCAAGGACCCGCTGGAGGCGGAAATCGATCGCGAGGAGCAGCCGGGCCTCCCGGTCCTTGGCGGTGAACCGACCCCCGAGGCTGACCCCGTAGCCGGTCTCGGCGACGGCGGTCCGGGCGTCCTCGGAGAGGTACACGGTTCTCACGCCCGTGGGGTTGTAGCGCCCGCCGTAGCGGGCGGCCCCCTCCCCGGAGAGGGCACGCCCGGGGTCGGCGTAGCGCAGGGCGACGAAGCGGTAGCCGGTCCCCGAAAAGGAAAGGGCCCCGGCACGCTCCAGGGCCCCCTTGAGGCGTTCCTCCAGGCTCACGAGGGGAGGCCCTCCTTGAGGGCGAGGACGAACGCCAGCGCGTCCTCCAGGCCGCCCTCCTCGATGACCTGCCAGGTGGTCTTCTCGTTCCAGATCGGGGTGGGGGTGTGGAGCCACATTCGGGCCCGGGCCAGGTCCCCGACCATGGCGGCGACCTCGAGGAGGAGTGCCTCGATCTTCGCCGCCCGGACCTGAATGCGCCCGGAGGTGGGGTTCTCCGAAAGGAGCTGGCGGCGCACCCCGAGCGCCCGGGCGAGCTGGGCGGGGCGGACCCCCAGGACCTCGGCGAGGCGGCCGGCGTGGATGCGGCCGGTCCCCGGGTCGCGGATCTCCGGGAGCGGACGGGGGGCCTGGGTGAGGGCGGCGTACACGGTCCTACCTCCTTACCTCCAAGATAGGGGCCGGACGCTGATCAGTCAAATCCCGGACAGGCTGCGGACAGCCCGGGAGGCCCGGGCTACTGCGTTCCGCATTTACTGCATGCAGTCTTGCGCGGGCTGCGCTCCTTTCGTAGACTGCGTTCGATGGCCACCTACTACACCCCGGAGGAGCTGGCCCGGGTGCTCCGGGTCAGCACCGAGGCCGTGCGCGCGCGGCTCCGCCGGGGGGAGATCCGGGGGCTCCGCCTGGGGCGCATCTGGCGGGTACCCCGGGAGGAGGCCGCGCGGCTTCTCGGGACCGAGGGGCTTGAGGCGCTGGACCGGGAGCTCGAGCGGGAGCGGGAGGGCCGGCCGTGAGGCTCGCGGTGCTGAACCTCAAGGGGGGGACCGGCAAGACCACCTCCGCGGTGTTTCTCGCCGCCGGGCTCCACGCGGACGGGCCCACGCTGCTCGTGGACGCCGACCCCCAGGGCTCGGCGCTCTCCTGGAGCGAGGCCGCCGGAGGCTTCGAGTTTCCGGTCGTCGCTCTGCCGGTGCGCGACCTGCACAAGCGCGTGCCGCAGCTCGCGGGAGGCTACAAGCACCTGGTCATGGACACCCCGCCGGGGGACGCGGGGATCGTGCGCAGCGCCCTGCTGGCGGCGGACCTGGCGCTCCTGCCCATCCCGCCGAGCCTGATGGACCTGGACCGGCTGATGCCGACTTTGGAGCTTCTCTCCGAGGTCGAGCCCCTCAACCCGGTGCGGGTGCTGGTGCTGCTCACCCGGGTGCGCAGGAACACCCGGAGCGCCCGGGCGGCGAGGGAAGCCCTCGCCGAGCTCGGGATGCCGGTGATGGAAACCGAGGTTCCCCTGAAAGAGGCCTACGCAGCCGCCTTCGGGCTCCCCGTGGAGCGGCTCTTCGAGTACGAGTACGCGGTGCGTGAACTCCTCGGCGTGGAGGTGTCCAAGTGAGCAAGGCGAAGCGGCCCAAGGACCTCCTGGAGCGGATGAAGTCGGTGGCGGTCCGGCAAAGCGTCGCCGCGCCCAGGGAAACGGAAACCCTACCCGAAAAGCCCGCGCCGGAGGAGGCGCCGCCCAAGAAAAAGGTCCGCATCACCGTGGATCTGGACCCGGAGATGCACCGGTTCTTGAAGGTCTACGCGGCGGAGCGGGGGATGAAGGTGAGCGAGGTGGTAAGGGGGTTGATCGAGGGGCTGAAGAGGGGCGGAGCGTGAAAACCCTCGAGGAAATCCACGTCCTCCTCACCAATCACCGAGAAGAGCTCCGGCAACGCTTTTGGGTCCGCGTGGTCGGCGTTTTTGGCTCGTATGCCAGGGTCGAGGCCGGGCCGGTGAGCGACGTCGATCTTCTGCTCGAGCTCGAGCGGCCCATCGGTTGGGAAATCGTGGACGTGAAGGAGCATCTTGAGGCCCTGCTCGGTCTCCGAGTGGACATCGTTACCCGCGGCGCGCTTCGGAAAAAGCCGCTGTTGCGAAAGTCCATCGAGAAGGACCTCATTCGTGTCTAGATGTGACGCTTAACGAGTGGAGGCCCCGTGAACGAAGCCGATACGCGCGCTAAACTAATCGATCCCCTTCTCCACGCCTCCGGTTGGAACGAAGATCTGATCGAACGGGAGTACATCATCAGCCGAGGGCGTATCCACGCGGGGGAGCTAGGGGATTTCCAGGAGAAATCCCGCAAGGCCGACTACCTCCTTCGCTACCAGGGTTTACCCATCGCGGTGGTGGAAGCCAAATCCGACGAAGAAGCACCGGATGCAGGAATTCAGCAAGCCAAGGCGTATGCCCTGCGACTCGGCGTGCGCTTTGCCTACAGCACAAACGGGAAAGGAATCGTCGAGTTTGATTTTGACACCAACACCTATCGCGAACTCCACCGCTTCCCCGCCCCAGAAGAGCTATGGCGCCGCCTCGAGGAAGCCGGGCACCCTGCGACCCGGGATCCCGAAACCAATCCCTTGCTCTTCCCCTACTACACCGAGGGGGGAAAGAGGCCCCGCTACTACCAGGAACGAGCCATACAGGCTGCGCTGGGGTCCATTCTCCAGGGGCAGAAGCGCGTCTTGCTTACGCTAGCCACCGGTACGGGGAAAACCTTTATCGCCTTTCAAATCGCGTGGAAGCTCTACCACACCAAGCGAGTGAAGCGGGTGCTTTTTCTGGCCGACCGCATCATTCTTCGGGACCAGGCTTACGGGGCCTTCGAACCCTTCGGCGAAGCCCGGCACATCCTTGAGGCCGGCGATGACCTTAAGAGCCGGTCAATCTACTTTTCGATTTATCAGTCGCTCTACGCCGGCGACCCGCCCACCTACAAGCGCTTCCCGCCCAACTTTTTCGATCTTGTCATTGTGGACGAGGCCCACCGCTCCGGGTACGGCACCTGGAGGGACATCCTTGACCATTTCGGCTCCGCCGTGCACCTCGGGCTCACCGCCACCCCAAAACGCGATGACAACATCGACACCTACGCCTACTTCGGCGAACCCGTCTACCGCTACAGCCTGGCCGATGGAATTGCCGATGGGTACCTGGCGGCCTATCGGGTCTACCAGGTGCGAACCAACATCGATAAGGAAGGCCTCTGGGTTGAAGACGAAGGCAAACTTTACACCACCAAGGACTTTGAGCGAGTCATTCGGGTTCCGGATCGTAATCGCCAGATCGCCAAGCACCTGGTGCGCACGCTGCAGGCCACGGGTACCGTGACCGAACGGACCATGGTCTTTTGCGTGGACCAGGAGCATGCCCGGGAGATGGCTCGACTCATCCAGAACGAAGCCGCACATCTGGTCGATCGGCCCGATTACGCGGCAGCCATCGTATCGGAAGACACCGAGGCCCGAAGTCTGCTCACACGCTTTCAAGACCCCGAGTCCCCCACTCCGGTGGTGGCCACCAGCGTGGACATCCTCACCACCGGCGTCGATGTCCCCAAAGCTAAGAACATTGTTTTTCTGCGCCCCGTTGGCAGCCAGGTGGTCTTCAAACAGATTTTGGGGCGGGGCTCAAGGTTGGCCCCGGGGAAGCTTTCGTTCAACATCATTGACTACACAGGCGCCACTGAGCGATTTAAGGACCCCGACTGGTTGGGCGAGCCGGAGATCGTGAAGGAAGTCAAGGAAGGGGCAGGAGACACCGGGGCTGCGGTTCCAGAGGTGTCCCCAAAACTCGAGAAAAAGGAGCCTGTCCCCACCCGAAAGCGGGTCCTCGAGGGCGTCACCGTCTACATCGCCGACGAGACCTACTTCGAGCTGGCTTCGGATGGCCGGCGTCTGGACCGAAAGGCCTACATCAACTACGCCAAAGAGGTGCT
This sequence comes from Rhabdothermus arcticus, assembly GCF_055382915.1. Lineage (NCBI taxonomy): Bacteria > Thermotogati > Deinococcota > Deinococci > Thermales > Thermaceae > Rhabdothermus > Rhabdothermus arcticus. The sequence goes on from NZ_AP043809.1 coordinate 53,384, forward strand.
CGCCGAAGTCCTGCCCCCTCCCGACGCCCTGGCCGTGCTCTGGAGAGACCGCGAAAAGCGCGAGATGGTCTTGCGGGTTTTGCAGGAGCGGGGGATTCCCATCGAGGCCCTCGCGCTCTTGGTGAGCGCGGAAGAAGTCGATCCCTACGATCTGCTTTTGCACCTGGCTTACGGCCAGCCCTTGCGTCTTCGGGAAGACCGGGTTTTAGCGCTCAGGAATAAGCGTCAGGCGCTCCTCGAAAAATACGGCCCCGAGGCCCGCGCGGTCTTGGAGGCACTTTTGGAAAAGTACCGGTCCCTGGGGCTGGAGGCGCTGGAAGACCCCAAAACCCTCAGCACCCCGCCCCTCGACCGCTTTGGTGGCCCTGCGGGAATCGTTAGTCGATTCGGAGGCCTCGAAGAGTTCCGCAAGGCCGTTTCTGAAATCGAGTATGCGCTCTATGCCTAGAACCGGAGGAACCGTATGACGCGTGAGGAACTTCAAAACCTGATCGGCCGAGCCATCGACCTCTTGCGCCGGGATGGCCTAGGGGTGATCGAGTACATCGAAGAAATTGCCTGGCTCCTTTTCTTGAAAAGCCTTGACGCTCTTGAGGAAAATCACCGCGTCGAAGCGGAGCTTGCGGGCAGGGCCTACACGCCCATTTTGGAAGAAAACTACCGCTGGGGGTCTTGGGCCAAGGGCGACCTCACCGGAGAACCGCTCATGGATTTTGTGAACACCAAACTCTTTCCCTACCTGCAGCGCCTGCAAGGGAACGCAGAACGCGAGCGTATCCGCACCGTTTTCCAGGCCCTGGGCCGGCCCCACACCCGCTCCGGGTACACCCTTAAAGACGTTATTCAGGTGATCGACCGCATCGACTTCTTCAACGCAGAAGACGTCTACGCCCTCTCCATGGTCTACGAGGAACTACTCAAAGAGATGGGCAACGCAGCAGGCCTCGCCGGGGAGTTTTACACCCCGCGGCACCTGGTGCGCTTCATGGTGGAGATGGCCGAGCCCGTACCCGAAGACACCGTTTACGACCCAGGCATGGGCACCGGCGGTTTTTTGGTGGGTGCCTTTGAGTGGTTGCGTGAACGTTACGGCGAAGGGCTTTCAGGGGAAGACTACCGCGCCTTGCAGCGTCGCTTTTCGGGCCGGGAGAAAAAGCCCCTTACTTACTTGCTTGGCCTCATGAACCTCCTATTGCACGGCCTAACCGAAGCCGACGTGCACGTGGGCAACACGCTTAACATCAACGTCCTGGACCCCTCCCTGCCGCGTCACAGCCTGATCCTCACCAATCCCCCCTTCGGGGGCAAGGAGCATAAAAGCGTCCAGCAAAACTTCCCCTACCCCACCGCAGCCACCGAGGCCCTTTTCTTACAGCACATTTTGCGTTCGCTGGCGCCCGGAGGACGGGCCGCGGTGATCTTGCCCGAGGGAATGCTCTTCCGCGGTGGGGTGATCGGGAAAATTCGAAAGGAGCTGCTGGAACGAAACCGCGTCCGTGCAGTGATCAGCCTGCCGCCCGGGGTCTTCTTGCCCTACACCGGAGTAAAGACCAATATTCTCTATGTAGAAAAACCCCACCCAGGTGAGGAAGTTGCCGACGTGGTTTGGTTTTTCGACGTACAGGCCGACGGATTCAGCCTAACGCAGACCCGGCGGCCCATTCCAGAAAATGACCTTCCCGAGGCCCTCAGGCTTTGGCGGGAGTGGGTGAAGCCCCAAAAGGAGGGCTGGCATGAAGCCGCCACAACGGAAAAGAGCTGGACCGCGACCCTCGATCAAATCCGCGAGGCGGGCTATAACCTCACGGCCGCCCACTACAACCCCAATCCCACAGAACAGCTGGAGCACGAACCGCCCGCGGTTCTCCTGCGACGCCTTAAGGCCCAACACGAAGCGATTTTGGACAGCATAGGCGACCTCCTGGAGCTGGTGGAACCGGAGGGGGAGACAAAGTGACCGCCCGCAAGCCTTTGCGCCCCGGGGACCCGCTGCCCGAGGGGTGGCGGTGGGTGAGGTTGGGGGAAATTACCGAACGGATAAAGCAGCGAAAGCCCGAACCAGAAGAAGAGTTTTTCTATGTTGACCTTTCTAGCGTGACTCTCCATGGACAAATTGAGGGCTACCAAAAGCTGCGAGGGGAACATGCCCCTTCTCGAGCACGCAAGCCCATTCGTGCTGGCGACGTAATTTTCGCGACAACACGTCCTTATTTGCGCAAGGTATCTTGGATACCCCGAAAACTTGATGGGCAGATCTGTTCAACAGGCTTCTGTGTACTACGACCAAGGGGAGACTTGATTGACTCGCGTTTTCTCTACCACCTCGCACGATCTGAACTTGTTCTTTCGCAGGTCCTTCCTAAAATGCGGGGTGCATCTTATCCCGCAGTTACGGACAAAGACGTATACACAGCATCAGTTCCCCTCCCCCCCCTCGAAACCCAACGCCGCATCGTGGCCTGGCTGGACGAGGCCTTCTCACATCTGCAGGCCATCAAAGAGCGCCACGCCGAGACCGAGCGCGAAGCTGCCGCCCTCCTGTCCGCCAAGCTGGCCGAAGTCTTCGGCCGGGCGGAGAAGGAGGGGTGGCGGTGGGTGAGGCTGGGGGAAATAGCAACGGTAAAAAGCGGCGGAACTCCTAGACGCGGGAACCCCAGCTATTGGGGAGGCGATATCCCGTGGGTTAAAATATCGGACATCACCTCTTTCCACGTTTCCTCTACCGAGGAAACGATAACCGAAGAAGGTCTAACCTCTTCTAGCGCCAAGCTGTTCCCTGTAGGAACGATACTCTTCACGATATTTGCAACAATTGGTAAAGTAGCAATCCTCGATATAGAGGCTGCCACGAATCAGGCAATCGCAGGCATTTTCAATATTTCCGAATCGCTTGACACGCAGTATCTGGCTCACTATTTGCAGTTCGCTGGCCCTCAAGTGGCGAACAGAGGGCGAGGAATGGCTCAAGACAACATCAACTTAACCATGCTTCGAAGTCTTGAAGTTCCTTTACCTCCCCTCGAAACCCAACGCCGCATTGTGGAAGAGATCGAGGCCTTCGAGGAAGAAGCCCGGCGCATCCAGAAAGCCCAAGAGGAGAGCCGTGCCGCACAGGAACAACTCGAGAAGTCCCTTTTGGCAGAAGCCTTCCGACCCGAACGATGGGTTTAGCTAGCCGCAATCGCAGCCATCGGGGTCAATGCGAACATGGCTATAAAAACGATTTCCCCGTTTGCTACTTGACCTAAGAGCTTTTATCAAGCAAAAGGGGGGCTGTGATGAGGAACGATCGCGAACAGCCCCTTTATTATCTTGACCCCGAGGACCTGATCATTGCCACGTTCATCTGGGTAGACGACGCGCTCAAAAGGCTGGCGGCCCAAGGCCTTCGCCTGCCCCGGCAACCTAAGCAGAAGGCCTCCTACAGCGAGCTCCTCACCATCGCCCTGGTGATCGCCCTCTTCGGCCTTGACCTCTATAAGGGCTACCGCCTGATCACCCAGGCCTATCGCCACCTTTTCCCCCGAACCCCCCACTACTCCCGTTTTCACCGGGTGCTTGGGAATGCCTCCCCCCTCCTCGCCCGCCTGGCTCAGGAGTTGGCCAACCCCAAGGACGACCTCTTCGTGGTGGACCTCAAGCCGATCCCCCTGGCCCAGGGCCACCGCATCCACACCCACGCTATGCCGGAAGCGGCGGTGGGCCGAGGCCCCTTAGGGGGTTTCTCCGGATTTGCCCTGGCGGCGGTGATGGATGAACGGGGCTGCTTTGTACGCTGGGCTATTCTTCCCGGCAACGCCCGGGAGACCTGGGCCAGAGAGCTCGTGGCCGACCTTCCCAACGTCTTGGGGGACCGGGGCTTCCGCTGGGTGGAAGGGGTGAAGACGCCGCCTTACCGTATCCGAGGTGGGCGGCAGGTGGAGACGGGCTGGTGCCCGTGGATGGGCCGGGTGCGGAACTGGATCGAGACGCGGTTTAGCGTGCTGGTGCGTTCCTTTGGTCTTCACCGCTTAGAGAGCAAGCGCTTTTGGTCTTTTGTGGCCCGGGTGAACCTCATCCTGCTGGCGCACAACCTGGTGCGCAGTCATGCCTTGCTCAAGATCGCCGGGGTGGAGTTGTGAGCTAAAGGTAGCAAACGAAGGCATTCAATGCCCGTTGAAACCAGTCCAGTAGCGCTTGAGGTTTCGCGGCTTGATCACGGTTCCTACTTGATGAAATGGCAAAGCACTACTAAGCCCCTGGCACAGATATTCCAGCGAGCGCTCGACGAAGTATTGTCGATAGCCCAGACCCAAAGCCGACATCCTTATCCTTATTACATCCCCCTCGCTTCGAAAAATTCTGTTTGCAAAAGCGACGACCCGAACGACCAGAGTCCACGAAAAACCTCCTGGTCCCGTGCCAACCTCGGGCTGAGGACCTTGCGAAGGGTTGCCCTCCGAAGTTCCGACATCAGCCTTGCGTTCCCGGATCGAAGCCGGGCACCATGACCCAGACCCGATGGCTGATTTATGCTAGCCGCCGCACCGCCTCTTTAAGCCGCGACCGGTCCATCTTGGCGTAGATCTGGCTGGTGCTCACGTCGCTGTGGCCCAGCAGCGCCGCGACCACGTAGAGGTCCCCGGTGGCCCGGTAGAGCCGGGTCCCGGCCAGGTGCCGGAGGCTGTGGGGCCCGTGGTAGCGCTCCGGGGCCCCGAGCGCACGGAGGCGCCCGGCCAGGCGCTTGCGAATCGTCCAGGCCCGGAGCCTCCGCCCCCGGGCCTTGCGGTTTCCGAGGTTGACGAAGAGGGCCTCCTCGCCGGGGGCGGCGAAAGCGGAGCGCACCGCGAGCCAGTCCAGGAGCTCCGCAGCCAGGTCGTGGGGGAGGGGCACGGTCCGGGCCTTGCCCCCCTTGCCCGCGCGGACGTGGACCTCCTCCTCCACGGGGTCGAAGTCGGCGACATCGAGCCCCTCGACCTCGGAGACCCGGAGGCCGACGTCGCCCATCAGGCGGAGGAGGAGGCGGTCGCGGAGCTGCTCAGGTTCGTTGAGCAAGAGCTGGGCCAACAACCTCTTATATAAGGCGAGCGGCAGCGCCGGCCTTCGCTCCCCCCGGGGCGTGGGATCCCGGGGCGGGGCGACCTCGAGGGCTGGGTTCTTCTCCACCGCCCGGGCCCAGACCAGGGCCTTGTAGAACGCCCGCAGCCCGGCCAGGTAGGCGGCGGCGGTGGCGGGGGCGAGGGGCCGCCCCTTCGCGGCCTCGAGGTGGCCGCCGCGATCCAGGAGGCCGGAGAGCCAGCGGTCCACGTCGTCGGGGGTGGCCTTCAAGAGCGGCACCCGGGGCCCGGGCGACCCCTCGGGCCAGGCCCAGGCGATGAAGTCCCGCACCCCGAGCCCGTAGAGCGCGTAGGTCTTGAGGCTCGTGCGGGCACGCTTCCTGGACTTGGTGGCGAGGTAGAAGGCGAAAAGCTGTAACAGACTTTCGACGTCCCGCTCGCTCGCCGCCCGCACCGCCTCGAGGCGGCGCTTCTTAGGGTCCTCGTAGTTCGGAAGGGCCTGCAGCATGGCGGATTAGTCGCGCATTTCGGGGGAGAGGAGGGGCAGGCCGAGCCTCGCCGCCAGCGCCCGGGCCGCCGGGTCGGCCTCCCCCTCCAGCGTGGCGGCGAAGAGGGCGTCCCGTTCCTCGAAGGGGTGGACCAAGAGCCCGAGGGCCTTGAGCCGGGACAGCAGCCCCTTGAGGTCCCGCCCCGGGGCCCGGACCGCGGCCAGGGCCTCGGCCAGGCTGGCGGCGCTGATCGCCGCTCCCGCCCGCAACGCCTCCCGCACCCGCGCGTAGCCGTGCTCGCGGCGCAGGTAGGCGACCAGGGCCCGGGCATCGAGCACGTACGCCGGCCTAGCCATCCGCCTCGCCCCCATTCGCGAGCTCGGCCCAGATCTCCGCCTCCACGGCCTCCCAGGGCTTCAAGACCAGGTGGCCATCTTCCAAGAAGACCACCATCCGGTCCCCGGGCTTCAGCCCCATGGCCTCCCGGAACCCGGCGGGCACGAGGACGCGTCCGTGCCGGTCCAGGCTGACCGTGGTGGGCTCGGGGATACGATCGCTTTCCCCCATAGATGGCATAGTTCAAGAATAACCCAGGAAGGGAAGATAAAAGCACACTAATACTCGTTAGTATGTTTTTCAAGGATGGGAGGGCGACGGGCGATCAGCGTTGCGCCTCAAGTTCCAGGGACCGAACACGCGGGTGCCGCGGCGCGGCGAACCGGAGCTTGAGCATCAAGGGCCGCGCCGCTTGCGCCGTCGTCGACGTCGCCCCGGGCATGGCGGAAGGCGCCGAGGAGAACCCGGAATGGGAAAGGCGGATCGTCGCCACGCTCAAGACGGTGGTCTGGGGAGCGGCTGGACCCACCGATGCACCGCACGCGCGGGGCTTCTTCTTTTGGGTCCAAACGAAGTGCTGCTCAGAGCAGGACACGTGAATGGCCTTTAAGAATCAGGGGGATTTTTGAGCATGAAGCGGATGCGCTTGCCGAAAAACCGGTCACCCACTCACCCAGGTGAGGTTCTCTACGAGGAATTCCTCAAACCCTATGACGACCTGCATAGGACCATACAGAAGGAGGACGACAAACGCGTCCATCCCTACTATCCCCCGGAGGCTTGAGCGGGGCGCGGCCCGGAAGCCGCACGTAATGATCTAAATGAACTTCTCCAAAATCGAAATGAGGTTCGAGCTTACCGCCCAACTCCCAATTACTAAAATCGGAGCAGAAAGCAATAGATAACCCGCGGTGCAAAGAGGGTTGTATCCCGCACGCAGCCAAAGCAGCAGTACAGCGACGAACAGCAAGAAAATGAGGGGCCGCAGGAGGGGCTCATGCGGCCCAAGGGCCACCAAGAAGCTCAGGGCGAAGTAGAAGGCGAGGAGCAGGGACACAACGACCATAGCATTCTGGAGAAACAGGAGCCTGCGGTCCAGTGCTTTTTTCTCCGGCGTCCGCTGCCGGATGAGGTACCAGCAGACCAGCAAAGGATGCAGGTTTCCCCTCCGATGAGTGTCGGACGAGGGAAGGTATAGGGAAACCTCATAAAGGACGAGAAGAACCCCAAGCGTGGACGCTGACCCGAGGAAGGGCGCATTGATGCTCGTGAGCGGGGCTAGCAAGAGCAGGATGGTGCCGCCCAGGACCCCACCAAAGGTCAGGACCAAGACCCTTCCCGGATGCAGGCAGGCCCGAAGTTCGAAAACCCCTTTACCGCGTTTCCCCCGCTGGTAGAGCGCGAACACCAGGGCGAGCGCGAGGACAGCCAATGTAAGTTCCGAGAACGCTCCGGGACGTTCCGTCGCGAGCTTCGGCAGGCGCTCCAGGAGCCACTCGGGCAGTAGCGAAAAGGGCGAGGAGATCAAGATGTTCATGCAATTCATTTTCCATGACGAAACGGGAGATCGCGAATCTCCGGCGTCTACCGGACGGAAGGACCGATGAAGCATGGGTATTCGAGAGGGCGATATGAGCGCAGAACGCATCCGAAACCCGCTAGAGAGGCAGGGTTACGAGATCATTCGCTTGTACGACCCCGACCTGGGCGACGTGCTCGAGGCTCGGGTCGAAGACCGGGTGGTGGCCCGGGTGACCCGGTTTTTGGACCTCGAGGAGGCCCTCCGGGCCCTGGCCGGGGAGCTCGGCATCCCCACCACGGACTGACCTGCCAACCCAAACCGAGGACTGCACGCGCCGGGGAAATCCCCGGCGCGTTCTCGCGTGGATTTGATACCTCCTTCCCTACCCCCATTTGGGGGATAGACATCCCCGCTTAAAAAAAGCAAAATTCCTTGGGTTGACCGTCTTCGGTCATCCAGGAGGATTTGGGTGGCGATCTTCGGAAGCTTACAGGACATCGACTTACTTAACTTGTTGTCGTTTTTAGCCCAACAATCGGGTGGATATTTATCTTTGGATGAGAGTGGTAGCAAGTTGAACGATGAGCGACTCAAGCTCTATATTTCAAACAGGCACATTGTTCATGCACAAAAGGGGGAGGCGGCGCTTAGAAAAAGCCAGTTGGAGGAGGAGCTTTTTCGCCTAATATCCCTTAGGGACAAGAATGTGTCATTTTCATTCAACCCCGACCCTTCAATTCCTGATCAGAATTCCTCGCTCAACCTTCCCGTTGAGGAGCTCTTGCTCAAGCTGGCCACCCTTAACGACGAAATCGCCACGGCCAAAAACCTCCCCCTGCCCGGTACCATCTTCACTCTAAGGAATGCTTCTTTGGCTTACGGCGATCCCCGCCTCGCACACTTCCTGGATAAGGTCTGGTTGCCCCTTTCCAAAGGAGCCAGCGCACATCAACTGGCGGAGCTGCTCGACATGCAGCTTACAGAAGTAAGGTATTTGCTTTTTAAGCTTCAAGCCCTGGGCGCAATCGCCCCTGCTCCTCGAAAGCAAAAGCGACATGTGGGAAGGGGAAACACCATAACCAAGGTGATGACAGCTATTAAGTTTCGCTTTGGAGTTAAACGATGAGTGCTCTCAAAATCATCGTCGCGGGACCGGTGGGGTCAGGAAAAAGTACCCTCATTCGCGCTCTTTCGGAAACCGAAGTAATCGACACCGACGTCCCTGCGACTGAGCCCATTGGAAAAGCGACGACCACGATTGCTTTGGATCATGGAATGCTCCACCTCGATGGCCGAACCTTGCATCTTTTCGGAACACCCGGACAAGATCGTTTTGATTTTATGTGGGATATCCTTGCAGAAGGGGCTCTGGGAATACTCCTTATGGTGCGAGCCGATCAACCGCAGACACTCCCTATAGCACGGCACATCTTGGATTTCATTAAAAGTCGCGTGCCATCCCCCTACGTGGTAGGGGTAACCCATCTTGATCAGCCAAAGGTTTGGGAACCTGAAGAGGTGGCCTTATTTCTTGGCACCCCGCTCGAGCACGTTGTGGGCTTAGATCCGCGCAATCCCGAAGAAGCCGCACGCCCTCTCATTCAACTGCTCGAGCTGATAGGTGTAGACGCTTGAAGGAGGCTGAGTGAACATGTCGAAACAGGAGAAGCTAGATCAAATCTTAAGGGATCTCAAGGCGGCACTTCCCGAGCTCAAAGAAATTATCGTTGCAAGCGCCGACGGACTTCCAATCGCCCAACTTGGGGAAAGTGAGATCGCTACCCGCCTTGCAGCTATGGCTGCAACTGCGCACGGCCTTGGAAGGAGAATTAGCACCACCACTCATCTTGGCCATTTGAAGGAGGTCGTGATTCGCGGTGATCAAGCCTATTTCATTATTTACGCGGTTGGAGATAAAGGATCTCTGGGCCTTACCGCTCCCACGGGATCGAATCTTGGCTTGGTTCGAATCGAAGCTCAGGAATACGCCCAAAAACTAGCTGAGGTGCTTTGAGGGGAGGATTGATGGACATCGAACAGGTGATTCTTGCTCACTTCCAGCACATAGAACGGGTCGCCGCCTTCATCGAAGGCGGCTCTGAACCCGAGCTCGCGAGCCCCCAGGAATGTCTAATGGGCAGGTGGTTGCAACTCCATCCAAACGCGGCGGTCGAAGATCTGCACGAGCGTTTTCACCAACTTCTTGAAAAGGCAGTGGAGAAGAAAAAGGCTGGTGAAGAGAACGATGCCAAAGCGTTTCTTGATGAAGCCTATACCATTTACAGTCAAATAGAGCATAAGCTCTTCAATTAACCACTCCTCCGTTAGCCACCGATAAGTTAGATGCGACCACCCCACCTTGGTTCGTTGGGCCAGCGTCATTGGAAGATCAAAGCCTTCTTTAAGGTTATGGAGCAGCGGTTTGGGTTGGAGCAGTTCAGATAGAAGCATCTGGTAGGCGTATGCCGCTTTGTGCTCCGTGGCTTCCTGGTTTTTCCCTTCTAACTGATTGGGCCTCCTTTTACTACTACTGCTGCTGAAGCCTCTGGCTGGGGCATACGGACCGGGACAGCCTTTCGTCTCTTAACCTGAGGCCCTTCGCCAAGCGGAAGCGGTTGAGGTGTATGGCTTTGGAGTGTAGTGCTTCAGTTTAAACGGTACCACCTGCAAGGTAAGAAGGAGTTGCGTATCATCAAAATGGCTAAAAGAAGCTGGAGCACCAGTGCTTTTGCGGAGCAAACGCCTTTTGGAGGAGGTTGCCATTGTGTTAAGCATCCTTCGAGGGGAGCTTTCGATGAGTGAGCCTTCAAAAAGGCACGGGGTCTGCTACAAGACCCTGCTTGTCTGACGCAACCGGTTCCTCAAGGGCGGGGAGGCTTCCCTGAAAGGCAAAGGACCCGACGCCTAGGCCAAAGCCCTGAAGAACGAGAACAAGCAAAGGAAGCGCTGGATGAGATGGCTCTGCGGGTGGCAGGCAACCCCATGCAAGAGGAGGTCCGTGACCCCTTATTAGAACTCCAGCAAGCCTTGGATGAGCACCGGCCTTTCCACAAGAGCCAGCGCTTGCACTAGGCTGGTGCTACCGGACGTGATGGCCGTTATAGCCCCTAAGAGGGTCAAAGTAGTGCCGTTTTCGCAAAGCATTGCATATGCTGTCGAAGCGGAGGAGGCTTCGTATGAAGCGTTTTCTTTTCCTTGCTCTCCCGGTAGCTTTCGTCCTCACAGCCTGCAACCCCGGACCCTCATCCCTTCCCAACACCTCACCGCCCGACCCCGACTACCACATCACCCAGCTCATGGGCCTGGACCGCCCCTTCCCGGTGCGTCAAGGGGGGTGGACGGAGCTCTGGGTGCAGTTCTACGCAGCCCAGAACGATAAAGACTTCGACAGGTTTCTGGTGGCCCTTCAGGATGGCAAGGTCCCGGTAACATTGGTTTCCCCCCCAAGCTGGATCAGCCACGCCGAGTTCGCTGGGACAACACTCCTCGACGGTTACAACGCTCCTCCCGAGCAAAAGGGCACCGTCGCCGCGGTGCGCATCGAGCTCGCCCCGGACGCGCCCCTCGGGGACCACACCCTGACCGTCCGGGTGGGGAGCCCCACCCCGCGCGAGACCCAGGTTCGGCTCCGCGTCTATCCCGCCGTTGATCCCCGCTGGACCTGCGGCGAGCCGGGGCCGGGCCTTCCCAACGATCCCGCCTACTGGCGCTACACCCGGGTCCCGCCCTGGCCGGGGCAGGACGGCTGGAGCTTCGTCAAGTACGGCCTTGGAAAGCCCGGAGAGCTTTCCATTGGCCCGGATCGTCCCTATGTCTGGGCCCTCGGCCTCGAGGAAGCCTGGGTGCGTCTCCCGGTGGGGTGCGATCCGATCTACGTCATCACACCGGACACCGGGAGCCCGGACTTCCGAGCCTTTTGGGGATACGACATGAACTACGACCAGGAGGGCAAGCAGCCGCTCTACATGCGGGTTCGGGCGGACGTGCTTGGGCACCTGGCCCTGGACGAAACCGCCCCACCCCCCGAGGACCCCACCAAGGGCGTATCGAAGGAGGCCCTGGCCTGGTGGATCCCGGAGACGGAGGCGCTGCTCAATCCCGAGGACCCCAACAAGGACGACTGGACCCGGGAGCATTGGGGCGCACCACCCCCGGAGTGGGTGCAAGGGCAGGCCCCCTGCTACGGCGCCCAACCCAACGTCTCCGAGGTCCCCACGTGGACCTGGGGCGACTACTGCCACGGCAACGAGGTCATCCTCGGCGGCGGGGGCGGCACCTGGAACGACGGCTACGCCGGGGCCGGCTTTTGGATGAACGAGGTGAAGTGGCTGCCGATCTCCGACCCCAACGTGGGCAACGTCAGTGGCAGCGCCGCCGCTCTCGCGCCCTGGGTCTGGGACTTCGCCCAGAAGGGCACCGCGACCCGAAACTACAACAATCAAACGATCACCTATACCTGGCTCAAGCGCACGGCGATCATCGCAAGCTCGACCACATGGCTGGAGCTGACCGGTTGCTACTATCCAGACCAAGCTCGAGACCGAGGGCTGCTCATCACCCTTCCAACGGGTAACGACGGGCGGGATACCGTTTCTTCACCCACCAACTGCCCTTCGGCGATCGGGGTGGGCTCGGGGTGGCTGCACTACGACGAGGCGAAGGGCGCTTGGGTCTTCGACCGCTACCCGAATTCCAACTACGGCGACGGGCTGGACTTCATCATGCCCATCGCCGGGTCGGCGCCCACGGGCCTGCTCGCGGGGGTGTGGGGTCACCCCTCACCCTCGACGTCCGTGGCCTCCCAGCGGCTGGCCGGACTGATCGGGCTCTACCTCTACTCCAACGAGGTTTGGCACGGCGACCCCTACCGGGGACGCTGGGGCACGCGGGCGCTCTATGACATGGTGATGACCTGCTTCAAGGCGGCAGCCTCGAACGGCGGCGTTTGGAACCCCGAGACCGGGTGGGGCGTCGTGGACCCGTCCAAGGTCGTGGATCCCGACTTTGCCCCCTGCCACGGAGGTTGATAGCGCCTCAATTTACGCAACTTACGTAACACAAGTCGAATGGGAAGTTTGCGGAAGCTTGGCATTTTATGCCATAGCTGCGAACTAGGAATCTTTAGACACCAGAACTCACAGTGTAATGCGATCGGGCCTCGCAGCGAGCACGAGCTGAAGACGCCCCTTGAGGAAGTAATGTCGAACAACACCTCTAACTTCCTCCTCTAAGTGTGCAGTCTCACCACGTTGTTCACGCCAAGCCCCAACGTTGAGACCGGTGCCTGGTTGCCCAGGCTGATGTGCGGCCGGTGCCAGTTGTCGAAGTGGAGCCACTCAGGTAGGTAGGCGTCCCGCGCCTCGGAGCTGGGATAGGCGTGGGCATACGCCCACTCGTACTGCTTAGTGAATTTTAGGGTCGAAGGACGACGGGCAATCGGCGTTGCGCTCCAAGCTCCAGGGACCGAACACGCGGGTGCCGTGGCGCGGCCGGCCGGAGCTTGAGCATCAAGGGCCGAGCCGCTTACGCCGTCGTCGACGTCGCCCCGGGCATGGCGGAAGGCGCCGAGGAGAACCCGGAATGGGAAAGGCGGATCGTCGCCACGCTCAAGACGGTGGTCTGGGGAGCGGCTGGACCCACCGATGCACCGCACGCGCGGGGCTTCTTCTTTTCGGTCCCAGCGAAGGAAAAACAGT